>JBGAHX010000001.1:0-304526 GCA_044225935.1 Gemmatimonadaceae bacterium
CGCGGGCCGGCACTCCCGTCCCCCGACCCCCGTCCCCCGTCCCAGTTCAATGCAACTCTTCGACGTGATTTCCGGCATGGGCCACGAGCAGCTCGTCATTTGTCATGACGAATCGAGCGGCTATCGCGGCATCATCGCCATCCATGATACGACGCTCGGCCCCGCGCTCGGCGGCACCCGTTTCTGGCAGTACGCCAACGACGACGAGGCCATCATCGACGCGCTGCGACTCGCCCGCGGGATGACCTACAAGAACGCAGTCGCTGGCCTCAACCTCGGCGGCGGAAAGGCCGTCATCATTGGCGACAACCGCACCTCCAAGCGCGAGATGATCTTCCGCGCCCACGGGCGCTTCGTCGAGTCGCTCGGCGGCCGCTACGTCACGGCGGAGGACGTCGGCACCAGCACCGCCGACATGGATTTCGTCCACATGGAGACCGACTACGTCGCCGGTCTCGCCAACAAGTCGGGTGATCCGTCGCCGGTGACGGCGCGTGGCGTCTTCCGCGCGATCCAGGCGTCGGCAAAGCATCGCTGGGGTTCGGAGTCGGTCGAAGGAAAGACCATCGCCGTGCAGGGACTCGGCAACGTGGGCTACTACCTCTCGAAGGAACTCCACGCCCACGGCGCGCAGCTCGTCGTCACCGACATCGACGCCAATCGCGTGAAGCGCGTCGTCGAGGAGTGCGCGGCCCGCGCCGTCGACCTCGACGCGATCTACGGCGTCGACGCCGACATCTTCGCTCCGTGCGCGTTGGGCGGGATCATCAACGACGAGACGCTTCCGCGCCTTCGCGTCGAGATCATCGCCGGCGCCGCCAACAACCAGTTGCTCCTGGCGGAGAAGCACGGTGCCGAGCTTGAAAAGAAGGGGATTCTCTACGCCCCCGACTTCGTCGCCAACGCCGGCGGCGTGATCAACGTCTACAGCGAACTCGCGGGCTGGACGTCGCAGCGCGCCCTCCGCAAGGCCGACGAGATCTTCGACACCACCCTCGGCGTCTTCGAGATTGCCCGGGAACAGGGCATCCCCACCTACGAAGCAGCCGACCGCCTCGCCGAGCGCCGCCTGCAAGCCGTGGGCGGCCTGGTGAGGACCTGGCCGCAGTGGCCACGTAAGAGTTAAGAGAAGACGAGAAGACGAGAAGACGAGGGGGCGCCGGCGCGGTGGGATCGCGCGGCGCCCCTTCGGCCGTGCGGGGGCAGGCGACTAGCTTTCCTCACATCGACGACGAGAAGCTTTCCCTCGTCTTCTCGTCTTCTCGTCTTCTGAGATCTCATGCAACGCATAGCAATCGGTTCGGACCACGCCGGCTTCACCCTCAAGCAGAAGGTAGTCGAGCGCCTTGCCGCGTTAGGCTACGACGTCCAGGACATGGGGACGGACTCGGCGGCGTCCACCGATTATCCCGACTACGCCCACGCAGTCGCCTCGCGCATCGAGAATGGAACGATCGAGCGCGGCGTGCTCCTCTGCGGGACTGGGCTCGGGATGTCTTACGCCGCCAACCGCCATCCGCACGTGCGCGCCGCCGTCGCGTGGGCGCCGGAGATCGCCGAGCTGGCGCGCCTCCACAACGACGCCAACATCCTCGTCCTCCCGGCGCGCTTCGTGTCCGAGGAGGCAGCTGACAAGATTCTCGAAACGTTCCTCTCGACTCCCTTCGAGGGCGGGAGGCACGCGCGCCGCGTCGAGAAGATCGAACCCATGCCGGAGACGACATGACCGACTGGAAGTCGTGGGATCGCTGCCCGCCCGGGCAACGCCTGCGCGATGCCGATCCCGAAATCTCTCGCCTCATCGAGCGCGAAATCGAACGACAGAACGACGGCATCGAGCTGATCGCCAGCGAGAACTTCGTCTCGCCTGCCGTGATGGAAGCCGCCGGATCGCCGCTCACCAACAAGTACGCCGAAGGGCTCCCGGGAAAGCGCTACTACGGCGGCTGCGAAGTGGTCGACGAAGTCGAGCAGCTGGCGATCAACCGCGCCAAGCAGCTCTTCGGCGCCGAGCACGCGAATGTGCAGCCGCACTCCGGTGCGTCGGCCAACAGCGCCGTCGCCCTCGCCTTCCTCAAGCCGGGCGACACGTTGCTCGGCCAGGACCTCTCGCAGGGCGGGCACCTTACGCACGGATCTCCGGTCAACTATTCGGGGCTCCTGTATCGCGCCGTGCACTACGGCGTCACCGACGATGGCTTCATCGACTACGACATGTTGCGCGACGTGGCGCGCCGCGAGCGCCCGCGCATGATCATCGCCGGCGCGAGCGCCTATCCGCGTACGATCGACTTTTCCGCGTTTGCCGAAGTGGCGCGCGAAGTCGGGGCGATCTTCATGGTCGACATGGCCCACATCGCCGGACTCGTAGCGACGGGGCACCACCCGTCGCCGGTCCCGCTCGCCGACGTCGTCACGACCACGACGCACAAGACGCTGCGCGGTCCGCGCGCAGGGCTCATCCTCTCGCGCGCCGAGCACGCCAAGACGATCGACAAGGCCGTCTTCCCGGGTTCGCAGGGCGGGCCGCTCGAGCACATCATCGCCGCCAAGGCGGTCGCCTTCCGTGAGGCGCTCGATCCGTCCTTCGGCGAGTATTGCGGACAAGTGATCCGCAACGCGCAGGCGCTCGCCAACGCGCTCATGGCGCGCGGCTACATGCTCGTGTCTGGAGGGACCGACAACCACCTGATGCTCGTCGACCTGCGCAGCAAGGGGCTCACCGGCAAGATCGCCGAGCAGGTCCTCGACAAGGCGGGAATCACCGTCAACAAGAACACCGTGCCGCGCGAGACGCAGTCGCCCTTCGTCACGAGCGGCATCCGTATCGGGACCCCCGCGGTGACAACACGCGGAATGAAGGAAGGGGAGATGCAGCGCATCGCCGAACTCATCGACCGCGTCCTGCGCGCCCCCGACGACGCCGCAGAAATCGCGGCGGTGCGCGGCGAGGTGCGTGAACTCGCGGCGGCCTTCGCCCTGTATCCGTCCCCCATGCGCGAGGCGATCGCCTAACGGCTCCTGCCCGCGCCGGGCCGCGCGTCATCGTAAGCGACGGTCTTTGTCCTCGCGCACGCGGCGCGCCTCGGATGCAGGCGCGCCGCTCACGTTTCACATTCCGGCGCGCGGCCGACTGCTTTACATGAAAGCGCTTCGCACCACGAACCAGACGTTTGCCGGGCGTTCGGCGAGCCGGCGCATGTACCACGGGAACCAGTTGTTGCCATAGCTCACCAGGCAGCGCACGGCGTGCCCCTGCTGCGCGAGTGCGCGCTGCTCGGCGGCGCGAATTCCGTAGAGCATGTGCACCTCGAACTTCCCGGGCGCGACGCCGATCTCGCCCGCGCGCGCAACAAGACGCTGCACGATCGTCATGTCGTGCGTGCCGAAGACCGGGAAGGCGTTGCCCTCCTTCGCCGCCTCGAGCAATCGCTCACCCAGCGCGACGTACGCCTTGTCGGTATCCTGCTTCGCCGGGAACGCCACGTCGGCAGGCTCGGCGTACGCCCCTTTCACCAGGCGAATGGCCGGCTTGAGCGGGATCAGCCGCTCCAGGTCCTTCGGCGTGCGGAAGAGGTACGACTGGATGCAGAGTCCCAGCGAGCCGTGCGCCGATTGCAGCTGCTCGTACAGCTGCAACGTGCGCTCCACGTAGCTCGAGTCTTCCATGTCGATCCAGAGCGTCGCTCCCTGCGCCTTCGACTTGATGGCGATCGGTGCGATCTGGCGCGCACACTCCTCGACCGAGAGGTCGAGCCCGAGCTGCGTCGGCTTGACCGAGAGCTGCGTGGGGAGGCCACGGCGTGCGATCTCGTCGAGCGCCGAGAGGTAGTGGTCGCGGACTTCGTCGGTGTTGCGCTCGCCGGTGAGCGTCTCGCCGAGTCGCGTGATGATCGTCCCGATCTTCGACGGAACGAGCGTCTGCGCCGCGTCGAGCGCGTCCGACAGGCGTTCGCCCGGCATGAATCGCTTGACCGCCCGGCGCGCAAAGGCGCGCTGCGTCATCTGGGCGGCAAGCCATTGGGACTTCGAAGCCCGGAGCAGGGCGTTACGCGCGAGGGACATGGCGGCGGCGGGGAAGGAGCGAGGTGAGGGGTCGCGCGGCGTCCGGTGCGCGACGCGCACCGCTGGGCGGCGTTGAGCGATGTGCTTCGAACGCCGCGACGTTGGCCGGTGTTGGCGCACAGCACGATACACCCGCATCGACGGCCGCCGAAAGGGCGCCCGTCGCGCCCGTTGCTACCCTCGGCGCGAAGACGCCGGGGGGGAGAACTGCATCACGGCGCGCTGCACGGCCAGGTGAGCACAATTCGCCCGAGCCCCCGCACCGCACGTGGGATTGGACCGCCCCGCGGCACGGGGTGCGATTCTGCTTGGGTCGATCCCGGTGCCCACTCCATGGCGGTAGTCGCGTCTCCCTCCGCGTCCCATGTGTAGCCGCGCTGCGAGCCATCGGCGAGACGTCGCACGAATTCCACTCGGGCGAGCGCCCCCGATTTCGTCGCTCGCGCGAAGACGACCAATCCGAAGCCGTACGGTTTCCCCTGTACGCGCTGGCGACGGCTCCCATCCGACGTGTAGCTCAACGGCACGCACACCAACGACGAGTCGCCGCCTTGCGGCTGCAACTCGCGCCGGACGTCGAGCACCTCGCGCACCGGAGGTGGTAGCGTCTCGAACGCGCGCTGATCGGCGAGCCCGGAGTCCGACGGGAAGGGAATCGGAGCGAGGGTAAGTCCCGTGCGCGCGGTTGCCGGCGGTCTGTTGCGCTGCGCGCTGAGCGGGAAACTGGTTAGGCACCCGACGGCAGTCGCGACGGCAAGCGACCGTCTCGTCAGGCGCGCCAGCTTCCGCGCCCGTCTACCGGAGTCGAGCGCCGATCCGACGCTCATCGCCGTCCGTCGGTCGCGAGCGGCGACGCGACGGAAGTCTCGGAATTCGTGGCGACGAACGACGTCAGCAGCAACACGGCACTCGCCATGCTCAGCACCGCCGCAAGGAGCGCGAGCGCAAATCCGACGCCATCGAAGCGGACCTCGAGCGGCGCGAGCACGGCGAGTCCGTCGCCGGCTCCGACGAGCATGGAAGAGATCGCGGTCACGACGAGCGCCGCGGCGGCCGCCGGCACCGCGCCCTGCAGCAGACGGCTGCGTGGAACGCGCAACGTCTGCAGGAGCACGCTCAGCACCGCGAGCCACAATGCCACCTGCAGGCAGGGATAGGCGCGACGCAGCGCACCTCGCGCGGCGGGAGCATTCGCGGTCGGCGCACAGAGCTCCGTGCTTCCGTATGTTGGCCACCATCGGCAGTCGGTCCTGGACTGGTCGGGCAGGGCGCTGAGGCGAGACAACCCTACCACGGACATTTCGTATCGCGTGCCGCGTTCGGCGGTCGCGTGAGCCCAGGCGACGGTACAGGCTTGCTGCAAGGCAACCGCGGTGAGGAAGATCGCGACGGCGCTGACGACCCGCCGTCCGCGTCCCTCCCTCACCACGCGCATGGCCTTACTTGACGTGCCGGAACGTCAGCTTGCGCAGGGCCCGGGACATCGTGGACGCATGCACGCCGAACTTCTCCGCCAGCTCGTGCAACGGCATTCCCTTCTTGTGCATCTGGCGGGCCTTGCTGACATCCTTCTCGCTCAACTTCGAGGCGAAGTTGTCGCTACCCTTGCGATTGGCGGCACCCGCATAACGAGCCGGCTGGCGCCGCGCCGAGAACCGCGTATCACGCTTACGTCCAGGCATACGGCACTCCAAGGCTGGGAGTGGAGTCCGGCACCTCCGAGGGGGTTTGGCAGGCGCCGAGGGGCAATGTAACGCGGAATGCGCGCGAAGACGAACCCGATTTTCCAAAGGGATGGTGCCGGAACCGACACCACCCCTTACAAGCTGCAGCCGACGGAGTAGCTCGACCGCATTCGACGTGCACGCGCATTCGCACTCTTGCTTACGCCGAACAGGTTCATCTCGCTGCACGTGTACGCAATGAGTAGCTCGGGCGCTGAACTTCGGGCGCGAATCGTCCCCCGAAACTGGAAGGCGATCCACAAGTCACGCGCGCGACGCTCCGGTGGCAGAGGGACAGCGAGCGTACGTCCGTCCATCGACACCTCCTCGCCCACCTGCAACACCGGCGCCACGTCGAGTGCGCCGCTCACGCCGAGCGGGATCCCGATCCCCGCGGAGTCCGCGGCGACGATTGCACGCAGCGTGAGCTCCTCTACCGAGGCAGTGTCGCCCGCTGCCCACCCGTTGTAGCGCACCCGTGCACGCGTCAGCTGCAGCGTCACGATACCGCCGTCGAGCGTGACCGAACCGGCAAAGTCCCCTGAGATCCGCACCGGCGCACCCGCCGAAGACGAGAGCAAGGGGCGAGGGCTATGGCCGGCGCATCCGCCAACGAGCGCCAGAGCGGCGCACAACGACACGCCTCGAGCCCACGTCGCGCACGTTCTGGGAACGCGTCGCTGCGGACCGCTGGTCACACGTGAGGGCCGTTCGTCACGCACGTGTGGCGCGCGTTCCACGCCACAGAGTGTGTCTGGAATACACACGGACTCGCGAACACCGGCGCCGATCGCGCGCCCGGCACGTCGTTCGAGCGTCGCCACCTAGAAGCGGGAAGCGCAGAAGTATCCGCTCGCCGGCGCTCCCTTGGCGTTGATCGTCTGCCAAACGCCCCGATACCCCCGCGGGAAACGCTCCACGATCTCGAAGCGGGAGACAGGACCGACCAACTCCCCCTTGGCGTTGCGCTCGCGGATCGAGCCGAGGATCATCACCGCCGAGCGCCCGTCGGTTGCGGCTTCGACCGTTACACTCGGCGCGCCGGGGTCGCGTCCATTGAGGGAGCCCGCGTACTGCGCACCGATCTTCGCCAGGTCGATTGAGGTGATCCCGGTCATGACCACCCCCTTCTTCTGCCACTCGGGACTTGCCCGCTGAAGGTCCAGCGTCCCCGAGCTGATCCGCCCTTTCCCTGGGCCGGCGGTCACATAAACGATCAGCAGAGTCGACCCGCGCAGCGAGTCGAGGTTGGCGGCGCGCTCCCCCCGAGGCGTCGGAGGAATGCAGTTGTTGTACTGCGCCTCTCCCGTGCCCGCGAACAGTGCAAGCAGGAGCGCTGCAAGGGAAAATCTCAACGAAAACGAAGTCATGTCTGCGATGGGATGCCTAACGAAATTCCGAAGTGAACGCCGGCGAGCCGCGCGCCCATGCGATGCCGCGAAGTACGTCATCGAAATCCGCGCCGCGCACGGCGGCGGCGCTCCACGGTGCCGCGCCGCAACCGCCGGCACAGGTGCAAGTTGGGGACCGCACTCGTGTCGCGCTGCCGCTCGCGCTGCCGCTCCATACCCCGCCCCCGCGAATTCGTCACGGCATCGGCCAGACGTCCCGCTCCCCGCTCTCCCCGGCACCAACGCAGAGTTGCCGCCGCCCCGCCAACGTCGAGCCAGCAAAGCTCCCGACCGGATGAGACGCCTGCCGCCGCCAGCGTGTCACGCCAGGTCGCGGGACGCCGGTTCAGGCATCGCCCGACACCGCCAACGGGCCCGAGCTGCCATGCTACCTCGGGCCATGCGCACCGGATATGTTGGTTCTTCGGACCACACGCACATGCCCGTCGTGAAAACGATCCCCCGCGCGCTCAGCAGCGCCGCGTGAGGCCACGAGAGCACCCGCTTCTGTTGCGGCTGCCGGACCAGACGAGTGCCATGACAGCATCCCCGAGCCCCGAATCCGAACGCGCTCCCGACTCGCCCGCAGACGACGAGGGATCCTTCGAAGTCTCGCTCACCCTCGCCGAGGGGTACCGCTTTGCCGTCGAGCCGGATGAGAACGGCTCGGAGGGATTCGAGATCGATGAGGCGCCCCCGCTTGGCTCCGGTCACTATCCCACCCCCGCGCGAGTCCTCGCCTCGGCCATGGCGTCGTGCCTCGCCTCGTCCTTCCTGTTCTGCGCGAGAAAAGGACGCATCGAGGTAGAAAGTCTGCGGGTCCGTGCGCGGGGCACCTTCGTGCGTAACGCACGAAAGCGTCTCCGCATCGGCGGGCTCCACGTCGAGCTCTTTCCCGTCGTGGCCTCTGGCGACGAGCAGCGCATGCAACGTTGTCTGGAGCTGTTCGAGGACTTCTGCGTCGTGACCCAGAGCGTGCGCGCGGGCATCCCCGTGGTTGTCGGCGTCGAGACGCATCAGGGGTGACCGTCCGATCGTTTCGGCAGGTCACCCCTTCGTTGCCTTCTTTACGAACCGCTTCGGCGAGTCACCGCGCTCGCCGAAGCACCCGCCCGGTGTCAGCGCCGGACCTCGCTCATGAGCCCGACGAGATTCCCCTCCGAGTCGTGAAGGAAGGCCATCCACAGGTCGTGATCGGGCATGCTGGCGATCTTGTGAGGAGCATCGGCGAAGTTGGCTCCGCGTTCGAGTAACGCCTGGTGCGCGGCGGGAAGGTCATCGACGAGGTAGTACAGCACCGATCCCGGCTGAAAGTCCTGTCCGTCTTCCGGCTCCGAAAGCATGAGTCGAACCCCTCCGCAGTCGAAGAAGGCGAGCTTGGGGGGCGCCTCGAACAGGAATCGCAATCCCAGCACATCACGATAAAATGCCACTGCCCGGCCAATCTCGCGGGCAGGGATCGCGATCTGGCCGATTCGCGAGGGAGACACCAGGGTTGTGCTCATGCGGGGCTCCGTGGAAGGGCAGGCGACTCGTCAGGCGTCGACTGCGTGAGGCGTCACAGGAAGTCGTGACAGAAATCGAGCGAGAACCCGGCATCCTCAAGATGACCGACGACACCCCCGGGCACGGTGTCGCGCCGACCGACACTTAGTTAGCTTTGCTAACAAAATATGGGAGCTTCAGATGTCAGGCGCAAGTGATCGCGAGCCGACACGCGCGACCGAGAGCCCCGCGCGCTCAAATGAGAGCGCGGCGCGCGTCGCAGACCGATTGCACTCGGCGGCGATTCAGCTGCTCCGAGGCCTTCGTGTGACCGATCGCAAGTCCGGGCTGAGCGGACCGCGCGCGTCCGCGCTCTCGGTCGTGGTCTTTGGCGGCCCGATGACGTTGGGAGAACTCGCCGCCGCCGAGCAGGTGCGCCCGCCGACGATGTCGCGACTCGTGACGGCCATGGAAGAGCAGGGGCTCCTCATTCGCGAGGGCGACTCGACCGATGCGCGCGTCGTGCGTGTGCGCGCCACCGCGAAGGGGATTCGCATTCTTCAAGCAGCGCGGGCGCGTCGGCTCGCGTCGCTGCAGGTCGTGCTCGAATCGCTGGCCCCCGATGACTTGCAGGCGCTGGCCACCGCAAGCGGAGTGATCGAGCGCGTGGCGCGCTCGCTTTGACGCGCCACGCGATGGTGCGACACGCTCTGGTGTGACGTGCGAACGTGCGCCTGCCGGCCTAACGACTCGTGCGATTGCGCTGGGCCGCCGCCTTCTCCACGAGACGACGCAACTCCTTGATCGGCTCCGGCGAGTCGTCGACCTGGAGTCGGAGCACGACGTCGTTGTTGAGCCACACGCCGCCCCCCTTCTTCACGATCACCATCGCGGCAGATTGCATCCCGCGCTTGTCGCCTCCTGCCATCTGTCCAGCCTCCAGCGCGGCCAAGAGGCGCATCGACAGGTGTCCGGTCGTCTTCTCGAATGCGTCAACCATCGAAGTGACGACGGATTCTCCGGCGAGGATGTTCCCCTGTGCCGAGCAGAATTGCCCCTGACGGTCGCCCGCCCAGCTCGTCGCGCGCGGTCCTGTGTACGCGGCCACGTCACCCGTCGCGTTCATCACGGCGAACTGCCGGCCGAACTTGGTCCAATCGTCGGGGCGTGGATCGGGATCGTTCTGCCACACCTGTTGGACGATCGCCTTCGGTGCGAGCCCGTCCCTGAGGAGTTTCAGCGCCTGCGGTCCGTAGCTCACGTCGACGATCGCCTGAGTGGCGACCACACCGACCCCCGCCTCGGCCCAGAGCACACCGTTGCCGACGGAAAAGACACGCGACTGCACCGCTCCGCCGACCTCACCCGTCTGCGGGTCGTAGCCAAGGATCGAAAAGGTGGCGACCGGTGGCCACGGAAGAGGAGTCGACGGCTGAGAAGAGGCTGGCGTTCCCTGCGCACCAAGGGTAGTTGCGATTCCGAGAGAAGCGACGAATCCGGCGTGTCGCAGAAGAGTGCGCATATCGGCAAGCCTCATGAGGAAATGCGGTGGGCGTTCATGGTGGTGAGAGGTTCTTGTCGCGACATGTTGACGCGGAGGCATCGAGAAGGCTAGGGTGTCGCCGTGAAGGATTAGAGCATTCTCCTGCTCGTGGCGACGGGGGGAGATTCGTCAAGACCCGAGGCCGTTGCGCCGAGAATCTTTCTGAAGCGGAATGCGACTCGTCAGGTGTTGTGTTCTTCCGTTGCACGGGCGCATTTTTATTTGATCTGCTCGATCCCTTCATCGCGGGGCGTTCGTTCCGCAGGAGAAATCGCGAGGGTGGCGGGTACGGCATTTCGAGAGATTGAATGGGAACAGATTCTCCTGAAGGAGACGCGGTTCGAGCGCCCGGCGTACGATTTCGTACTCGACGCTCTCCGCTACCATCAGGAGAAACTGAGCACTCCGCGACACGTGTCCGGGCGCGAGCTCGCTGCGGCGGTGCGCGACCTGGCTCTCGAAAGGTTTGGGGTGTTGGCGCGACTGGTACTCGAGCACTGGGGCGTACGGGCGACGGCGGATGTCGGTGACATCGTATTCACGATGGTGGATTTGGGGCTCCTTCTGAGCCAGCCTACCGATTCGCGCCTCGATTTTCTCGACGTGTACGAGTTCGATCAGGCATTTGAGCAGGCGTATCCCTGGAGCGCCGCGCATCTCGCCTGACGGGGCGTCGCGACGGGCGACGCGATCTTCCACGCGCTTGGAGGCGCAGTGACGCAAATCATGAACTATCCGCAGTGCCAGAAGTGCGAGAAGGGCGTACTTCTTCCGCTGAGCGACTACGGTCGCGATGGGGCACCGATCACCTACAAGGCGTGGGTGTGCAGCAATCCGGAGTGTGGCTTCAACATCCGCATCGACAACGGGGAGATCAGTTTCGGCCGTACCGTCGGCCAGTCCCACAAGTAGTCCTCTCCCGCAGCCCTGCGGCCCGACAGGTTCCATGACCGTTCGCGTCGTGACTGCCGAGCAGGCCACCGCGCGAGATGCCGCGGCGATCGACGCAGGGACTCCCTCGATACAACTGATGCGACGCGCCGGCCTGGGCGCCGCACAGCGAATACTCGCGCGGCTGACTCCCGCTCACGGGCGTCGTGCGCTCGTGTGTTGTGGTGCCGGGAACAACGGCGGCGACGGCTGGATCGTCGCCGCGGCCTTGGCGCGCGCGGGAGTCGAGGTGCACGTGCTCGAGAGCAGCGCGCCGCGCACCCCCGACGCCACCATCGCACGAACGGAGGCGCTCGATTGCGTGACGTTAGGCGCTTCGCCAACGACGCCCGATCTCGTGGTCGATGCCCTCCTCGGGACGGGAGCTTCGGGACCGCTGCGCGGGGCGGTCGCCGACCTCGCAAGCGCGATTGCCGACGCGCGTGCGGCCGGCGCGCTCGTCGTCGCACTCGATCTCCCGACTGGCGTCGACGCGACGACGGGAAGCGTGGCCGACGGTGCAGTGGTCGCCGAGCTCACGCTCTCCTTCGGGACGATCAAGCGGGGGCACCTCCTCGCCCGCTCCCAGTGCGGCGAGATCGCGGTGATCGACATCGGACTCGAGCACCACGCTCACCTGGACGACGGCGCGCCGCTCCTCGTCGACGCGTCGTGGGTCGACGCACGCATTCCGGGGATTGCCGCCGATGCGCACAAAGGCGTGCGCCGCCGGTTGTTGATCGTTGGGGGGGACCGCGGCATGGCGGGAGCGGTGACCCTTGCCGCGCGCGGTGCGATGCGATCGGGGATCGGCATGGTGAAGCTGTGCGTCCACCCGGAGAGCGTCGCCGCGGTGCAGGCGACGGTGCCCGAAGCTACCGCAGTCGACTGGCCGACGTCGGCGCCCGCCGCCGACCTGGTGGCGTGGCCCGCCGCGCTCCTCATCGGCCCTGGACTCGGCGCGCACGACCAGGCGCGCGCGCACGTCACGCGATGGCTTACCGCCTTTAGTGGTCCCGTGGTCATCGACGCCGATGCCCTCAACGCCTTTGCCGGCGATGAGGCGGCGCTCGGCGACCTCCTCGACGGACGCCCGACCATCGTCACCCCGCACCCGCTCGAATTCGCCCGCCTCATCGGCGTCGATGTCGAGATCCCGACGGCACCTCCATGGTGAGCGCCGCGGGGACCCCCGTCCTTGCAGCTGCCGGAAGCGGCGACATCCTTGGCGGGATCGCCGCCACGCTCCTCGCGCAGGGGATGGATCCGTTGGCGGCTGCCTCCGCCGCGGCGTGGGTGCACGGCCGCGCCGCTGAGCGGGCCAACGCCGGTCGAACCGTTCGCGGCGTCACACTCGGCGACGTGGTGCGTGCGCTCGCGGACGTGTGGCTCATGCAACCGCCGCACGCTGGATCTCCGCTCGCCTCGCTGCCGCGCGTTGGAGACACCTAGCACCATGAGCGCTCCGCAGTTAGGCCTGGGCCCCGGTTCCGAGTTCGACCTCGTCCGCGCGATGGTCGCTCGCTGGGGCGCGCTCGCCAGTGGCATCGGCGACGACGCCGCCGTCATCGATATTCCGCCGGGCGAGCGCCTCGTCGCGAGTACCGACGCGTCGCTCGACGGCGTGCATTTCCGCCGCACATGGCTCACCCCGCGCGAGATCGGAGCGCGTGCGACCGCCGCCGCGCTCAGCGACCTGGCCGCCATGGGCGCCACGGCGCGTGCACTCCTCATCGCCCTCGCACTCCCGACGGATTGGGTCGCTGATCTCGAGGAGATCGCCGACGGGATCGGCGATGTCGCGCGGGCATCGGGGACCTGGATCGTCGGAGGCGACATCACGCGGGCGTCGCAGTTCGGGATCACGTGTACCGTGCTCGGCTCGACTCACGCTCCCGTGCGCCGCAGCACCGTTGCCGCTGGCGACCGGATCTACGTCACGGGTGTGTTGGGCGGACCAGCTGCCGCGCTCCGCGCGCTCGAGCAGGGAGCGCCCGTGGAGCCCGCGTTGCGCGAACGTTTCGCGGCGCCCAGGCCGCGCCTCGCCGAAGGCGTCTGGCTTGCCCAGCACGGCGTCCACGCGATGATCGACATCTCCGACGCGCTCGCCTCGGAGCTCCACCATCTCGCGACCGCGAGCGCGCTCGAGCTGCGTGTCGACGTCGAGCGAATCCCTGTGATGCGCGGTTGCACGCTCGTCGACGCCACTCGCGGCGGCGAGGAGTACGAGCTCCTCATCGCCTCGCCTCACCCGATCGACGTGAACTCATTCGCCAGAACCTTTGCCGTCCCCCTGAGCGAGATCGGGCGTGCTCATCCCGCCGCCGAAGGGAGCGTCGTCGCGACGCGAGGCGAGGGCGGAACGCGCGTTGACCTCGGACTCGGGCACGATCACTTTACGTCGTAATGCGCGCGCTTCTTGTCGGCCTGACGTTCTTGCTGTTTACGCCCACCGTCGGCGGACTTGTCTTTCTGGCGGCGCTGCTGCGGTTCCCGGACCGCGATGGGTCGATCTACGATTGGGGACCGCGATTCTGGGCCCGCACGCTTCTGTGGGCCGGTGGCGTTCGACTGCATCTGCACAACGAAGAGCGCATCGCGCGCGGCGCGGCGCGCATCTACGTATCGAACCACGTCTCCTGGTACGACGTCTTCGCCCTCGCCGGCGTTCTCCCGCGATACAAGTGGATCGCCAAGGCCGAGCTGCTGCGCATTCCGATCTTCGGTCCTGCAGCGAAAGCCGCCGGGATGATCTTCATCGAGCGCAACAACCGGAAAGCCGCCTTCGCGCAGTACGAGCGGGCCGCCGAGAGCATCCACAAGGGAGCGAGCGTCATCGTCTGCCCCGAAGGGACGCGCGGAGACACCTACTCGCTGCGCCCCTTCAAGAAGGGGCCATTCGTTCTCGCAATCGCCGCCGGCGTCCCAATCGTCCCCACGATTGTGCACGGCACGATCCAGGTGCATCCGAAGGGCTCGTGGCGCGTGCGTCGCGGCGACGTGCACGTCCACTTTCTCGAGGAGATCAGCACCACCGGGTTGGACTACGACGAACGCAACGCCCTCGCCCAGCGCACGTGGGACCGCATGGCCGAGGGGCTTCGCGAACTGTACGGCGTGGAGAGCGAATCCCCAGACAGCCGCCCCACCGCCGAAATTGCCGACTAGTTTTCCAATCGCCCACTCGTCTTCTCGTCTTCTCGTCTTCTCGTCTTCAGAAAACTATGTCTATCGTAGACATCTTCGCCCGCGAGATCCTCGACAGCCGCGGCAATCCCACGATCGAAGTGGATGTGACGCTCGACAGCGGAGCGGCCGGCCGCGCGGCGGTTCCCAGCGGGGCGTCGACGGGTGAGCACGAGGCGCTCGAGTTGCGCGATGGCGACGCCAAGCGCTACCTGGGGAAGGGGGTGCAGAAGGCGGTGCGCAACGTGATCGAGACGATCGGCCCCGCGCTCCGCGGCATGGACGCGACCAACCAGGTCGAGGTCGATCGCACGATGCTTGATCTCGACGGAACGCCTAACAAGGGAAAGCTAGGCGCCAACGCGATCCTCGGCGTGTCGATGGCCGTCGCGCGTGCCGCGGCGATCGAGAGCGGGCTCCCGCTCTATCGCTACCTCGGGGGACCGCTGTCGCGCACGATGCCGGTGCCGCTCATGAACATCCTCAACGGCGGCGCGCACTCGACCAACACCGTCGATTTTCAGGAGTACATGATCGTCCCGGTGGGCGCCGAGTCGTTCGCCGAGGCGCTCCGCATGGGCGCCGAGGTATTCCATGCGCTCAAGAAGGTGCTCGTGAAGCGCAAGCTTTCCACGGGTGTGGGCGATGAGGGCGGATTCGCTCCAGACCTCAAGAGCGACGAGGATGCGCTCAAGATCGTCGTCGAGGCGATCGAGTCGGCCGGCTACGCGCCGGGGAAGGAGATTGCCCTCGCGCTCGACTGCGCCGCATCGGAACTCTTCGACAAAAAGGGAAAGAACTACACGTTCAAGAAGAGCGGCGCCGGAACCCTCGATGCGAACGGAATCGTCGAGCTCTACGCCAAGTGGCTCGACGAGTATCCGATCGTGTCGATCGAGGACGGACTCGCCGAAGACGACTGGGATGGATGGGCGGCGCTCACCTCACAACTTGGCGATCGCGTGCAGCTGGTTGGCGATGACCTCTTCGTCACCAACACCGAACGACTCGCCCGCGGCATCGAGAACGGGATCGGCAATGCAATCCTGATCAAGGTCAATCAGATCGGGACGCTCACCGAGACGCTCGAGTCGATCGAGATGGCGCGCGCCGCCGGATACCTCTCGATCATCTCGCACCGTAGCGGCGAGACCGAGGACACGTTCATCGCCGACCTCGCCGTCGGCACGGGCGCCGGACAGATCAAGACGGGGAGTGCATCGCGCACCGATCGCGTGGCGAAGTACAACCAGCTCCTGCGCATCGAAGAGCAGCTGGGCGACGTCGCCGAGTATCCCGGCGGCGCGATCTACGGACTCTGACGAGTTCGCGCGTGAAACGGCTCGCGGTGGCGCTGGGCGTCGTCTTCGTGATCTTCTTCGCGATTCAGGGCGGGGAATACTCCACGACGGCGCTCTTCCGCCAGCGCGCGACCGAAGCGGCGCTGCGGACTGCGATCGATTCGCTGCGTCACGAAGTCGACTCGCTCACCGCGTTGCGAAAGCGCATCGCCACCGATCCTTCGCTGCAGGAGCGCATCGCTCGCGAGGAGATCGGCATGGTGCGCAGCGACAAGGAGCTGATCTACCGCTTCGAGCCGTCGGAGAAGGACGCAAAGCGCTAGCGTTCTCGGGCGTTGACTTGACTTGAGACTCTCCGCGTCTAGATTCACCACACTCTGACGCGGGGTGGAGCAGCCTGGTAGCTCGTCGGGCTCATAACCCGAAGGTCGCGGGTTCAAATCCCGCCCCCGCTATCCAAAAGACGACGCGGTCGGTGCCTCTGGCGCCGACCGCGTTTTCGTTCTCGCTAATTGCGTACAACAGGTCAGTAGTTGCCGCCGAATCCGGCCAGCAGGAAGGTCGTCTGCGACCCCGCCACGATGTATGGCACGCCGGCGTTCGCCGCCGCGCGCAGCGCATTGACCAGGAGCGCATCCTGCGAATCGACCGTGAGTCCCACCGTCGTCGAATTCGCGCTTGCACTGGACGGGGAGATGCTCCCGGCACCGTTCCACACTTCCCAATCCATCGTGTACGTCGGGCGCACGAACTGAAAGCCGGCTGGCAGGAAGGGAACCAGCTCCGTCGGCACCTGTCCCTGCGCGGAGTTCGCCGGCCACGCCTGATGCTCCGTGTTGTAGTTGTACGCCGCGACACGCACCGCTTGCACGTCGCCGATGATCGCGCGTGCCGCAGCTTGCCGGCGCAATTCGCCGTAGCGCGGCATCCCGATGCGCACCAGCACTCCCATGATCGTGAGTACGACCAGCAGCTCGGGGATCGAAAAACCGCGACGTCTCTTCATCAGTGCGCCGTCTCCGCGATGATCTCCTCGGCGTTTCGCAGGATGGACGTTACCGGGAGGTTCGAGTCGTACGAGAGAGTGTGGTTGGTGACGCTCACCTGGAGGACAAACGAGCCGTCGCGTCCGGGGAAGTACTTCACTCGGCTCCCGTCGAGCCCCGCCTCGGGGAGATTGCGCGGCAACCGCCCCTGCGTGACACGGAAGTGCACCACACTCTGGGCGGCGAGGAAGAGCGCCACGCGCGCGCTCGCGCGCTCCACTCTTGCGTCCACTGGCCGCGCGGAGTGCGGCGAAGGGTACGGGGCGACCCAGGCGGCGAGACAGATGATCGCGAGAACTACCGACAGCGCCTGCCGATTCAGCGGCTTTCGCGTCTTCTTCGACTCTTCGGCCTTCGCCCGCTGCTTTTGCTGGATGTACTCGGCGACGAGGGACTGGACCTTCGAATCGGTGCGCTCGATCGGTCTGGGTGCAACGCGGTGCATCGGGCTCGATCTCTCCACAGGCGGGCGGGCCGCCGCTTGGTCGGCAGTTCCCTTCAGGAGAGCATCGACGTTTCGGGGCCAGCACTTGAGCGCGCGGCTGGGCCACTATGCCGAGGCGGGTCAGGTGGTTAGAATTGTCGTCCGTACCGAGTCGAGGCTGGGTAGCTCAGGTGGTTAGAGCACGGCACTCATAATGCCGGGGTCGCCGGTTCGAATCCGGCCCCAGCTATCATCCAAATCGCGCTCGATGCTTGGGGAGCGACCAATTTTCGCCGACGCCGGCCCTCCAAGGGTCGGCGTTCGCATTGCTGGCCGTCGCGACCTTCTATCCCCGCTCAGACTCTGCGAAAAGCACGCGTTCGCGCGCAATTGGAACGGGATTCGCTGGGCGTGTAGGGAGTCGGTGCAGCTCGCCGACAACCGATTCACCCGCTCCGGCCAACGCTCCATGCCCCTCATACGACGCCCGCTGACCATTGCGATCCTCGCTGTCCTCATCGCCCTCCCTGCGCAAGCGCAGGGGGGAGCGGCTGGTGGGGACGGCATCGCGCCGCTCGCTCCGTCGAGAGGGGTGGCCGAGCTCCCGCGCGTCCTCCCGCCGCTCCCACGCGCGCTCGCCGATAAGGCGTGCACCCGATCAATCAAGGACGGCGGCGACCTGCAGGGGGCGCTGAACAAGGCGAAAGGGGGTGATGTCATCTGTCTCGCCTCGGGCGGTCAATACGTCGGCAACTTCACGCTCCCCTCGCGCCCCGACACCGGCTGGGTCGTGGTCCGAACCGACATTCAGGCCGCCGATGTCGCCGAGGCCGGCACTCGCATTCGCCCCACGCAGAGCGCGGCGCTCGCGAAGCTCATCGCGCGGACGAGCGATGGCTCTGGAAATACGATTCGTACGGGACCGGGTGCTCATCGATGGTACTTGGCGCTGCTCGAGATCACGACGGATTCGACCTCCGCGAAGGGGCCGACAGCGCTCGTGGCGTTCGGCGGCGGAGGTGACGCGCGCGATGTCGAGAGGCTGGCCTCAGACCTGGTGCTCGATCGAGTCTACGTCCACGGGTGGGAGCGGCAGACGGTACGTCGTTGCGTGGCGTTGAACAGCGGCGCCGCCGCCGTTGTCGACTCATGGCTCGACGAGTGTCACGAGAAGGGCGCCGACTCGCAGGCAATTGCCGGTTGGGGTGGGCCCGGCCCATACCTCATCGAGAACAATGTGCTGGCCGGCGCTGGCGAGAACATCATGTTCGGTGGCTCGGATCCATCCACTCCTGGGCTTACACCGTCCGATATCGTCGTGCGACGAAATCACATCGTTACTCCGATCTCGTGGAAAGGGGCTTGGACGCGAAAGAACCTGCTAGAGACAAAAAACGTGCGACGCTTGCTCGTCGAAAACAACGTTCTTGACGGTTCGTGGACGGATGGACAGGAAGGATGGGCCATTGTACTAAAGAGCGCCAATCAGAGTGGGCGCTGCACCTGGTGTTTGACGGCAGATGTCATCGTTCGTCGGAACCTGGTTCGCAACGTCGGTGCGGGCATCGCGGTGAACGGACGAGGGGGGGACCGGGGCAACATCGATTCGCTGTCGCAACGGATCGAAATCACCGAGAACTACGTCGAAAACGTCGCGATCGCGCCTTACGCCGGCGTCGCGCGAATGTTGATGGTGCTGACTGGCACGAACGGATTGCTGATCGCACAAAACTCCTTCGTCACCGCTCGGTCGGCGCCGCTTACGGCTGCCGTGGTATTCGGCGGTCCCAATCAGGTGTCGGCGAGGTCGCTGACGCTTGACCGCAACGTGTTCACCCGTGGCCGCTACGGCGTCAGCGGTTGTGGCGGCCCTCGGCGAATCATGGAGTGTCTCCCCGGCGCGCGCGTGCAGGGCAACATCCTGGTTGGCCAGGGCACTCCCGGCGACCGATTCCTTGCGGGCTTCAGCGTCGCCGGCAGCGAAGGCGGGGCGCTCGCGCGCGCCGGTGTCCAACGCTCCACCGTCGAGCGTGCGACCGCGGGGGTCGTGGTCGCGCGCTGATCCTTGGAGAACACCACCGAGTATTGCTGAACCGCGAGCTTCGTTAGGCGCTCGCGGGAATCGACGCACGACTCAGTCGTGCGACGGCTCGGTGAGCCAATCCCGCGGGCGGAGCATCACGAGGAAGTCGGCCTCGGGCGACCCCTCCTCGAAGGTCGGCGCGTAGTCCCAGCTTGCGTCTGGCGGGAGGCTCATCAGCACGCTCTCGGTCCGCGCCCCGGTCTGCAAGCCGAAGATCGTCCCGCGGTCATGCACAAGGTTGAACTCCACGTACCGCCCGCGGCGCAGTCGCTGGAAGTGAACCTCGCGCTCGCCGTACGGATCATCGCGATGGCGATCGACGATTGGCGCATAGGCGACCTGCAGCGCGTGCGCGACGCCTCGCCCGAAGTCGAACCACCCGTCAGCGTCCATCCGGCTTTCGTCTTCGGCCGGCCGCACGTGATCGTAGAAGATCCCGCCGATGCCCCGCGCCTCGCCGCCGCGATGCGCGTTGACGAAGTAGCGATCGCACCAGGCCTTGAAGCGCGGATAGAGCGACGGGTGGTGGCGCGCGCACATGTGGTGCAGCGCGAGGTGAAAATCGCGCGCGTCGCGCCATTGCGGCTGGAACGGCGTGAGGTCGGTTCCGCCGCCGAACCAACTGTCGACCACGTCCCCTGCTTCGTTGCTGATCTCGAAGTAGCGCACGTTGAAGTGCACCGTGGGGATCATCGGGGAGCGCGGATGCACGACGATGCTCACGCCGCTCGCGAAGAATTGCAGCGCGCCGGCGTCCTCCGGATAGCGCCCCGCCAGTCGCTTGGCTGCTTCCGCCGGGAGGTTTCCCCACACGGTCGAACGATTCACCCCCGCCTTCTCGAAGGTGGCGCCGTCGATCATCACCCGCGACACGCCGCCACCACCGCCCTCGCGCTCCCAGCGATCCTCGCGAAACGCACCGCCGCCATCGAGGCGCGTAAAGAAGTCGACAAGCGTCTCGTGTACCTCGATGGTCCACATGGCCGCGCGGCGTCGCGACGCCGAGAGACCGGCCAGCGGGGTGGTGAGCGGGCGTGCGGTCGGCGGGGGAGCGGTCATCTGCAAATCGTTTGTCAGGCGGTCGTGGGCTGGAACGCCTTCACCGTGTCGACGAACGCACGGGCATTCTCCACGGGCGTGTCGGGGAGTACGCCATGTCCGAGATTGGCGATGTATCCCGGGCAGTACAGCTCGTGCAGCATCCGCTCCGTTCTCGCCCGCACATCGTCGGGTGTGCCGAAGAGTGCGCACGGGTCGAGGTTTCCCTGCATCCCCTTTCCGTGTGCGAAGGCAACCATGCGTGCGGACTTCGCCGGTGTCTGCCAGTCGATGCCCAGGACATCGGCCTCGCTCTCGGCCGCCATCCGCTCCAGCGACGCCCCAGCGCCAGGTGCAAAGCTGATGACCGGAACGCCGGTCTCTCGCTTGACGTGCTGAACCGCCTGGCGCACGTACGGGAGCGCGAACTCCGCGTATTCGCGCGGCGCGAGCGCGCTTGCCCACGAGTCGAAGATCTGCACGATCTGCGCGCCGGCCTCGACCTGCGCGACGAGATAGTCGGCGACCACCACCGAGATCCGCTCGAGCAAGTCGTGGAGGAGCGCTGGCTCCGAGAACATCAGCTTCTTCACGACGTGGAAGTGCTTGGTCCCCTCACCCTCGATCATGTACGAGGCCAGCGTCCATGGTGCGCCGGCGAAGCCGATCAGCGGCACCCGCCCGTCGAGCGCGCGACGCGTCAGTCGGAGCGCTTCGAGTGTGTAGGCGATCGACTCGTGTACGTCGGGGGCGGCGAGCTCGCGCACGGCGGCGCGCGTGCGGATCGGGGAAGGGAAGTGCGGTCCCGATCCCTCATCCATCACGAGGTGCATCCCCATCGCCTCGGGGATCACCAGGATGTCACTGAAGATGATCGCCGCATCGACACCCACGAGGTCGACGGGTTGCAGCGTGACCTCGGTCGCCAGCTCGGGCGTGCGCACCATCGTCAGGAAGTCTGCACGCTTGCGCACCTCGCGATACTGCGGAAGATAGCGTCCCGCCTGTCGCATGAACCACACAGGAGGGCGTCCCCCGTTCACTCCCCGTGCCGCGGCGAGAAGTCGCGGAAGCGTCGCATCGGGCGGGGCGTCGTCGATCGTCGATTGCAGGGCAGTATCCATGGCAGGAGGCAGCGGCGCAGAACGCCGCGTGAGATTCAGGATGGCGTGCTGACCGGCAGCTCCGTCAGCTGCTCGAGGGGCGTGACCTGGTCGAACAGGCGCATCAGCGATCCGGTCAGCGCCTCGGTCGATTCGCCGCGCATCATCGCACCGCGCAGTTCGATCATCGGGCGCGCGAGCACCTTCGCAACGATGCGCTCGGCGGTACGCTGTGCGACCAAATCACCCGAAGCGTACGCCACCTCGCGCAGGCACACCAGCTCGAGGACCTTGCGCAACGGCCGAATCGCCTCGCGTGCCGACGCCGCCGACATCCACGTCATGAAGTCTTCCAGCTCTTCCCCTACGATGTTCTCGGCCTCGGGAACGCTCGCGATGCGGTCGCGCTCCGCGGCAGCGAGCACCGGACGCAATGCATCGAGATCAACGATGACCGCTGCGCCCTGGTCCGCAACCGCAGGTTCCACGTTGCGCGGCATCGAGAGGTCCACGAGCAGGAGCGCGTGCCGCTCAGTGTGCGAATCGCGTCGCGCTGCCTCCAACGGTTCGTTGCAGACGATCGGCGTCGTCGCCGAGGTCGCGATGATCGCGGCATCGGCAAGGGCCAATTCGCCGTAAAGCGCTTCGAGCGGTGCCGCACGCCCGCGCACCGCCTTCGCGAGGTGCTCGGCGCGTCCCATCGAACGATTGATGAGTACGAGATCGCGGGCACCGAGCTTGGTCAGCTGGCGCGCGGCTCGCTCACCGGTCTTTCCGCAACCCACGACGACGACACGCGCGGCGGCCAACGATCCAAAGCGGCGCGCGACGACAGCGGCTGCCTCGGCGCCGACGGAGTGGCGCCCGCTGGAGAGCCCCGTCTCGGATCGCGCACGCTTCCCGACGTGCAATGCGCGCTCGAAAAAGCGATGGAGGATCGATCCCGCGCCCCCTTGCACGGCCCCCAGGCGATACGCGTCGCGCAGTTGCCCGAGGAGCTGTCCGTCGCCGAGCACCTGCGACTCCATCCCGGCGGCGACACGGAAGAGGTGATGCACCGCGTCACGCCCGGTCCGTCGCTTTGCCGAACCGAGGAGTTGCCGTGCCCCCGTCGCCGATCCCATCCAGCGGCGCGCCAGCTGCCAGTAGACCTCTTCGAGATCCTCGGTGCCCTCGACTGGTTGCCAGACGTACAGTTCACTCCGATTGCAGGTCTGCATGGCGACCAGTTCCTGGCGCGCCGCGCGATCGACCTTGGCGTAGAGCCGCTCCAGCCGCTCGGGGCTGAAGTGGAAGAATTCCCGCGTGCTGACATCCGCGAAGCGATAGTCGACGGCGAGGGAAATCAGCATCGGATCAAGTCCGCGTGAAGGGCGCGTTCAGTCGCACGATCGCCCGGTTGAGCACCGAGGCGAAGGAGACCCACAGGAGATACGGCAGGAGGAGCAGGGCGGCGAGCGTATCCGCCGGCCAGGTTGCCAGCATCACACCAACTATTGAAAGCCAGAGCAGGACGACTTCCCGGAGTGCCCAATCGGGACGGCGATTGCGGAAGAACAGCACGCTCCACCACACGTTCGCCGTGAGGTTGACCCCCCACGCGGTGAGATAGATACCGCGCTGGCTCGGCGACGCCGCCGGCCAGGCACGTGCTGCCGACCAGATGCAGAACGCGTACACCGTCGTCCACGCCGGACCGAAGGCCCAGTCCGGGGGCTGCCATGAAGGCTTGATCAGCTCGCGATACCAGCGCCCGAGCTCTGTCGCCCGCGCACCGGTCACGGCCACGAGCACCGCGACCGCGCCGGCCACCAAGGCCGGCGATTGCAGCGTGTCGCTGATTCTCATCACGCCGTGGCAAGGCCGGTGAGGTGCGCGACATTCTTGAGGAAGATGCGCAGGTGAGCCATGGGCTTCGCGCGCACGAGTCGCTTGTTCATGTAGGCATCGAACGTCAGGCGCTGCACGTCATGGTCGCGACAGATCGCCACAAAGCGCTCGCGACGCGACTCGTTATGGTACCAGTAGTGCTGCATGATGCGCAGCACGCGGAAGACCTGGCCGTGCTCGCGCATGAAGTGCTTGCGCGCGATAGCCAACTGTCCCGGGTTGCGCGTGGTGAGTGCAGCGGCGATCGCATTCGCGGCCCAGCGTCCCCCGGTCATCGCGTAGAAAATCCCTTCGCCCGACGCCGGCGCGACCACACCGGAGGCATCGCCGGCAAGGACGACGTTTCGCCCATCGTCCCAGCGGCTGAGTGGGCGCAGCGGGATCGGGGCTCCTTCGCGACGGATCGTGCGCGAGGCGTCGAGTCCCGTCTGCTGCCGCAAGTCGTCGACCGCCTTCTTGAGCGTGAACCCCTGCTCGAAGCTCCCCGTCCCCACGCTCGTCGTTGCACCGTGCGGGAAGATCCATGCGTAGAAGTCGGGGGAGAGCGCTCCTCGGTAGTACACGTCGCAGCGCGTGGGATCGAAGTCGATCGCTCCGCTCTTCGGCGACTCGATGATCTCGTGATAGGCGAAGACGCGCTCGACTTCCTGCGCCTGCGGAATCGCCTGACGCGCCACCGCGGAGAGCGCGCCGTCGGCGCCGACGACGAAGCGCGCACGAACGCGCGCCGCTTCGCCGTGCCGCGAGTTCCCCTTCGTGTAGTTGAGCACCACATCGCCGCCGTCGGTGCGCATCATCGACTGGAAGATCCCGACGCGCCGGTCGGCTCCCGCCTGCGCCGCGCGCACGCGCAGCCATTCGTCGAAGACGTCGCGGTCGACCATCCCCACGAAGCCGTCGCCCACCGGGATGTCGACGTTCCGTCCGCGCGGGGAGATGATCCTGGCGCTGTTGATACGCGCGACGAGCAACTCCGCCGGGACGTCAAAGTCGCGCAAGAGTTGCGGTGGTACGGCGCCGCCGCACGGCTTCACGCGCCCCGCCTTGTCGAGCAGCATCACCGACATGCCGCGACCGGCCAGCTCGTGCGCTGCCGTTGCGCCTGCCGGCCCGCCGCCCACCACCACCGCGTCGAATCGCTCCATCGTCATCCCGTTATCTCCTCCGGCACTCGCACGGCCGGCCTGCTCAATCCGTAGGGCGCCACCTGCTGCCAGACAAAGTCGGGAATGCTGCGCCGCATCCGGTGCGGACGCTCGCGCTGCATCGTGATCACGCCTTCGGCAGACTTCATCTCGACCCGCGCGCGTGCGAACTCGAGTCCCTTTGGGCCAAAGTGCGTCTGCATCCAGCCGATGATCGGTCGCGCCCACTTCGGTGCACGACGAAGCGGAAGTCCATCGCGCGCCTCTTCCAGCACCCGCACGAACAAGCCAACGGCCTTCTGGCGCGCGCCGCGCGACGTGAGCGGCGTGAGTCGAAGCTCCTCATGTAACAGGGCCAGCAGTTCGAGACCGCGCGTATTGCGCACGATCAACCACTGATCCCCGCTCCCTCCCATGTAACCAACAGTGATGTCGGCCAGCGTGTTCGTGTAGTCGAAGCAGCTGCGGCACGCCGAGGGAAAGAAGTCGGAGGGAAGAGTGGAGAGCGGGAGCTGGATGAACGGGATCCGCGTCGTCGACCCATCGCGATAGCGAATTTCGACCTTCATGTCGGGCATGAACTCGAGATACGTCACGTCGGCGGGGCGCGGACTCACGAGTGACAGGAACGTGTGGAAGTTCTCTGTCGTCGTGTTGTCGCTGCAGGGCGTCCCGATCACCAACAGCCGCTCGAGCCCAAGCGACCGCTCGAGCGCGCGCACGGCGTGCACCTGGCACGGCACGCCGACGATCGCGATGCGCCGATACCCGAGCTGCACCGCCCGCTCCAGCATCGCGACAACGGGCGAGAACCCCATCTTCATCCCGCGGCACTGCGCCATGTCGCGTGGATCCGTCACGAGGATCGGCTTCGGTGCCCACTGATCGTCCGCTTGCGACGCGGTGGCGATCACTGCGTCGACCACGCCGCGCTCGAGGAGCAGGGCGCCGAGCCGCGACGTAATTCCCGTCCACTGCGCGCCGGCGAGCGGGGAGCGCAGCCGCGCGCGCACCATGCGCACGTACGGTCCGAAGTGCAGCTCGTCGCCGCGCGCCGCGTCGCGGCTGCGTCCGTGTACCTGCCGCTCCAACTCGTCGTAGCGAGGATGAATGAACTGGCAGGCATTGCCGCAACGATGCGCCCACCCGGTGCGCGAGAGCCCGCAATCCGTGCACACCGCACGCGCGCGCGGCGGGGCGAACGGGGCATCCGCGTCGAGGATGGGTAGCACCGCGGCGCGCGTCATCACTGTCGGTATGCGAGGATGACTTCGCCGCGGTGCGCCGCATCGACCTCGGCAACCGTCCGCGCGTTCCCGATGCGCCACGCCAACCACGCCGCACCGACGAACAGTGCCGACTCGGTCGCGAAGACGACGGCGTAGCCGACGCGTACGTGCCCGAAGACATAGATCGCCACGTCGGAGGCGATTCCGCCGACCGTTCCGCCGATCCCGTACGCGAGCGCTTGCGCCGCGCCGTAGACGCCAAGTCGCAGCCCGACTCCCTCGCCGCGCGGACCATGCGTCATCCCCATCATCGCCCCGAGCGCGCCCACAGCGAACACGCCGTTGGCGGCGCCCAGCGTGAATACCGTGGCGCGCAGCGCTTCGGCTCCGGCGGTCACGGGGAGCAGCGCCAGGGTGCTCAGCGCGATCGCCGATGCCATGCAGCCGAAGGCGGCCCACGCGCGAAGCGTCCCGACACGCGCGCTGAGCAGCGCGGCGCCAATCATCCCCATGAGGACGCCGGCGTGCTGCGCCCCCGACAGTCGCGTCGAGGCGCCCGGCGTGAGCCCGAAGACGCGCCCGGCGAATGGCTCGAGGATGAGATCCTGCATCGAGTAGGCGAGCATCGCCACGAAGACAAACACGGCGAAGCGTACGGTCGCCGGTTCTCCCGACACGCGGCGCCATGCCTCGCGGAACGACGGCGCCGCGGACGCGGGCTGTGTCGACGTCGCCTTTGGCCAGCGCGCCTCGAGCCCTGCCATCCCGACTACCGCCAGCAGCAACGCCACCCCGCAGACGACGGCCGACACGATCACGAGGCGGCGCATCGAGAAAGGCTCGAGCGCACTCCCCGCAGCACCCGCCGTCACCGCGATCCCGAGGATCATCATGATCCAGAGGAGTGCCGCCGCCCCGCCGCGATGGCGGGGCTCCACGCGTTCAGCGACCATCGCCAGGAGCGATGTCCCCGAGGCGCTCATGCCGAGTCCGATGAGGAGAAAGGCTACGACGGCCAGCGGCATCCCCACGAGCGGCTGCGTCGCCGAGAGGGCGACGGCGACGGAGGCGAGCACTCCGCCAGCTGCAAGCACGGCACTCCCGCCGAGAATCCATGGCGCACGGCGCTGCTGCCGGTCGGACTCGTAGCCGAATCGCGACCGCGCCATCTGTACGAGGAAATGCAGCGCCACGAGGATGCCGGGCACGGTTGCCGGGAGCGACAGCTCCACCACCATCACCCGGTTCAGTGTCGACGTCATCAGCGCGGCAACCGCGCCGATCGCGACCTGCGCGAGCCCGCAGCGTGCAACGTTGAACCAGGAGGTGCGGGGCGCGCTGCTCACGCCGCCCCCAGCGCGCGAAGTCCAAACGCGCTCACCATCATCCCCGATACGTAGACCGGGACGCCTAGCGCGCTGTACCACAGCGCGCGACCGCTCACGTCGCCCAGGAAGCGCCGCATCATCGGGATCTGTACTGCCACAAGGATGGCGACGATGGTCGCCTGCGTCGTTAGGCCGAGCTGCAGTTCCACCGCGATCACGGCAAGCTGCGCCGCGAGCATGATCGCGCACGCCACTACGGCCGCGCGTTGTTCGCCCAGTTGCACGGGGAGGGAGCGCACGCCGGCCACGCGATCGCCGCCAACAGACTTGAAATCGTTGAGCGTCATGATCCCGTGCGCTCCCAGGCTGTAGAGGAGCGCGACCACGACGGTCGGCCAGGGGAGGGAAGTGCCGCCGATCAGGACGGCTGCGCCGCAGATCCAGGCGAGTCCTTCGTACGAGAGACCCACGGCGAGGTTACCCCACCAACCATTCTGCTTGAGACGCACCGGCGGCGCGCTATACGCCCAGGCCGAAAGGAGCGCCAACGCAGTCGCCGCAAAGCCCAGCGGGCCGAGCACCGCGCCGAGCGCGAGCGAGAGCAGCGTCCACAGCGTCGCAAAGACGAGCCCGACGCGTCCAGGGACTCGACCGCTGGGAATCGGCCGATTCGGCTCGTTGAGCCGGTCGACGTCTCGATCGAACCAGTCGTTCACTACCTGACTCGCGCCACACACCATGGGACCTGTCACCAGGACTCCGAGCAGGAGAACGCCGAGTCGGCTCGAAAGTGGCACGCCCGTCGACACGGCACCGCACAGGAACGCCCACATCGGAGGAAACCACGTCACCGGCTTGAGCAGCTCGACGAGCGCTCGTATCGGGACGCCCCGATCGGCGTGTAATTTTCGCTCTACGGCACTGACTGTCAACATTTATTGACACCTGCGGCGCAAAAAAGACCTGGCGGCATCGAGAGTCCTGCCAGGTCTGGTAGGTGATCAGTCGCTGACTTCGGCTTCCGCGGTATCGGCGGGGACGAGCTTGTGGCGGCGAAGTTTGATGTAGAGACTCTGGCGGCTCAACCCGAGGAGTTCGGACGCCGCCGTACGGTTGTCACCGGTCAGCACCAGCGCGGCCTCGATGAAATGACGTTCGACGAGGTCGACGGTGTCGCGCAGGAGCTCGGGGAGCGACACGCGCCCCACGAGATCGGTGAGCTGCTCGACGGCCTGCGTGAGGTCGCGTGCCCCCTGCGGAGCGGCGGTCATTCGGCGGCTCACGTCGCGCACCACGAAGCCGATGCACGGCACGTCGGCCTCGGCGGCGCCTGCTGCCGACAGTTCGACCTCGGTGCTGGTGCCGTGCTCACCGCGTGCGGCGGTGTGGAGGAGGCGCACCGCGCCGTGCTGCTTGAGCGTGGAGAGAATGACGGAGAGATCCGCGCCCGGACGCCCGATCCAGTCGCTCAACGGACGCCCCACGGCCTGCGCCGACGACGAGAGTTGGCACAGATCGAGGAACGAGCGATTGCAGCTGAGGATGGTCCCGTCCAGGTCCGTCGCCACGAAGCCGTCGGGCGACGTCTCCAATAGCTGCAGAGTGTTGGTCCGCATGCGCTCGTCGTCGCTCGGCGGAACGCTCCCAGCGGTGAGCAGACGAACGAAGTAGAGCGTCGACGATTCCTGGCGGAAGCAGGAGACCGAGACGCGTGCCTCGCGCCCATCCGTCAGCTGCACGCTCGTCTCGCTCACCCGCCCCGACATGCGGGCGGTGACCAGCAGTTCGTTCAGCTCGCGGGTCGAATCGGCCTCGAGATCGAAGGGGAAGGCCTTCCCCAACAAGCGATCGGGAGATGTCCCGAAGAAGCGGCCGGCCGCCGCGTTCGCATCGACCACTCGGCGCGTCGAGGAATCGACGACCACCACCGGCTCCGCCGAATGATGGAAGAGGAGGCGGTAGCGCGTCTCGGTGTGGCGCAGGCGCCAGTACGAACGCTCCATCTCCTGCTGCGTCTCGACGAGGCGATGCTGCAGTGCCGACATCGCACGCAGGTCGCGCCCTACTGCAATCGTGCCGCTCTTGTCCCCGAGCCTGAGGGTCGTGTAGGCGATCGGGAAGTCGGAGCCGTCGGGGCTCACGTGGTTGAGCTGGCGGCGCATCGACAAACCATGCAGCGCCGAGTCGCGCAGGAGCGCCTCCGCCTTCGACTTCGTTTCTGAAGTGACGGTGTCGACAAAGCGCTTGCCGAGCCAGGTGTCGGCGACGCCGAGCGCGGGATCGCTGCTCGAGATCGTGATGTTGCGGATGACGCCGCCGTCATCCACCAGCAACGCGAGGTCGCTGGTCGCTGCGACAAGCTGCGCCGTGCGCTCCGCGTCGAGCGGCGCCCACGTCGAACCCGTCGGGGTAAAGCCAGGTCCCAGCGAAGAACCCGTCGAATCCTTCATTTGCCGAGAGACGCGTCCGCGAGAAGTTGATGCGCGACCCGTACCCCGTCCTGCGGGTCGGTGGCGCGCGCGTCAGCACCCAGGAGCTTCACCGCGTCGCGATGCTCATTGACGGCATGGCCGCCGATGAGAATCCGCACGCCAGTGTTGAGCGAATTCCGACGCACAGCGGCAATCTCGTGCCGGAGCGGTAGCAGGGCGTCATCGCGAGATACCGAGAGCGCCACGATATCGAACCATTCCGATTTCACCAGCTCTGCGGTGTTCACATCTTCCACGGGTGGGCCGATGACCACCCCCCATCCATCCGAATAGAAGAACTCGGCTACTATATATAACCCGAGGGTGTGATGTTCGCCGGGGAGGGAAGAGACAATTATTCGCCCGGGCGATGAGTATCGCCCCTGGGTGTGCGCCTGCTGCTGGCCGAGCTCGCGGAGAATCCGCTGGAGCCGTCCGGTCGCGACGGTCACGTCGACGAACCCACAGTCGTCGCGATACCACATCTCGCCCATCGTGTTCGCAGCGGGGGCAAGCAGGTCCATCATGATGGCGTCGGGGGTCAGCCCGGCGTGCAGGAGCGTGCGGACGATCTCGAACGCGATGTCGTCGTTCCGCGAGCGGATCCCCTCCACGAACTCCCGGAAGGTGCGGCGATCGATGTCGCCCCGCTCCTTCGTGTGCTCACGCCCCCACGGGATGCTCCCGGTCCGGTGTGACAGGAGGAGACGCGGGATCACCTCTCGCTCGATCGTTCGGTCGAGCGCCCCCGCATCCGTGGGGCGCTTGAACTCCGTCGCCCGCTGCACCTCGTGCTCCTGCATGTCCACCTCGTGGGACTCTCGCCCCATTCGGGTAGGGTGACGCCGTCATTCGAGTGGGTCGAATGCGAGACCAACTTCGGGACGTCACCCAATTTTGTCAACGTTGATTTACGTCAAGCGTATTGACCACCGTCGAGTGTCAACCTATCGTAGCGCGTCCGACGCTCTGCCGGACCTCGACTGTCAACCAATCGCGACATGCGAGAGGAGAGCTTGTCCCACTCCCTCCGACCCACCGCGCCGACCCGTCCGCTGTACTCGCCGGTTGAGCGGGCGCGGCGCGATGCATCGCCCTGGACCAAGGTGCAGGGGGTGCTCGCAGCGGTTCAGTTCGTCGTCTTCCTGATTTCGCTCGCCCTCGTCGTACGCTACCTCCTGACCGGATTCGGCGCCGAGGCCGCCAATGCGTCGGTGCTCGTGAAGACCGTGACGCTCTACACAATCATGGTCACTGGAGCGCTCTGGGAGCACGACGTCTTCGGGCAGTACCTGTTCGCCCCATCCTTCTATTGGGAGGATGTGGTGAGCATGGGGGTGATCGCCCTCCACACCGCGTACGTCGTACTCCTGTGGCGCGGAGCCGGCACGACGACGCTCATGATCGTCGCGCTGGTGGCCTACGCCACCTATGCCGTGAATGCCGCGCAGTTCGTCGCCAAGCTGCGGCGTGCGCGGCGCGACGTGCCGCGGCCGGCGTTGACGTTGCAGCCGGCGGAGCAGTAGGTGGCAGCGCCAGCGCTGGTCCCGTGCGAAGCCGCGGAGGCGACCGATCGACACCTCCCGGTCCTGCGCGAGCGCGGCCAGCGCGAAGTCTTCTGCGGGCTCACCAGCATCGTCTGGATGCACCGCAAGCTGCAGGACGCATTCTTTCTCGTGGTAGGCTCGCGGACGTGCTCGCATCTGGTGCAGTCGGCGGCCGGCGTGATGATCTTTGCCGAGCCGCGATTCGCGACGGCAATTCTCGAGGAGCGCGACCTTGCCGGTCTCGCTGATTGCAACGACGAGTTGGACCGCGTGGTGGGGCGCTTGCTCGAGCGCCGACCCGACATCCGCACGCTCTTCCTGGTCGGTTCCTGCCCCTCTGAAGTGATCAAGCTCGACCTGCAGCGCGCGGCACAGCGCCTTTCGGTCGAGTTCGCGGGAAAGGTCCGCGTGCTGCACTACTCGGGGAGCGGAATCGAGACGACGTTCACACAGGGCGAGGACGCGTGCCTCACCGCGCTCGTCCCCGAGCTCCCGATCCTCGAATCGGACGAGCCGCGCGTCCTGATGGTCGGAACTCTCGCTGATGTCGTGGAAGACCAGTTTGCGCGGATCTTCGCTTCGTTGGGGATCGGCGACCGCGTCGACTTCTTTCCCGGACGTCGCGCTGCAGCGCTCCCGGCGATCGGTCCCGCGACTCGGCTCCTCGTCGCGCAGCCGTTTCTCGGCGAGACGACGCGCGCGCTCGTTCGGCGCGGTGCGAACGTCTTGCGCGCGCCGTTTCCGTTCGGCGTCGAGGGGACGACGGCGTGGATGCGCGCCGCAGCCTCCGTCTTCGGGGTCGACGAGGCGATCGTCGCCGACGTGCTACGTCCCGCCGAGGCGCGCGGGCGTGCAGCAGTCGGACGATATCGGCGGTGGCTCGACGGGCGGCGCGTCTTCTTCTTCCCCGACTCGCAGCTGGAGATTCCGCTCGCGCGCTTCCTCGCGCGTGAGTGCGGCGCAGAGTTACTCGAAGTGGGAACGCCCTATCTCGATCGCCAGTCGGCTGACGTGGAACTCGGGCTGCTCCCAAACTCGGTGCAGCTGAGCGAGGGGCAGGACGTCGATCGGCAGCTCGATCGCTGCCGCGAACTTCGCCCCGACCTCACGGTGTGCGGACTCGGGCTCGCCAATCCGCTCGAGGCCGAAGGCCTGCGCACCAAGTGGTCGATCGAGCTCCTCTTCTCCCCAACGCATGGCTACGAGCAGGCCGGCGATCTCGCCGAGCTCTTCGCACGCCCGCTGATGCGCAGCGAACGCTTGAGGATGTGACGCATGAAGCTCACGGTGTGGACGTACGAGGGACCGCCGCACGTTGGCGCGATGCGCATCGCCACGTCGATGCGCGGCCTGCACTACGTCCTGCACGCACCACAGGGGGACACCTACGCCGATCTCCTCTTCACAATGATCGAGCGTCGGGATCGTCGCCCCCCCGTGACCTACACGACGTTCCAGGCGCGTGACTTGGGCGGCGACACCGCCGAGTTGTTCAAGCGATCCGTCCGCGATGCCTACGAGCGCTTTGCGCCCGAGGCGATGATCGTCGGCGCCTCCTGCACGGCTGAGCTGATTCAGGACGACCCCGGAGGCCTGGCGGCCGCGTTGCAGCTGCCCATCCCGGTAATCCCGCTCGAGCTCCCCGCCTACTCCAAGAAGGAGAACTGGGGGGCGAGCGAGACCTTCTATCAGCTCGTTCGCGCGCTCGCTGGCCCTCACGCGCCACCCGCCGGTGCGCCGCGCCCCGCGCGCGCCCCCGGTGCGCGCCCGCGCTGTAACCTCCTCGGGGCCACGTCGCTCGGGTTTCATTGTCGCGACGACGTGCGCGAGGTGCGCTCGCTGCTCGACGCCTGCGGGATCGATGTACACGTTGCGGCGCCCCTGGGTGCGTCGCCTGCGGACCTTTCGCGACTCGGCGAGGCGGACTTCAATGTCGTGCTCTATCCCGAGATCGCGCTCTCCGCGGCGACCTGGCTGCGCAAGACGTTCCAGCAGCCGATGGTGACGGTCGTGCCGATCGGGGTTGGGGCGACGCGTGACTTCATTCGCGCGGTTGGCGAGGCCGCCCGCGTGGATGTCTCCGCAGCGTTAGGTATGGAGCGGGAAGGGATGCCCGAAGCGAACGCCAGCGCGTCCCGCCTCCCTTGGTACTCGCGCTCCGTCGATGCGACGTATCTCACGGGCAAGCGCGTATTCGTCTTCGGCGATGGCGCGCACGCCATTGCGGCCGCGCGCATCGCCCGAGACGAGCTGGGATTCGAAGTCGTGGGGCTCGGCACCTACAGCCGCGAGATGGCGCGCGACGTGCGCGCGGCTGCGAAGGAGTACGGTCTCGAGGCACTCATCACCGACGACTATCTGGAGGTGGAGCAGCACGTCGCCGACGCCGCGCCGGAGCTGGTGCTGGGGACGCAGATGGAGCGGCACATCGCCAAGCGACTCGGCATCCCCTGCGCCGTGATCTCCGCTCCGAATCACGTGCAGGATGTTCCGGCGCGCTACGCGCCGCAGATGGGGTGGGAAGGCGCGAACGTCATCTTCGATACCTGGGTGCACCCGCTCATGATGGGGCTCGAGGAGCATCTCCTCACGATGTTCCGCGGAGACTTCGAGTTCCACGACGGCGCCCGCGCGTCGCACCTGCATGCGCACCACGGCGATCCGCTGACACGCGCCAACGATGAAGAGCAGGCGGAGGCCGAGGAAGAGCGGAATGTCCCGAATGAAGTGGACGCCGACGAGCTGGAGCGCGCGCACGAGATGGTCTCGCTGGGCGCCGACGCGACCGCATCGACGATCGGATTCGCGGACGGCGACACGGCTGAAATGCCGGTGCTGCAGCCAGCGCGACGCGACGCGACGGCTGGTGGAAGCATCTCCGCGACTACTGCGGTAGCAGCGCCGCGCTGGCGCGCCGAGGCGGAGCGCGAGTTGGGAAAGGTCCCGTTCTTCGTACGCGGCAAGGCACGTCGCAATACCGAGCGCTTCGCCGCTGAGCGCGGAATCCGCGACATCACCATCGACGTGATCTATGACGCCAAGGCGCACTTCGGGAGATAGCGGCATGCGCGAGGCGCTGCGCTTCGTCCTGGTGACGCTCGACGCGCACCTGGCGGGAACGCTCGACCTGGTCCGGGCGCAGCTCGCCGCGGACCTTCCCGAATTGCAGCTGACCGTACACGTCGCGGCGGACTGGTTGATCGATCCTGCGACAGCCGAGGCGTGTCGGGCCGACATCGCGCGTGCGGACTTCCTCCTGCTCACTCAGCTCTTTCAGGAGGACCAGGTCGGGGCGATCCTCGACGCCGTCCGCACACGACGCGAGTCGTGCGACATGGTTGCGGCGCTGCTCTGTGCCCCGGAGCTCTCGGCGATGACGCGCATGGGACGCTTCGCGCCATCGGCGTCGCGCGATGCGAGCCCGTGGTCGCCGCTCGCCCTCCTTCGCAAGCTGCGCGGCGAGCGAAGCGACGGGCAGTCGAGCGGCGAACGGCAGATGGCGATGCTCAAGCGCGTGCCGCAACTGCTCAAGTTCGTGCCGGGACCTGCCCAGGACCTGCGGACGTACCTGCTGGCGATGCAGTACTGGCTCTCGGGGACCGACACGAACATCGCGAGCATGATTCGCATGTTCGTGAATCGCTACGCTGCCGGCCCGCGTGCGCGAATCAAAGGGCGCCTAACGGTTGCGCCGCCGGAGTCGTATCCCGAGACGGGAGTCTATCATCCTTCGCTTCCGACGCGCGGGATGGCCGAGTCGGTCGATGCGCTTCCGCGAAAGGGGTCAGCGGGTACGGTCGGACTACTCGTTGGGCGCTCGTACCTGCTCGCCCGCAACACGGCGCACATCGATGCAACCATCGCGGCGCTCGAGGAGCGCGGGCTGCGCGTGATCACGTCATACGCCGCGACGCTCGACTCGCGGCCGGCGTTGCAGCGCTTCTTCACCGATGCGTCCGGCCGACCGACCATCGACGCGCTGATCAACCTGACGGGGTTCTCGCTCGTGGGAGGACCGGCCTACAACAATGCAGCTGCGGCTCGCACCTCGCTCGAGGCGCTCGACGTGCCATATCTCGTCGTGCAGGGACTCGAGTTCCAGAGCATCGACGGCTGGCGGCGCGACGCGCGCGGGTTGAATCCGCTGCAGGCGACCTTGCAGGTGGCGATCCCCGAGCTCGACGGGGCGACCAACCCGATGGTCATCGCCGGGAAGGGAGGGGGAGGAGGGAGCGAGGCCGGTTCGACGGTCACGCCACTCCCTGCGCGCATCGCCCTCATGGCCGACCGCGTTGCGCGACTCGTACGCCTGCGTCGCCGCCCGCGCGCCGAGCGAAAGGTTGCGCTGACGATCTTCAACTTCCCGCCAAACGTCGGCAACACCGGGAGCGCAGCGTACCTCGACGTCTTTTCGTCGGTGCAGCGAACGCTGGCGTCGTTGGCCGAGGCGGGGTACACGGTCGAGATCCCGGAGAGCGTCGAGGCGCTCCGCGCGCGCATCACCGAGGGGAATCGCTCGATGTACGGAACGCCGGCGAACGTGCACGCGCGCGTTTCGGTCGACGATCACGTCCGTCGCGAACCCCATCTGGCCGACATCGAGCGTGCCTGGGGGAGCGCGCCCGGGCGGCAACTGACGGACGGGCGCTCGCTCTTCGTGATGGGAGCGCAGTTCGGCAATGTCTTTGTAGGGGTGCAGCCCGCCTTCGGCTGGGAGGGGGACCCGATGCGCCTCCTCTTCGAGGGGACCTTCGCCCCCACGCACGCCTTCGTCGCCTACTATCGCTACCTGCGCGAAGATTTCAATGCGGACGTCGTGCTGCATTTCGGGACGCACGGTGCGCTCGAGTTCATGCCGGGAAAGCAAGTGGGGTTGAGCGAGTCGTGCTGGCCGGAGCGTCTCATCGGCGATCTTCCCAACGTCTACCTCTACGCCTCCAACAACTCGTCGGAAGGAACGCTGGCGAAGCGGCGCAGTGGCGCCACGCTGGTCTCGTACCTCACACCGCCGATCACCAGCGCGGGACTCTATCGCGAGCTGACCGATCTCAAGGCAACGATTGATCGCTGGCGCTCGTGCGATCCCTCCGACGCGCAGACGCGCGCGACGCTCGTGTCATTGGCGCGCGAACAGGCGACGGCGGTGCAGTTGACGGAGCCGTCGTGCGGCTGGGAGCATCCCGATCCCGCGATGCACGAACTGCGGGAGCAGCTCGCTGAGGTGGAGCGCGCCCTCATTCCGATGGGGCTGCACACCGTGGGTGAGGTCATGTCGGCCGAGTCGCGGCGCGAGACGCTGCACGCGATGGCGCTCGTTCCTCGCCCCGACCTGGAACTTCCATCGCTCCTCGAGGCGATCGGCGGTGCGGGATGCAGCGGTGTCCAGCGCGAGCGCGCCGAACACGGCGTACGCATGGCGATCGACGAGATCGTGCGCAGCGGATCGGCGGCGTGGGCGCGCGACGCACTCGCGTCCGACGGCTGGGTGCGTCACACGATCGCTGCCGAAGGTTCAGGACCTCTGACGATCATCAAGTGCATCGACGAGCTGGCCCGCGTCGATGGAGCGTTGCGGCAGAACGGAGAGCTCGAAGGGATGCTGCGCGCCCTCGATGGTCGCTACGTCGCGCCGGCTCCGGGTGGCGACCTCCTGCGCTCTCCCGCGGTGCTTCCAACCGGACGCAACATCTACGGCTTTGATCCGTATCGCGTCCCGAGTGCGGCGGCGGTGCTGGAGGGAAAGGCGCGCGCGGATCTCCTCCTGCGCCGGTATCACGACGACACCGGGGCGTACCCGGAGTCCGTTGCTGTAGTCCTTTGGGGATCCGACAACATGAAGTCGGAAGGGACGCCGCTGGCGCAAGCGCTCGCCCTCATCGGTGCAGTGCCGCGCTTCGACAGCGTCGGACGCCTCTCGGGCGCTCGGCTCATTCCGCTGTCGCAGCTTCGCCGGCCGCGCGTCGATGTGGTGGTATCGGTCTCCGGCATCTTCCGCGATCTCCTTCCGCTCCAGATTCGCCTCATCGCGGAGGCGGCGCTCCTCGCCGCACAGGCGGAGGAGCCGGAGGAGGAGAACTTCGTGCGCAAGCACGCGCTCGCAACGATGCGAGAGACGGGTTGCGACCTCGCGACCGCCGCGCTGCGCGTCTTTGGAAACGACGACGGTGCGTACGGCTCGAACGTCAACCTGATGGTCGACGCCGGCACCTGGACGCAGGAAGACGAACTCGCCGACCTCTTCGCCAAGCGGAAAGGGTACGCGTATGGCGTGGACGGGCGGGCGAGCGCGCGTCCGGGAATGTTGGCCGGCGCGCTGCGTCACGCCGAACTCTCGTTCCAGAACATCGACTCGATCGAGCTTGGGACGATGGACATCGACCAGTACGTGGAGTCGTTAGGTGGGCTGCACCGGCTGCTCGAGCGCTCGCGCGGAGCGACCGTGCCCGTCTATGTGGGCGACCATACCGGGACCGAGGGGCGGGTGCGCCAACTGTCCGAGCAGGTCGCGTTCGAGACGCGCACGCGTACGCTGAATCCCAAGTGGTACGAGGCACAGCTCAAGGCCGGATACGAAGGCGTGCGCAATCTCGCGTCGCGCGTGACGACGGCCGTCGGATGGTCGGCGACGGCGAAGAGCGTGCCGGAGTGGGTCTATCGCGACGTCGCGCGGACGTTCGTCCTCGACCCCGAGATGCGCGACCGACTGGCGCGACTCAACCTCACGGCAGCATCGGGGATGGCGACACGCCTCCTCGAGGCGACCGATCGCGGATTCTGGGCGCCTGACGAGGAGACCCTCGCCGCCTTGCGCGGCGCCGCCGAAGAATTGGAAGACCGGGTCGAAGGCATCTACGCCGAGACCTCACCCGCCGGCAACGGCACTGCAGCACAGGAGCGACCGTGAGCACAACCCTACGCGTTCTCCCCACTCGCGACGACGGCGAAGGGAGCGTCCAGGTGCAACTCGATCCCAATACGAAGATCGATGGCGCGCTTGTGCTGGCCGTGTACGGCAAGGGAGGGATCGGGAAGTCGACGACGTCGTCGAACCTCTCCGTCGCCTTCGCCAAGCTCGGGCAGCGAGTACTGCAGATCGGGTGCGACCCGAAGCACGACTCGACCTTCACGCTGACCAAACGCATGGTGCCGACGGTCATCGATACGCTCGAGTCGGTGGAGTTTCACTCCGAGGAGCTGCGTCCGGACGACTTCGTGTACGAAGGATACGAAGGCGTGATGTGCGTCGAAGCCGGGGGACCGCCTGCCGGAACGGGGTGCGGCGGCTACGTGGTCGGGCAGACCGTGAAGCTGCTCAAGGAGCATCACCTCCTCGAGGATACGGACGTCGTGATCTTCGACGTCCTCGGCGACGTGGTGTGCGGCGGATTCGCCGCGCCGCTCCAGCACGCGCAGCGCGCGCTCATCGTGACGGCCAACGACTTCGACTCGATCTTCGCGATGAATCGCATCATCGCGGCGATCCAGGCGAAGTCGCGCAACTACGCCGTGCGCCTGGGCGGCGTGGTGGTCAACCGCAGCAAGGACACTGACCAGGTCGATCGATTCAACGACCGCGTCGGGCTCAAGACGCTCGCCCACCTCCCCGATCTCGACGCGATCCGGCGCAGCCGCCTCAAGAAGTGCACGCTCTTCGAGATGGACGAGACGCCGGAAGTGCTTGCGGTGCAGAAGGAATACTTGCGGCTGGCGGCGTACATGACCGCCGGCGCGAAGCCGCTCGAGGCGACACCGCTCAAGGATCGCGACATCTTCGATCTCCTCGGCTACGACTGATGCAGCGCCACGTGACCTCCGAGGCTACCGTCAGCTACACGAAGCGGCGTGCGTGGCTCGCCGAGTACTTCGATCGCACGGCATCGTCGGCATGGACGACGCTGACGTCGGACGCCCCCGTCAGCGGGATTCGCCGGCTCGTGCGCGAAGGGCGTGAGCGCATGGGGGCAACGTTGCTGTCCTGGCTACCGGGCGATCTCTCGGGGGCGCGCGTGCTCGATGCCGGGTGCGGCCCGGGCGTGCTGTCGATCGCGTTGGCGCAACGCGGAGCGAAGGTCGTAGGCGTCGATCTCGCGGAGTCACTGCTCGACGTCGCGCGTGCGCGCGCGTCGCGCGAGGGGCTCGATGAAGCCATCGAGTTCCGCGCGGGTGACATGCTCGACCCGTCGCTCGGCACGTTCGACTTTGTCGTGGCGATGGATTCGCTCATCCATTACGCGCTCCCCGACATGCTCGCGGCGGTCTCGCAGCTCGCGTCGCGCACGACGCACGGCATGGTGGCGACGTTCGCGCCTCGGACGCCGCTGCTCTCGGTCATGCATGCAGTGGGGAAGCGCTTTCCACGTCGCGATCGCGCGCCGTCGATCGAGCCGGTGGCTCCGTCCGACTTTCATGCCGGCTTCGATGCGTCGCCCGCGCTGCGCGCGTGGCAGATGGCGCGTTCGCTGCGCGTTTCCTCGGGTTTCTACACGTCGCAGGCTATGGAGCTGCGGCGTGCATCGGCACCGGTGCGCCCGCCTTCGGGCGATGTCGCGGTGCCCTACATCGTTCCAGCAGGAGGAATGGAATGAGCACCACCGGATGGCTGATCACCAGTGTCGCGGCGGCGACGCTGGCGGGTTGGTTCGCGTGGCGGCGGACGGTGCGTGTCGCATGTGCGGTCGACCTGGAAGCGACGAACCAGCATTTCCACGCCCACGTGGAGCTGCAGGGGATCGACCCCAACGAGGGGGACTCGGTGCTGGTGCACAACATGCCCGCGCGTATCGCACTCGACGAAGTGCGACGCTACGCATCGGAGGCGACGGTGGAACGTGCGTCGCTCCCGCGCCGGGCGTGGACGAGGATCGTTGGTCGCACGCACATCACCGACCTGTACGACGTCGGATTCGAGGGGTGACCCATGTACACGACTGAGACACATGCCCCGGTCAGCGAGTCGACGCGCATCGCGCAGGAAGATGCGGCGCTCAACCCTCGCTTCTACACGACCGACTTCGACGAGTTGGACCGGCTCGACGTGTCGGCCATGCGACAGCAATGGGACGAACTCGTCGCCGAGTTCCGGCGCGATCCCAACAAGGACCACTTCAAGCGAAACGCCGAATTCGACCTCGACCTCGCCTCGTGGGACCCGGCGCTTCGCCGCTCCTTCGTGGACTTCCTCATCAGCTCCGTCACCGCGGAGTTCTCGGGGTGCATCCTGTACGCCGAAGTGAAGAAGCGCGTGAAGAATCCCGACATTCGCGAGTTGTTCGGCTTCATGAGCCGCGACGAAGGGCGGCATGCGGGCTTCATCAACCACACGCTCGCCGACTTCAATGTGGCGGTCGATCTCTCATTCCTCACGCGCGCGAAGAAGTACACCTACTTCAAGCCGAAGTACATCTACTACGCGACGTACCTCTCGGAGAAGATCGGCTACGCGCGCTACATCACGATCTTCCGGCATCTCGAGAAGCATCCGGAGTACCGCTTCCACCCGATCTTCAAGTGGTTCCAGGAGTGGTGCAACGACGAGTTCCGCCACGGCGAGGCGTTTGCGGTGCTCATGCGCGCGAATCCGCACACGCTGACCGGGGTCAACAAGCTCTGGATCCGATTCTTCCTCCTGGCGGTCTTCGCGACGATGTACATCCGTGATCACCTGCGGCAGAGCTTCTTTGATGCGCTCGGGATGAACGTCGACTGGTTCGACGAAAGGGTCATCCGGCTCACCAACGACATCGCGCAACAGGTCTTCCCGGATACAATCGATCTCGACAATCCGAAGATCTGGGACGCGTTTCGGCAGATGCTGGCCAACACGCGCGCGCTCGATGGGGCGAGTGGGCTCAAGGCGCTGCGCCTCAAGGCGTCGAACGCCTGGTGCTTCGTGCGGATGTTCCTGCAGTCGCCGCGGCGCAAGGAACTGCCGCGCGACGTTCGCCTCCAACCGAGCTGGTAGGAGGGAGTCGTGGGAGTCGTGGGACAGGTGCGGCGACGCATCACGATCGACCCGAAGTGGATGCCGTTTGCCGATATCGGGACGGCCGACGTTCCGCTCGAACGCTTTCTCCGACTGAGCATGTTCCAGCTCTCGGTCGGGATGGTCACCACGCTCTTCTTCGGGACGCTCAACCGCGTGATGATCGTCGAGCTCAAGGTGCCGGCGGCACTCGTCGCGCTCTTCACGGCGATTCCGCTGCTCGTCGCACCGTTCCGCGCGCTCATCGGCTTCAAGTCCGACATTCACCGTTCGATCCTCGGCTGGCGTCGCGTTCCCTACATCTGGATGGGGACGCTCTTCCAGTGGGCCGGACTGGCGATCATGCCGCTGGCGCTCCTGGTGCTGTCCGATCCGTTGCACGCGTCGGCGAAGCCCTACGGGGCGATTGCATCCGGACTGGCGTTCTTCCTCGTGGGAATGGGGAGTCACACGACACAGACCGCCGGGCTCGCTCTCGCGTCGGACCTCTCGGCAGAGGACAAGCGCCCGCGCGTGGTGGCGCTGATGTACCTGAGCCTACTGGTGGGCGTGGTGATCAGCGCCGTGATCTTCGGTCTCCTGCTCAACGACTACCATCCCATCCGGCTGATCCGCGTCATTCACGGCGCGGCCTTCGCGACGATCTGGATCAACGGCATCGCGTGCTGGCGCCAGGAGCCGCGTCGCATGGGGATCGAGCCGTGGAAGAAGGGGGAGCGCCGCCCGATGTTCGCCGATGCGTGGCGCACCTTTGCGGCTGGCGGCCAAGTCGTCAGGCTGCTCGTCGCAGTGGCGATCGGATTCTTCGCCTTCAACCTGCAGGACGTGCTGCTCGAGCCGTACGGCGGACAGATCTTCCACATGTCCGTGTCGCAGACGACGGGACTGACGGGGCTGATGGCCTTTGGCGCGGTGCTCTCGTTCATTAGCGCGGCGCGGCTGCTCGAGGGGGGGTGGGATCCTATTCGCGTCGCGGCGTTAGGCGCAGTGGTCGGCGTCGCGGCCCTCGTCCTCGTCCTGTTCTCCTCAGCGCTCGATTCGCTCGTGATGTTCCGGGTCGGGACGACCGGAATTGGTTTCGGCGAGGCGATGTTCGGCGTCGGTACCCTCTCGTACGCGATGGCGTTGCGTGACGCGGAGCAGCACGGCATCGCACTCGGCGCGTGGGGCGCGGTGTTCGCGACAGGGGAGGGACTTGGCCTGGCGCTGTCGGGGGCGATGAAGGACGGCGTCACGCGCCTGGCGCACGGCTCCGCGAGCTCGGGCATCTCGGCCGACTTACTCGGCTACAACTCGGTCTACACGTTCGAGGTGATGGCGCTCATTGTGACGCTGGCGGCGCTGGGCCCACTGGCCCGAGCCGTGGCGGTCGATCGGACGCGTCGCGTCGAGCGTTTTGGTCTAGTGGATATTCCCAGTTAGTTCCACGCTTTCACCGGAGGTTCCATGCAGTACATCGATGGCGCGCAAGTCGTGCTCTGGGCATTCTGGTTCTTTTTCTTTGGCCTGGTGATCTACCTGCGCCGAGAGGACAAGCGTGAGGGCTATCCGCTCGAGTCGCCGCAGGGACCGCGCGAGGGGTGGCCGCCGGTGCCCGAGAAGAAGACCTACCTTCATGCTGCACCACCGGACGGGGGGACTCACTGATGGACGAACTGAAAGCAGTGCCAGTCGACGGCTACAATGGCTCGCCAATCGTCCCCACGGGCAATCCGATGGTCGACGGAGTCGGACCTGCGGCGTGGGCCAATCGTGCCGATGTCCCCGACCTCACGGCCCACGGCATCGCGAAGATCGTTCCGATGCGAAGCGTCGATGGATTCAGCATTGCCGAAGGCGATCCCGACCCACGCGGACTTCCAGTGCACGCCTGTGACGGCGTTGTCGCCGGAACAATCGCCGATGTCTGGGTCGATCGTTCGGAGCCGCAGGTGCGCTACTACGAAGTGCAGCTGGCGGGGGTCGATCGTCGCGTGCTCCTCCCCGTCGGCTTCGTGCAGTGGCCGAACTTCGGACTGTGGGGAAACGATCACGTCATCGTGAAGTCGATCACCGCGGCGCAATTCAGCGACGTGCCCTCGACGTCGCGCGACGACCAGGTGACGTTGCGCGAAGAGGACCGCATCATGGCGTACTATGCTGGCGGTCACCTCTATGCCACGCCGAGCCGCAGCGAACCCGTCCTATGAGCACCGCGCGCAGGTGGATCGCCGGAGTCGACGAGCCGCTCCCCGAGGGTGAGGAGATCCTTTGGTCCGGATCGCCCGAAGTGCGCGCCACGACGCGTCACGTCGTGCACGTGCGCGTCTGGGGAGCGTACATGGCGGCGATGGTCGTCCTCGTTGGCGTGAGTGCGCTGTCGTCGCTCTCCATCGCCGATACGGCACGCGTGCTCGTGCTGCCGTTGCTCCTGACGGCGGTTCTCCTGGGCGCGGTCGCGTGGCTCGGTCGCGCCGTGGCGCGGTCCAGCACCTATGTCGTCACGACGCGGCGGGTGATCCTGCAGGTCGGGATCGCCTTCCCGATCGCCATCAACATTCCGCTGCGGCTGATCGACAACGCAGCGCTCAAGCGCTTTCGCGACGGTTCGGGTGAGTTGCGCCTCACGCTCGCGCCCGAGGTCAAGCTCGCGTACATCGCACTGTGGCCGCACGTCGATGTGTTCCGAAACCTCGCGAATCCTCGTCCCAAGCTCCGCGGACTCGCTGACCCCGAGCGGGTGGGGCAAGTGATTCGTGATGCCGTCGTGCGGAGTGGCGGAAATGTGCGCGTAGGCGATGCCGACGAGACTCGCGCCTTGATCCCCGGCGGTGGGCTGCGCGTCGGGGCGAACGGGGAGGCGATGGCGCGATGAGCCACATCGTGTTCGAGCAGGAGCCTGGCGCACGGCGCGACGTCCCAAACTTCACCATGCCGAAGCCGATCGGGCGGATGATGGTGGGAATGGCGCTGCTCGCGGTGCTGGTTGCCGCGGGGGCGCGCTTCTTCGGCCTCACCGCACGCGTCGACAACCTCGCGCCCGTGCTCGCGCAGCGTGCGCTGGTGCTGCGCGATCTGGACAACGGCGGGGTGCAGGTGCTCGACGCGCGAACCGGCGGCTCCGTATCCGTGATCGCGAACGAGGACTCGGCGCGCTTCCTCCGGACGATGCTGCGGGGACTCGCGCCGCACACGCAGCGCCGCGAGAAGGGACCGGACGTGAACTTCACGCTCGAGATGCGGGAGAACGGCCAGCTCACCGTGACTCGCGACGGATCGTCGCGCATCAATGCGGTGAACGGCTTCGGATTGTCGCAAGTCGCGTCGCTCGAGCGACTGCTCGTCGCCCGTTAGGCGATGCCGCGCGCTGAAAGGAGGGGCGTTCTAACGCCCCTCCTCTTCGTTTACCCGTGTTTCGCGAACGCCTCGGCGATCAGCTCCGCCACCTCGCCTGGATGCTCCTCATGAACGAGGTGGCCGCCGACCACGGATCGAAACGTCGCGCGCGGCATCAGCGTGGCTGCCTCGCGAGACACGCGTGACGGGATCCACGGGTCGTTGTTGCCGACGATCAATGTGATCTCCTGCCGGATCTTCGGGAGTGCGCGACGCAGTGGAACCAGGTCCCAGTTGGCGACCATCGCATACGCCGCCTCGGCGTGGTTGCCTGAAGCGAAGGCCGAGACGTAATCCTCCTCCTGGTCTCGCGTCAGGCGCGAACCGGTAGAGGCGAGCAGCAGCTCGATGACCGGGGAGACACGGCCGGCCGCGCGCACGATCGATCGGGCAGCGCCCGACCGAAAGATGTCCCCAACCGGCGACTGCATGATGGCGCGGGCGATGTCGGGCGGCGGCTCGAGCGCTGCATTGATGCCAACCAAATGCACGTCGTTCGCCAGCGACCCGTCGGCTGCCAGCTGCAACATGATCGCTGCGCCCGCCGAGTGCCCGACGATGCCGCGAGGATGCACCTCGAAGGCCGCAATCGCCTCCCGAACGAGCGATGACATCCCTTCGAGCGTGAGGCGCGCGAATCCAGGGTAGCTGGTCTCGCCGTGACCAGGGAGGTCGATGGCCAACATGCGAAAGCTGGGCGCGAGCAGAGGAATCATCGCGTCCCAGGTGCGACGCGTTCCTCCGGTCCCATGAAGGAGTACGAGCTCGGGTCCGTCGCCGCAGGTGGTACCTGCCCACTGCAATCCGCCGGCGGCAAACGTTCGCTCTATCCTTTCGAACGCGGTCACGGCGAGGAAGGAGGGGTGGTGGTGGGGAATGCAAACGCCCCGTGGCGACAGTCTGCCACGGGGCGTTGCCGTTTCGAAAGTCTCAGGGCGACGCCGGAGTGCGCGACGTCTTCCCCGATGCATCGACGGCGCTGGTCTGCGCGGGTGCGGCAGGAGCGGTCGATGCTGCTGGCGGTGTGGCGGCCGGCGGACTGAGGTCGAGCGTGGGAAATGCCACGCCATTCCATTCCGGACGTCCCCAGAGTGCCGGATAATCCTTCGCCATCTGCGCTGCGTAGAGCGGCTTGTACACGCCGCCGTGACACGTGATGCACTGTGCCTTTGGCGCGTCTCCCATCGGTCCGAGGCGAACCTGCGGGAAGACCGTCTGGAGCGGCGACAGGTACTGCGTGTTCAGGTCGCGAAGCATGAGGATGCCGTGATAGGCGGTCACGCGCTGCGGCGGCGCCTGCTCCCAAGACGAGAACTGCCGCGAGTTGTGGCAGTACACGCATCCCACGCCCAACGCCTTCGCCTGCGAGAGCATGAGCGAGTAGGTCCACTCCGTCTGCTTCACCGACGAACGGTTGGCATTCGAAGGCCCGACCGCTTGCGACACGACGCGCGCGCCGTCACGATCGAGGTAGTGCCGCAGGTAGTCGGTCTGCTTGCCGTAGAACCAGACGCCGCCGGGAATCGGCTTGCCGCGGTGGCACGTGTAGCAGGTCACTCCGGTGTTGGCGACGTGCGGCTGATACTGCCCGTTGATGTGCCGCGTCATCTGAAGCATCCGGCGCGCGACGACCTTGGTGTAGAGCGGGCGTCCATTCTCCGACGTATCGGCCGAGAGATCGCGAAGGTTGTGGCAGTACGCACAGTTGCCACTCCCGCCGGCCACCCACGTCGACATGGCGATCATCGTCCGATTGAGCTCGGCGACCGACACGTCGTTGAGGACCTGTACGTTCTTCCACGGGAGTGGACCGGGCGACGCTGGCGGCGATGGCGGGAGGGCGACCGGGAGATGCACGGCGGCAAACTTCTCCGCCAGTTCCGATTTGTCGACTGTCATCGCCATCGCGGTGCCGCGGTATCCGAGCTGTCGCGATTCCTTTCCGCCGATATCGCATCCGTTCAGCGCGAGCGCGGCGACGAGGAGGGCGAGCCCAGTGCTGGCGCGGCGCGTGAAGCGTGTCATGCGTCCCCCTGCGCGCGCACGCGCCGTTGAACGAGCGGGATCGGGCCGTGTTGATGTCGTGGATGGGTTCATGGCTTCACCAGCTCCACGCGCCGGTTGAGGCGACGTCCCTCGGGTGTGTCGTTAGGTGCGCGCGGCCGCGACGAGCCGTAGCCCACCGCTCCCGTCACGCGGCTCGGGTCGACCCCAAGCTCGGAGATGAGGCGGCGCCGCACGAACGACGCACGCTGCTCCGACAGCGCCTGGTTGGCCTCCGCCGTTCCCGTGCTGTCGGTGTGTCCCTCGACGATCACCGTCAGGTCCGGATGCGCGGCGAGGAGCGCGACGATCTCCTGGAGCTGCGGCTCCGACTCCGACCGCGCCATCGCGTTCGCCGGGTTGAAGTAGATCGCCCGCAGGGCAACGCGTCCCGATGCCGAGAGCGAGTCGAACATCGCCGGCGCCGTCACGACGGGGGCGATCTCCGCCGAGTCCAGCGGCGTTATGGTCGTCGCTGCGTCGGTCGCTGCAGCCAGCGGGTAGGTCGGGAAGCTGTCAGGCGCCGTACCCTGGTAACGACCGCGCAGGAACTCCAGCTGCTCGGGCGTGAGCGTGTTCTGCGCCGGATACGCTGGGGCGACCTTGTGCTTCACGGCCCACAGGTACCAGTTGTCGACCACCGTGCCGGTGAGCAGGATGCCGATCCCGCCGGTGAAGGTGGTGAGCACGGCAAACCACCAGGCCCAGCGATGGATCGACTCCATCGTCGCATTCCATCCCATCGTCCAGCGCCAGAAGAGCGCCGCGCGTTCCGACGCCGTGCCGCGATCGGTGATCTGTTCGATCTCGCGCTCGCCGCCCAGTCGCGACACCGCGAGAATCGTCGCCCCGTGCATCGCGAAGAGGAGGCACGATCCGTACAGGAAGGCGATCGAGAGGGCGTGGAACGGATTGTAGTACAGGTTTCCGTAGCGAATCGAGAACGAGGCCGTCCAGTCCAGGTGCGGGAAGATTCCGAAAGGAACCATCTCGCTGAAGCTCCCGACGAGCACCGGCTGGATGACAAACGACAGGAAGAGGAAGATTGCCGACGCGAAGGCCCAGGCGAGATGCGTGCCCAGCTTGAGCGCCCGCGCCCGCCGGTAGGTGCGCACCCACCAGAGGAGGACCGAGATGGTGAGAAAGAATCCCGCCATCAGATACCAGCCGCCCTGACGCATGGGCGGAAAGTGCAGTCCGTTCCCCGGGGGCGGTGGCTCGAGCGCCAGCCATGGCAGCTGGCGGATGAACTCCTTCGGGTTCCATCCCACCGACTGGAACATGTTCAAGCCGATGATCTCGAACGCGAGGAAGCCGAAGAAGAGCGACCACAGCCCGGTTGCGCCGAGGTAGATCGGGCCGATCTGCGCGTCACCGATCTTGCCGATCCACTTGTTGAATCCGCCCGTGCCGAGGCGATCTCCCGTCGAGTCGTCGATCGGGAGTCCCGGGTCCGCGACCGTGCGGACCTGTACGCGGGTGAAGAGGTTCTGGTATTCGAGCATGTCGAGTGTCCTCTATCACCAGATGGGGAGATTCAGCCACCAGCTCCACCATTCCACCCATCCGTGCGCCCAGAACGGTCCCGAGATCACGATGCAGACCGCCGACCAGAAGCCGGCACTGAGCGCGAGGAAGAGTCCGAGGCGATGGATGCCGATGGCGCCGATCGAGTAGCCGAGGAAGTCGCGGAAGAACACGTTCTCGTGCTCGCTCGTCTTGACCGGTTCACCCTTCGGCGGGTTTGTCACCGACAGGATCAGCGAGCCGTGCATGGCCAGCGCGAGGCACGTCGTGAAGAAGAACGTCACGCCGAGCATGTGCGCCGGGTTGTAGTGGAAGTGCAGGTACTGGTAGCCGACGTTCGACACCCAATCCAGGTGGCTGAAGATGCCGTAGGGGAACGCATGCCCCCAGGCGCCCAGCAGCACCGGACGGATGACGACGAGCGTGACGTACGCGAGGATTGCCACGCTGAAAGCGAAGGGGACGTGGAGCCCCATCCCTAACTTGCGGCAGATCTCCACCTCGCGAAGGGCCCACGAGACGAACGAGCCGATGGCGCACATCGTGATGACCTGCCACAGTCCGCCCTCCGCCATCGGTGCGAAGCCGAGCCCGTACTTGAGATCCGGCGGCGCGATGCTCCACTGCCAGATGCTCGAGTGCGGGTCGATGACGCATCCGTACACGACGAGGAGCGTGCCGAGGATGGTGCAGACCGCGCCCGTGACGCCGAAGAAGCCGACGTAGAACGGGCCGAACCAGAAGTCGAAGAGGTCGCCGCCAAGCAGCGTCCCTCCGCGAACGCGATATTTCCGCTCAAAGCTCAATAGCGCCATCGTGCGTGCTCCATACGTGCGCGTTGAGGGCCGACCGCAAGGAAGTGCCGGCGTGGTACGCGTTGCGGGGGCGTGGGCGACGCAGCGAATGCACTACGCCGCCACACGTCCGCCGCCGCGCGCACGCTACCGATTGGGTGGCAGCGGAGCCATTTCTGCCGCTGCCGGCGCCGCCGACCCGCCTACCGGGGCCTGCGCTGCCGGCAACGTGCCGTTCTCGATCCAGGAGAAACGGCTCGAACTCAGCAGGATGAAATGGATGAGGAGCGCCAGCACGGCCAGAAAGCCGAACAGCGCCACCATGACCCGTCGAGGGTCGAATGCGAGCCAAATGCGATGCATAGGGTGCGTTTCCTCGAGACAGGGGATGCGTCAACCGTCGAGACGGACGGGCCTAAAGCGGTGTGGCGCGAACCCGAACAGGCATGCGCACGCGACCACCTCCGGCCACGATCGTCCGGCGGGCAACGCCTCCGTCATTTCTGCGCGGCCGCCGCCGGCGGCGTCGCGGATGAGTACTTCTGGGCGTTCCCTAACGCGGGATACCCGACGACCTTGAAAGCGAACAGGTGGATCACCAGCACGATGATCGATACCCCGCCCATCACGGCGCCGAGCACCGCCTTGGCGTCGAGCCCGATCCAGATGCGGTACATACGATCGTCCTACAGCCACGGCCGCCATGCCCACGCCAGCAGGTGCGCGGCGATGGCAACGGCGGTGAACCCGATGAATCCACTGATGAAGTACCCGTGAAATGCCCGGGCCTCCTGTTCAGTGAGGTTGGGTCTTTCTGCCATGTGAATTCCTCCGGAATTGCGAGTAGAGATGTGGTCGTCCTGCGCCACGACGGCGCTTTACCGCGCCGTCTCGACGGCGCTATACCGCGCCGCCACGACGGCGCACTACCGCGTCGACGTCATGGTCTGGTACTTCTCGTTCCCCGCCGTCGGGTAATTCACAACCCTGAAGGCAAAGAGGTGAATCACGAGCACCATGATCGACACGGCCGTGTGCACCGCGAACAGCACCATGCGGGGATTCAACCCCACCCAAATGCGATACATTGTCAGATCTCCTGGTCAGTGAGCGAAGGTCTCAGCAGCGGCAGCGCCGGGTCACAGCCACGGACGCCACGACCACTGCAGGATGTGCGCGACGATCGCCACCGCCACGAAGACCACGGTGCCACGCACGAAGTAGCCGTGGAACGCCCGCGCTTCCTCGTCGTTCATGCCGTCGTCATAGGGTCCTTCCGACATAATCCCTCCGGATCAGTATTGGTTGGCTACACAGCCCCTGCAGCCGTGGGGGACCCGCCAGGGCGGGACAGGTCAGCCGTCATGCCTCCAGACGCGTGCGCCATCTCGGCCCGCTCCACTACCGCCACCGCACCCACCGCGACGCCAGCGGCGGCACGCGCCATCCGGCGCGATCCCCCGTCCACGTTCCCGCGGTCGCCGATCGGCCCACAACGATTCGCATCACCTCCTGTGCACAGGGTTCGGGTTCGATAAGCCACGCCGCCTAACGGGCAGCGAGGGTCCGGGTCGAGGCCATGACATGCTCGCGCGTGACGGTGGTCGCACCACCGGCGCGCGCGTCCTGCTCTGCCGAATCCCGCATCCGCTTGGCCGCGGAGATCCGTACGAGGTAAGGCTGCGCATCCACCAATTCGTCCAACGCCCGGCGGGCCGCGTCGTCCCAGGGGAGCGGCGTCGCCAGGCGCGCCGGCGTCGGCTCCACCCGGTCGAGCACTTCGCCCAGCGGAAGGATGTGAAAGAGCGCATCGAACAGCGCGTTGCAGACTTCCTGCACGAGGTACGTCGCACCGGCGTATCCCATGAACGGCGTCCCCGTGTGCCGGCGGATGATCGCGCCGGGGAACGACGCAGGGATGTACGTCCCGCGCCCCCCGGATTCCGCCAGGTACATCCGCTCGTTGAAGCTCCCGAAGAGGACCAGCGGTTGCTTCTCACGGATGCTCGCGCGCACCGCGGCGTTGTCGGGCTTCACACCGGCACGCCGCTGGTAGGCGAAGGCGCACGGGAAGCCCAGCTCCTCCTCGAGGAAGTGGCGAACGCCGCGCGCATACGTCTCGTTGGCCACGATGCCGAACGTCGCGGTCGCGAAGAAGTCCTGCGTGACGCTCCGCCACAGGTCCCAGATCGGCTTGATCGTCGAATGCTTCTCGCGCTCGATGAACGGGGCCGGATCGAGCCCGGTCAACTCGCCGAGCGTCTCGAGAAAACGTGTCGTCGACGACATCCCGATCGGCGCCTGCAGGTACGGCACCTCGAGCGCCTCGCACAGCTGGCGCCCGAACTCGCGATACATGCAGATGTTCACGTCGGCGTCGATCAGGCGCGGTACGTCGGCGAGATGCGAACCGAGCGGGAAGACCATGTTGATCTCGCACCCGATCCCCTCGACCAGTCGCTTCACCTCGGCCAAGTCCGACGACATGTTGAACGTGCCGTAGATCGGACCGATGATGTTGACACGAGGCTTGTCGCCGGGTTGTCGCTCCCGACGCTTTGGGGCCACACCGCGCTTGAGGCCGTATTCCGTCCACAGCCAGTACATGGCGCGGTTCGCGCACTGCCACTGGTCTTCATCGATGGTGCGCGGGAGAAAGCGCGCCACGTTCGATCCTTCCGGCGTCACGCCGCCGCCGATCATCTCCGCGATGCTCCCGGTGACGACAACCGACGGGAGGTCGGGATCGAGCGTGGCATTGGCCCGCTTGAGAGCCCCCTCGGTGCCGTTCTTGGCGAGATCGTCTTCGGAGAGACCCGTGACGACGATCGGGAGCTCGTGCGGCGGAAGGGCGTCGGTGTAGTGCAGCACCGACGTGACCGGGAGGTTCTCGCACCCTACCGGACCATCGATGACGACTTGCAGCCCCTTGAGCGCCGAGAAGACGTAGACAGCACCCCAGTATCCGCCGGCGCGATCGTGATCGAGGACGAGCACTAGATCATCTCCTCGGCCTTGCGCTTGCGCGCCTGGCCGATCATGTGGCGCTTGAAGCGTTCCTTGAATTCCGGGCGCGGGGCAGGGACGCCGCTCGCAAATCCGTATCCTGCGGCGTCGTGACCGCTGCCGACGCCATCAAAGAACTGCAGCATGCGCTCGAAGCGCTCGCGATTCTTGAGCGCCGGGTTGATGATGCCGGCGAGCGAGGCGACTCCAGCGGGCCCGAATAGCGGGCGTGCCGAGACGAGGTTGGTGAAGTACATCGCAGGCGTCGCCCGCTCCTTCGCCTTCTGCACGATCGGCGTCGTCCCGATCACTAGTTCGGGATCGAAAGAGTGCATGGCCGCGACGTCGTGCTCCAGCGAGGCACGGAATTGCACCTGCACGCCGCGGTCGGCGAGCCAGGCGCGGTCCGGCTCACTCCAAGCCGTGTGGGGACACGCCGTACCGACGTAGCGCAGGTCTGCACCGCCTTCCACGAGCAGCCGCGCGACAATCAGTTCGGAGCCTTCGTATCCCGACAGCGTGATGCGGGCGTGGATGGGGTTGGCGGCGAGGCCGGCCGCGATGATCGGGAGCCACTTGTCGCGCGCAGCGTCGATGCGCGCGCGCGGGATCTCGGTCGCGACGCCGATCTGCTGCAACCACGCGTCGGTCCCTTCGACGCCGACCGGGGCGGAACCGACGATCGGACGTCCGGCTGTGGCAAACTCGCGATAGCTGGCCGAGTAGAACGGGTGGATCGCGGCGACGGCCACGCAGTCGAGCGCGGCATATAGCTCGCGCCACTCGCGCGTCGGGACGGTCGGACCGGCGGCAAGGCCGAGCGGCTCGAGGAGTGAGGCGATCGACATCGGATCCGCCGGAAACATCTCGCCGACCGGCGTGACGGTGGGGCGTTCGGAGCGACCACCGCGCGGCGCAAGCACCGGTCCCTGCTCGGCTTCGAGGCGTGCGTAGCGGAGCATCGCTCCCGCGAGGACGTCTTTCGCTTCGGCATGCGTGGGAACGCCAAATCCCGGGACGTCGATCCCGATGATGCGGACGCCGTTGATCTCCTTGGGGAGCAGCTGCAACGGAACGCCGGAGGCGGTGGGGACGCAGAGATTCGTGACGACGATCGCGTCATACTTCTCGGGATCTGCGGTCTTGTAGACCGCGTCGCGAATGTCCTCGAACAGCTTCCCGGTGACCAGGGTTTCCGAGTTGAACGGGACGTAGCCGACCGTGCGGCGGGCGCCGTAGAAGTGCGAGGTGAAGGTGAGCCCGTACACGCAGCAGGCAGATCCCGAGAGGATCGTCGCCGTGCGCCGCATGCGAAGCCCGACGCGGAGCGATCCGAAGGCAGGGCACATCGACTGCGGTTGGTCGTGCGGCCCCTGCGGATAGTCCTTGGCATACTGCTCGAGCAGCGCGCTCTTGCCGGCCTTGTGCGCGGCGCGTTGCAGCTCGACGACGCCGGCGTGGCACCCAAGGCCGTCCGCCGACAATGCCGCCGGATTGGCGACGGAGTCGGCAGACTCGGGTAGCGGTGTGACCCCGCCCGTTCCGTGGTCGTTGTCGACCGGCGTTGCGGACGCAGCGTCGTACGCGATCTCTCGTGACGACGTTGCCGCGAGCGGTGTGGCGGTTACCGGATTCGCGGGGGCCATGGGCTACACCGTATCGTAGACGACTTCGAGCGACGCCTTTTCGAGCGTGTCGCGCCCGCACATGTCGGCGAGGCTTGCAGGTTCGAGCACCACGTCGCGTCCGGTGCTCTTCGACGAGAAGAGCGAGAGGAGCTGGTCCTGGCTCAGCGGGCGCGGACGGACCGGCGGCGCATCGGCAACTGCTGTCGACAGTTGTTCGAAGAGCGAACCCCACTCGCCGCCGGGATATCCGATGATCTCGTAGTTGGCACTCTTGCGGCGGATGTCCTCGTGCGCAGGTATCGCCGCCAGCACGGGAATGCCAACCGACTCGGCGAACTTCTGCGCTTCGCCCGTATGGTCGTCCTTGTTCACCACGAGCCCTGCGACGCCGACGTTGCCGCCGAGCTTGCGGAAGTATTCCACCGCCGAGCAGACGTTGTTGGCGACGTAGAGCGACTGCAGGTCGTTGCTCCCGACGACGATGACCTTCTGGCACATATCGCGCGCGATGGGGAGCCCAAACCCGCCGCAGACTACGTCGCCAAGGAAGTCGAGGAGGACGTAGTCGAAGCCCCACTCGTGAAAGCCGAGCTTTTCGAGAAGCTCGAAGCCGTGGATGATGCCGCGGCCGCCACAGCCGCGTCCCACCTCGGGCCCTCCGAGTTCCATCGCGAAAACGCCGTCACGCTTGAAGCAGACGTCGCCGATGGAGACTTCCTCGCCCGCCAGCTTGCGGCGCGAGGACGTCTCGATGATGGTGGGGCACGCGCGACCTCCGAAGAGGAGCGACGTGGTATCCGACTTGGGATCGCAACCGATGAGCAGGACCTTCTTTCCCTGCTGCGCCATCATGTACGAGAGATTGGCGAGCGTGAAGCTCTTGCCGATCCCTCCCTTGCCGTAGATCGCGATGATCTGCGTGTCTTTAGCCGATGACTGCGGCGCGACGGGTGCGACATCCGCGGATGCCTCGCGCCGCAGGTTGCGGTGCAGTTCCACCAGGCCGCCGTTCGTGGGCGCGTCGATCATGAAGGGTGACTCCAGTCGAGGACCATCTTGACGCAGGACGGATCGTCGAACGCCGTCGAATAGGCGGCCGCCGCATCTTCCGCGACCGCGTGGTGCGTGATGATGTCGTCCAGCGAGAGCGCGCCGCCGTTGGCCAACGCGGTGACGGCGGCGAGATCGCTGGGCTGCCACTGTGCCGCGATGCGCAGGCGCGCGCCGCGCATGAAGGCAGGGGTGAATCGGAAGCCGATCGTGTCGGCGCTGTAGAAGCCGGCGAGGCAGAGTTCTCCCCCCGGTGCGAGTCGGCTGATGAGCGGATCGACGAGTTCGAGATCGCCACTGACGTCGCAGATCGCGGCGTAGTCCTGGCGCGGATCGTCGTCGGCGTCGATGACGCGGTAGCCCAAGGCGCCGGCGACACGTGCGGGGTTTCGCTCCCACACCGTCGGGATACGTCCGGGATCGAGGAGCATCGTTAGGCGTGCCAGCAGCCGACCGAGTGCCCCATGCCCGACGATGAGGTCGGGGAGGAGTCCGCGTCCGCCGCGCAGCGCGTGATACGCCGTCGCGGCCAGCGCGAGTAGCGTCGCCCGGTCGCCAAGCGTGCTCGTCACGACTTGTGCGCGCGCACCCGGTACCACGAGCTGCCGCGCCGAACTTCCAAAGAGGCAGCGCACGCCGGGAAAGCAGTGCGCACCGCCGACGAAGACGTGCTCACCGACGTAGCGCCCGGAGTCCGTCCCGGCGTGGGCGACGCGACCGACCGCTTCATAGCCGGGAACGAGCGGGTATCCCATCCCGGGGAAGGCAGGCATCGTCCCCGTCCACAGCAGCCGCTCCGTTCCCGTACTGATGCCGCTCCAGGCGACATCGATCACCACGTCGCTGTCCGAGGGATCCGTCAGCGCGAGTCGTTGCAGGCCGAGTGTGCCAGGTCGTTCGAAGACGACCGCGGTTGTGTCCACGCGCAGCTCCGTGGGGGGTCTGACGTCGAATGTCAATGTACGGCGACACTTCGGGCTGTCAACAGATAATTACAGTCATGGGTGTAAACGAGCCCGCTACCTGTGCGAAGGCAGCGGGCTGACGGCGACGCGTTATGCGTCCGCTACAAGAATCGAGGCGAAAACCGGATAGCGCGTCGAAAGAATGCGCGAGCGTCGGAAGCCAGCCTCGCGCACCAAGGCGTTGAGCTCGCGGGTGGAGCGGCAGCGACCGCGCCCCATCGCTCTCAGATAGAACGAGAAGTACACTTCGCCCACGCGACGCGCGCCCGACACATCCGTCATGGGCTCGGCAACAATCAGTGAGCCGCCTCGAGGCAGGGCGGCGCGCGCACGACGCAAGAGCGCCATGACCTTGCGATCGTCGTGATCGAGAAGTACACGCACGAGCGAGATTACATCGGCTCCGACCGGGAGCGGGTCCGCGTGAAAGTCGCCGCCCAGGCAGTCGAATCGGTCGCCGACCCCGGCTTCCTCGACCCGGTGAGTGGCGCGCGCCACCACCGCCGGAAGATCGAAGAGCTTGAACCGCATGCTCCCATATCGCTCGGCGACCTCGAGCAGGAACGCCCCTTGACCGCCTCCGACGTCGAGCAGGCACTCCCGACCTTCGAGAATGCCTGAATCGAGGACTTCATGTGCAATAGGCGCAACGGTTTGCGCCATCAGCTCGCTGTAGGCTGCAACGGTCGACGAAGACAGCGCCTGCGGTTGCGGCGTCTCGGCGTACGGGAAAAACTGCCCGACGGCGGACGACGAGCCTGCCGAGCGGGTCAGGAGGGCGAGCGGATCCGACAGATCTGTATATAGAAGGGCGTTGTGCGAGACCATCCGAACGATGGCCTCCTGCGCGAGGATCGGCCCCCCCAGTGCCCCAAGGCCGATCCTTCCGCCCGAACGCGGCGCAACCAGTTCCAACGCGGTCGCGGCTTCTATGAGCCGTTCCACGCTGTCGACCGGGAGCCCGGAGTCGACGGCAATCTGGGAGACCGTCATCGGCGCCTGGGAGAGCTTGCGGAACAGGTCGAGCCGAGTGCAGGCAGCGAGCGTCTGCGAGTAGACGAATCCCGCAGTGATGTCGAAGAGCGCCTGCGCCCGCGATCGAGCCACGCTTCGCACGATCGGTATCCGCGCCGCCCATCGATGGAATACCGGACTCGCATAGACCCGGTCGCGAGCTTCAAGGAGTCGATCGAGCCAGGTGTCGGGACGCGCCGGAAGTGCGGCGGCATCCGTAAACTGCGCGAGTCGGGCGGGGCGACTTTCCACGGGAGACCTCGAGAGACCGGTGCGTCGCCAGAGAAGTCGGCGCGTCGTCTCAGGTCGAAGTGTGCGATTCTTTCAAAGTGTCACGCAATTGCGACGCGCTACTATGTCGTCTTATTGCGACATTCGTCAACCGGCTGTACCGTTTCGTTGACACTTCGAGAGAGGAATCGCGTGCGCCATCGCTTTCCGTTCTCTGCCATCGTCGGGCAGGAGGACATGAAGCTCGCCCTCCTGATCGCGGCGATCGACGCCTTCGTGGGAGGGGTGCTCATCCTCGGGCATCGCGGGACGGCAAAGTCGACTGCGGTACGCGCACTCGGCGAGCTGCTCCCGCCCATCACGGTGGTCGACGGCTGCCGGTACGGGTGTGACCCCTCCGGCAACGGCGAACGATGCGACGAGTGTCGGGCGCGCGCCGAGGGCGGGACGCGACTCAAGACGCGAAAGGCTGGTGTGCCGGTTGTCGACCTCCCGCTCGGTGCAACGGAAGACCGGGTGGCTGGGACGCTCGACATCGAGCGGGCGCTCCGGTCGGGAGAGAAAACCTTTGAGGCAGGGTTGCTCGCCCGCGCGAATCGCGGCTGGCTTTATGTCGACGAGGTGAACCTCCTTGACGATCACCTCGTCGACCTTCTCCTCGACGTTGCGGCATCGGGCGAGAACGTCGTCGAGCGCGAAGGGATCTCCATGCGGCATCCCGCACGCTTCATTCTTGTAGGGAGTGGCAATCCCGAGGAAGGCGACCTTCGTCCGCAGCTGCTCGATCGCTTTGGGCTCGCCGTCGAAGTGCTGACGCCGACCGACCCATCGACGCGCGTCGAGGTCATCATGCGACGCGACGCGTTCGATCGCGATCCCGCGGCGTTCAGCGCCAGATGGGAGAAGGATGAGCGGACCATTCGCCGCCAGATCGTCCGCGCCCGCGAGCGCCTCGCCGCCGTTACCGTCGACGCAGCGATCGTGCACGACATCGCGACGCTCTGCGCCCGTCTCGGGACGGACGGTGTTCGTGGAGAACTCACGATCTATCGCGCCGCGCGCGCACTCGCCGCGCTGCGCGCGGCGCCTTCGGTCACGCGCGAGCATCTCCGCGCCGTGGCCGCGATGTCGCTACGTCATCGGCTACGGCGCGATCCGCTGGACGAGACGAGCGCCACGTCGCGCGTGGAGCGCGCGATCGTCGACGCCATCGGCGCTGCCTGATGACGAGCGACGGAATGGTGACTGCCTCGCCGCTCTCGACGGGCGACCTCGACGGCGCCGAGGACTTCCTCCGCTTGGGGCAGGGCGCGATTGCGGGCGCCCTGCTGGCGGTGGATCCGCGCGGTCTCGGAGGGGCAATCTTGCTGCGTCCCACGCACGAGGCTGCGCGTCGTTGGTGCGCCCGCCTGCACGATGCCATGCGTGCGCGGGTCTCGCGTCGTCTACCGATCAACGCCACGGAGGATCGAGTCCTGGGCGGCATGGACCTGGCGGCGACGCTGGCGCGTGGCGAACGCGTAGTGATGCGCGGGGTGCTTGCCGAAAGCGATGGAGGAATCGTCGTCGCGCCACTCGCCGAGCGCCTCCTTCCGTCGACGACTTCCGCGCTCTGCGATGCGCTGGATGGCGGCGAGGTGCGATTGGAGCGCGACGGCATTGCCGCGCGCCACGCGGCGCGCATCACCTTGATTGCACTCGACGAAAGCGCCGAGGAGCCAGGGGACGTGCAGGTCGCGTCGTCGCTCACAGATCGCCTCGCCTTCGTGCTGCAGCTCCCGGTTGGGCAGGACGACGGGTGGTGGCCCGACGCGTCCGAGATCGCCGCCGCACGTACGCTCCTCCCGACGATCGACGCGAGAAGCGCAGTGCGCGACCTGTCACACCTGGCCGACGCGCTCGGCGTCGTCTCACTGCGCGCGGTGCTGCAGGCAGTTCGCTGCGCACGCGCGTGCGCGGCGCTCGATGGGCGCCAGGTGGTGACCCGCGACGATGTGACGATCGCGGCACGCCTCGTGCTCGCACCACGCGCGACTCGCGTCCCCCCCTCGCCCGAGCAACCGCCCGAGGCGCCACCCGACCAGGCCGAGCCTCCGCCAACTGACGGAGATGAAGGAGAATCAACCAACAATGCGCAGCAGGAGTTGCCAAACGAAGTCCTGCTCGCGGCGATTCGCGCCTTCCTTCCGCCCGACTTGCTTGGTTCGGCCAACGACTCGCGCGGACGACGTGCTCGCAGCGCAGGCCGCCGCGGCCGCGAATCCAACGGTGGGGCGCGCGGACGACAGCTGCGCGCCGAGGCCGGGTGCCCGAGCGCCGGACGCACGCTGGACCCCATCGCCACGTTGCGTGTTGCCGCTCCATGGCAGCGCGTGCGGCGCGTCGAACGAATTCGCGACGGGAGGAGTGCCGCGAATTCGCTCGACGTCAGGCGCGACGACCTGCGCATTCGGCGATTCAAGCAGCAGTCCGGCACGACAACGATCATCGCCGTCGATGCCAGTGGATCGATGGCGCTGCAGCGTCTCGCCGAGGCGAAGGGAGCGGTGGAGCTCCTCCTCGCGCAAACCTACGTTCGACGCGACAAGGTCGCGCTCGTTGCGTTCCGTGGTGCGGAGGCCACGCTCCTCCTTCCTCCAACACGCGCGCTGGCGCGGGCGAAGCGACTCGTGGCGGCGCTGCCGGGCGGCGGGGGAACGCCGCTCGCCTCGGCGATCGACGTGGTGCACGGCGTGGCGATCGGTGCGCTGCGCGAAGGGCAGGAAGTGATCGCGTTGTGGCTGACGGACGGGCGCGCGAACATCGCGCGTGATGGGACACCGGGGCGCGCCAAGGCAATGGAGGATGCGACGCGCGCCGCCCGAAGCTTTCGCACGCTTGGCGTCTCAGCGGTGCTCATCGATACATCGCCGCGCGGAGAGGTGAGCGCACGCGATCTCGCGCGCGAATTCGGCGGGCGCTACATCCCGCTCCCTTCGGCGCAGGCGCAGGACGTGGCGCGTTGCGTGACGCAATCCCGTCGTGGAGTCGACGCATGACGCCCCCTGAAGCGGTTGCCACCTCGCCTGTCTTGCCTCCCGTCGTGCATGCGCTCGGCGCGCCGGTGAGGGTAGGCGCCGCGCTGCGACGACACGGCGTGTTGCTGGTGCTGGCGTTCTGGTGGACGGCGACGGGAGTCCTGTTTGCCTTGCAGCGCAACGTTTGGACGCGCGGCTTGGCGCTGCTCGGCGCGGTTGCGTGCCTCGCTGAGGCCTCACGAATGCTCGCGGCGAGCCGCGACGACACCAGTGCTTCAGGTGGGCTGCGGGCGTTCTTCGCTGGCGCACTGGCGTGGACCGCGATCATCACGCTCTTCTTCGAGGGGTGGCTCGTGGGGCCGGCGCCGGAGTCGTTAGGCGCCGCACATCGCGGGTGGGAAGGGGCGTGGAACGCGATCGCGGCGACGTCGTACTGGGAAGCGTTGGCGCTGGCGGTGCTGGTGGCGGTGGCGTGGCAAGTGCGCGGGGCGCGCAACCGGGTAGCGCTGCACACGCTCCTCCTGTTCTGGGGGGCGCACCAGACGGCGAAACTCAATCTGTTCGCCGGCGTTGTGAATTCGGGTGCGGAGATCTTTCCGCCGTACCTGGCGCACCTCACCGCCTATTTCGGTCCGGCGCGCAACTCGCCGTTGTTGTGGGTCACGATCGAAGCGTACGCGTTGCTGGCGGTCTGGCTCCTCCTCCCGCCGATGCGGGCGATCGACAACGGGGCGCGCATGCGGCGCCTCGTGCTCGCCGCGCTCGCGGGGCTCGCCGCCGCGGAGCACGCCTTGCTGGCGACGCGACTTCCGATCATGCTGTGGGAACTCTTTCTGCGCGTCGGTCGCGGCTGACGCGGGAGGGCAGGACGATGCTCGAATCCATCCACGGACCCGAACAGCTCAGGGGAATGAGCCCCCGCGAGTTGCAAACCGTCGCCGACGAGGTGCGGGCGCGACTCATCGACACGTGCTCTCGCACCGGGGGACACATCGGCGCGGGGCTCGGCGTCGTCGAGCTCACCGTGGCATTGCACGCCACGTTCGACACGCCGCGCGACCAGCTCGTCTGGGACGTGGGGCACCAGGCGTATCCCCACAAGGTGCTCACCGGGCGCAACGAGGCGATGGAGACGCTCCGTCAGGAAGGGGGACTCTCCGGGTTCCTGAAGCGCACGGAGAGCCCATACGACACCTTCGGGGCCGGACACGCGGCGACGTCGATCGCAGCCGCGTTAGGAATGGCGGCGGGGCGCGACCTGCTCGGCGACGACTACAAGGTGGTGGCGATCATCGGGGATGGATCGTTGACCAGCGGCCTCGCCTACGAGGCGCTGAACAACGCCGGCGACTCGGAACGCGACATCGTGGTCGTGCTCAACGACAATGCGATGTCGATTGCGCCTAACGTTGGGGCGATGTCCAAGTACCTCAACCAGGTGCAGCGCAATCCGATCTACAATCGCATTCGCGGAAAGATCGGTGAGTTCGTCGAGCACAATCGCCCGCTCGAGCTCCTGGTGCGCAAGTGGGAGGAGAGCGTGAAGTCGTTCCTGACTCCGGGCGTCCTCTTCGAAGAGTTGGGCTTTCGCTACTTCGGGCCGATCGACGGGCACGACATGGGCGCACTCACGGACACACTCGCCGCGGTGAAGCCGATGACCGGACCGCGACTTGTGCACGTCGTCACGCACAAGGGGCATGGATTTCCGGCGGGGGAACATGGCGAGAAGTGGCACGCGCTGCCACCGGGCCACGATCCGAGCACCGGGAAGGTGCGCAAGGCGTCGACGGCGAATCCTTCCTATACCGCGGTTTTCGGGCGCGGGCTCACGGAACTGATGTCGGAGCGCGGCGACGTGGTGGCGATCACGGCGGCGATGCCGAGCGGTACGGGGACGGGGATCGTGGCAACGGTGCATCCGTCGCGCCACTTCGACGTGGGAATCGCCGAAGGGCACGCCGTCACGTTTGCCGCCGGACTTGCCACGCGCGGAATTCGCCCGGTAGTTGCCATCTACTCGACGTTCCTCCAGCGCGCGTACGACGGGATCATCCACGACGTGGCGCTCCAGCGACTCCCTGTGACGTTTGCGATGGACCGCGCTGGACTGGTGGGAGAGGACGGCGAGACGCACATGGGGCTGTACGACATTGCGTACTTGCTCGCCGTGCCGAACATGGTCGTCGCGGCACCGAAGGACGGGACCGAGATGCTCGGGTTGCTGTCATCGGCGGTCGCTCATGACGGGCCGTTTGCGTTTCGCTATCCACGCGACGCTGCCCCCGAACTCGTTCCCTCGCTCGCGGAAGTACCGCCGATTCCGTTTGGGACGTGGGAAGTGCTGCGCACGGGGCGCGACATCGCAGTGCTCGCGGTGGGGAGCCTGGTGCTTCCGGCGCTTCGCGCCGCGGAACTGCTCGCGGAAGACGGTCTCGACGTCACCGTCGTGAACTGCCGATTCCTCAAACCGTACGACGAGGTGACGCTACACGCGCTCTGCGCTCACCATCGCACGCTCCTGACGCTCGAGGAAGGGACTGTCGTGAATGGATTCGGCGCGATGTTGAGCGCCGTGGTCTCGCGGATGGACGCCGGCGTTCGCGTGGCGGCGCACGGGGTTCCCGATCGCATCGTGCGCGCGGCACCGCGCGCGCGGCAGCTTGCACAATGCGGGCTCGATGTGGACGGTATCGTGGAGCGCATCCGGAGCCTGCACGGGAGCGAGGCGCTCGCCTGATGACGCCGGTCGCGCGCGAACGGGACGTGATGGAGCGTCGCACGGCATCAGGCGACGAGGGGCCGATATCGGCACCGCCAGTCATACTCGTGGACGCCGACGATCGCGAGATCGGCCTCTGCGAAAAGTTGGAGGCGCATGAGCGGGGGCTGCTGCACCGCGCAGTCTCCGTCTTCGCCTTCGACGCCAATGGAGCCTTGTTGCTCCAACAACGCGCAGCAGGCAAGTATCATTCTGGAACGTTGTGGTCCAACTCCGCGTGCTCGCATCCGCGTCCGGACGAAGGAAACGAGCAGGCCGCACGGCGATGCCTAAGGGAGGAGATGGGGGTGACCTGCGAATGGATCGCTCCCGCATTCAGCTTCACGTATCGCGCGCAGGTATCGCCGACGCTCATCGAGCACGAACTCGATCACGTGTTCGTCGCTCGCGTCGTGGAGTCGCCTTCTCCGACGCCCGACGAGGTCGCAGCGTGGCGTCGTGTGCGACTGAACGACGTTTCGCGCGAATGCGCTGCGGACCCGACTCTTTTCTCCGCGTGGTTTCCGATTGCGCTCGAGCGCGTGATGGCCCTCGATATCGTGTCGCGCGCTACGACTGCGTCGAGTGGCGACCGCGCGGATGGCGCCAATGGCTGACGCGCACGGCGTCGCGGTGACGCGGGCCGCGGAGGATTGCGACACCTTGGTGCGCGCGCTGGAGTCGCGCGCCGTGCGTGCGGTCGTGACGCCGCTGCTTCGCTACGAGATGCTCGATCCATCTCCACTGGTGCGGCGGATTGCCGCTTCCAGCAGCTACGATTGGCTCGTGTGCACCAGTCGCCACGCCGTCGATCAGGTGGCGGCGGCGTGCCGGGAGGCGGGAGTTGCGCCTGGCGATCTTGCCTTCGGCCGTGTAGGCGCGGTGGGGGAGGGGACCGCGGATGCGCTGCGAACGGCGGGGTTCGCCGTCGACTCGCGGCCAGCGGTGGCGGACGCCTCGCACCTGGCGAGCGCCATGCTCGAATGGGAGCGCGCGGTCAGGCGGCGCGCGTCCACGCCGCCGCGCGCATTCTTTCCGCGCGCCAGTGGCGCACGCGACGAGCTCCCGTCGATGCTCCGCGGTGCGGGATGGGTCGTCGACGATGTGCCGTGCTACGAAACGCATTCGTGCGAAGATGGCGCGCGGCGGCTGGTGGAACTGATCGAGCGCGGCGAGGTTGGAGCGGTCACGCTCGCGTCCGGCTCCGCGTGCCGCGCCTTCGCCGAGCACGTTCCCACCTCGCTGTGGGCGGCGACGCGCCTCGTTTCGATCGGACCGACGACCAGCGCGGTGGCGCGGGAGGTCGGTCTGGACATCGCCGCCCAGTCGCCACGCCCTGCAATGGACGCCTTCGCCGACACGGCGCAGCGCGTCCTCCTCGATTCCCTCACGCATGCCTAACGAAGCTCCATCACCTGCTCCCTCGACGCCAGCCAGCGATCGCCGGACGATCCGCATCGGCTCTCGCCGATCGGCGCTCGCGCTCCGGCAGTCGCACATGGTGCGCGACGCGCTCGAGGCACTCGGACACCCCACCGAGATCGTCACCTTTTCCACCGTGGGCGACGAACGACTCGACGTGCCGCTGCCGCAGATCGGAGGGAAGGGTGTGTTTACCGCGGAACTCGAACGTGCGCTCCTCGGTGGCGACGTGGACGTGTGCGTGCACTCGCTGAAGGACCTCCCGACCGAATCGCCCGCGGGGCTCGCGGTGGGTGCGGTGCTTCCTCGCGAAGATCCGCGCGACGCGCTCCTGATCCGCGCCGACCTGCAACCGACGGCCCGCTCGCTCGAGACGCTCCCGCGCGCGGCGCGCGTGGGGACGTCGTCACTCCGGCGTGGCGCGATCGTTAGGCAGCGGCGCCCCGACCTGCAGCTGGTCGACCTGCGCGGCAATGTCCCCACGCGGATCCAGAAGCTCGACGAGGGACAGATGGAAGCGATCGTGCTGGCGGGAGCCGGGCTGCTGCGACTCGGACTCGGCGATCGCGTGACCGAATGGCTGGATGCCCCGGAATGGCTCCCCGCTCCGGCACAGGGCGTCATCGCCATGCAGGTACGCGCCAACGATCCGGAGATCATGCGCGTCCTCGCAAGGATACACGACGAGGCGGCGTGGCGCGCCGCCGTCGCCGAGCGCGCGTTCCTGCACGCGCTCGACGGCGGGTGTCAGGTTCCGGTCGGCGCGCTGGCGATACTCGACGGTGGTCAGCTGCGCCTGCATGGAGTCATCCTCGATGTAGATGGCGGTGCCGAGTGTCGCGGAGACGTGGGTGTCGGGGCCGGGGACGTGGGCGTCGCCGAAGCGGCAGGCGAGTCGCTGGCCAACTCGCTCCTTGCGGCGGGCGGAAGTGCGCTCCTTGCGCGCGCACGGGACGCCGCGACCGCCCCCCGCTCGTGAGCGCCCCGACGATGCGCGATTCCATGGCCGTCTTTCCGGCGTTGCGGATGCGTAGGCTCCGCCAGTCGGCGGCACTTCGAGCGCTGGTACGCGAGACGCGACTGCACCCGTCGCAGCTCATCCTCCCGCTATTCGTGCGCGCCGGAACGGGGTTCCGTCGCCCGATTGGGGCGATGCCCGGCGTGTCGCAGACGTCGGTCGACGAAATGCTGCGCGACGCGGAGGGAGCAGCGAAGGCTGGCGTCGGAGGGATCATCCTCTTTGGCATCCCCGACGAGAAAGACGCCGAGGGGAGCGGTGCGTGGGACGATACCGGCCCCGTCCCCCAAGGGGTACGTGCGCTCAAGCACGAGTTCCCGCAGCTCGTGACGGTGACCGATGTGTGCCTCTGCGAGTACACGTCGCATGGGCACTGCGGCGTGCTGCACGGCGAGACGGTCGACAACGACGCCACGTTGCAGCTGCTCGCGCGCGAGGCAACGTGCCACGCCGACGCCGGCGCCGACGTCATCGCCCCGAGCGACATGATGGACGGCCGTGTCGCGGCGATCCGGGAGGCGCTCGACGCCGCAGGGCACGCGCAGATCCCGATCCTCTCGTACTCGGCCAAGTATGCGTCGGCGTTCTACGGCCCGTTTCGCGAAGCGGCGGAGTCGACTCCGCAGTTCGGCGACCGTCGCGGGTATCAGATGGACCCCGGCAACTCCAACGAAGCATTGCGCGAAGTCCGTGCGGACCTCGCCGAGGGGGCCGACATGATCATGGTGAAACCGGCCGGGCCGTGCCTCGACATCATCCGCCGGGTTCGGGACGAGGTCGACGTCCCGGTATCGGCATATCAGGTATCCGGGGAGTACGCGATGATCAAGGCCGCCGCAGCGAACGGCTGGCTCGACGAGGGGCGCGCGATGATGGAGTCGCTCCTCGCGATCCGACGCGCCGGCGCCGACTTCATCCTCACTTACTTCGCCGTCGCTGCTGCGCATGCCTTACGCGAGACAGACTAACGATATGCAAGATACCCGAGGGCCGGGGCGATGACGCGATCGGCAGAGTTGATGGCGCGCGCGCGCACCCTGTTTCCGGGAGGGGTAAACTCACCCGTTCGTGCCTTCCGCGGGGTCGACAGCGAGCCATTCGTGGTGGCGCGCGGAGCGGGGGCGCGCATCTGGGACGTCGATGGCAACGAGTACATCGATTACGTACTGTCGTGGGGGCCACTCGTCCTCGGGCACGCACCGGCCCAGGTGCTCGCGGCGTTGCAACGCGTGATGGCGAACGGGACGAGCTTCGGCATCCCCACGGAGCTCGAGCTGACGTTAGGCGAGCGGGTGCGCTCGATGATGCCGCACCTCGAGCGCCTGCGCTTCGTATCGAGCGGTACCGAGGCAACGATGAGCGCAATCCGGCTGGCGCGCGCGGCGACCGGACGTGACGCGATCCTCAAGTTCGATGGCTGTTATCACGGGCACGCAGACTCCTTCCTGGTCAAGGCGGGATCGGGAGTGGCGACGCTCGGCCTCCCCAACTCTCCCGGCGTACCGGCCGCACTCGCGTCGTTGACGCTGACAGCGACGTTCAACGATGTGGATGAGACATCGCGCATCGTCCGAGAGAATGCATCGAACCTCGCGGCGATCATCGTCGAACCGGTCGTTGGCAATGCGGGGCTCATCCCGCCAGTCCCGGGCTTCCTCGAATCGCTCCGCAGCCTCGCCGATGAGAGCGGGGCCGTGCTCATCTTCGACGAGGTGATGACGGGTTTCCGCATCGCACTCGGCGGCGCGAGCGAGCGCTTCGGCGTGACGGCCGACCTCACCACATTCGGCAAGGTGATCGGTGGTGGCCTTCCGGTCGCCGCCTATGGCGGACGCGCTTCGCTCATGGAGCTCGTCGCGCCGAGCGGGCCGATGTATCAGGCGGGAACACTCTCCGGCAATCCGTTGGCGATGGCTGCTGGCCTGGCGACGCTTCAGGAACTGACGCCTGCGTTGCAGCGGGAGATGGTGCGGCGCACAGCACGGTTAGCCGATGGCATCGAGACCATTGCTCGGGAGTGCGATGTTCCCTGTACCGCCGGGTCGGTCGGCACGATGTGGGGATTCTTTCTTCGAGACGCGCCGGTGCGTTCCTTTACCGACGCGCGAACCGCGGACGTCGCACTCTTCAAGCGATTCTTTCGCGAAGCGCTGGCGCGCGGAGTCTACCTGGCGCCGTCGGCGTTCGAGGCGGGTTTCATGTCGGCAGCGCACGACGATGCGGTGATAGACGAGACGCTCGATCGCCTGCGTGCGGCGATGCGGGTGGCAGCGGCCTCACGACCGGCAGAACGCGCTCTCTCCTGATTGACGTCGGTACAAACGACGACGGCCGTCCGCTGCACCAGCGGACGGCCGTTTCGTTCAGGAGCGTTTGTCTCGGATCAGGGAACGACGACGTTCTTGGTGAGAGTGTTGGAGAGACCGCCAGCGTCGGTGACCTTGAGGGTGACGGCCACGGTGCCGGCACTGGCGAAGCGCCAGTTGATCTGGGCGCCGCTCTTGTTCGGCTTGCCCGGCGTTGACCAGGCGTAGCTCACCACGCCGACGTCGTCGGTGGAGGAGCGTCCGTCGAAGTCGCAACGGCGCGCGCCATCGTTCAGCGCGCGGCAGCTGTAGGTGAACGCGGCCGTCGGCGGCTGGTTCGGGGTGCCGCCGCCGCCGATGTTGCCGATGTAGAGGAGCTTGTTAGGCGAGCCGGTGCCGGGGTTGGTGACCTTGTTCGGCGTGGCGTCGGCGAGCAGCGTCGTGAAGATCTGCTCGGCGGTGGCCGACGGGTTCGCGGCGCGATACAGCGCGAGCGCGCCGGTCACGTGCGGGGTCGCCATCGAGGTACCGGAGATCGTGTTGGTCGCCGAGTTCGAGCCGATCCAGTCGCTGGTGATGTTCACTCCCGGGGCGAAGAGGTCCGTGCAGGTACCGAAGTTCGAGAACGAGGCGCGCGCATCGGCGATCGTCGTGGCGTTCACCGTCAGAGGGAGCGGCGCAGATGCCGGCGACGAGTTGCAGGCGTTCGCCGAGCTGTTGCCGGAGGCAACGGCCAGGGCGACGTTCCCGCGTCTTACCATCGAGTCGGCGGCGAGGTTGGTTGCGACGTCCTTTCCGCCACCAAGCGACATGTTCGCGACTGCCGGCTGAATGCGGTTGGCGGTGACCCAGTTCATCCCCGCGATGACCTGCGCAAAGCTTCCGCTACCGGCGCAGTTGAGCACGCGGACCGGGTGTACGGTGGCCTTCTTGGCGATGCCGTAGGTGGTGCCGGCGGCGGTACCGGTCACGTGCGTCCCGTGGCCGTTGCAGTCGTTGGCGTTGCCACCCGACGTAATGGCATCGAAGCCGTTCCCCACGCGACCCGTAAAGTCGTTGTGCGTGAGGAGGATGCCGGTGTCGATCGTGTACTCGTGGACACCCGCGCCGTCGTTGGCGTAGGTGAAGCTGTTGTCGAGCGGGAGGTTGCGCTGGTCGATGCGGTCGAGCCCCCATGACGGCGCCGGCGCCTGCGTTCCCGAGATCGTGGCGATCCCGTTGGGCTGGACGAGGAGGACCTCGAGATTGCCGCGGATCGCCTGCACGGCGTTGGCGTCCATGCGAGCCGCGAATCCGCGATAGACGTTTTCGTAGCGAGCGATGATGGTGCCGCCGTTCGACTTGACGCTATTGATCGCGGCGTCCAGGTCGGAACGGGTGCGATCCTTGAGGATCACGATGTACTCGTTAGGAACCAACTGCGTGGAGACGTTGCCGTTGACCTGCAGGAACGGCGCGAGCCGTGCCGGGCCGGACGGGGACGTTGCGTCAGCACAAGCACCTGCGAACACCGCCAGTACCACCAGACTGCCGAGCGTTTTCTGCACAAATCCTCCATGGGGGGAGAGCGTGGACCTACGTCCCGTTCCCGTGCAGTGCGGCGTCGTCCGTGGCCGGCGTCCCCGATGCGCCCGGACGTCCGCGCGCATCGTTAGGTATGCATGGGCCAGGCGGTCGTCCGACGGCAGGCGTGCACCTGCCCGGGGTTGGGGTGCGACATGCTATGGGGGACTGGCTCGCCCGTCAACAACTTTCGCAGCGGGTTGAAGCGACGCCGCCCCTGCTTTGCATCTTTTGCGATGTGCGTCACAAAAAGCTGACGCGCGGACGCCACTCTGTGCGCCAGCGAAGGCTTCGTCACCGCGGACAACCGGTCTGACCAGCCGTCGCGGCGCGGGGGACGCGACATCGTTCCCGCCCGCAACCGAACCCGACTCTCGATCGTCACGATAGACGCCCGCGCGCGCGACGTTTCTTTCGCCCCGCCATCCACGACACATGCTCGGAAACCTGTTCAAGCGCCTGCGCTCGTCGCCCGCCCCCGACGTTGCGGCTGCAGGAAGACCGTCGAACACACGCCCCGTGGCGCCAACGCCCGTGCCACCTCCGGCGGCGGTTGCGGCTCTTTCGACGCGCGGTACCGACGTCGACGCGCGCGACATGCAGGGATGGCTCGAACTCGACGTGCGCACGAAGGTCGCCGAGCTGCATAACGTCCTGCCGCGTGTCGACCGGAACTCGGATGCGCCGCGCTTCCTCGACGCGCTGGTCGAATCGTTCGACGCCGTGGTGCGACAGCCGCCGCTCGCCGCACAACGGGCGCTGGCGGTCACGCGCGATACCACAGCCCCGACGTCGAAGCTCGTGGCGCTGGTCGAAGGAGACCCCGGCCTGGGACAGGCGCTCCTTCGGTACGCCAACTCGGCGTACTACGCGACCGGCAGCGGGCGTGTGGTCTCGCTGCACGGTGCCGTGCAGCGCGTCGGGACGTCCGGCGTCCACAACGTGGTGCTCAAGACAATGGTCGATGGTATTCTGTGTCGCCCCGGGAGCGCGTACCAGGAGTACGTGAACCTGGTCTGGCAGCACATGATTCGCGTCGCCCCGATCGCGCGCACGCTCGCGCCGGCCTTTCGCGCGTCGCCCGACGAGTCCTTCGCGCTGGGCCTCCTGCACGACGTGGGGAAGCTGGTGATCTTCGACAGGCTGGGCGAACTCCGAAAGTCGCTCCGGCGTGACGCGGTCTTTCCGCTTCCGATTCTGTCGGTCATCCTGCGCACGCTCCACGAACCGCTCGGGGGGCTCGCCGCGCTCCAGTGGGGGCTCGGCGCGAACGTTTCGCACGCCATCGCCACGCACCATCGTGCGCCGGTGCCCGAGATGTACGACGCCCGCTGCGAGCTGCTCTACGTCGCCGAGCGCACTGACCTGGCGCGAATCGCGAAGCGGGAACTCGACGTCGAGGGGTGGTGGCGCGACGGTCTCCTGGCATCGTCCCGCGATGTGGTCGAGCAGGCGCTGGCGTCGCTTCCAGACGGCTCCGAGGAGGATGCGCTGGCTTGATGACCGCGGTAGGCGCGGCTCTCGACCACGACGTTGGTCAGCGCCCCCGCCTTCAGAGGAGTTAGGTGCTTCTGCGACCCTGAATCGGCTGGGGGGACACTCATGGACTGGATTCTGCGCCCGATATTCATTGGACGCTTTCCATTCCACGCCCCGGGGGTGTTAAACTTCCGGTCCCTTTTCCTGGCCCCCCGCATGCCGAAGTCGACTCGTCCCCCCGCGATCTCTGGCGACCATAGTGCGATCGCCACGCCGCGTACGCAGGCCGATCGGATGTACCGCGCCGCGCAGGAATGCGTACGTCAACGCCAGCGCTATGCGCGCCTAGTCGAACGGGCGGCTGAAGAGGAAGAGCAGGTAGGCGCGCTGCGAATCGCCTGCATCTGCGACGAAGTGCTCGCGTCGAGCGCCACGTCGTACGAGAAGATCGCCGCGACCGCCTCGATGCATCGCGAGGAGGATTGGTGGCACAAGGCAAACACGCTGTGGCATGCGGCCCGCGAGTATTCGCGCCGCCATCAGGGGTGTGATCAGGACAGCCGCAAGTTCAGCAATCACTCGCCCGCCCGCCTCGCCGAACTCGCGATGGAGTACGATCTCGAGGCGTCGGCGCTCCTCGCCCTGCAGCACGCGGTGTCCGCATATCGGAAGGTAGTGCCCGATGCGGAGCTCGATTCGAACGGGGCGGCGCGCGTCGCCTGAGGCACGAGGGTAGCAACCGCCCGCGTCGAGTCGGCGCGGGTGAAGGCCATTCGATCGTTGCCTCGCTCGCGTGAGGAACGGATCGCCCCGCGCCCTCGTTTTCCCCGTGAATCCACCCGGGGACCGATGCCGACGCACGTTCTACAAGCCTCCCTCCATCTCCCGCTCCCGATCGAGCGTGTCTTCCCCTTCTTCGCGAACGCCGAAAATCTCGCGCTGATCACGCCTCCTGAAATGGGATTCGCGATCCGGACGCCCACTCCCATCGACATGCGCGAGGGAGCGCTGATCGACTACACGATCCGCCTCCACGGCATTCCGATGGGGTGGCAGACGCTCATTTCGCGATGGGATCCGCCGCACGAGTTCGTGGACGAGCAGCTCAAGGGACCGTACGCCCTGTGGCATCACACCCACCGCTTCCGTCCCGACGGAAACGGGGGGACCTTCATCGACGACGAGGTGCGATACCGTCTGCCATTTTCCCCGCTGGGAGACCTCGCGCATCCGTTGGTCAAGCGACAGCTCGACCGGATCTTCGCGTATCGCACCCAGTCGGTGACGCGGCTCCTCATGCAGGGAGAGAGCGGGGCGGCCGCCTAACGCCGCGTCCACCGTCGCGTCCAATACGCGGGATCACTGCTGGCTCGCCCCTCGCGCACGTCCGCTGTGCCGCGTGCCTCGGGCGGGGGACGTTTCATCCCCGGGGCGCTGCCGAATTGCGGTCCATTCGCCACGTTGCACCGAGGGGGCGCGTCGCCCTCTCCCATGCCTCGAGGACGGGGAGCGCGCTCCCACGCGAGTCAGCGGAACGTAGTTCCGGTTCGTACGTACACGGTTCATCGGGCGCACGCGCAACCGCCGAAGGCGAGGGGGAGCGGGCTTGGATCGACTGGTCGAACTGCTGTTCAAGTTCCGTCCCGCCGCGTTCGCCCGCGGCGCTCTCGCGTTCGACGGTCCGGTTGCCCCGTGGATCGTGGCCGTGCTCGCGGTCGTGGGGGTGGCACTCGCTGCGATTACGTATGCGCGGCATCCGGGGACGATATCGCGCGGGAAGCGGGTCGCCCTGTTTGCGCTGCGCGCGCTGGCGATCGCGGTAGTCGCGCTGGCGCTGGCTCGCCCGGTCCTCGTGCTCAGCACATCGATCCAGCAGCGCAATGTCGTCGCCGTCGTCGTCGATGACTCCCGGAGTATGTCGGTGCGCGACACCGATGCTGGGACGCGCGGCGACGTAGTGACGCGTCTCGCCGGTGGCGCCGATTCGTCGCTCCTCAAGGCGCTCGCCTCGCGATATCAGCTCCGCGTCTTTCGGTTGGGGAGCGGCGGGCGCCTCACGGACGCGTCCGCGATCCGCTACGACGCGACGCGCACGCGCCTCGCGTCGTCGCTCCTGCGGATCGAGGATGACCTTATCGGCGTTCCGACGGCGGGAATCGTCCTATTGAGCGACGGGGCGGACAACGCCTCGGCGTCGGCCGACGCCGAGCCACTTGCCGACCAGATGCTCTCGCTTCGCGCGCGACAACTCCCGGTCTACACCGTCGGGATCGGGCGCGAACGCTTCGCCAAGGACGTCGAGGTGGCGCGCGTGGAGGCGCCGCGGACGCTCCTGCGCAACGCATCGCTGTTCGTGCAGGTTGTCCTGGTCCAGCGCGGCTACGGCGGTGTGCGCGTCCCGATCGTCGTGGAGGATTCGGGGCGCATCGTGGGGACGGCGACCGCGCTCCTCCCGCGCGATGGCGAAGCGGTGTCGGTACGTATCCGCGTGCCGGCAACCGAGGTCGGCGCACGACTGCTCGAGGTGAAGATTCCGTTGCAGCCGGGCGAGCTGATCGCCGAAAACAACTCGCGATCGACGCTGGTGGTGGTGCGCGACCGGCGGGAGAAGATCCTCTACGTGGAGGGGGAGCCTCGCTTCGAACTCAAGTTCCTCCGCCGCGCCGTGGAGGGTGACGGCAATGTGCAGCTGGTGACGCTCCTGCGGTCGGCGAAGGACAAGTTCCTGCGGCTGGGCGTGGACGATTCGCTCGAGTTGGCGGCAGGCTTTCCGCGCACCCGCGAGGAGCTCTTTTCCTATCGCGCGGTGGTGCTGGGGAGCATCGAAGCCGCATTCTTCACGGCGGACCAGCTGCGCATGCTTGGAGATTTCGTGAGCGAGCGCGGTGGCGGGCTCCTCATGCTGGGAGGGCGAGATGCGTTCGGCGAAGGGGGATATGGCGGCACCGCGGTGAGCGATGCGCTTCCGGTCGAACTGCAAGGTGTAGTTGGAGATCCCCCCGCGTTGATGACATTGCGCGCCACCCCGACGGCAACGGGAGCCGGGCATCCGGCGCTGCAGCTGGCGGCGAGTGATTCGCTGTCGCAGGCACGCTGGGCATCGCTTCCGCCGCTGACGGCGGTCAACCGGCTTGGGCGCGCCAAACCTGGCGCCACGATTCTGCTCAACGGGGTGACCGAGGACGGCGTGACGTCACGCCCGCTCCTCGCGTACCAGCGCTACGGTCGGGGAAAGGCGATCGTGTTCGGCGCGCAGGATTCGTGGCTCTGGCAAATGGAGGCGTCGATCCCGGTCGATGATCAGACGCACGAGACGTTCTGGCGACAGATGCTGCGCTGGCTGGTGAGCGACGTCCCGGACCGCGTCGAGACGCTGGTGGCCGAAGAGAGCGGCCCGGGTGAAGGGATCGCGTTGCGCGCCACGGTGAGCGACTCCGGATTTCTCAAGGCGAACGGAGCCACGGTGCAGGGGACCGTGACCACCCCGACTGGTGTCACACAGGACGTCTCGCTGGAGTGGGCGGTCGAACGAGACGGCGAGTATCGCACGACCTATGTCCCCGATGGGGATGGGGTGCATGCGGTCCGCCTGCACGCGGTCGTCGGGAGCGACACCGTGGCGAGCGAGGAGGCATTCGTACGCGTCGCGCCTCCGACCAACGAGTATTTCGGCGCCGAGATGCGGCCGGCGATGCTGCGACAGATCGCCGAGGAGACCGGGGGGAGGTACTACCCGGCCGAACGTGCACTGGAGGTGGCGCAGGATATGGTGTACAGCGCGAGCGGAGCGACGGTAGTGGAGAAGAAGGACTTGTGGGACATGCCGATCCTGCTGGTGCTGCTGCTTGCGGCGCTGGGCGCTGAATGGGCGCTTCGGCGTCGGGAGGGCGTTGCATGATGAGGATGGTGCGCGCACGGAAATGGTGCTGCGGGTTGGTGAGTGGGGCGGTAGCGTTGTTGTTGGGGGGGGCCCCCCACGTCGCGACCGCGCAGACTCGCGCGCCTCGCACCGCCGTGCTCATCATCTCGGGTGTGGGTGGCGAACCACGCCTCTCGCAGCAGTACCTCGGGTGGTCGCGCACCGTGGCCTCTGCCGCCAGGACGCGTTTCGGCGTCCCGGATTCGCTCATCGTGCTGCTTGCCGAAGACTCCACGCAGGCGCGCGTGAACGCACGATCGTCGCGCGACAACGTGCTCGCGCAACTCACGCGCCTCGCGTCGTCGTCCCGCGCCGGAGATCGCCTGTTCGTCATCTTGTTCGGGCACGGGAGCACGCAGGGCGATGCATCGCGCTTCAACGTTCCCGGTCCCGACGTCACGCCGGATGACTTCCGTATGGCGCTCGCCCCGATGAAGGACGCCACGCTCATCTTCGTCAATACGACGAGTGCGAGCGGCGACTTCGTGCAGCGACTCGCTGCCCCGAATCGGACGATCATCACCGCGACGCGTTCGGGGCGCGAGCAGAACGAGACACTCTTTCCCCAGTACTTCGTCGCCGCGCTCACGAGCGATGTGGCGGACACGGACAAGGACGGACGCGCGAATCTCCTCGAGGCGTTCACCTACGCCCGGCGTGAGGTCGACCGCGTCTTCGAACAGGGGAACCGCATCGTCACCGAACACGCGCTCCTCGACGACGATGGCGACGGCGTGGGACATACGGACGCGAGCGAAAAGGGGCCCGACGGGATGCGGGCGCGCACGCTCTTCCTCGAACCGTTAGGCGGATCGACGGTCGCGGCCGACCCGCGCGCGGCAAAGCTCCTTGCCGACCGTCGTGACGTCGAGTCGAAGATCGAGGCGCTGCGGTCCCGCCGCGCGTCGATGTCTGAAGACGAGTACCAGAAGGCGATCGAGCCGCTCATGGTGCAACTCGCCGAGACGACGCGCGCGCTCCGAGCGCTCGAGGTCAAGAAGCCATGAGGCGCCTCCTTCGGTTTGGCGCCGCCCTCTGCGTCGCGATCCTTCCGCTGGCCGCCTGCGCCCAGGACTCCAACCCGGTGCAGCTGGCGACGCGTGCGGTAGAGGCGAGGCACAGCGGCAAGTACGACGAAGCGATCACGCTCGCGAAGCGGGCGCTCGCGCGCGACAGCGCCAGCACCGACGCTGCGCGGACGCTTGTGCGCTCGCTCGCCGATGTCGGTCGTTACGACGAGGCGACCGCTGCCGCCGAGGCATATCGCCGCGCGACCCACGGTGCGACGGACACCGACGTCCTGCTGGGCGACGTGCTTCGCTCGCGTGGACTCGCGTCGCAGGCGCGTGAAGCCTACACGCGCGCGCTCGGCGGGCGCGACTCGCTCACTGCCAGATTGCAGCTGGCGACGCTGTCGCTCGAGCGCGGGGACCGCGACGCCGCCATGCGCGCGTTCGATGGGTTCATCGACGTCTATCGGCAGCGGCGCGCCACCCTCTCGGCGGACGAACTGCGCGCCGTCGCGGTTGCCTGTCGCTATCTCGGGCGGGACAATCCCCAGCTGTACAAAGATGCGTTGCGAGTCTACGACGAGGCGATCGCCCGCGACTCGACCAACCTCGACACGCGCACCGAGCTCGGGTTCCTCTTCCTGGAGAAGTACAACGGGACCGACGCGCGCACGATGCTCGAGGGCGTCCTCGCGGAAAATCCGAACCATCCGCGCGCCCTCCTTGGCATGGCGCGCGTGACCGCGTTCGGCGGGCAAGGCGACCCATCGTCGTTCGTGCGACGGTCGCTCGCGGTGAACCCGAGTGACCCGGCGGCGCGCGCCGAGTCGGCACTTCTCCTCATCGACGTCGAGCGGTATGACGAGGCAGCCGCCGAGGCGATTCGCGGGCTCGCCGCCGATACGGGAGCGGCCGCACCGCTCACTGCGCTCGCCGCGGCGCGATTCCTCTCCGGCGATACGGCGAACTTCCAGCGCGCACTCGACCGTGCCCACGCGCGTCTTCCAGGCGCCGCCGATGCGGAGGTCACGCTGGCGAATGTGGCCGCGCGCAACCGGCTCTATCGCGAGGCGACGGCTTTCGCCGCGCAGGGAGTGGCGCGCGATCCCAAGGCGGGGCGGGCGCTTGCCCTGCTCGGCGTGAACCAGCTGCGCCTGGGCGAGATCGCGGCAGGGAAGGAGAGTCTCGATCGTGCGTTTGCCCTCGACCCGTACGACCCCTGGTCGAAGAACACGCTCGACCTGCTCGATACGTTCAGCGGCTACGAGGAAATTCGCACCCCGCGCTTTGTCTTCGTCGTCGAGAAGAAGGACGCGCCGCTTCTCTCGCTCTACGCGAGGCCGCTGGCCGACGAAGCCTTCGATTCGCTGGCGGCGCGATATGGCTATCGACCGACGGCCCCGATTCGTGTGGAGCTCTTCCGCTCCAACGCGGACTTCTCGGTCCGTACGGTCGGGCTGACGGGCCTGGGCGCGCTCGGCGTTTGCTTCGGACCTGTAGTCGCGATGGATTCGCCGGCCGCGCGACCGGTGGGCGAGTTCAACTGGGGATCGACGCTCTGGCACGAGCTGGCGCACACCTTCACCCTCGGCGCCACCGACAACAAGATCCCACGATGGCTGTCGGAAGGACTCTCGGTGTTCGAGGAGCGGCGCGCACGCCCGTCGTGGGGTGCAGACGTGAGCCCCGAGTTTCTCGCTGCATACGAGGAAAAGCGCCTCGTTCCCCCCTCGCGCATGAACGACGGCTTCATGCGCCCGCGCTTCCCGCAGGAAGTCATTCTCTCGTACTATCAGGCATCGCTGATCGCCGAATGGATCGAGCAGCAGAAGGGGATGGCGGGAATTCGCGCGATGCTCGCCGGCTATCGTCGCGGGGCGAACACGTCGCAGGTTGTGAAGGAGGTGCTCGGACTCGACCTCGCGCAGCTCGATGCGCAGTTCGACGCGTACGTGCGGAGCCGATTCGCGAAGGAAATGGAAGCGGTGAAGCCTCGTGAGGCCGACTCACGCGGTGGTGGTGTCGCATGGGATGGACCGTTTGCCGACGCGATGCGGGCCGCCACCGCGCTGGCTGAGCGGCAGCAGTGGGACGGCGCGGTCCAGGAGCTCGAGAAGGCGAAGCGGCTCTTCCCTTCGTATTCGGGAGAGGACAGCCCCTACCGCACGCTGGCGAGTATCCACCTCACACGGGGTGACACGGCGGCGGCGATCCGCGAGCTGCAACAAATGACGGCGCGGAGCGAGACCGCGTACTCAGCGAACGTCGATCTGGAGGCGCTGCTCGGCGCGCGCGGCGATAGCGCGGCGGCGATGGCGGCGCTCGATCGTGCCGTTTACATCTCGCCCTTCGACATCGGTGTGCACCAGCGGCTTGCGGCGCGCGCCACGCGTGCGGGCGCACATCGCGTCGCGGTGCGCGAGCGCGAGGCGGTGCTCGCGCTCGATCCGTCGGACCGGGTGGAGGCGATGTATCAGCTGGCGCTGGCACACGCGACTGCCGGCGACGCGGCCGCGGCCCGGCGCGAGGTGTTGCGCACGTTGGATCTGGCACCAAACTTCGAAAAGGCGCAGGCGTTGCTGCTCACGTTGCAGGAGAAGCGGCCATGAGACGTCGATATCGCTGGGGACTGATACTCGCGCTGAGCATTCCGTTGGCCACCCTCGCCGCGCAGGGATTCCGACGTGGGCGTCGCGCGCCAGGACGTGACCCCAACCCGAATGTTGCCTACGACGGGCGGCTCACGTTCGTGCGCGTGAAGTTCGAACCGCTCGGAGGCGGGTGGGATCTCAAGTGGGATCACGACTACCCGCGCTCCGAAACGCACTTCATGAAGATCCTGGACGAGCTCACCACCATCAAGCCGATGCTCGAGGGGAGCAACATCCTTGGCTTCGATGATCCGGAGCTGTTCAAGTTCCCGATCGGCTACGTCTCGGAGCCGGGATTCTGGACGATGAACGAGAAGGAGCTCGCCGGTGTGCGCGCGTACGTGCAGAAAGGGGGCTTCCTGATCTTCGACGACTTCGCCGGCGAGCACTGGTTCAACTTCGAGCGCCGGTGGCAGGAGGCGTTTCCGGGTTTGACGCTCGTGCGGCTCGATGCGTCGCATCCGATCTTTGACTCGTTCTTTCATATCACGGACCTCGACATGGAGCATCCGTACTACCAGGTCAAGGCGCAGTTCTGGGGGGCGTACGAAGACAACGACCCGACGAAGCGACTCGTGATGGTTGCGAACTACGACAATGACATTGGCGACTACATGGAGTGGTCGGATGAGGGCTTCCTTCCGATCGCGCTGAGCAACGAGGCGTACAAGCTCGCGGTGAATTACGTGGTGTATGCGATGACGCACTGACCCAGGAGACTCGTGACGACAACCGCCCCCGAAGGCGTCGCGCTCGACGCACCCGACGACCTCGCCCTCGCCGACCGGCTACGCGCCGGCCAGGAGCAGATCCTCGCCGAGCTGCGCAAGCTCATCATCGGACAGGAGGTCGTAGTGGAGCAGGCGCTCACCGCGCTCTTCGCCGGTGGCAACTGCCTGATCGTCGGCGTACCGGGCCTCGCCAAGACGCTCCTCATTCACACCATGGCGCGCGTGCTCGACCTGCGATTTTCGCGCATCCAGTTTACCCCCGACCTGATGCCGTCGGACATCACCGGCACCGATATCATCCAGGAGGATGCCGAGACCGGGCGGCGGCGGATGGCCTTCGTGCCGGGACCGATCTTCGCCAACATCGTCCTTGCCGACGAGATCAATCGCACGCCCCCCAAGACGCAGTCGGCGTTGCTCGAGGCGATGCAGGAGCATCGCGTCACCGTGCAGGGGCGCACATACTCGCTCGACGAGCCCTTCTTCGTCTTTGCCACGCAGAACCCGATCGAACTCGAGGGGACGTATCCGCTCCCCGAGGCGCAGCTCGATCGCTTCATGTTCCAGGTCGTCATCGAGTACCTCGGCGAAGACGATGAGCTCAAGGTCGTCCAGACGACCACGTCGATCCAGAACCAGCAGTTCGGGCACGCGATCACCGGTCCCGACATCGTCGCATTTCAACGTTTGGTTCGGCGCGTACCGGTCGCCGATTCGGTGGCTCGTTATGCGGTGCACCTGGCGCGGGCGAGCCGCCCGACGTCGCCGACGGCGCCGGACTTCATCAAGAAGTGGGTCACCTACGGTGCCTCGACGCGTGCGGCGCAGTATCTCGTCCTCGGTGGCAAGGCGCGCGCGCTCATGCAGGGGCGCTACCATGTCTCGTTCGATGACATCAAGGCGCTCGCCCATCCGGTGCTCCGTCACCGCATCCTCGTGAACTTCCACGCGCAGTCCGAGCGCGTGACCACCGACCAGATCGTGACGCGCCTCCTCGAGGCGGTGCCGCTCCCCAAGGCCCGCCTGTGACGCGCGATGCCTGACGCCACGCCTGCCCCAGGGGTCGTGTCGCCTCGCGCCGCGCAGGGCGCGCAAGGCGAGATGCCCGGGATGCGATTCATCGATCCCGGAGCGCTCGCCCGCATCGGCAACCTGGAGTTGGTGGCGCGTTGGGTGGTGGAGGGCTTCATCTCGGGATTGCACCGGTCGCCGCACCTCGGCTTCTCCACCGACTTCGCCGAGCATCGCCAGTACGTCCCGGGCGACGACATCCGCCACATCGATTGGCGCCTCTACGCACGCACGGAGCGCTATTTCCTCAAGGAGTACGAAGCCGACACGAACACCAACTTCATGGTGCTGCTCGACGTGTCGGGGTCGATGGGGTATGGGTCGGCGGGAATGACGAAGCTGGACTACGCCAAGTATCTCGCCGCGTCGCTCACCTACTTCTCGCACCGGCAGCGCGATCGCGTAGGGCTGGCGACGTTCGACGACGACCTCCTCGAATACGTTCCGCCATCGGCCAAGCACCTGCAGCAGGTGCTCTATGGCATCGATCGGGCCGTGCCACGTGCAAAGGGGGCGTTGGCGCGCCCCCTGGCGAAGATCGCCGAGAGCCAGCGCCGGCGGGGGTTCATGCTCGTGCTCTCCGATTTGTACGAGCCGCCGGATCAGGTGATAGCTGCGTTAGGCCCGCTGCGCGATGCCGGCCATGACGTCGTGATGATGCAGCTGCTCGACCCGATGGAACGGACCTTCGACTTTTCCGACGCCGCGACGTTCGAGGACGTGGAGAGCGGCGCACGACTTCCCGTGGTTCCGTCGCGCCTTCGGGGTGAATACCAGCGCCTGGTCGCCGAACACGTCGAGACGATGCAGCGAAGGCTAGGCGAGCACCGCATCGACTATCAGTTCGTCGACACGTCGCAGCCGCTCGACGCGCTGCTGTTCTCGTACCTGCTCCGGCGTGAGCAGTTGCGAACGGTGCGCTGATGTCGCTGTCCTTCCTTGCGCCCCTGTTCGCCGCCGCGCTCGCGGCGATCGCGATCCCGCTGCTCGTGCACCTGGTGCATCGCGAGCGCAAGGACGCGATTTCCTTCCCGTCGTTGATGTTCCTGGCGCGGACGCCGTACCAGCACTCGAGCCGCCAGCGCATCCGCGACTGGCTCCTGTTCGCCGCGCGCTGCCTCATCATCGCGCTCCTCGCCGCTGCCTTCATGCGCCCGGTCTTTGCCCGTCAGGCGTCGGCGCGCGCGGCGACGACCGGCGGAGTCGAAGTGGTCGTCCTCCTTGATCGGTCGCTCAGCATGCGCTACGGCGATCGCTGGCGGACGGCGCAGGAGGCAGTACGCAAGCGAGTCGCGGCACTCAGCGGCGACGATCGACTCACGCTCGTCCCCTTCGACCTGCGCGCGTCGGCGGTGAACGATCCGACCGCCGATCCCGCAGCACTGCGAGCAGCGCTCGATAGTTTGTCTCCCTCCGACGCCGGGACACGCCTCGCTCCCGCCGTCGCGCTCGCCCGCCGCGCGCTTGGGCTGTCGCGCCTTCCGCGCAAGGAGGTGATGGTCATCAGCGACTTCCAGCGCAGCAGCTGGGATCTCGGCGACGACGTCGCGATGCCCCCCGGGACCACCATCGTCCCGGTCGATGTCGCGAGCGGCGCTGTCATCGACCGGAGCGTTCGTGCCGTCGAGATGCGACGCGACCCGGACAAGCCCGACGAGCGGGTGATCGTGAGTGCTCGATTTATCAACGCCGGTCCTGCGGTAAAGGGAGCGAAGGTCTCGCTCGAAGTGAATGGGCGTGTCGCGAGCGAACGCACCGTCGATCTCCCCGCCGATGGCGGCGGCGCGGTGTCATTCGCTCCCGTTCCCGTTCCGGTGGACGGCGTTCCCGCGCGAATCGTGATGGATCCCGACGGACTTCCGACCGACGACGTCTTCCAGTTTCTTCTCAAGCGAACGCCGACGATCGGCGTGCTCGTCGTCGACCACTCCGACGCGGCGCCCGAGCGCGCGATCTTCGTCGCGCGCGCCCTCGCTATCGGCGACCAGCCGGCGTTCGACGTGAAGGCAGTCCGCTCTGGACGCGTGGCTCCATCGGACCTCTCAGGTCGTCAGCTCATCGTACTCAACGATGCTAGTGTCCCGCCGGGGCTTGGCGCCGAACGCCTCGTGTCCTTTGTGCGGGGCGGTGGCGGAATCATCAACGCGCTCGGCGAACACGGGAGCGCGGCCGCGTGGGGTGCTCGTGGCGCCGCGCTTGTCCCTGGAACCATCGGCGCGCCCGTCGATCGACTCGGCGAACGCGGCGCCGTGCTTGGCTACCTCGATCGTGCGCATCCCGCGCTCTCCGTGTTCAGCGGGGCGCGCAGCGGCGATCTGTCGGCGGCGCGCTTCTATCGCTACCGCCCTGTGGAGACTACCGACGGCGTGCTGGCACGTTTCGACGACGGGACGGTGGCGCTCGCCGAGCAGCGCATCGGGCGCGGGCGCATCCTGACGTGGGGAACAAGCTTCGATGGCGTCTGGAACGACCTCCCTCGACAAGCCGTCTTCCTCCCGTTCCTGCAGCAGCTCGCGCAGTACGCGGCGAGCTACCGCCCGGTGAAGAGCGAGCACGCCGTGGGTGAGTCCGTCGATCTGTCGGGGACGGGAGGAGTGACCGCAGTATCCGGCGACTCCACGACCGCGAGAGAACAGCGCTACAGCGTGCTCGCACCGAGCGGAGCGCGCCTTTCGGTCGGCGGCCCGGATGCCCCGCGCGCACTGGAACTGCGCGAAGCAGGATGGTACGAAGTGCGCCGGTCTGGCGTCCCCAATGAGAGGCCGCGACTCGTGGCGGCGAATCCCGCCGCCGCAGAGCTCGACTTCGCAACCTTCGACCCCGCGCGCCTGACCAATGCGTTGGGGCCTGCTGGCGAGAACGTGGCGGCCGACAGCCTCCCCGATCCGGTGCAGCAGCTCGCGGATCAGGAGCGCAAGCAGTCGATCTGGTGGTACCTTCTTGTCGTGGCGGCGCTCGTCCTGCTCGCCGAGAGCGTGTTGGCAAGCCGAGTGTCGCAGCGACGGTTACAGCCCAGGTAGGAGACGAGAGTCATGGCTACGTACGCCCGTCCGAGTGCCCCAGCGGCGCCGCCGTTCGCGTCTGCCCTCTCGCGCGTGCGCCGACGCTGGCGCATGCGGCACGCCGCCGTTGGGCTGGCGATCGTTTGTGCGATCGCGCTCGTAGGCCTGTGGCTCGCCGCGGTCTCGCTGCAGACGGCGCGATTCGCACCCGAGAGTGTCTCCGTCGCTCGCTGGATCCTCGGACTCGTGCTTGCGACCGCAGCGGGGCGCTGGCTGGTGTATCCACTCGTTCGCCGCGTCCCGGATCGTCGCCTGGCGCTGTACGTGGAGGAGCGCGTCCCCGATCTCGACGGGACCGTGATCAGCGCAGTGGAAGTGGCGGAAACCGAGGTGCCTGACGAGTCGCGCTCGGCGCTCCTCACACGCGGTTTGTTCGATGATGCGGCCCGGCGCCTCTCAGTCTCGCCCGCCGTGGGACGAATGGAGAACGCGACGACGTGGCGTGCGCTCGCTGTCTCGGCGCTACTCGTGGCATCGGGGGCGGCGTTGGTGACGCTCGGCCCTAGCTGGATCGGGCAGGCGGCGAAGCTGTTGGTCACGCCGTGGCACGACGTCGCGGCGGCGCCGGTCTACGCGATCGACGTGACGCCTGGGAACGCGACGATCGCGCGCGGCAGCGACTTCGAGGTGAGCGCCTCGCTGCGCGGCTTCAGCAGCAGTGTTGTAGAGCTGTCCGTGCGTCGCGGCGCTGGCGGGGAGTGGGAGCGCGTGCCAATGGGCCCCGGCTCCGATTCGACGCGTTTCTCCGCCCGACTTTTCGATGTGGGTGACAACGCCGAGTACTACGTGGAATCGAACGGCGTGCGCTCGGCACCGTTCACGATCACCGTGAAGGATCTCCCGGCGGTGCGCCGCATGGATCTGGAGATCCACCACCCGGCCTACACCGGGCTTGCTGTCGAACAACTGGAAGACGTGGGCGACATCGCGGCGGTGAAGGGCGCTCGCGCTGTCGTGCGCGTGCGCGCGACCCGTGCCGTTAAAGGGGGACGGATCGTTCTCGACGGCGACTCGACTATCGCGCTCACGCAGGTCGACGACTCGACGCTGAGCGCCTCGATCAATGTGCGCCGCGACGGTTTCTATCGGGTGGAGCTCGAGGCCAGCGACGGCACCCGCGTGGCGGGAAACGTCGACTATGTGATCGATGCCATCGAAGATCAGGCACCGCAGGTGGTGGTACGCAAGCCGGGACGCGACGTGCGCCCATCGAGCGTGGAGGAAGTCTTCATCGAGGCCGAAGCGACCGATGATTTCGGAATCGGGCGCATGGAGCTGTCGTATCAGGTGAACGGTGGTGAGTCCAAGTCTGTCGTGCTTGCCGAAGGGAAGGGGGCGCGCCCGCGCGAGCTCACCGCCGGGCACACGCTCTTTCTCGAGGAGATGGGGCTGCAGGCGGGCGACGTGATTTCGTACTACGTGAAGGTGTGGGACAACGACGCCGTGTCGGGCGCCAAGAGCGCTTCATCGGACATCTACTTCCTCACCATTCGCCCGTTCGATCGCGAGTACAAGCAGAATCAGTCGGGAGGTGGTGGCGGTGGCGGGCAGGGGCAGGAAGATCCGGGAACCCTCGTGGCGCGGCAGCGTGAGATTGTCGCCGCGACCTTCAAGGCCGATCGCGACAAGCCCACTCCCGAGACGTCGGAGTTCCGCAACGACGTCACGACGATTCACCTGTCGCAGGGGCAGTTGCGCGGACAGGTCGAACAGACGGCAACACGGATGCAGCGGCCGGCCGTGCAGGCCGCCGACACGGCATTCCGCGTGATGTCCGAGCTGATGCCGAAGGTGAGCGCCGAGATGAAGGCGGCGGAAGAGCTGCTTGCGTCACGCAAACTCGCCGAAGCGCTGGCGCCGGAGCAGCGCGCGTTGCAGCTGCTGGAGCGCATCGACGCGCTGTTCAAGGAAGTGCAGATCAGCATGCAGAACGGTGGCGGCGGTGGCGGCGGCGGTGGGAATGCCAACGCCGAGGATCTGGCCGACCTCTTCGAGCTCGAGACCGACAAGCTGCGCAACCAGTACGAGCAGGTGCAGAACGGGGCGCAGCAGCAGGCGACGCGCGATGTGGACGAGACGCTCGAGCGACTCAAGCGGCTCGCGGCGCGCCAGCAGCAAGCGAACGAACGTTCGCGCCAGCGCGCCCAATCAGGGAGTGCAGGCGGGAGTGGCGGGGGCGCTCAGCGGCAGATGGCCGAAGAGGCCGAGGACCTCGCGCGCAGGCTCGAACGCCTCGCCCGCGAGCAGGAGTCGCCAGAAATGCAGCAGACGGCGCAGGCGCTGCAGGATGCCGCGAACGAGATGCGCCGCTCGGCAGCGTCCAACGGGAGGAGCGGTACGGGGAGCGGAACGGCGGCGCAGGACCGCCTCGAGCAGGCACGCCGGCTGCTCGAGGAGTCGCGCGGCAAGCAGACGTCGCGCGGCGTGGACGACGCCGCCCAGCGTGCGAGCGAACTGGCACGGGAGCAGCGCGAGGTGCAGCAGGAGGTCTCGCGGATGGGCGAGGGAACGCCGAGCGAACGCGCGGCGCGCCAGCAGCGTCTCGATACGCGCAAGGATGCACTCGCGCAGGGCGTCGAGCAGTTGGAGCAGCAGCTGGATCAGCTGTCGCGCGATGCGCTGCGCGATCGCGCCGAGACGGCGCGCAAACTGAAGGAAGCAGCGAACGGCATTCGGGAGGGGCGGCTGGACGACAAGATCCGCTTCTCCAAACAGGTCATGCGTTCGGGGTCGCGCGACTACTCGAACCAGTTCGAGAGCGGGATCGGCGACGACCTGGATCGCCTGCGCGAACGCGTGGCAAGCGCAGCATCGACGGTGGAGAGCGACAGCGCGCAGCGCACGGCACAGAAGCTGGCGCAGGCGCGCGAACTGGTACGCTCGTTGTCGTCCATCGAAGCGCGCATGCGCGAGCGGATGGAGAGCCGTGACTCGGCGGCGGCCGCTGGCGCGTCGGGACAACGAGGGCTCGACGATGGACAAAGCGGCCAGCAGGGCCAGCAGGGCCAGCAGGGACAGCAGGGACAGCAGGGAGAGCAGGGCAGGAACGGACAACAGGGACAAAGCGGGCAGCAAGGGCAGTCGGGTCAACAGGGGCAGTCGGGACAGCAAGGACAGCGTGCGCAACAAGGACAGAGCGGTCAGCAGGGACAACAAGGGCAAAGCGGGCAGCAAGGCCAAGCTGGCCAGCAGGGGCAACAGGGGCAGCAGGGGGAACAGGGTCAGGGCGGGCAGCGAGGACAGGGGGCGCAGCCGGGCGGCCAGGGCGGGCAACGCAGCCTGGGTGGCGGCGGGCAGCGTGACCCCATGCCTAACGGTGGCATGTTCGGCGGCAACGGTCAGGGGGCGCCGCGCGGCGGGCAGCTGTCGGCCGACGACGCGCGCCAGTTCTCCCGCGAGCTCCGAGGGCAGCGGGAGGCGGCGGAGGAGTTGCGTCGCGGGCTCGCGAAGGACGGGCAATCCACCGCAGACCTCGATCGCCTCATCGCGCGCTTGCGCCAACTCGAGTCGGGGCGTTCCTTCAACGATCCCGAGGAACTGGCGCGGTTGCGCACCGCTGTGCTCGAAGGCTTCAAGGAGTTCGAGTTCGGACTGCGACGGCAGCTCGGGGTGCAGGATCGCGATGGACCGGTACTGGGCGGGGGAGACGATGTGCCGCCTGGTTACCGGGACCTCGTGAGCGAATACTTCCGATCGTTGTCGCGAAAGTCGAAGCCCTAGCCTCGCTCTCGTTCACGTCCGCCCACGTCGGCCCACGTCCGCCCTCGTTCGCCCATGTCGCAGCACGTGCACCTGATCCGCACCACCCGCCCGGAGTCCTCCGAGTACGCTCCCTTTTACGGGACCTACGTCGGACACGTACCTGGCGGTGATATCGTCGAGACGCTCTCGACCCAACTCGATGCAACGCTCACGCTGCTGCGCGGGCTTCCGGAGGAATCCGGCGGACTGCGCTATGCCCCGGGAAAGTGGAGCGTGCGCGAAGTCATCGGTCATGTCGCCGATGCCGAGCGCATCTTTGCCTATCGAGCGCTCCGCTTCGCCCGCGCCGACGAGACGCCGCTGGCGTCATTCGACGAAAATGCCTACGTAGCCAATGCATCGTTCGACGACCACCCGCTCGCCTCGCTCATCGACGAACTCGAGGCGGTGCGGCGTTCCACCGTGCTCCTGTTCGCTGGGCTGAACGCCACGGAGTGGATGCGACACGGCATCGCCAGCAAGAATGCGATGAGCGTGCGCGCCCTCGCCTGGGTCGTTGCGGGGCACGAACTGCACCACGTCGGGTTGCTCAAGACGCGCTACCTCTAGCGCGCCGACCGGGACGCAGCGGCTGCCTAACGCCGCGCCCCGCGTTGCGAGTGCGTGCTGCGCATCGCTAGCTTGCAGCTTCCGGTGGCCGCCGAGCGGGTGGTCGCCACCACTCGAGCCTTCGATGTCATGCAGCACTGTACCATTCGTGGATGGCGAATCCTCGTCGCCACGCTCGCCATCCTCCCTGTGGCCGCGCGCGCACAGGACAAGCCGAAGCCGCGCGAACTCACCGCTGACGTCGGCTACGTCTCCACCAGCGGCAATACCGAAGTCAGCGCCTTCAATGTCGGTGAGAAGCTGATCCTGCGTGGCGGGCGGTGGGAACACAAACAGGCGTTTGGATCCGTCTATGCGAGCCAGGACGGCCAGCAGACGTCGAACCTGCTGTTCGCCAACTGGCGCTCCGACTGGAAGTTCAGCCCGGTCTTCGCGCTCTTCGGGTACGCAGGCTTCGACCGGAACCAGTTCGCCGGGATCGCGAGACGCTTCGAGGAGTCTGCGGGGCTGTCCGCCAAGCTCCTCGCGCGCGAACGCGACGAGTGGAGTGTCGAGCTTGGCCTGGGCCTCACCCAGCAAACGCCGGTCGACAGCAGCACCGTGACCTTCACATCGGCACGCAGCGCCACGGTGTTCAAGCACAGCTTCTCCAAGTCTGCCTACTTCCAGCAGGGGATCGAATTCCTCCCCAACCTCGAGACGTCGAGCGACTATCGCGTGAACACCGAGAGCGCGCTCGTCGCGCCGCTCTCGGCGCACATCGCGATGAAGGTCTCCTACGTCGTGCGCTTCGACAACCTGCCGGAAGCAGGGCGATCGAAAGGCGATCGCATCCTCACGTCAGGGCTCCAGTTCAACTGGTAAGCGCGCGAGCGGGGCGACCGAGTGGTTCGAGCGAGCGCCGCGCGAGAGTCGCGGCGCTCGCCGCGAATCACGTCTGGTCCTGCGATGCTCGGGGGACACCGTGCAGTTGCACCGGCGTCGTGTCGGCACGTGCACGCATGCGGAGGTTGATCATCTCCACCAGGAAGGAGAAGGCCATCGCGAAGTAGGTGTACCCCTTCGGGATGTGCTGCCCCAACCCCTCGGCGACGAGGTTCGTCCCGATGAGGACGAGGAAGGCGAGCGCGAGGATCTTGATCGTCGGGTGCTTGTCGACGAAGTCCGAGATCGGCGTGGCCGCCATCAGCATCACCGCGAGTGCGATCACGTTGGCGCCGATCATGATCGAGATCTGGCTCACCATCCCCACGGCGGTGATGACCGAGTCGAGCGAAAAGACGATGTCGACGAGCATGATCTGGGCGACGACTGCCGCGAGCGTCGCCCCGCGCGCCCCGCTCTCCTGGGCGTGGGTGCTTCCCTCGAGCTTCTCGTGGATCTCGTAGGTCGCCTTGCCGATGAGAAAGAGTCCCCCGATGAGGAGGATCAGCGCTCGCCCGCTGAAGTCGATCCCCCAAACACTGAACAGCGGCGCCGTCAGGCGCACGATCCAGGCGATCGAGAGCAGAAGCAGGATGCGCGTGACGAACGCCCCCAGCAACCCGAGGCGACGCGCCCGCGGCTGTGACGCGCGCGGGAGCGACGACGAGAGGATCGAGATGAAGATGATGTTGTCGATGCCGAGGACGATCTCGAGCACCGTGAGCGTGAGCAGGCCGATCCAGGCTTGGGGGTCGGCGATCCAGTCCATCGAGGTCCTCGGGGGGAAGGGGGAGAAGCGGAGGGGGAAGGCCGTCGCGATGCGGCGCGACGGATGCTACGGCGTGAGGTCGGGCTGGTACGTCTCGACAAACTCGAGGAAGCGAGATACCTCGAGGATGTTGCGCCCGACGAACCGCACGGTGTGCGCGTCGACGCGCGTGACGATCGGGAGGTAGGCCAGCATTTCGGCGGTGCGGTAGTGCTTGAAGGAGACGTCGGCGCTCACCTGCGTACCCACGACAAACGGGGCGATGCGGGCGCGCTGTTCCACCCCGGCCTTCACCTTCGCCCGGATGAGCGCCTGGCCCGCCTTGGGGGTCATCGTCGCCGCTGAGTGGAAGGAGATGGCGCGCTTCACCACCGCGCCCTCCATGCCCGTGGCATATCGCTGCACCTCGGCGACCGCGGCATCGTAACCCGAGACGGCAACCACCGGGACTCCGAAGTAACCGGCAATTGCGGCGTTCATCCCGCCTTCCGGAACCTGCTTTCCGTTGAGTGCCACTCCGGTAAGCGTCGCGCTCGACATCGTGTGAGCGCGCACGCCGCGCACGTTCGCGGTCGACGCGTGATACCCGATGAAGACCGCTGCGGCGAATGACGAATCGATCCCTTCCATCATCATCAGCGGGCGAGGCCACGAGCGAATCAGCGTCACGTCATCGGGGAACTGGTCGATCAGGAGGTTCTGCCCGTTCCCGTGCGAATCGCTCACCACGATCTCGGTGGCGCCGGCGTCGCGCGCCCCCTGGATGGCGGCGAGCGCTTCGCCGGTCATCCACTCGCGCGCCCGCTGGTACTCGAAGCCGGTGGGCCCCAACTGTTCGCTGCTCACGACGCCCGTCACCCCTTCCATGTCGACCGAGATGTAGACCTTGAGCGGTCGCTGCGCCGCGGCCTGGCGTGGTGCGGCGAAGAGAAGGGTGGTGATGCCGAGTGCGGCGACGAGCGACTTCGATGCGCGCACCAACCCTGCGCCGATTCCTGACGCATTGGTGGGGCGAAGCAACGCGAAGCGAGCGTGGGAGAACGGTCGGGGGAGGCAAACGCGCATTGATTTCTCACGGCTGGGGACCACGAACGCTGCACGAGTGAGCACAGCGACACAACAGGGAGCGATGACTCGGCGTGCGATGCGTTGGTTGTGCTCCACAATCCGCCCCGAGCTTGCACGGTCGGTCCCCCGGTTCGCGCGCGCCCCGCACGACGCGATAGCTTTCCGCCGCGATCGCATCTGGCGCGCCGTACAAGCCACCTCTTTCAAGTTCGACGATGACCGCCCCCGACCTCCGCTACCCGATCGGGCGATACGCCCCCCCTGCCGCATACACGCCGGAGTGGCGCGACCAGCGCCTCAGCGAACTCGCCGCAGCTCCTGCGGCGTTTCGCACCGCGGTGAACGGGCTCACCGACGCACAGCTCGACACACCGTATCGCCCTGGGGGATGGACGGTGCGACAGGTCGCGCATCACGTCCCCGACTCGCACTTGAACGCTTACATCCGGCTCAAGTGGGCACTCACCGAGGATCGCCCGGTGATCAAGGCGTACGACGAAGTGTCGTGGGCCGAACTCGGCGACACTCGCCTCACACCGGTCGAGGTCTCGCTCACCTTGCTCGAGTCGGTGCAGGACCGATTCGTGCGCCTCCTGCGCTCACTTTCTGACGACATGTTCTCCCGCGTCTACTTGCATCCCGAGACGGGGGAGCATCAGATCAACCATCTCGTGGGACTCTACGCGTGGCACGGGCGGCACCACACCGCCCACATCACCTCGCTCCGCGAACGCGAAGGCTTCTAGAATTCAAGGCGATCGATTGCCGTTCGCTCGAGCACGGCGACCGTGCTCGCTGCTGCCGTCCCTCGACGCACCGACTCCGATTCCATGATGCTTCGATTCCTCGCGCCTCTGGCGCTCGCTGCGCTGCTGGTTGCACCTGCACATCCCCCGCTGGCCGACACGATCGTCCTGGTCGTGCGCCACGCGGAGAAGACGGGACCGAGCGGCGATGTCCCGCTCTCCGAAGCGGGAGCGGCGCGCGCACGCGCCCTGGTGGACATCGGACGCGCCGCGGGGGTGACGGCGGTGATCACGACACAGTTCCAGCGCACCCGCCAGACCGGCGCACCGCTCGCCGAGTCGTTAGGCATCACGCCGCAGGTGATCGATGTGAAGGGGGGCGTCGCCGAACACACGAAGGCGATTGCTGACACCATTCGCGCGCGCTACGCCGGGAAGACGGTCCTTGTCGTCGGTCACAGCAACACCGTTCCGGCGATCGTCCGCGCCCTCGGCGGGCCAGCGTTTCCCGATATCTGCGACGACATCTACGACGATCTCTTCACCGTCGTCCTGTCACCTGACGGCGGAGCTCGTGTCGTGCACTCGCGCTATGGCGCTCCGTCAGCCGCCACGAACGCCTGCCCGGCGATGAAGTAGCGACTTCGTGCGCGTCCGGCGGTGGAAGCTGGCGCGGGAGCGGGTGATAGATCAGTGCGCGGGAACGGAATCGGGATTGGGAGGGGTGCTCGGCGCGATCGTCGGCATCTCCGCCTCGATCCGTTCGGCGGTCGGTCGCGGCATGTCGGAGAGATGCTCGTGGGTGACTTCCCAGCGTCCGTCGCGGCGCTGCCAGACGGCGGTCCAAACGCCCCCGATCACGTGCGGCGCGCCGGTGTAGGTCCAGTGCCGAACGGTGTATTGCGCCGTCATGACCGCGACATCTCGGCTGAGGACGTCGACGTCGATCGACTCCCAGTTCCATGTCGGGCGCACCATGAAGCGCCCCACGCCGTCCCAGAAGGACTGTACGGCGGAGCCGAGCATCTCACGCGTGTTGGTGACCCGGCCCGCAGTGGCCGAGATGACGCGTCCTTCGTTCGGGTAGATCGAAAGCATTCGCGTCGGGACGTCAGGGGCGCTCAAGTCGTATGCGCCCCGCACGAGGGCGCGAATCGAATCGGCGATCGCCGTCGATTCGGCGGCGCCGAGGCGCGTCGAGCCCGTGTTCGAGCTCCCGGCGCAGCCCGAGAGCTGGGCAATGATGACGGTAATCGCCGAGAAGCGAATGACGAGCGATGAAGAGCTTCGCGCGTTCAGCATGAGCGGGGAGAGGTGCGTGGGGGATGAGCGAGCGACAGGTGTCTGTTCGATGTCTCGCGCGCGAGACGGAGAAATGTCAGCATCCGGGGACAGACAGAGCTAACTTGCGTGCGCGCGCCGAAGTGCGACACTTTGGCCCGCTCCCTGCACTGAAGCGCCCGCGCGGGCGCGTGAGCCGCGTTCGATTTCTGCCTTGCTCAATTCCGGGGGAAAGATGCGTACCAGCCTCGTACACGTGCTTGTCCCGCTCGCGATGGTGGCGGCGGCGTGCGGCGGTGGACCGTCGAAAACCGCGCAGCTCTCGGACGACCTGAAACAGGATCTTGCGGCATCGTCGACGCCCAAGCTCGAGCTTGCAAGCCAGGCGAGCGACTACAAGCCGATGCGATTCGTCTCCGACATCGAGCAGACCACGGCGTCCACGCCGGTACCGCGCGCACCTACGCCGCGTCCCGTGCGCGCGCCGGTGAAGGCGGCCCCAGCGCCGGAACCCGAGGCGACCGTCGCGGCTCCCCCTGCGCCGGAAGAGACGCAGGTGGCGCAGGCCCCTCAGTCGCAGCCCGAAGAGACGGTTTCGGCCGTTCCTAGCGTAGCACCGCGCCCCGCCGCCCTCCCGGTTGACGTCCCGTCGAACGTTGGGAGCGGCACTCGCGAAGGGAGCGTGATCGGCGGATCCGATCGCGGCGATCGCGGCGGCAACATTGGCGGGATCATCGGTGTGGTGATTCGTGGTGGTGGCGTTGGGGATGACCACTGCGTCCCGCGTCGTCGCGGCGGGCGGTTCCCATTCCCGATCAACCCGATGCGATAACGATTCAGCGACGCGCCGCCTGCGGGGGCGCTGGACGCAACACGACGTATCGATCGAGCGGGGCGAGGAGCGTTAGGCTCCTCGCCCCGCGTTGCATTCGGCCTCTGCATCGGGACGGTGCAGCAGCTCACGTCGACACGCGTGTCCGTGCGAGGGAAGCGAACAACGCCTCTCGCGCGGCTGCCACGCCTTCGCGCGGGCGATCCGCGACGACTGGCGGCACACAGGGCGTTGCCCCATGTTCCGCCCACGACGACGCCGCCACCGCCACCTCAACGCCCTATTGGAAACGCCTGTGCTGAAGAAGGACTTTCCCGATCACCACGATGCGGACCTCGTGCTCAAGCTCTACGAACTCCGGCGCGAGAGCGTCATGCGGGATTCGCGGAACCAGCTCAATGCCGCCTTCTGGCCCACCACGCTCGACGAGGCGCTGGCTATCACGAAGTCGGATCATCCGCTCAACGCGGCGTATCGTCAGTGCCTGACCTATTGGGAGATGACGTACGCGATGGCGCGGCACGGCGTGATGCACGCCGATTTCATGCTGGAGAGCAACGGGGAAGGACTCCTCCTCTTCGCGCGCTTCGAGCCATTCCTCGAAGAGTTTCGAAAGGCGATGGGAAATCCGCTCTCCTTCCGTAACTCGGAGTGGATCGCCAACGAGACGGAGATGGGGCGCCTCATCATGGATCGCTTCCGCGCCCGGGTGAAGGCGCGCATGGCGGGGAAGTAGCCATGCCGAAGAAGAAGAAGAAGAGCGTGGCCATCCCGCAGCCGTTCGCCGTGAAGCGTTCCAGCATCCAGGGGCGCGGAGGCTTCGCGACGCGCGACATCAAGAAAGGGGAGCGCATCATCGAGTACGTGGGCGAGCGGATCGGCTGGCGCGAAGCCGACGAGCGGTACGACGACGACGCGATGAAGCGGCATCATACCTTCCTCTTCGCCGTCACGTCGCGCACGGTCATCGACGGCGCGGTCGACGGCAACGACTCGCGCTTCATCAACCACGCGTGCGATCCCAATTGTGAGGCGGTGGACGAGAAGGGGCACATCTTCATCGACGCGATCCGCCCGATTGCGGCTGGCGAGGAGCTCAACTACGACTACGCGTACGCGCGCGACAAGTCGACGACGGAAGAAGACGAGCTGTTGTACGCCTGTCGCTGCGGTTCGCCCAAGTGCCGAGGGACGATCCTCGAGCCGGCGCCCAAGAAGAAGGGAGCGCTTCCCAAGACGCACCACGTCGCGGCGCGCCACCCGCACGAAGCGACGACCTCGACGCGCACGAAATCGAGCACCGGCGGCGCTGGTGCGAAGAAGGGGAAGGGACCGTCCAAGCGAGGCGGAGGGACGCGACGCAGCACGAGGGGGCGTTGATGGGAGGACCGGCGTTCACCGTCGCGCGGGCGGGCGACACGATGCGCGCGCTGCTCAACGGCGCGGTCGACTACGCCGGTCTCTTTCCGCCCGCCGCGCTCGACATGGCAGCGGCGGTCTCCAACTTCGCGACCTACCGCTCCTCTGCCGATGCGTGGGCGCTCGGGCGATTCGTCGTTCCGGCCGCACGCCTGGACGAGTTCGCGCAGACGGCGACTCCGCATTGGCCTGCCGCCGTTGCGTCCCACGGCGCGTGGCCTCTCAGCGTACTCGTGGGGAGCGACGTCGCCACCGACGCCGATCGCATCGCCAGCTTCAATGGATCGCACCGCGGCTACGCTGTCGTCGATTGCATCGAAACCTCGGCGAGCGATGCCGAAGCGATCCGGGAGCTGGCGATGCGCTTTTCGGCACAGGAGCTCTACATCGAGGTGCCGCTCGACGCATCACTCGCCGCTCTGTTGTCGGTTATTAGGGAGTGCGGGGCGATGGCCAAGGTCCGCACCGGGGGGATCGTGGCCCACGTGATTCCATCGGCCGCTGCGGTGGCGCGCTTCATTCGTGCGTGCGCCGATGCCGGTGTCGCGTTCAAGGCGACCGCCGGGCTGCACCACCCGCTGCGCGGGGACTATCCGCTCACGTATGCCCCCGGCAGCGCTCGCGCGACGATGTTCGGGTACGTGAACGTCTTCGTCGCTGCGCTCCGCGCCCACGAAGGAGCGCCCGAGAATGAACTCGTCGCCGTGCTCGAGGCGCGCGACTTCGCCGCACTCTCGCGCGCCGCTGGGCGCACCACGGAGGCCACGTACGACGTACTTCGCGGACTTCCTGCCGACGCCATGCGCGCGACGCGCGCCACCTTCGCACGCTCGTTCGGATCGTGCTCGTTCCGCGAGCCGTTGGACGACCTGGCCGCCCTCCTCCAGCGGTGAACTGATGCTCAACGACACGCACCTCCCCGACCTGCGCTCGTGGATCGAGAGCGCGAACGACGGAAGGACCGACTTCCCGGTGCAGAACCTGCCGTACGGCGTCTTTCGCCGGCGCGGGAGCGACGAGGCGTGGCGCGTTGGCGTGGCCATCGGGACGATGATTCTCGATGTGGATGCTGTCCATCGGTTGGGATTCGTCGATGGCGCTGCGGCCGCAGCTGCCACCACCTGCGCCTCGCCATCGCTGAATGGACTGATGTCGCTTGGCCCCGAGGCGTGGTCCGCGCTGCGGCGCGCGTTGAGCCGCCTGCTCCGCGACGACACGCCAACAGGGAAGATGGCCAAGGATCGCGCCCCGGTGCTCATCGTCGCCCAGGAGGACGCCGAGTTGCACCTGCCGGTCAAGGTCGGCGACTATACGGACTTCTACGCCTCGGTGTACCACGCCACCAACGTCGGCGCGATGTTCCGCCCCGACCAGCCGCTCCTCCCGAACTACAAGTGGATCCCGATCGGTTACCACGGGCGTTCGTCATCGCTCGTCGTCAGCGGAACGCCGATCGTGCGTCCCACTGGTCAACTGGGAGGAAGCGCCGAGAGCGTTCCCACCTTCGCCGCGACGGCGCGCCTCGACTACGAGGCAGAACTGGGCCTGTTCGTCGGGGCCGGCAACAAGATGGGCGAGCCGATCGCGATCGCGGATGCGCCGCGGCACCTCTTCGGTATTGCCCTGCTCAACGACTGGTCGGCGCGCGATATCCAGGCCTGGGAGTACCAGCCGCTCGGCCCGTTTCTCGCCAAGAGCTTCGCCACCTCGCTATCGCCGTGGGTAGTGACGATGGAGGCGCTGGCGCCTTATCGCTGCGCGGCGTTTGCCCGCCCCGCGGGCGATCCCGCCCCGCTTCCCTATCTCTCCGATGCCGGCGACCAGGCACACGGTGGGCTGGATATCGCCGTCGAGGTCTGGTTCCGGACGGCGCACATGCGCGAGGCCGGGGGCGAGGCGGTGCGACTGTCCAGCGGCAACGCGCGCGACCTCTACTGGACCATGGCGCAGCTCCTCACGCATCACGCGAGCGCGGGATGCAACCTGCAGCCGGGCGACCTCCTCGGGAGTGGGACGGTGTCGGGCGCCGAACGAGAATCTCGCGGCTGCCTGCTCGAACTCACCTGGCGCGGGGCCGAGCCGATCACACTCCCCAACGGCGAAGTGCGGCGCTTCCTCGAGGATGGCGACGAGGTCATCCTACGCGGCCGCTGCAGCGCCGAGGGGCGCGCGCATCTCGGCTTCGGCGCGTGCACCGGCGTCGTACGCCCCGCTTCCTCTTCCCCCCTTTGACCCCGGACGAATCATCATGCAGGCCGTACTGACCGAAGCCGCTCCCCTTCCGGGTGGACACTACTCGCAAGGGATCGTACACAACGGTGTGGTCTACGTTGCTGGCCAGCTTCCCATGACACCGGGAAGCAGCGAGCACGTCGTGGGGACGATGGAGCAACAGACCGAGCAGACGCTGCGCAATGTCGAAGCGGTGCTGGTCGCCTGCGGGAGCGGACTCGATCGCGTCCTGCAGATGACGATTTACGTCAGCGACATCTCTGCGTGGGGGGCGGTGAATGCGACGTATGCGCGCATCATGGGCGACCACAAACCGGCGCGTGCCGTTGTTCCGGTCAAGGACCTGCATTTTGGCTACCAGATCGAGATCCAGGCGATCGCCGCGGTGACCTGACAGTCGTATCCGCGCGACCATAACGCGGGCGAGCATCAACACTACTGGAGAGCATATGCAACGGTACGAGCCGACGCGGGACATGCGCGCTCAAACGGTCGCCGCCAGATGCAAGGCGACGGCGACGCTGTTCGGAGCGCTCGCCCTCTCGCTCATCGCAGGGCAGGGGACGGTTGCGGCGCAGACGCCGGCCGCCGCGCAGGATTCGGCATTCACGCGCACCGACGTGATGATCCCCATGCGTGACGGCGTGAAGCTGTACACGCGGGTGTTCGCGCCGCGCGCGCAGTCCGAAGCGCTCCCCATCATGTTCATCCGCACGCCGTACGGGATCGACGGCACGAGTTCGCGCGCGATCGAAGGTGGGTACGGCTTTCTTGCGAAGGACGGCTACGTCTTCGTCTTCCAGGACATTCGCGGGAAGTTTCACTCCGAAGGGGAGTTCGAGATGCAGCGCCCTCCGCGACGCGATCGCAACGATCCCAAGGCGATCGACGAAGGGACCGATGCGTACGACAGCATCGAGTGGCTCATCCACAACGTCCCGAACACCGTGCCGCGTGTCGGCATGACCGGCGTGTCGTATCCCGGATGGCTCACGGCGATGGCGATGCTCGAGCCGCACCCGGCGCTCAAGGCAGTCTCACCACAGGCCTCGCCCGCCGACATGTGGATGGGAGACGACTTCCACCACAACGGCGCCTTCAGGCTGAGCTACGGCTTCGAGTACGCCACAATGATGGAAAGCGGGAAGGACGTGCAGCAGTTCAAGTTCGACACGTGGGACACGTACGACTGGTACCTGCGACTCGGCACGCTCGCCAACGTCAACGAGAAGATCCTCAAGGGTAAGATCCCGACGTGGAACGACTTCTCGCGGCGCCCTGACTACGACGGGTTCTGGCAACGCCAGGCGATGAAGGGCTACCTCACGCGCGTGACGATCCCGACGCTCAACGTGGCCGGCTGGTGGGACCAGGAAGATTTCTACGGCCCGATCACCATCTATCGCGAGTTGGAGAAGCACGACTCCCAGCACCAGAACTATCTCGTCGTGGGGCCGTGGAATCACGGCGGGTGGATGCGCGGAGAGGGGAACCAGCTCGGGCCGATCCAGTTCGGGCAGGCGACCGGGCGCTTCTTTCGCGACTCGCTGATGGCGCCATTCTTCGCGCAGTACCTGCACAACAAGGGAACGGTGCAGCTGGCGGAAGCGACGACGTTCGAGGCGGGGAGCAACGAGTGGCGCCGGTACGATTCGTGGCCCCCGAAAGTCGGCGTGTCGTCACGCAACTTCTACTTTCGCGATCACGGGCGCCTCTCCACCGATCCTCCGCCGGCGGCAGGCGCGGCGGAAGCCGCCAAGGAGTACGACACCTACATCTCGGATCCATCCAAGCCCGTCCCGTACCGCGCCCGTCCGATCATGGCCACCTACGATCCGCGGGGCTCGACCTGGTCGACCTGGCTGACCGAGGACCAGCGCTTCGTGCACAATCGCCCCGACGTCCTGAGTTACGACACCGGCGTCCTCGACGCCGACCTCACGATCGCTGGCGACATCAGCGTCACGGTGAGCGCGGCTACGACGGGTAGCGACGCCGACTGGATCGTGAAGCTTATCGACGTCTACCCCGATTCCGGGATGCAGGAGAACCGGATGAACGGCTACCAGCTCATGGTGGCCAACGAAGTCTTTCGCGGGCGCTACCTCAAGAGCTTCGAGAAGCCCGCGCCGCTCGTGCCGGGGAAGGTCAACGAGGTGACGATCGACCTGCATACGCAAGCCTACACCTTCAAGAAGGGGCATCGCGTGATGGTGCAGGTGCAGAGCACCTGGTTCCCGCTGATCGACCGCAACCCGCAGAAGTTCGTCCCGAACATCTTCGAAGCGAAGGAGAGCGACTTCCAGGTAGCCACTTACAAGGTCTACCGATCGGCAGCGCATCCGTCGCGCATCGTCCTTCCGGTGGTGAACAAGACCGTCCAGTAGCGCAAGGCGACCCCTCGTCTCGCCCGCGAACTCGTCCCTCCTTCGCACCCGTACCCCATGTCCCAGGCACTCGCTGGAAAGGTTGCCCTCGTCACCGGTGCGACGCGCGGCATCGGGCGGGCGATCTCGTTCGCGCTCGGCGAGGCGGGAGCGCACGTGATCGTCGTCTCCCGAAAGGCACCGGCGGTCGACGAGACGGTGTCGGCACTTCGCGCCGGCGGACACAGCGCCGAGGGGATCGTCTCGAACGTGGGCCGCCTCGATGAATTGCAGGCCCTCGCCGACGGCGTGCTCGCCGCGCACAACGGGATCGACGTCCTGGTCAACAACGCCGCAGCGAATCCGGTCTTCGGGCCGGTCGAGGATACCTCACCCGAGGCCTTCGCCAAGATCATGGATGTGAACCTGCGTGCACCGTTCGAGCTGGCGAAGCGCTTCCTACCGTCGATGACCGAGCGTGGTGGTGGTTCGATCATCAACATCTCATCCATCGGTGGTGTCTCGCCTGAGGCGCACCTGGGGATCTACAGCGTGAGCAAGGCGGCGCTCATCTCGCTCACCGAGGTCATGGCGCGTGAGTGGGGGGCGCGAAACGTTCGCGCCAACGCGATCTGCCCGGGGCTGATCAAGACCGACTTCAGTCGTGCGCTCTGGGGCAATCCCGAACTTCTCGAGCGTTCGCACGCCCGGCAGCCGATCCCGCGCATGGGAGAACCCGAGGACGTCGCGGCGCTCGCGCTATTCCTGGCGTCGCCCGCGTCGTCGTTCTGTACCGGAGGGACGTACATGGTCGACGGTGGCTACACCATCTAGGCATCGCCCCTCCTTGCCATGACCGAGTCCGGCGCACCGAAATCCCCCGGTTCAACTAACGCTTCGCTGCGAGAACGGGTGCGTGCGTTCGTCGACGAGGTTCTCCTCCCGCTCGAACCTGCGTTCCTCAACGAATCGTGGTCGTCGATCGCGCCTTCGCTCGAACGGGCGCGTGCTGAGGCACGCAGACGCGGACTGTGGGCGCCGCACCTTCCGCCGGCGATGGGGGGGCAGGGGCTCTCGCTCCTCGAATTCGCCGGTGTGAGCGAGGAACTCGGGCGCACGCCGATCGGCCACTTCTCGCTCAACTGCCAGGCGCCCGACATCGGCAACATGGAGTTGCTGCACGCGCACGGTTCGCCGGAGCAACACGAACGATTCCTCGCACCGCTCGCACGCGGTGACGTCCGCTCCTGCTTCGCGATGACCGAACCGGAGCGCGCCGGCTCCAACCCTACCTGGCTCGACACGCGCGCGGCGCGCGATGGCGACGACTACGTGATCACCGGGCGGAAGTGGTTCACCTCGGCGGCAGATGGCGCGGCGTTCGCCATCGTCATGGCCGTGACCGACCCGGATGCGCCGCCCCACAAACGCGCGAGCCAGATCATCGTCCCGACCGACACGCCCGGCTTCGCGATCGTGCGCAACATCAAGGTGATGGGTGATGCCGGGGAAGGATACCCGACGCACGCCGAAATGCAGCTGACGGAATGCCGAGTCCCGCGGAGCAATCGCCTCGGCGCCGAAGGTGCGGGCTTCGCGCTCGCGCAGGAGCGACTCGGGCCCGGTCGGATCCATCACTGCATGCGATGGATCGGGATCTGCGAGCGCGCCCTCGATCTCCTCTGTCGACGGGCAGCTTGGCGGGAAATTGCGCCCGGCATCGTGCTGGGGACCAAGCAGAGCGTGCAACACATGATCGCCGACTCGCGCGCGGAGATCGACGCCGCTCGCCTCCTGGTCCTCGACACGGCGCGGCGCATCGACACGCACGGGGCGCGCGAGGCGCGCGAATCGGTCTCGACGATCAAGTACTACACGGCCGGCGTGCTGCAGCGGGTGCTCGACCGCGCCCTCCAGGTGCACGGCGCCCTTGGGATGACCGACGACACGCCGCTGGCGTACTGGTACCGGCACGAGCGCGCGGCGCGCATCTACGACGGTGCCGACGAAGTGCACAAGAGCGTCGTGGCGCGCCGCATCCTCAAGGGATACGGCGTGACGCTGCACGAATGACCGAAGAGTCGGCGCGCGATCCGCGACTCGACCATCCGGTCGCAGTGCGTGAGGGGGAAGAGCTCGATGAGCCGGCCCTCGCCGCCTACCTGCGAGCGCAGGGACTCACGGAGGCCGGCTCGATCGACATCGCGCAGTTTCCGCGCGGCTTCTCCAACCTGACCTACCTCGTCACAGCAGGCAACCGTGGGTGGATCCTTCGGCGCCCTCCGTTCGGCATAGGCAGGGGGGTCGCCCACGATTATCTCATGGCGCGCGCGACCGGGATCATCCTGCGCGACCGCCTCCCCGCGGGCCTGTCGCTCGACGCGGCGGAGATGCGGCGCGTGTCCGAGTGCGTCGTCGATACGCTGGCGGAGATCCACGGGGTGGACTACGCGTCCGCTGGGCTTTCGGAGTTGGGGCATCCCGAGGGGTACGCGCGCCGACAGGTAGAAGGGTGGACCCGTCGCTACGTCGCGGCGCGCACCGGAGATCAGCCCGAACTGGAAGCGCTCGCCGAGTGGCTGGCCGAGTCGATTCCCGAATCGTCGCGCGCCGCGCTCCTGCATAACGATTTCAAGTACGACAATCTGGTCCTCGATTCCGCCGACCCGTCGCGCGTCGTCGCGGTCCTCGACTGGGAGATGGCGACGATCGGCGACCCGCTGATGGACCTCGGAACGTCGCTGGCGTACTGGGTCGAAGCCGGCGATCCACCCGCGCTCCGGGCGCTTGGACTCGGCGTGACGACCATAGAGGGGAATCTCACGCGCGAAGAAGTCGTCGCGCGCTACGAGGCGGCAACCGGGCGCGCGGTCGACGCCGCAGTATTCTACTACGCCTACGGCCTGTTCAAGGTTGGCGTCATCGCCCAACAGATCTACAGCCGATACGCACGCGGACTCACCCGCGATCCGCGTTTCGCGGCGCTCGATCGCGCCGTCGCGGCGCTGGGGAGCGCTGGGATGCGAGCGGTCCGTCGCGGGCGCATCGGGGGTCTGGACTAGCTCGCGTGCCGAGCACGTTCCGCTGACGGGCGCCTAACGCGCGCGCGACGCCGGCAAGGCACGCGCGGCCGTCGCACGCTGCCACTTCTCGATCCCGTTCACGATGCCGTTCGCGTACGCCGCCACCCCCTCGGGCGTGCGCAGGAAGGCTTCGCGCTCGGGGAGCACGATTCCGCTCCCTTCCACCAACGCCGCGGTCGCCCAGGCTGGGCGTAACACCGCGTACTCACCCTGATAGCTCCCGATGGCGGGGTGTCCGAGCGCCGCTGCGACTTCGACCAGGAGCGCGTGTGCGAGCGCCCTTCCATTCGGGTTCATCCAGTACGTCTGCGTCCCGAAGACGGCCGTCGGCGGACGCCCCGGTCCCGAGGCGTTCAGGTGCAACGAGATGAAGAGCTGCGCCGTCGATTGCTCAGCGATGACGGCGCGCGCTTCGAGCGACAACGGCGCTGAAGTCTGGCGCGTGAGCGACACCGCGGCGCCCCGCGCCTGGAGCTCGCGCGCCGCGACGCGGGCGACCGCGAGCGTGACGGAATCTTCCATCAACCCCGACGGGCCGATCGTACCGTCGGGAGGGTGTCCGGGGTCGAGCGTCACCCGCAATCCCTCGAGTGTGCGCGAGGTCGGCGTGCGATGGCGCACCCGCAGCTGCAACGCGCCACCCCGCCACTCCGTGCGCCACCCCAGCGGCATCGCTACGAGTCCGAGATCGACGACGGTACGCCCCGGGGCGGTGTCGCGCGGGACGATTCGCCTGATGGTCGTCCCTTCACCATTCATAGCTGGCGGCGCGTCTTTCCAACTCGCGCCGAAGATCGTCCAGTGCAGCCGGTCGCCCGTCAGCTCCACCGTCGATGGAAGCCGCTCCGGAAGCGCAATCGAGAGCAGCGTCTCGGTGGAGTCGGCCGTCACGTGCAACGCACCCGCGGAAAGGGGTTCCGTGTGCCCTCGCGCCAGGGTGTCGGCGTCGACCGACGGTACCCACACGTGTTCGTGCGGCGCGAGTTGCAGCCGGTACGATCGATCGGTGCGCGCGTCGGCGTGCACGCGAATCCCTTGTGCGATGCCGAGTACGACTTCGCCTCCCGGACGTGATCGTGTGTAGATCGGGCGCCACTGCGTCGCGCTGTCGGCGGTGTCGCTGGGGAGGCGCCGCATCGTCACCCACCGCGACCATGGTCGCACACCGCCCTCTGCCTCGGTGCGCGGTGTTGCGGGCGTGATCGATGTCGCTCCCGCGCGGGAGAGCGGGATGGTGCGGGTGACGCGCTCGCTCCCGCGACGCGCGACGAAAAGCAGGGCGGGGTTTGTCCCGGGAGGCGCCGGAACGAACATGGCAAAGGTTCCGTTGGGCTCGACCTTTACCTTCACACCGTTTACTTCCAGCGTGGCACGCCCCGTGCCCACCGTTCCCCACGCGGCGATGGAGTCGACGGCGGGGACGATCGTCCCCGGCTGAGGATAGGGGAGCTCGATGCGAAGTGCCCCGTCGAGCGGCGGGATGCGGGAGTCGGGTGATGCGCACGCGGCGACGGATGCGAGTAGCGCGAGCAGCCCGTAGGGCGCAAGTGACGGGAAGGAGCGTGCGGATCGGGACATGGGATTACGATAGCACCGGAGCGGTACGACGAGCATGGGAAGCCTGGTACGCATGACGGTGCGAATTAGCGCGATCGCTGCGATCCTCTTTGTAGCGGATCTCGCGTGGACGCCGTCGGCGTACCGCCGTAGGGTGCAGTCGCTCGCCAGCGTGATGCCCGACACGACGGCGTTCATGCGACGTGCCGCGAACGCCGGCCACCCCGTGCGTGAGTACGCGTGGGTCTCGCTCGATTCCATCGCTCCGGTGGCAGCGTGCGCGGTCGTATTGGCCGAAGACGAGGAGTTCTTCGACAAGGGGACGGTCAGCTGGCGCGCGCAGCGCGTCCTCGCGCAGCGCATGCTCCGCGGCGACTTCACGCGTGGCGGGAGCGGGTTGTCGCAACAGCTCGCGCGCAACCTCTTCCTGAGCGCCGATCGCACTCCGCGTCGGAAGGCGCGGGAATACCTGCTGGCCTACGAGCTGTCGCACGCCTTGCCGAAGACCCGCATTCTCGAGTTGTACGTCAACGTCGTGGAGTTTGGCGAAGGGACCTGGGGGATCGAAGCGGCGAGCCAGCGCTACTTCGGCGTTCCGGCAGCTGCACTCACCACGACGCAGGGGATCGTGCTCGCGTCGTTCCTCCCCGCGCCGCGTCGCGAGCTGCGCTATGTGCTCGGCCCGATGGCGCGTCAACGACAGGAGGCGATCGCCCGCAAGTTGTGGAAGGCGCGCTTGCTCAGCGATCGGGACCTGTCGGCCACGCTCGATCGGCTGCGCGCCTGGCGCACCGAGGCCCGTGCGGCGGGCAGTGCACGCGACGGCTGGGTGCGCGCCGAAGAGTTGCTCGGCGACGAAGCCCCCTCGTTCGCCGCGTCGCCATCGACGCCGGGGGCGCTCCCCCTCGCAAGACTCTGCGACGCACGGCGCCGCGGGCTTTGACGAGCGGCGCGCCGCGCCAGTGCACTGCGCCGTTAGGCGGGGAAGACCTCGAAAACCCCCGCCGCGCCCATTCCGCCACCGATACACATCGTCACCAGGCCGTAGCCACCCCCGCGACGTCCGAGTTCGTGTACCAGCTGCGTCGTGAGCTTGGCCCCGGTCGCGCCTAACGGGTGACCGAGCGCGATCGCCCCGCCGTTGACGTTCACCTTGTCCATCGGCATCTCGAGGTCGCGCGCCACCGCGAGCGCCTGCGCGGCAAACGCTTCGTTGAACTCGATGAGGGCGATATCGGACATCGAGATCCCCGCCTTGGCCAGCGCCTTCGGCACCGCCTTGATCGGTCCGATCCCCATCACGTCGGGATCGACGCCCGCGACGGCGAACGACGCAAGGCGTGCGAGGGGGCGAAGGCCGAGCGCCGACGCCCGCTCGCCGCTCATCAAGGCGATCGCCGCGGCTCCATCGCTGTAGGGTGAGGAGTTCCCCGCGGTGACGCTCCCCCCGACCTTGAACGCGGCGGGAAGCTTGCCGAGTCGCTCGAGCGTCGAGTCGGTGCGCACCAGCTCATCGACCGCGAAATGCCCCTCCTGCACCTCCTTGTTTGTCCCCTGCCACGTCACGCGCTCGACGGGAACCGGGACGATCTGGTCGACGAACGCCCCCGACTCGATCGCCTGCGCCGCCTTCGTGTGACTGTCCAGCGCGTACTGGTCCTGGTCCCCCCGGCTCACCGACCACCGCTCGGCGACGCGCTCCGCGGTCAGCCCCATCGCGATCATCTCCTCCGTCATCTGCGGATGGAGGCGCGTGTGGAAGCCCGACATCGGGACCTGGCTCATCATCTCCACACCTCCCGCCACCACCACTTCGGCCATCCCGCTCATGATCGACTGCGCCGCCATCGCCACTGTTTGCAGGCCGGAGGAGCAGAAGCGATTCACCGTGACCGCCGGGACGTCGACCGGAAGTCGGGCGCGCAGCACGGCGAGGCGAGCAACGTTGAGTCCCTGCGCGCCCTCGGGCATCGCGCACCCCCACACGACATCCTCGATCGAGCGCGGGTCGAGGTCGGCGCGCTTGATCGCCTCCTGCAGCACGAGGGCCGACAGATCGATCGGATGAACTCCAGCGAGCGAGCCGTCCTTCTTCCCCCGCCCGACGGCGGTGCGCACGGCGCTCACAATCACTGCGTCTGGCATGTCTCGAACTCTCCGTCGGGGCTGTATGTGCAGGCGAGGGCGTCGGCGTGCGCCGGCAACGGCGCGGGCGCCGGCCTGTCCGCCATGTCTAGTTGCGCAGCGGCTTGCCGGTCTTGAGCGTGTGCTGAATGCGCGCCTGCGTCTCCGGCGTACCGAGCAGCGTGAGGAAGGCCTCGCGCTCGAGATCGAGCACATCCTGCTCGCTCACGTCGCGCGGCGGGCCATCCCCGCCGGAAAGCACGTAGGCGACGTGGGTGGCGATCTTCACCTCGTGGTCGGTGATGTAGCCCGCCTCGCGCATTGCCCAAATGCCGTATTGCAGGTTCCCCATCGCTTCATTGCCGAGCGCGCGAATCGTCATCGGAACCGGCGCGACGTAGTCGGGCGCGAGGTCCAGCACGCGCGCCTTCGCGTCGGCCAGCAGGCGGTCGCGATTCATCGAGATCCGATCGCCCTGTCGCAGGAATCCGAGCGCACGCGCCTCGAGCGCGCTGGTGCTCGTCGTCGCCATCGTGATCAGCTTGAAGGCGCGCTTGACCGCCTCGAACGGATCTGCTTCCTCGTAGCTCGCGAGCTCATTGGTGAAGCGGAACAACATCTCCTTCGTACCGCCGCCGCCCGGAAGGAGCCCGACGCCCACTTCCACGAGTCCCATGTACAGCTCGGCGTGCGCCTGCACCCGTGCGGCATGCAGCGAGAATTCGCACCCACCGCCTAACGCCAAGCCGAAAGGGGCGACGACGATGGGGAAGGGGGCGCGCCGGAGCGACATCACGCTCTGCTGGAAGCGATTCACCCCTTGCTCCATCTCCTTCCATTCGCCGGCGGCGACCCCCTCCACGACCGCGGCGAGGTCTGCCCCAGCCGAAAAGGTCCTCGGGTCGGCGTTGCCGATGACGAGCCCGACGTGGCCCCCGGTCGCGATGCGCCGCTCCGCCGACTCCAGCAGCTGCAACACCGGCGCTCCGAGCGTGTTCATCTTCGCCCGGAACTCGAGAAGGAGGACGCCGTCGCCCATGTCGAGCAACGCCGCCCCGGCGTTCTCCTCGACCGATCCGCTCCGCAGGTGCAACAGAGGAAGATCGATGTGTCCCGGAATGGGCTCGATCGGCGCGTAATCTCCAGCAAACGTCAGTTGGCGCGGGCCGCTGTTGAGGCTGCGGTAGAACGCCTCCTGTGCCGTTTGCAGCAACTTGGGTTGCGGCTGTCCCGATTTGGCGAGGGCACCGCGGACGAAGTCGAGCCCAAGCGCGTCGAGCTGGCGAAAGGGGCCCATCTCCCACGCATATCCCCATTCCATCGCCCGGTCGACCGAGCTGATGTCGTACGCGAGTTCGGGAGTCTTCTCGATGGTGTACACCCCAACGGCGAGCAGCAGCTCCCGCAGGAACTCCGCATGCTTCCCGCCGGCAGTGGTCAGCGCGTGGAGCCGGTCAGCGAGCGGAAGCTTCTCGAGGAAGGCCAACTCGGGAAAGGTGGGCTTCGCCTGCGGGCCATACTCGAGCGTCTTCCAATCGAGCGTGAGGATCGCCTTCTTGTCGCGGGCGTAGAAACCCTTCCCGGTCTTCTCGCCGAGACGCCCGGACTCCACCAGCGCTCCGACCCATGCCGGGAGTGCGAAATCCTCGCCAGTCGTCGCGCCGGTGCCGGCGGCGACATGGGTGAGCACATCGATCCCCGAGATGTCGCCGGTGCGGAACGTCGCCGACTTCGGTCGCCCGATGAGCGGTCCGGTGAGCGCGTCGACCTCGTCGATCGTCAGGTCGAACTGCTCCATCAGCCGCAACACGCGCACCATCCCAAAGATCCCCAGCCGGTTGGCGATGAACCCCGGGACGTCCTTGGCGATGACCACTCCCTTGCCGAGGAGTCGTTGCGCGAACTCGCGCATCGACGACAGGACGTCGGGGGCAGTGTCGGGGGTGGGGATCAGCTCGAGGAGGTGGAGGTAGCGCGGTGGGTTGAAGAAGTGTGTGCCGAGGAAGTGACGCTTGAAGGCGTCGCTCCGCCCCTCGGTGAGGAGGCGCATCGGAATTCCCGACGTGTTCGATGCCACGATCGCCGTGGGGCGGCGGATCGGTTCGAGACGCTCGTACAGCGCACGCTTGGGCTCCGGCTTCTCGATGATCGCTTCGACGATCCAGTCACAATCGGCGAGGAGCTCGAGATGGTCGGCCGTATTCCCGGTAGTGATGAGCGCGGCGCGGGTCGGCTCCATGAAAGGCGCCGGCTTCGCCTTGAGTGCGCGTTGCACGGCTCCCCTGGCGATGCTGTTGCGATCGGGTTCACCCGGCACGTCGAGGAGCACAACCGGAATCCCGGCCGATGCGGCGAGCGCGGCTATCCCGCTCCCCATCGCTCCTGCCCCAATCACGCCGACCTTGGCAATGCGCATCTGCGATTCACCTGTGGGTTTGTGGCTGACAGAAGATTCCCCATCGCCCATTCGCACGGAAGTGGGAAAGGCGAACAGCGGCGTCTTCCATGCACCGATTCGTTCGACTACGCTCCACGCATGCGTCGCCTTGTCCTTCTCGCGCTCGCCGCGATCGCCGCACGATCATCCGCAGCGCAGTCGCCATCGCAGTGGCCAGCGCAGTCGCCAGCGCAGTGGCCAGCGCAGTCGACGCGAGATTCGCTCAACGTCCCCGGCGTCTCGCTCGCTCTCGCGAACCATCGATCCGAGGAGATTCGCGACGTTCGCTACGATCTCGTGCTCGACGTCACGGCGAGCGACTCGGCCATCGGCCGCGTCGCCGTCCGGTTTCATCTGCGTCGCGATGGCGACGTCATCCTCGATTTTCGTGGCGCGCTTCACGGTCGCGTGCGGGCGAACGGGCGCGTGCTCCCGAACGTCGAGTACAACGGCGCACACATTCGAATTCCGGCCAGCGCCGTTCACGTCGGCGTGAACCGATTGGACTTCGACTTCGCGACACCGATCGCGGCCGCGGGCGCAAGCATCATTCGCGTGAAGGATCCATCGGATTCGGCGACGTACCTCTACACGCTCCTGGTGCCGTCCGACGCGAATCTCCTCTTCCCCTGTTTCGACCAGCCCGATCTCAAGGCAAAGGTCACCCTCACGCTCACCACGCCGTTCGGCTGGACCGCCGTCGCCAACGGCGCCAAGCTGCGCACCGAGTCCACCTCGCGCGGACTGGTCACGACCTTTCGCGAGACCGAGTCGATCAGCACGTATCTCATCGCCTTCGCCGCCGGGCCGTGGGTCGAACTTCAGGCACGGGGGAGTCGAAAGCCGATCACGCTATACGCCCGCAAGTCGCGCCTCGCCGATATCGACGCCGACTCGATCATCCTTGCCAACGATCGCGCGGCGAGCTGGCTGGAGCAGTACTTCGCGACCCCATTCCCCTTTCAGAAGCTCGACGTCGTCCTCGCGCCGGCCTTTCCCTTCGGCGGAATGGAGCATCCAGGAGCGATCTTCTACAGCGAGGAGCGCTTCGTCTTTCGCGAGCGCCCCACGCTCCCGCAACGACTGGGGCGCACCGCCACGATCTACCACGAGGTTGCCCATCAGTGGTTCGGCGACCTCGTGACCATGGAATGGTTCGACGACCTCTGGCTCAAGGAGGGATTCGCAACCTACATGGCGGCCAAGATGCAGGACGCGCTCGATCCGGCGTCGGAGGCGTGGAAGACCTTTTACCTCCGCAACAAGCCGGTTGCGTACGCCGTCGACGCATCGGAGGGGACGACACCGATCTGGCAGCGACTGGGCAACCTCGATCAGGCCAAGAGCAACTACGGCGCGATCGTCTACAACAAGGCGCCCGGGGTGCTCAAACAGCTCAACTACCTCGTGGGGGACGACGCATTCCGCGAAGGACTGCAGCTCTTCGTGAACAAGCACCGGTACGCCAATGCCACGTGGCGTGACCTCCTCGATGCGATCGCGGTTCCCGCCAAGCGCCCGCTCCGGGCATGGGGCGACGACTATATCCTCCGTCCGGGAATGCCGATCCTCGAGCAGCGTCTCGACGTGCGGGACGGGAAGATTTCCCGATTTGCCATCGTACAGCGCCCGGCGCGCTCGCTCTCCGGAATGCGCCCGTGGCCGATCCGTACCGAGCTTCTGGTGATGTCGGACAAGGGGGAGGCGCAGCGGATTCCGCTCACGATCACCACTGACACCACGGTCGTCGAGGAGCTGGCCGGCAAGCCCATCCCGGCCTTCGTCTTCGCGAACTCCCGCGACTTCGCGTATGCGCTTACCATGCTCGACCCGTCGAGCGTGAGTACGCTGGAGCGGACGATCGGCTCGGTGCGCGACCCGTTCCTCCGGTCGATGCTGTGGGGGGCGCTCTGGGATCTGGTGCGCGAGGCGCTCCTCTCACCGCAGCGTTTCGTTCGTCTGGCGATTCGCGAGCTTCCGCGCGAACAGGATGAACAGATCGTCTCGGGAATCATCTCGCGCCTCACGCGGGCGACGAGCGCCTATCTCCCGCCGGTGCTCCGCGACGCGACGCTCCCCGACGTGGAGCGCACGCTGCTCGACGGGGCCAACAACGCCGAGTCGCCGTATGGGATTCGGAAAGCGCACTTCGACGCTTGGGTGCGAGTGGCGGCGACCCAGCCGACCATTGCCCTGCTCTCCGGGATGTTGGACAGCACAGCTATAGCCGGAGAGCCGCTGCGTGCCCCGACGCGCTGGGCGATCGTCACCCGACTCATGGCACTCGGCGTCCCGGAAGCGCCCGACCTGCTCGCGCGCGAGGCAGCCCGCGATCAAACCGCCGAGGGCGTTCGGCGCGCGTTCGTCGCACGAGCGGCGAGCCCGGATCCCGCGGTCAAGCGACAGTATTTCCAGCGATACTTCGCCGATTCAACGCTGAACGAGGATTGGGCGACAGCTTCGCTCGATGCGTTCAACACGCTTGAATCGCAATCGCTTACGCTCCCTTATCTCACGCCGGCTCTAGACTCGTTGCCGTGGATTCAGCGCAATCGACGGATCTTCTTCCTCGGATCGTGGATCGGCGCATTCGTCGACGGGCAGACGAGCGATTCGGCGCTCACGGTCGTCCGAGATTTCTTGAGTGGACGCTCTGATCTCCCGCTCGATCTCCGGCGAAAGGTGTTGCAGGCCACGGACGAACTCGAGCGAACGGTGAGAATTCGCCGAACCTTCGAGGTTGCGAGTCCGACCAGCACCGAGTCGAACACGCAAGCGAGCTTGGAAACAGCCGTGGAGCAGAGTCTAGGGCGAAGATCTGCCGCGGTTCCACGACGCGCCGGCGCAACAGTGGGACAACGTGAGGGGGCGAAAGGGACCGACCGGAGGGCGATGTGAGGCGAGTTCGCCGCGATTCTGCCCGGCGAAATGCAAGTCGCTCTTGCGTGATGCATGACACATGGCGATGTGGGACGAACATCACGTGAGTCCGCATCGGGACGCCACATCCGAATAGGCCTGTAAATATTTGCAGGGATAGAGTTTAGAAGGAACGACCTCGTGCGACGTGTTGTGTAGGGCACTACGAGGGGCACGTACTCTGCTACTCATCCATGCGTTCGGACTTGTGCAACACAGTTCGAAAGCGAAATATTGGCACCCCATTCCCACAGGTGGTTGGAGCCTATGCTCGCTCCGCTCAGCCCGCTCGACGCATATCGCACGGACCTGGACCGTCAGCATCGGCGGTCTGAGTTCGGGAACGCCGATACGGTGTGGCTTCTCCTCGCCCACTGTCTCGGACGCCTGAGCAAGGTCGGGGACGCCGTGCGTGACCAGTTGGCGCTTCAGTCGGCGAATGCACTTCGCGACCTGGCCGATTCGGCGCAGGAGTCGGAGGTGTACGATTCGTCGCACGTCAACGACCTGCGGATGATGATCGCCGGTCTCTCGGCGATCGAGACGCGAGTCGGGGCCGACTCGGTCGCGCGCGCCTGCCGTGGATTCGCCGCGCGCATGGCAGAGTCGGGTGCCCTTTCCGTCGCCTTCTCGGTCGTGAGTTTCGCCCGCACAGTAGCCGCCGACGCCTCCGACCGGGAACGGGGACTCCTTGCCGCCGACCAGGCGCGCATCGCGCGTCAGCTCGGTGAGCTCAACACGGCCGACGAACTGTATCGCACCGCAAGCGCGATCGGCGAGCGGTCCTCAGATCAGGAACTCCTGTCGCGCGCCTCGCTTGGCCGCGGCGTCATCGCACGTGTGCGCGGTAACTATCCAAAGGCTCGCGCCTTCTTCCAGCACGGCCTCACGCTCGCCGAGTCATCCAGCTCGCGCGAGCTCGAATTCTTCGCGCATCAGGGTCTCACGATCGTTACCTGCGTAACGGGCGATACCGACGCGTCGATCCGCCACGGTTGGGAGGCGTTTCGATTGGCGGTTGGCGACAACACGCGCGAGGCGGAGTCGCTGGCGAACCTCTCGCAGCTCTGTCTGGAGTACGGATACTCGCGTGCGGCACTCAGCGGATTCATGGCGACGTTGGCGCGCACGAAGACGCTCCGCATTCGTCTCTCCGCGCTCGGCGGTGCCGCCCTCGCTGCCGGCCGACTCGAGGAGCGCGGCACGCTTGGTCGCGTGACGACCGAAATCAACGCGATCGTCGAGAATTCGTCGCTTCCCTACGAAAACGCTCAGGCGTTGCTGCACCTGTCGATGGCGCATCTCGCAGTTGGTGACGAGCTCACGTCGGAGCGCTATCGCCAGGAGGTGCAGAAGATTGCGAAGTCGCGCGGATATTTCGAGTTGCAGGAGCGAGTGGAGCGCGCGGAACTCGCGCGGGCCGCTCAGTTGGCGGCCCAGCGCGATCTCTGCTCCACTTCCCGTCGCGTCGTCACAACTCTCGAGACCTTCGAACCGGAGTCCGCGGAACTCGCCTTCGCGCACTAACAGTCTTAGATGTGCGGGTTCACGAAGTCGACGTGCGGGTTCACGAAGTCAACGTGAGGATTCACGAAGTCAGCGTTGACGCAGGCACCGGCCTTGGGATTGCACTTCGCCGAGCTGTCCGGCCCCATCGGCGATGAGGAGCAGGCGGCCAGGCTGGCGGCGGCAATGATGTAGGCGGCGTAGCGGGTGGCGCGGGTCATATGCGTGTCCTCAGGGGGAAGTGGGTGGGATGGAATAAGTCTGTCACTTGCTCACGTACGGCACCGACACCGTATGGGGAATCCCCATACACGGTGTAACCTCCAAGGCTGGTTTCCCGCATGATCGTTGCGGCACTCGTCTGGGACCCTGCTTCGCGGGCTCGGCTGCAGGACGCATTGCGCGGGCAAGCCAGCCTTCGATTTTGCGATCGGCAATCCGAATTGATGACGCTCGTCGAGAACAACCTCGCCGGGGTTGTGATCCTCGACACACGAGACCGTGAGGGAACGTCAACCCTCAAGACGGTCCGGCGCATCCGAGATGAATTCCCCAGCGTCCCGGTCGTGCTGTACTTCGCCATGTCGCCTGACGCTACTCGCGATATGCTGCAGTTCGCTCGCGCGGGCGTGAACGAACTCGTGCTGCGTGACGTGACCGACGTGCGCTATTCGCTACGCGCGGCGCTATCGACCGCGGCCGACCACTGCTCGGCCAACACGATTCTCGAAGAATTGGACGGGCTCATTCCGGCGCCCGTGATGCCGATGCTGCGCTACTGCCTGGAGAACGGCCGCCGCGATCTCACGGTCGAGGATGTCGCTGATGCGCTCAACGTGCACCGCAAGACGCTGGTGGCGCGCTTGAAAGGTTCGCATCTCCCCACGCCCAGCCAGCTCATTGCGTGGTGCCGACTTCTTGTTGCGGCGCGCTTGCTCGAGGATCCCGGTCGCTCGGTCGAGCAGGTGGCACTCCTGCTCGAGTTCCCGTCGGGAACGTCGCTGCGCAACATGATGAAGCGGTACACGGGGCTCCGGCCCGGTGAAATACGTGAGAACGGCGGGGTGCGTTGTGTGCTGCACGCGCTCAAGCGTGACCTCGTCTCCAGCGCGACCTGATCCCTCGCGACAGTTAGGCAGCGGGATCATCGGGACGCAACGGGTGCGGGCGTGCGACCATGAGCGTCTTCCCATCCAGCAACTCGAGCACGATCGTCTCGCCAGCCGGCAAATCGCTAAAGAGCGAGGACTGCACGAAGTAGTGCCGGTGCCCGCCGGCATCGCCCCCCTTCGCGCAGGTGCATGACATGTCGATGAGCGTGGCCTCACCTTGCGCATCGCCCAGCGACACGTGTAACGGCGACGCAATGATGCGCAGCCGTCGCGCGCTCTCTTCGGTCACTTCGAGCCGACCGTCGCGCGCTGTCTTGCGAGAGACTTCACGAACCTCGAGGAGCACGTGCGCTAACTCCGATCGTCGTGACGGCGCTCACGCTGTGGCTCCGCGCGCGATCGCGCTGTGATCTTCGTCATTTGACGCGACGTCCGCCCTGGATGACGACGCGCACATCCCGCATTACCGTCATGTCGGAGAGCGGATCGCCGCGGACGAGGATGATGTCGGCCAGGCGACCGGGTGCAAGCACGCCGATATCCTGCTCGCGTTTGAGAAAGCGCGCCGGCCAGAGCGTTGCCGACTGGATCGTTTCCATCGGCGACACGCCATACTCGACCCACTTGGCCATCTCTCGCCACGTGGCGTCGTTATGGAACATGGCCGGGATCCCAGCGTCGGTTCCGATCATCATCCGTACGCCAGTCTCGCGCAGCTGCCGGAACTTCGTGGGAAGCAACGGGAGGCGGGAGGGAAAGAGCGCGTAGTACGGGAGCTGCGGGATGTGATCGAGGGAGCGACGGACCTCGCGCGCCATGTCGTCGGGCATGAACTGCCGCCACGACGGATCGTCGAGGCGTTCGGGAAAGACCGATCCCGCTTCGTAGAGCGTGAAGAGCGGCGAGAGCGTCGGCGTCCAATACAACGACGAGTTGCGCTCGCGAAGTGCCTGCAGGATGTCTTCGGGATATCCGGGCGCCGTCCCGAGCCCTGTGTGCTCGAAGTCGTCCACTCCGTACTTGAGGCCGACGCGGATCTCCGACATGCGATGCGCATGGGCGACGACGACCTTGCCGTTCCTGTGCGCGGTCTCGACCACGGCGGCCACTTCGGCCTCGGTCATCTGATCCTGGTCGATGAGCTTCACGAAATCGACGCCGGCATCAATGATCCGTTGCACCTTTTGCCGTGCGTCTTCCGCCCCTTTCACGCCCCAGCGGAACTCCTTCTCGTACTCCTCGTACGCCTCGTGCTGGATGAACGGGCCGGCGACGAACAGGCGAGGGCCGGGGATCTCGCCAGCCGCAATTCTCCGCTTGACCGAGAGAATGTCGTCGAGGCGCGCGCCGAGGTCGCGCGCGCTGGTCACCCCCGCCATGAGCAGCTGGCGGGCGGCTATCGGCATAACGAGCGACGCATCCTTCGTCCCGTACAGGTCGTCCCAGCGCTTGTAGTCGCCGTGCCCGAGGATGTGCAGGTGCACGTGCATGTCGATGAGCCCCGGGAGCACCGTATGCCCGTTGGCGTCGATCACCGTCACCCCGGCGGGAACCGCAAGCTCACCCTCGCGCCCTACCGCCGCGATGCGATCGCCGGCGATGAGGATGACGCCATTCTCGATCACCGGACCGCCGTAGCCGTCGATGATACGCCCGCCGACGACCGCCATCGTCGGTTTGGCGGTCTGTGCGGCGATCGGCGCTGCCAGCAGGAGCGCGAGCATTGGGGGCATCGCGCGCCTGACGGCACGCGAGGAGACGCGCGCGAGCGCGCGCGTCGGGGCGCAATCGACAAAGGTCGGGATCATGGCAGCGGTGGGGGGAGGGCAGTTTCAACGTATCATCGTGCTCGCCGCCTGACGAGTCGCTGCTAGGTCAGAGGTGCCGAAGAAATCGCTCCGGGTTCGCGAGGAAGTCGCGCGTGAGGAGGACGTGCTCCAACTCGCCGTACCGCACGCGTCGCACGGGCGGGTTGTCGAACGAATAGATCGTGGCGCCGGGGAAGGCGAGGATGATCGGCGAGTGCGTAGCGATGATGAACTGTGAATCCTGCGCGGTCATGTCGCGCAGCATCGCGAGAAATCCCAGTTGGCTCTGCGGCGAGAGCGGCGCCTCGGGTTCGTCGAGCAGGTACAACCCTCCCGGCACGAAGCGCGACTTGAAGAGTGTGAGAAAGCTCTCGCCATGAGAATTCGCGTCGAGGTCCATGCCGTAGCGCTCTTCCATGCCGCGCAACGACGCCGCGATCGGTCCGATTCTGAGCGCGCGTGCTTCCGACGAGCGCCCGACGTACTCCTCCTCGATCTGCGCGAGTTCGGCGATGAAAGCCGCGCGCATGCGTGCGAGCGTGCGGGTGAAGCCGAAGAAGTCCTCGGCGCGCAGGAAGAAGCCGCGGCGCGATCGCCCGCGATTCCACGTGAGTGAAATCGCCGCGGCCAACCGTCGCTGCTCCGCGAGTGTTGTGTCGTCCTCGACACGTAGCTCACTCCCGATCGCTGGAAGCCCGGTCGCGTGCGCGATGGCTTCGAGCACCGTCGACTTGCCCGATCCATTCTCTCCAACGAAGAAAGTGACCGGGGTTGGAAAGTCGAGCGATCGAAGCTGTCGCACGACGGGAACGGAGTACGGGAAACTCCCCGCCTGTTCGGGGCGTGGCCGTTTGAGTGCGAGCGAGCGGAGGGGCAGCATTGTGGGGGGGCTCCTCGTATACGGCAAACGGCACTGGCGCCACTCGGCGCCCGGTCGGAGTTTAAGACGCATCTCACGACTGGTCGACGCCCTCTGGCGAATGCAGCGCGGCGGCGCGTGCGGCGAGTACGAGTGAGATGTCCGGTAGCGACTGAATCAACACGACTGGAGTCCTGCTTATGCGTTCTGTCCCGTGCGCCCTCGCACTTGTCGCCGTCTCCGTGTCCCTCGCCGAAGGGCAGGGGGGCGCGCCGCGCGCCTTCACGCCAAACGACTGGTACAAGGTCACGACGCTCTCGACGCCGGCCATCTCTCCCGATGGAAAGCACGTCGCCGTGACGGTCACCACGGTGCGGGAGAAGGAAAACAAGCGACACAGCGAAGTGTGGGTCGTCCCGACGGCGGGAGGGGCGGCGCAGCGCTTCACCTCGGCCGGCTACGAGTCGTCGAATCCGCGGTGGTCCCCCGATGGATCATGGCTCCTGTTCTCGTCGCAGCGCCCGGGAGGCGGGCGAGGCAAGGCGTGGGGATTGCGCATGGACCAGCCGGGGGGCGAGGCGGTGGCAACCGACGCGTACCCGGACGGGTCGGTGCCTAACGACAAGCGCTTCGCGGTGTGGAGCGAGGCACCGGCTCCCGATTCCGCCGCCGGCGACTCCGCCGCGCGCGATCCCTTCGGAAAGATGCAGCCCATGGCGCGCCCGCCGTTCGGCGCGATCACCAAGCCCGTCGATCCGTCGCGCTTCGACGGGAAGCACATCACCGAGATGCGCTACAAGTCGAACGGTCCCGGATTTCTCCCCGGGCCGCGGACGGCGCGCGTCTATCGCGCCAGCCAGATCTGGATGCAGCCGCTCGACGGGAGCTCGAAGAAGCAAATGATCGACAGCACCGCGTACTCGCGCCGGGGCGCCGTCGTCTCGCCTGACGGGAAGTGGATCGCCTTCGTCGCCGATCCGCGCATGCGCCCCGACTCGGTCGTCGAAGCGGAGCGCGACTCGCTGGCGCGTCTCCCCTACAACGCAAAGCGCGATGAAGCGCCGCGCAACGACGCCGACATCTTCGTGATCGCTGTCTCGGGGGGCACACCGCGCCGCCTGACGAGTGGCAACGGGAACGAGGGCGACCTCGCCTGGTCACCCGACGGCAAGTGGATCTCCTACACCGGCGCGCCCGATCGCGTGAGCAACGATGCGCTCTGGATCATTCCGTCGGCGGGGGGAACACCTGTCAACATCCTCGGCAACTGGCAGTACGAGCCGGGGAGCTACAGCTGGCTCCCCGACGGCCACATCCTGATGGACGCGAGCATCGGCGGGCGCACGGGGGTATTCCAGGTCGATCCGGCGACGCGCACGATGAAGGAGGTGATCGGCGGGCGCCGACAGTCGCGCGGTTTGAGCATCGACGAGGCGGGGCGGCAGGTCGCTTTCGTGGCGACGAGCATGGACAAGCCGACCGAACTCTACATCGCGAATGTCGACGGGACGAATGAACGTCGTCTCACGACATTCAACGACGCGCTGCAAAAGGAAATCGCGTTCAGCGACGCCGAGCGCTTCACGTACAAGAGCGTGGGGAACGTGGAGATCGAAGGGTGGCTCATGAAGCCGTACGGCTACCAGCCCGGGCGGAAGTATCCGCTCGCCCTCTACATTCACGGCGGGCCGCACTCCCAGTACGGCGAGGGGTGGTTCGACGAGTTCCAGAACCTCGCCGGCGCGGGGATGTTCGTCCTCTTTACGAATCCGCGCGGATCGTCCGGCTACGGCGCGAAGTTCACTTACGCGACGCGCGGTCGCTGGTTCGCCGAGGACTATCAGGACCTGATGAAGGGGGTCGACATTGTCGCGGCGCGCGCCGATGTCGACTCCACGCGCATGGGAGTGACCGGCGGTTCGTACGGCGGCGTGATGACCGCGTGGGTCACCGCCAAGACGAATCGCTTCAAGGCCGCCGAGACGGACCGCATGATCAGCGACTGGTGGTCGTGGTACGGCACGTCTGACGCGCAGGGGCTCACCGAGTTCGAGTTCTACGGCAAGCCGTGGGACAATCCGGCGATGTACGACTCGCTCTCGCCGATCCGCTACATCCGCCGGGTGAAGACGCCGACGCTGATGGTGCAATCCGAAGAGGATCACCGCACCCCGATGACCGACGCCGAGCAGTGGTACATCGGACTCAAGAAGCAGGGGACGCCGGTGGAGTTCGTGCGCTACCCGCGATCGACGCACGATCTCTCGCGCACCGGCGAGCCCTGGCTCCTCGTCGACCGGCTCGGACGCATTCGGCAATGGTTCAACTACTGGCTGTCGGATGACGCGCCGACGCGCGCAGCACCGGGCGCCCGCTAGCTGCAACCCAAGCGCGGTGCGGAACGATCCGCACCGCGCTCTGCGTTTCGCATCGTGATCGTCGCCCTCGCTGCGTTGCAGCTCGCCGCCCTCGTTCTCGTCGCGCTCCGGCTCGCGCCGGGGCGGCATCGCCGCCCGCCGATCGATCCGCTGAACGCGGGTGAGGGAGCGTCTTCGACCGACCGCTCGACGGTGACGGTGATTCTCGCCACGCTCAACGAAGCGCAGCGCATAGCGCCCTGCCTGGCGGGACTCTCGGCACAGGGGGCGCCGCTACGCGAAGTGATCGTGGTGGACTCTCGCTCGTCCGACGGTACGCGAGAGCTGGTCGAGGAGGTCGGGCGGCGGGACGCGCGCTTTCGCGTGGTGTCCGATCCGCCGCTCCCGGCGGGGTGGGTGGGGAAAGTGTGGGCGCTGCAGCACGGGCTTGGGCTGGCCCGCGGTGACTGGGTCCTCGGCGTCGACGCCGACACCGAGCCGAACGCGGGGATGGTTGCAGCGGTCGTACACGCCGCCGAATCGCTGGGCTACGACGTGGTGTCGTTCTCGCCCCTCTTCGCCGACATGCGAGCGAGCGAGCAGTGGCTGCAGCCGTCGATGCTCCTCACGCTGGTCTACCGATTCGGTGCCGCCGGTGCCCGCGATCCGCTCCCTTCGCGCGTCATGGCCAACGGCCAGTGCTTCCTCGCGCGGCGCGAGGTGCTGCTCGCCAACGGTGGATACGAGGCGGCCCGGCGGTCGTGGGCCGACGACGTCACGCTCGCACGCGCCCTCGCCAGCCGCGGCGTGAAGGTCGGCTTTCTCGACGGATCGCGACTCTACAAGGTGAGAGCGTACGAGGGGCTCGCGCAGATGTGGCGCGAATGGGGGCGCTCCTTCGACCTGAGCGACGCCTGCACGCGCGCGCAGCAGTGGTTCGACGTCGCCTTCATCCTCGTCGCGCAGGCAACGCCGCTCCTCGTACTCAGTGCGTTCGCCTTGGGTGCGCTGACGTCGCATGCGCTGGCGTCGCGCATTCTGCTCTGGTCGAGCGGGATACTCTTCCTCATCCGCGTCGTGATGCTCTTTGCACTCGCGCCGGCGTACGAGCGTCGCAGCGCGGGATTCTGGCTCTCGCCACTGTCGGACCCCATCGCCGCGCTGCGTCTTCTCCTGTCCACCGTTCGTCGCCCACGCGCGTGGCGCGGGCGGGCGTTCACGTTAGGCGCTGCCGGGAACGGGTGAAGCGCCGGCGGCCGTCCGCCGCGCGGCGAATCGAATCGCGGCGGCGATCGCGACGATGACCGCCATCGCCATGAAGGACCCCGACTTCCCCAGGTAGATATTGAGGGCGAGGTACCCCGAGGCGATGACCATCGTACCGGCGGTGATCGGGACCGAATAGCGCGCGAAGTCGGCGAACGAGATGCGCACCCCGTCGCGTTCGGCGAGGCCGATGGTGGTGACGTTGGCCGATGCACCGATCACCGTCCCGTTTCCGCCGAGGCACGCGCCAAGCGAGAGTGCCCACCACAGCACGTCGGCATTCCCCTGCATCGTGGGGATCAAGCGAGCGACGATGGGTATCGCCACGGCGACGAACGGGATGTTGTCGATCAGGGCGGAGAGGATCCCGCTCACCCAGCAGATGAGGATTGCCGCCAGGAGCAACGCACCGGTGTCGGAGAGTCCGAGCGAGGCCGAGGCGGCACCGATCGCCCACTGCAACCCTTCGGCGAGCGTTCCGATCAGCCCGGTCTGCACCGCGGCGCCAACGATGATGAACAGGAAGCCGAAGAACGAGAGTGTCGGCCATTCGATATCGCGCTCGGTGACCGCGAGAATTCCGTGCGTGCGTTCGTGCGCGGTGGGGCGCGTGTTGCGCACGTACAGGAAATCCTGCATCCCGAGCGCCGCAGCCGCACCGACGAGTGCCGGAACCGCCGGCGGCATTCCGGTGAGGTGGTGCGTCAGGAAGCCGATGAGGATGCCGATACAAATGATCCCGAGCCACCGCGCGAGCAGTGGATCCACGAGAGCGGGGACCTCGTCGTCCAGCTGGAGCGTCGCAACGTGCGATGCGCGCAGCTCGTTGCTGTGATAGCGCCCCGAATAGAACTCGAGCCAGAACATCATCAGGACGCACGGGAGCGTGAGGTCCTCGACGAAGTCCACGAACGAGAGCCCGGCCCCCGAGCCGATCATGATGTTGGGCGGGTCGCCGATGAGCGTCGCCGTTCCCCCGATGTTGGCCGCCATGATCATCGGGAGGAGAAAGACGGTCGGGCGCATCTGCAACCGCTTCGACATCCCGAGCACCATCGGCGTGACGAAGATGACCGTGGTGACGTTGTCGAGGAACGCCGACGAGATGGCCGTGAACCAGGCGATGAGCGCGAGGAGGACCAGCGGGCGCGGCCCCGCCCGACGCATCAGGTGCCCCACGGCCCACTCGAAGACGCCGGTGGTCTTGAGTACGCCGACCACCGCCATCATCGACGCCAGCAGCACAAGGACGTTGATGTCGAGCGCCTGCGCGACCCCCTCGAAGGTGATCAGGCGATACGGCGTGAAGTACGTGATGACGAAGAGGAGCGCGACCGCGCTCAACGCGATGAGGACGCGGTGTGCTGCCTCCCTCGTGAGGAGCACGAAGACGCCGACGACGATCGCTGCGACGATCGCCTGCGAAACCGGATCGGTCGTCGAGGCGATCGCCGCGTGCGCTTCCTGCGCGCTCAGCATCACGAGACCTGCCCTACAGCTGCTTGATCTCCGAGACGAGCTTGGTCAGGCTCGACTTGGCGTCGCCGAAGAGCATCGAGGTGCGCGGCGCATAGAAGAGTTCATTCTCGATGCCGGCGAATCCCGCCCCCATCGACCGCTTGAGGACGATGCAGCTCTTCGCCTTGTCGACGTCGAGGATCGGCATCCCGTAGATCGGCGACGACGGATCGCTGCGCGCGGCGGGATTCACGACGTCGTTCGCCCCGATCACGATCGCCACGTCGCAGTTCTCGAACTCCGAGTTGATGTCTTCCATGGCGAACAGCTTGTCGTACGGGATGTTCGCTTCCGCCAGCAGCACGTTCATGTGGCCCGGCATGCGTCCGGCGACGGGGTGGATCGCGTACTTCACCGATCCCCCCTTCTTCTCGATCAACTCGGCCAGTTCACGCACCGTGTGCTGCGCCTGTGCGACCGCCATCCCGTAGCCGGGGACGACGATCACGCTCTGGGCGTACGCGAGCTGAATCGCGGCATCCTCCGCGGAGATCGACTTCACGGTGAGGCCAGCGGCACTCTTCCCGCTGGCGCTCGCCGTGGCTCCAAAGGCGCCGAACAGCACGTTGGCCAGCGACCGGTTCATTGCCTTGCACATGATCTGCGAAAGGATGATGCCCGAGGAGCCGACGAGCGCGCCGGAGATGATGAGGACGTCGTTCTGGATCACGAACCCGGTCATCGCACCCGCAATCCCCGAATAGGAATTGAGGAGCGAAATCACGACGGGCATATCGGCGCCGCCGATCGGGATCGTGAGGAGCACACCGAGGAGGAGGCTCAGCACGCAGACCGCGTAGAACGGCCAGAGGATCGACTCGGGGATGACGAGCTGGTAGACGCTGAGTGCGACGATCGTGAGGAAGACCAGCGCGTTGAGCGTCTTCTGCGCGGGGAAGGTGATCGCGCGACCGGTCATCACCTCTTGCAGCTTGGCCCAGGCGATCATCGACCCGGTGAAGGTGACTGCGCCGATCAGGAGGGTGAGCTGGATGGTGATCCCGGTATCGATGGGGATCTGCTCGCCGCGCAGCTCCGACTTGAGGAACTCCGCGCCGCCGACGAGGAGCGACGCGGCACCTCCAAAGCCATTGAGCAGGGCGACCATTTGCGGCATCGACGTCATCTTCACCGAGCGCGCCATCCACCATCCGATCGCCGATCCCACGAGCAGCCCGGCGATCACCGCCGACGGCGAGAGGATGTGAAGGCCGAGCAGGGTGACGACGATGGCGATGAGCATCCCCACGCCGGAGGTCGCGTTCCCCTTGCGCGCGGTGGCCGGGCTCTGCAGGTCCTTGAGGCCGACGATGAAGAGGACGGCCGCGACGAGATACAGCAGCCGTTCGATCGCAGGAGAGATCACTTCGGCTCCTCCTTGCGGAACATCTGCAGCATGCGGTCGGTGACGGCATATCCGCCGACGACGTTCATCATCGCGAAGGCGACGGCGAGGAATCCGAGGACGGTCGAGATCCAACCCAGCCCTTCGGCGGCGACGATGAGCGCGCCGACGACCGTGATCCCCGAGATGGCGTTCCCGCCCGACATGAGCGGGGTGTGCAACGTGGGCGGTACCCTACCGATCAGCTGCGCGCCGAGGTACGTGGCGAGCACGAAGATGACGATGCCGGTGATGAGGGTGTCTGACATTTCACTGGAAGACGAGAAGACGAGAAGACGAGAAGACGAGAAGACGAGAGGACGAGAGGACGAGAGGACGAGAGGACGAGAAGACGAGAGGGGTTAGGCGCGTGACGTACCGGCGTGGGCGACGCACATGGGGCCGACGATTTCGTCGTCGAGGTTGAGCGTGAGGGCGCCGTCCTTGATCATGTGCTGCAGGAGCGTGAGGACGTTCTTGCTGAACATCACGCTCGCGTGGAACGGGATCGAGCTCGGGAGATTCACGGCACCGACGATCGTGATGCCGTTCACGTCGATGACTTCGCCCGCCTTCGTGAGTTCGCAGTTTCCTCCCGTCTCCGCGGCCATGTCGATCAAGACGGTGCCGGGGCGCATGCTGTGGACCATTGCCGCCGTGATGATGCGAGGAGCGGCGCGGCCGGGAATCTGCGCGGTCGTGATGATGATGTCCTGCGTCGTCACGTGCGTGGCGAGGGCGGCGAGCGTCTTCGCTTTCTCTTCCTCGGTCTGCTCTCGAGCATAACCTCCTGCCGCCTCCGCGTCGGCTTGCGGTTCGGGACCGATGAACGTGGCGCCGAGTGAGAGCACTTGTTCGCGCGCGGCGGCGCGCACGTCGTAGCCCGAAACCACCGCGCCAAGGCGCCGCGCCGTGGCGATCGCCATGAGCCCTGCGACGCCGGCGCCGACCACGAACGCCTTGGCCGGCGGAATGTTGCCGGCGGCCGTCGTGAGCATCGGGAGGAGCTTGGACGTGTGCGTGGCGGCGATCAGCACTGCTTTGTAGCCCGCGACCGTCGCCTGTGAGGAAAGAATGTCCATCGATTGCGCGCGCGTGATGCGCGGGACGCGTTCGAGCGCGAGGGCGGTCGCCTTGCGCGCATTCAGCGCATCGAGCGTGTCGCCGCTCGTCGACGGCTGCAACAACGAGATCACCAGCGCGCCTTCACGTACCAATGCCGCCTCGGCGGGCGAAGGGCGCTGCACCTTGCAGATGACGTCGCAGTCGCCGAAGGCGCCGCCCGCATCGTCGACCAGGTCGGCGCCCGCGGCGGCGTAGGCTTCATCGGTGATGAACGCGTCGACGCCGGCCCCGCGCTGCACGCGAACATCGACACCGGCCTTCTTGAGTCGCGCCACGCTTTCAGGTACCAGGGCCACTCGCCGTTCGCCGGCGGTCGTCTCGCGGGGAACTCCAATGCGCATGTCGGAAGATCCTGAAGGGAAAAGGACGCGGGAACCTGCGGTCCGTGACCGCGCGGCACAAGGCGTGGGGCCTGGGAGGATCCCGTTAGGCGGGCGCGGCGAGGACGGTCAGCGCGGCAGGTACTTGGACGGGAGCTCGTTCCCCGGGCGCTCGGCGTCCCAGAAGATCGAGACGATCCACCAGCGGGCACCGTCGTGGAGGAGCTGGATCGAGTTGATCCCGCGCGCAAAGGGCTTCTCCGAGAGATCGCCCGTGCGCCGAGACTCGTACGTCGAGAAGGCGTGCGTGATGTTCCCGTACGTCTCGCTCACCCGGTGAATCTCGCGCTCGAAGAAGCCGGACTGCTCGAGGCGCGCGCCCGCGGCGTTCACGTAGTCGTCGGCGGACCACATGACGACGTCGGCCTTCCCGTTAGGCATGGCGCGCGTGGGCATGAGGCGGGCATTGGGCGCCATCAGCGACCGAAAGCGATTCCAGTCCCGCTTCTGGCCGGCCGGTCCCGAGATCACGTCGTAGAGCGCGGCGAGGATGGCATCGACGGAGGCCACGTCGGCCGCTGCCGCTTCGGGGCGCGGCGAGGTGTCGATCGATGGCGGGCGTAGCGCAGGCGCCTGTGCGTGCAACGTGCCCGACGCGACGAGCGTGACTGCGCCGATGGCCAGCAAGCGGAGCTTCGACATGGCAAACCGGAGATGGAGAGGGCAGGGACGGCTCGCGACGCTCCCAACGCGGCAAGGGGGGCGACGGTGGCAAGAAAGTAGGGCGCGTCACAGCGGGCCACCATGCGCGAATCCCTGACCTGACTACAGAAGACGAGAGGATGGGAGGACGAGAAGACGAGAAGACGAGGGGCGTGGCGGAACCGTTGGGCGCTTGCGCGCATGGTCCGGGTGGCAGCTGTGCTTCGCCCGCAACGCTTCTCTCCATCTCGTTGTAGCGCTCGCTCGGCACGCCCCGGAACGAATCTCCTGGCCCGCTCGATTTCGCAGCGTGGGGCGGAACGACCGATTTCTGAAAATCTGCGTCGTGCTGTTCTGTTAGTCGCTATTTGACAATTGGTTACAGCGTAGCAGCTGCAATTTGTCCGCAGTCATCCTGACCGAAAATCGGACAAAATGCGCATCGGCACCATTCCCGCATTTGGGGCCAAACAGTCGCCAGCTCGTGATTTGAGTCACCGGAAACTGTTGCCGCATCTCACATGAAAGCCTCCCTTATTCGCAACGCCGCTTCGCTCGCCGCCATCGTGTTCCTCTGCTCCGGATGCCGCGCATTCGAGCCGGAAGGGGCGGCGCCGCTCCAGGTGCCGGCGACGTACGCGACGTGGTGGGCGGAGTTGGAGCAGTGCGCGCACCGATCGGCCGACATGGAGCGCATCCGCTTCTGGAAGGTGAAGGGCGAGGAGTTCGCCTGCCCCAACGGTCCGACCTGCGCGGGGCGCTGGCAGTCGCCGCACCACGTGTATATCGCCGAGCGCTGGATCGACAATCCGTCGCTGGTCAAGCACGAGATGCTGCACGACCTGCTCAACACCGGCGAGCATCCGCCCGAGATCTTCGGCCCCGCCGGGTGCAACGTGCTGTGGGATCCCTCGCCAGCAGTCGCTGGTTCGTAGGCAATCGCGCGGAGCGACGCTGGCTGCTTACGGTCGGTAGGTGACGCTCACGTACGGCCGGATCTTCTCGCGGTACGGCTCGTCCATCGAGTAGCCAACACCAAAGCGAACGCGCGTCTCGGGGAGTCGCGCGAAGCCGATCCCCGAAAAGCGCCAATCCTGTTCGGCGCCGAGGATGCGCTGGTAGTGTACGAGCTTGTCGCCGGCCGTGACCCACACGGCGTACGGCGTGACGCCGAACAGCTGCGTCGAGAGACGCCCTAACGCGACCTTGCGCCCCGACGCGTAGCCGACCGGGACCGACGGGAGCGAAATGCGTTGCGACAGGAATGAGTGGTCGATGAAGGGGATCACCGTCCCCCCGACAGCGAACTGCTCGTAAGCGCGACCGAACTCCCCGGGGCCGGCGGTGGTGGTCGCGCCGACCGTCGCCTCTGCGCGGATGGAACGACGCGCGTTTCCGAACGAGAGTGCTCCGGTGGTAAGGGTGCGCGACCACGAATCCCCCCCGGTTCCTCCCTGCGCCGCCTGCGCGTAGACCTGCGGTCGGAGGGCGAGTCCGTGCCACGTCCAGGTGAGTCGACCGCGGAAGTCGGCGAAGCCCATGCTGCGCCCTGCATGGTCGAGCTGCTTGCCGTCGACCTGCGCGACGCTTCCGCCAGCGCGCATCGAGACATCCCACGAGCCACCGGAGCGATCGAAGCGCGCCGCCGCACCTAACCCGGTGAAGCGGGCGTCGATATCGAGCGAGGCAAACGACCCCGACACTTGTTCCGAGGGCGCGTGCTCGCTGTACCACGCACTCGACTCGAGCTGGATCGGCCACAGACGCACGGCGGTCGCGAGCGAGCCCCCGCGCCACGCACCGCGCTGCCCGTACGTCCCCTGTCCGACGACGCTGAAACGACCGACCGGGTCGAGGTTGGCGATCATGAGCGACGCCATGTCGCCATCGGGTCCGAGGCTCAACCCCGGTAGCACGCGCCACCCGCGCGGCCCGACGCCGTAGTCCTTGGGCCCGCGCACGGGACCCGTCGTGAACGTGCGTCCGGGCTCCAGAGCTTCGGGCGCGGCAGGGGCGAGCCGGGCATCCAGTGCGACGACGCGATCGGCACTCCCGGTCGTCGCCTGGCGCAACGAAAGGCGGCGCACGTCGTACCCCTTGGCGTGCAGGGAGAGGAACCAGACGTCACCGTTAGGCGCCACGTCGGGCGAGGCCACCGAGCCGACGACGCGCGTGAGCGTCTTTGGCGCCGACGTTTCCGGATCGAGCAATTCGAGGTTCGCGACGCCGCCCCGCTCGGAGACCACGACGAGACGTCCGTCGCGCGTCCACGAGGGTGCATAACGATTCGCACCGTCTCCCGGGTCGACCGGGTGGGTGGCGCCGGTCGCGGCGTCGACGATGAAGGCCCACCAGCGCCCGTCGCGCTGCACGCTGGCGGCGATCTGCTTCCCGTCGGGCGACCAGCGCGGTCGGTTCCACACGACGAACGGGGAGCCGGCCACCAGCGTCGTCCACGCGCCGTTGGAAAGGTCGACGCGTCCGAGATCGCAGACGCCGGCGACGCAACGCACCGCGGCAGCCTGGCGTCCATCGGGCGAAGGATCGGCCGTGCGAATGCCGGCGCCGTGCGTGACACGGTGCAGCCCGCCGCGCCGCGTGTTCCAGATGAAGAGATCCGGACGAAACGCGCCATCGCCTAACGGTTCATCGCGACTCACCAGGACACGCTCGCCGTCGGCGAACCAGCGGGGGTTGTCGGCGCCGCGCCCGGCGACGGCGAAGAGCGTACGCAGCACTTTCTTCGGTGGCGGAAACGAGTCGAACGGGGCCACGTCGAGCGTGTCGCGCGCCACCATGCGTCGACGAGCGCGAATGACACTCGAGTCGAGCGGCTCGCGATGCGCCGACCAGACCACCACGCGCGACGGGCGCGTCGCCGAGCGGATGACCACCGCCACACGCTCTCCATCTTTGGAAACGGCGGGTTCGCCCGTCCCCCAGGCCAGCTTCTGGACCAGTTCTCCCTGCTCGATCCCCGCTCCTTGCAGCTCACGGCGCACCTGCAGTGCCTTGTCCATCACGTCCGTGTAGAACGCTCCGTAGAGATCGTCCGGTCCCGCGCCGTAGACGCCGCGGAACGCCTCGCCAAAGCTCCGGCGCTGCTTCGCGCTCATCCGGCGCCATAGGTGATTGAGGCTCTCTTCTCCCTTGCGCTGCGCGAGCCACTCGAGGAACGCGCTTCCCACCAGGTAGCGCATCGCGCCGCCGAGGTACGGGCCGGCGACATCGAGCTGCGCGTAGGTCGGGAGCCGCCCTTCCAGCGCCCACTGGCGAAGCACGGCCGCGCGCCCGGCAGAGTGCGGGCGCCCGTTGCCAGTCAGCTTCCCCTCGATGTAGGTCGCGTACCCCTCGATCACCCACGCCGGCGACTTCCAGGCGACCGGACCGATGCGCGACGGAAGAAAGCGCCAAAGGAAACGCTCGCTCGCATTGCGGGGCGCGAACGTCAGGTGGGCGATGTGACCGTACTCGTGAACGGCCAGCACCTCTCCCCACCCGCGATGCTGCCCGAAGCTTGGAGAGGGTGACGGTGGGGTAGGCCAAAGGAAGATCACCGGACCTTCGAGCAGCGGGAGGGCGAAGCCGTTCGAGACGTTCGACGGATCTTCGACCATCACGGTGACGCGCGCGGTCGGCGAGTTACCGACAAGGGCGTTCACTGCGGTCGCGTAGGACTCCATCCGTTCGGCGACCGGCATGACCCACGTGCGCATCTCGGCCGGGAAATGAAAACGGAAGTGCGCGGTCTCGGCGGTCTTCCAGTCGCGAGCGGGTCGCGTGAGGTACTGCGCCTCACTCGCGGTGGACATGACAAGGGTCGCGGCGGCCGCGACCCGGAGTAGATGACGAAGGCGCATCGAGCGTTTGGAAGAGCGTCGGGCGGATGAACGCGGATCAATCCGAGTATACCACCGAAGCGCGATCCTCCGGTCCCGCTTGCCTCACATGACTATTGTGAGGTTGCGCGCCAATAGTGGCACTTGGGTCTGTTTGCACGATGGAACGCACAAAGGGACGAGAGCAGAGCTCTCGTCCCTCGTATTTTCAGCGCCACGGTGTTGCTGGCGCCGACGATATTCTGATTACGCCTTTTTTCCCATCACCGCGTCCTGCAACCACGTCATCGGAATCAGGAAGAGCGGGGTGAGGAAGTGTCCGAGCAGCAGGTTGACCCAGGTGAGCGCCAGGTAGAAGCAGCCAAGCCCGAGGCCGGCCCACAGCGTTCCAAGGGGAGAAGAGTGCTCCACGGTGCGTCCTCGTTGGGGGTGATCGTTTCGACGGCGGAAAGTAGTGAGAGAGTCCGGGGCGCACCAGCCCGCCGCACTCCGCCAAGCTCCCTCGAACGCCCGACCGTCGCCGGTGCGACTGGGCGATACATTCCCCTCCGTGCGACGCACCGCTGGCGCGCACGTCACCCGATTCGAGTGAATCCCACGCTCGCCATCACGCGCACCCGCCTGGACGAAGCCGTCGCTCCCCTGCTCGCGGAGTGCGCGCCACTGGTGCTGGCGGTCTCGGGGGGCATCGACTCCATGTCGCTCCTCGATGTTTGCGCGCGCGCCTCGGATCGACTCGCCCCGTTGATCGTCGCGACGTTCGACCACGGGACAGGGGCGGCAGCGACCAAGGCGTGCGCACTCGCGGAACGCGTCGCGCGACGACACGGGATCGAAGCGGTGACGGGGAAGGGTGTTGCCCTCGCCAGCGATGAGGCGACTTGGCGCGAGGCACGATGGCGCTTCCTGCGGAACGTGGCGCATTCGCGCGGCGCGAGAGTTGTCACCGCACATACGCGCGATGATCAGGTCGAGACGGTGGTGATGCGCGTTCTGCGCGGAACCGGGGGACGCGGGCTGAGTGCGCTGCGCGCTCCATCGCCGGTGGTTCGCCCGTTTCTCGACCTCTCACGCGCTGACATCGAAAACTACGCATCATCTGCGCAGCTCGAGTGGGTCGAAGATCCGTCGAACGCGCGACCCGTGCATCTGCGCAACCGCGTGCGTCGCGATCTGCTCCCGGCGCTGCGCGCGTGCGATCCGTCGATCGAGGCTGAGCTGTTGCGCCTCTCTGATGAAGCCGTTCGTTTGCGGGAGGCCTGCGCCGAGGTCGTGGCAAAACTCGTGGTCGACGCCCGGCCCGGACGAGTGCTCGCGCGCGCGGTGCTCGACGACCGGTGGGGAGACGACGAAGCGGCGCTCTTCTGCCAGACGCTCGCCGACTTCGCGGGACTTGCCCTCGATTGGCGAGGGACGTCGAGGTTGGCGCATTTCGCCCGAGCGGGACGTGTCGGTCGGATGATCCCGCTCTCGGGCGGATGGGAGGCGGTGCGCCGCCACGATGCGCTCGAGATTCGCCGACGCGCCGCTGTCGCGCCCGAAGACGCGGTGCCGCTTGGCTCCAGCGTCACGACATTCGGCGCGTGGCGCTTTCGCGCGCTCGAGCACGACGCGGGTGGCGCGAACAGGTCGACGTCGATTGCCGCTGCCGCCGAGGGGACAGCGGTCGATTCGGATCGCGATTTATGGCAGACCTGGCTCCCATCGGACGCCCGGCTCGAAGTGCGCAGCTGGCGGGACGGCGACCGAATGATCTCGTCAGGCAGTGGTCAGCGGCGCGTCAAACGGTTTCTTTCAGATAGTCGCGTCGTCGCCGCCGATCGCGCGGGGTGGCCCGTCGTCGTGGCCGATGGCGAGATTGTATGGATTCCAGGAGTACGCCGCGCTCGCGCGGCAACCGCTCGGCCCGGTCGGCCGAGAGTCTGCGTGGTCTGTGAGCGCCTCTACAGTTGATCCGCGTCTCGAGGGACGAGCAGTCAAGCGCGTGGCGTTTTCGGCGCAGGAAATCGGGGAGCGCGTCGCGCAACTCGGCGATGACATCACGCGCGCGTATCCTGAAGGAGATCTTCTCGTCCTTGGATTGCTCAAGGGGAGCTTCATCTTCCTGAGTGATCTCGTGCGCTGCGTCCAGCGTCCGCTCAAGGTCGACTTCCTCGTCGCATCGTCATACGGGAACGAGACGGAGTCGAGCGGAATTGTGCGTTTGGTGTATGATCCGGAGACCGAGCTCGAAGGGAAGCACATCCTGCTCGTGGAAGACATTGTGGACTCGGGGCGAACCCTGAGCCGCGTCATGGACGTATTGCGAGAGCGGAAGCCTCGTTCGCTTGAGATCTGCGCCCTGCTCGACAAGCACGTCGCTACACACCTCAGGTATCCGGCGAAGTTCGTCGGCTTCGATGCCCCCAACGAGTTTCTCGTGGGATATGGGCTCGATCACGCCGAGAGCTTTCGCCATCTGCCATACATCGCGAGTTTGCAGTAACCCGGGACCGCTGACATGCCGCCGATTCCTCCGAAAAAGCAGTTCAACTGGGGTCGCTTCTCAAAGGGGCTCTCCTTTTGGATCCTCGTGATCCTGATCCCCGTCGCGGTGATCCAGTTCTCCGGCGCCAAGGGCGAGCCTGCGACGCAGGTGACCTACTCGGACTATCGTTCCGAGCTGGAGCGCGGGAACATCTCGAAAGCAACGATCCGTGCCGGCAACTCGGTCACGGGTGAGTTCACGCAGCGCATCATGGTCGGGGGGCACGAGGTGAAGAAGTTCACCGTCAAGCTCCCCATGGCCGACTCGCCCGAAGAGGTGAGTGCGCTCCGCGACAAGAAGGTCGTGATCGACGCGCAGGAAGCGCGGCCGTCGATCGGGACGTTTCTCCTCAACTTCCTTCCGTACATCGTCCTGATCGGGATCTGGATCTTCCTCTTCCGGCAGATTCAGGCCGGTGGGGCGAAGGCGTTCTCGTTCGGCAAGTCGAAGGCGAAGCTCCTCACCGGCGACACGCCCAAGGTGACGTTCCAGGACGTCTCGGGCTGTGACGAAGCCAAGGTGGAGCTGCAGGAGATCATCGAGTTCCTCAAGGACCCGCAGAAGTTCACGAAGTTGGGTGGGCGCCTTCCCAAGGGTGCGCTGCTCATCGGGCCGCCGGGAACCGGCAAGACGCTTCTCGCGAAGGCCGTCGCCGGCGAAGCAGGGCGCCCGTTCTTCTCGATGTCGGGATCCGACTTCGTGGAGATGTTCGTGGGCGTTGGGGCCTCGCGTGTGCGTGACCTGTTCGAACAGGGCAAGGCACACGCTCCGTGCATCATCTTCATCGACGAAATCGACGCCGTTGGCCGGCACCGCGGTGCCGGACTTGGCGGCGGGCACGATGAGCGTGAGCAGACGCTCAACCAACTTCTGGTGGAGATGGACGGTTTCGAGTCCAACGACGGCGTGATCCTGATCGCTGCGACGAACCGCCCCGACGTGCTCGATCCGGCGCTCCTGCGCCCGGGACGATTCGACCGCCAGATCGTGGTCGATGCGCCCGACCTGCGCGGGCGCGAGGGAATCCTTCGCGTGCACATGCGCAACAAGCCGATTGCCGAAGACGTCGACATCAACCGCATCGCCCGCGGGACGCCGGGAATGGCTGGTGCCGACCTGGCGAACCTCGTGAACGAAGGTGCGCTGCTCGCGGCGCGTCGCGGGCACGACAAGATCTACATGACCGACCTCGAAGAGGCGAAGGACAAGGTCATGCTCGGTGCGGAGCGCAAGTCGCTCGTTATGCGCGAAGAGGAACGCCGTCTCACCGCGTTCCACGAGGCGGGGCACGCGGTGTGTGCGGTGATGGTCAAGGGGAACGACCCGCTGCACAAGGTGACGATCGTTCCGCGCGGTCGCGCGTTAGGCGTGGCCTTCACGCTCCCCGAGGATGACCGTGTGTCGGTGACGCGCGAACAGCTCGAGGCGCGACTGGTGATGGCCTACGGCGGGCGCGCCGCCGAAGAGATTGTCTTCGGGCGCGACCGCGTGACCACGGGTGCGGCCAGCGACATCCAGCAGGCCACCGCCATCGCGCGCCGCTACGTCACGCAGTGGGGACTGTCCGAAGCGATCGGTCCGATTCTCGTCGGCGACAACGAGCAGGAAGTCTTTCTCGGGCAGCAGCTCATGAGCCGCCGCGAAGTCTCGGAGAAGACGGCGCAGCTCGTGGACTCCGAGGTGAAGAAGGTGATCGACGGTGCATTCGCGCGTGCCGTGCAGACGCTCACCGAGCACCGCGTCCTCCTGGATGCGGTGGCAGCGATGCTGCTCGAGCGCGAGACGTTGACGCGCGAGGATTTCGAGATCCTGGTGCGCGGCGAGAAGCTCCCGCCGCGGGCGCCGCTCCCGCCGTCTTCCGCGCCCCCGACGCCGATCGCGCCGATCCCGATGGCGGCGCCGAAGCCGGCCCCGCCGCTGCTCGGCGGGCCCGAAGTCAGTCCGGCATAACGACGCCGACCCGAACTCGCCTTTCGGCACAGGGCGCCGCCGCGATCAGCGGTGGCGCCCTGTTCGTCGTCTACGTCCTGACGCTCGCGCCGAGCGTCACGCTGTGGGACAGCGGCGAGTTCCTCGCGGCGGCGCACAGCCTCGGGATCCCGCATCCACCAGGGACGCCGCTCTTCATCTTTGGTGTGCACGCGTGGGCGTCGCTGTTCTCGTTCCTCCCTTTCGCGTACGCCGCGAATCTCGCATCGGCGGCGTCGACAGCGGCTGGCGCGGGATGCTTCGCGTGGTTGGTGGCGCGATGGACCGGGCGCGGCGCGGCCGGGGTGGCCGCGGCGTTGATCGGCGGTGCGATGGCGGCGGTCTGGCAGAGCGCGACGGAGACGGAGGTGTATGGGCACGCCCTGCTCGCGGTCGCCGCGCTCATGGTCGCGGCCGAACTCGCCGGGGCGCGGGGGAGCGCGCGACATCGTGCGCTGATCGCCTTCCTGTTCGGGCTCGCCGTGCCGTTGCACCTCAGCGTCCTCGTGGCCGGGCCGGCGATCGCGCTGCTGGCGGCGAGCGACGCCGAAGGGCGCATCTCTGCGCGCACCCTCGTCGTTCCGGCGGGGGCGTTGCTCCTGGCGATCGGATTCGGGACGGTCTCGCTGGTTCCTGCCACTGCTGGGGCGCTCCTGCTCCTGCTTTCGGTCGTTGCGTTTCGCGGGGACGGGAGCGGAGCGGGGCGCGCTGAGGGGATCGCGGCCCTGGCGTTGACGGTGCTCGGTGCCAGCTTCGTGATGGTGATGCTGGTGCGCGCGCAGCATGAACCGGCCATCAACGAAGGGGATCCCGGCCGCTGGCAGGCGATGCTCGACGTGATCGCTCGCCGCCAGTATGACGTGCCGCCGCTCTGGCCGCGGCGCGCCCCGCTCTGGCTGCAGATCGGGAACGTGATTCAGTACGCGGACTGGCAGGTGGCGGCCGGCGTGAGCGACGAGGTTGGCCCAGCGCTGACGCGCACGCCGGTCACCATTGCCTTCGTGCTGCTGGCAATCGTTGGCAGTTTGTGGCACCGTGCGCGCGACCGGCGGAGCTGGAATGCTGTCGCCCTCCTTCTTCTCTGCGCGACGGGGGGCGTGGTGCTCGTCCTCAACCTGCGCGCTGGCCCCTCGTATGGTTGGGGAATCCTCCCGCCGGGGGCGATCCGCGAGGCGCGCGAGCGCGACTACTTCTTCGCGTTGGCATTCTTCGTCACCGGCGCGTGGAGCGGGTGCGGCGTGGTGGCGCTCGTGGAGCGTGCACGCAGTCGCTGGCGACGCTTGCTATGGCTCGTTGTGCCAGCGCCGATCGCGCTCAACTGGGTCGCGGTGGACCGCCGTCGACTGCCTGACTCGGTGCTCGCGACGGAGGTCGCTTCATCGCTCCTGAGTCACGTGCCGTCGAATGCGGTGCTCATCCTCGCGGGGGACAACGACTCCTTCCCACTCTGGTTCGAGCAAGTGGTGCGAGGCGTCCGTCGTGACGTCATCCCTGTCACCATTCCCCTGCTCGGCGCGGGCTGGTATCGGCAGGAGCTTGCGAAGCGGTACGGTCTCCTCGATTCGGCGCGGGCGATCACTTGGTCGGGGCGCGCCGCTACACTTGCGGAGATCGGGCGGCGGGCGCCAGACGCCTCCTCCGGCCGATCGATTGCGGTCGCGGTTACCGTGCTCCCCGACGATCGCCAAGCGATTGCGCCGGGGATGGGTTGGCGCCTCGCCGGCATGTTCTACGTGCCGGCGGAATCAGGGGGACTCTCGGTGGATACATCTCGCGCGGAGCTCGCGGCCCGTTGGCGGCTCGATCGCGCTCGGTCACTCGGACCGGAGTTCGAGCGCGAGTCGCGCGACCCGGCGGGGAGGTATGTCCAGCGTCTTCTCAACTGTCCCGCGCTGGCCGTCGCACACGGGGATTCGCAGCCGGGACGTGACGCTCGCTTACTTGAATCGATATGTAACTTCCGGTAAGTTATTGTGTTATGCCTTTTCCCGGGCTTCCCGACCGACTGCGGAACGTGCAGGAGCGCATAGCGGCCGCCGTTGCTCGCGGCGGTCACGGTCAGGGTGTCGAGATCGTCGCGGTCACCAAGACGCACGGCCCAGACGCGGTCGAAGCGGCCTGGAACGCGGGGCTCCGGTCGGTCGGGGAGAACAAGGTGCAGGAGGCGTTGGACAAGATGGCGCAGGTCGAGGTGCCCGTCGCGTGGCACCTGATCGGGCACCTGCAGCGCAACAAGGCCAAGTTCGCCCCCAGGTTTGCGCTCGTCCACTCGATGGATAGCCCTCGGCTGGCCGACGCCCTGAGCGACGCGGGGGCGCGTGACGGAAAGCGATTGCGCGTGCTGGCGCAGGTGAATGTGTCGGGGGAGGAGTCAAAGGGAGGCTACTCGGTCGACGCGTTGAAGAACGACGCTCGACGGCTGCTGGCGCTCGAGGGAATCGAAGTGGTCGGAGTCATGACCATGGCACCGTTCGACGCGCCCGACGACGTGCTGCGGTCGACCTTTGCCGGAGCGCGAGTCGCACGGGACGTGTTGGCGGCGGCCGGACACCCGGCGCGCGAGCTGTCGATGGGGATGTCGAACGATTACGAGTTGGCGGTCGAGGAAGGTGCGACGATGGTCCGCCTGGGCACGATCCTGTTTGGAGAGCGTACGCCATGACAGACGAATCATTCCATCTCACACCGCTGGATATCCGGCGCTACGACTTCGGCAGCGCGCTGCGCGGCTACGATCGGACCCGCGTCGACCAGTTCCGCGAGCAGGCGGCTAACGAAGTCGAGCGCCTGGTCAAGCAGATGCAATCGCTCGAGGCGAAGGCGCAAGGCTTCCATGAGCAGCTGCGCGCCTTTCGCGAACGCGACAAGGCGATCAACGAGGCGCTCGTGTCGGCGCAGCAGCTCCGCGCCGAAGTGCGCGAGCAGGCCGAGCGCGAGGCGCAGTTGATCCTGCGCGAGGCGCGCGCCGACGCGGAGCGCATCGTGGCCAATGCCGCGAACGAAACGCGGAAGATCGAAGGCGAGCTCGAGGCGCTCGTGCGGCAGCGTCGGAGTTACCTCGCGCAGCTTCGCACGATGATCGAGCGGCATTTGGCAGAAATCGAGGCCGCCGAAGCGAGCAGCGCCTCCATGACGCCGGAACGCCGGGGTGCGGCGCCCGACGGCGCGCACGCGAGTGCCCCTGTCGAGTCCCCGACGTGGTTGGACTCGCTCGTCAAGGAATAGCGCCCCATCTCGCGAGTCCCGACGTACTCATGAGCGACGCACTGCACACGTTCGAGGCAATCGAGGCAACGGCCGCCGTGGTGCGGTCGCGCGTCGCGCGCGCCCCCGATGTGGCAATCGTTCTCGGGACTGGTCTGGGCGGTCTCGCCGAGGCGATCGAGTCGCGCGTGGAAGTGCCGTACGACGCGCTTCCCGGCTTCCCGCGCCCCACGGTCGAGTCGCATGCAGGGCGTCTCTTGTTCGGGACGCTGGCCGGCAAGTCGGTCGTCGCGATGCAGGGGCGTCTGCACCGGTACGAAGGGTACTCGATGCAGCAGGTCACCTTCCCGGTGCGCGTGATGCGCGCGCTCGGCGCGCGCACGCTCGTGGTCTCGAACGCGTGCGGCGGAATGCATCCGCTCTGGGAAGCGGGGGACCTGATGCTGATGGCAGATCACATCAATCTGCTCGGCGACAACCCGCTGATCGGTACGAACGACGAGCGACTCGGTCCTCGCTTTCCGGACATGTCGCAGCCGTACGATCCGGCGCTCCGCGAGCTCGCGCGCGCCGAAGCGCGGCGACAGGGGATCACCTTGCGGGAAGGTGTCTACGTTGCTGTTGCCGGACCGAATCTCGAGACGCGCGCCGAGTATCGCATGCTGCGCACGATTGGAGGGGACGTGGTCGGGATGTCAACCGTTCCCGAGGTGATCGTGGCGGTGCACGCCGGAATGCGCGTGCTCGGCGTCTCGATCATCACCGATCTCTGTCTCCCCGACGCGCTGGAACCCGCGACGGTGGAGAAGATCATTGGCGTCGCGATGCGGGCCGAGCCGCACCTGACGTCGCTCATCACTGGTGTGCTGGAACGACTGTGACTTCGACGCGATACGAACTCCTCCCGGCGGACCGGCCGGCCGACGACCTCGAACAGGAGCTGCTGGCGGTGTGGCGCGAGGAGCGCCTCTTCGAGCGGACGCTTCTCGAGCGCGCCGGCTCTCCGCTGTTTGTCTTCTACGACGGGCCGCCAACCGCGAACGGACGCCCCGGGATCCATCACGTCTTCGCCCGCACGATCAAGGACCTGTTCTGCCGTCATCGCACGATGACCGGGCACCTGGTCCCGCGCAAGGCGGGATGGGATACGCACGGCCTTCCGGTCGAAATCGAGGTCGAGAAGGCGCTTGGACTCTCCGGAAAGCCCGACATCGAAGCGTTTGGCGTCGAGGCGTTCAATGCGCGCTGCCGCGAAAGCGTGTGGACGTACCGGAAGGAGTGGGAGCGGCTGGTGGAGCGCGTGGCGAACTGGATGGATTACGACCAGCCATACGTCACCTACACCAACGACTACATCGAGAGTGAGTGGTGGGCGCTCAAGACGCTGTACGAGCGCGGGCTGCTGTATCGTGGACACAAGATCCTTCCGTACTGCTCGCGCTGCGGGACGGCGCTGTCGTCGCATGAGGTGGCGCAGGGGTATGAGGACGTTGAAGACCCTTCCGTCTACGTCGCGCTCGATCTCGTTCCACTAGAAGACGAGAAGACGAGAAGACGAGAAGACGAGGGGCGGCGCCGGCTGCTCGTGTGGACGACGACGCCGTGGACTCTAGTCTCCAACGTCGCGCTCGCGGTTCATCCAGATCTCGAGTACGTCGAGCTGCGGAAGAAGAGCGGCACGGACTGGACGATCATCCTTGCAGCTGCCCGGGCGATGGCGGTGCTGGGTGACGACTACAACGATCGGTGGGATGTGGTGCAGCGGCTCACGGGGCGCGAGCTCGAGGGGCGGAGCTACCGGCGGCCGCTCGACTGGGTGCCGTACGGCGAGGGGACGGGTGTGCACGAGCGCATCGTCACGGCGGACTTTGTCTCCGCCGAGGACGGAAGCGGGATCGTGCACATGGCGCCGGCGTTTGGCGCCGACGACTACGCGACGGGGCAGAAGCACGGGCTGGTGATGTTGCAGCCGGTGAACGGGCGCGGGCGCTTCAACGACGACGTGCCGGTGGTCGGCGGGATGTGGGTCAAGGACGCCGACGCGAAGATCATCGAGGAGCTCAAGAAGGGCGACGTGCTGTGGAAGGCGGCGAAGCTCGTGCACGCGTACCCGCACTGCTGGCGCTGCAAGACGCCGCTCCTGTACTACGCCCGCGTTTCATGGTTCGTGCGTACGACCCAGTTCAAGGACGACATGCTGTCGCGCAATGCGGCGATGGCGTGGCATCCGCGCGAGGTGGGGGAAGGGCGCTTCGGGGAGTGGCTCAAGAACAACATCGACTGGGCGATCTCGCGCGATCGATATTGGGGGACGCCGCTCCCTGTCTGGATCAACGACGAGGATCCGAACGAGATCGAGGTGATCGGTTCGTACGCGGAGCTCGCCGAGCGCACCGGGACGACGCTCCCGGCCGACTTCGATCCGCACAAGCCGTTCATCGACGCCTACACCTGGCCAGCGAAGTCGGGGACGGGGACGATGCGGCGCGTGCCGGAAGTGATCGATGCGTGGTTCGACTCGGGATCGATGCCGTTTGCCCAATGGCACTATCCCTTCGAGAACCACGAGCGTACCGCGCAACAGTTCCCGGCCGACTTCATCGCCGAGGGACTCGACCAGACACGCGGGTGGTTCTACTCGCTCCTGGCGATCGCAACCGGGCTCGGTGACGCGCTCCCCAACAACGTTGCGGCTGGCGGAGCGTCGAACGGCGGCCGAGCGCTCGCCGCTCCGTATCGCGCCGTGGTCGTGAACGATCTCGTGCTCGACGCGACGGGCGTGAAGATGTCGAAGAGTCGCGGCAACGTGGTGAACCCGTGGGACGTGCTGGCGACATATGGCGCCGATGCGGTCCGCCTCTTCCTCGTCGCCTCGAGCCAGCTCGGGACGCCCAAACTGTTCGATGCTGACGCGATCCGCGATACTGCCGCGCGCTTCCTCGTCACGCTCAAGAACGTCTACAGCGGGATCTTCGCGCTGTACGCCAACTTCGGGTGGGAGCCGTCGGCGCAGGATCCAGCGGTGAAGGATCGCCCGGTGCTCGACCGGTGGATCCTGTCTCGCCTGGCGGCCGTCGAAGCGGCAGTGCAGGACGGGTTGCAGGGGTTCGACGCGACCGCGGCGGCGCGCGCCCTCATCTCGTTCGTCGTCGACGACCTCTCCAACTGGTACGTGCGCCAGTCGCGCGCGCGCTTCTACGACGTCGACTCGGCCGACAATCGCGCCGCGTTCGCCACGCTGCACGAGTGCCTCCTCGTGACGACGCGCCTGCTCGCTCCGATCGCGCCGTTTGTCACTGATTGGATGCACCGCCAGCTGGCGGGAACTTCGGTACACCTTGCCCGTATTGTGCGGGAGTCCGGGGAAGGGACTCAGCGCGACATGGGGTTGGAGCGCGGGATGGCGGAGGTGCGGGAGCTGGCGACGCTCGGACGCGCGGCGCGCGAAGAGGCCGGGGTCAACGTGCGCAAGCCGCTCGCCCGGATGGTCTGCGTGGTGCCGCGGGAGTCGGTCGCCGACGTGGAGCCGTTGCTCCCCCTGTTACAATTGGAGCTGAACGTGAAGGGGGTGACGCTTGCCACCTCGGCGGACGACCTGGTGACGCTCGAGGCCAAGCCGAACTTCCGATCGTTAGGCAAGAAGTTCGGAAAGGCAACGCCGCTGGCGGCGAAGGCGGTCCAGGCGCTGGCCAGCGATCATCTACGTCGGTTCGAACACGGGGAACCGCTGGCGCTCAGCGTCGAAGGAGAGACCCACGTGCTCGATCCCGAGGACCTGTCGATACTCCGGCGGGCGTCGGGAGACCTGGTGGTGAAGGAGGCGCAGGGGCGGTTTGCAGCGATCGACCCGGTGCTCACGCCTGAATTGCTGCGCGAAGGGATGGCCCGCGAGGTGGTCTCCCGGGTACAACGCTTGCGAAAGGAACGTGGCCTGGCCGTGTCGGATCGCATCGTGCTCGCGATCTGGGGCGCCCGGGAAATCGAGGCCGGTGTCGAGGAGCATCAGGAGTGGATCGCGGGCGAAGTGCTCGCCCGACGCGTCACGGTGGGTCGTGACGGTTCGACCGAAGAACATGCGGCGCACACGGTGGAGATCGATGGACTCACCGTTCACGTCGCCCTGACCAGGGACGAATAGAGATGGCACCGACCAGTGGCGCGGGTGGCGCGGCTCCTCCCAAGAAGCCGAAGCCGATGAGCAAGAAGAACTTGCAGCACTTCGAAAAGCGCCTCATCGAGGAGCGCAAGCGAGTGCTCAAGGAGCTCGGCAAGTACGACGAAGTCTTCAATGCGACCGACCAGTCGTCGGACGGCGACCTGAGTTCGTATTCGTTCCACATGGCCGATCAGGGGACCGACGCCATGGAACGCGAGAAGGCATTCCTGTTTGCCTCCCAGGAAGGACGTTTCCTCTGGCACATCGACCAGGCGCTCCGCCGCCTGTACAAGTCGCCCGAGACGTTCGGCAAGTGCCATCAGTGCGGCGAAGAAATCGCTTTCGAGCGCCTCGACGCACTCCCTCACGCGCGCTTCTGCATCAAGTGCAAGCAGCGGGAGGAAGATGCCAAGAAGCAGTAGCCGCAACGCCTTGATCTTCTGGCCGACGGTGATGGTGCTGGTCTTCGCGGACCGCATCACCAAGTCGGTCGCTGAGGAGTTGCTGTGGCCGCGCGGCGTGCCGCGCGGCGTCTTTGGCGACTGGTTTCGCTGGACGCTGGTCTACAATCCGGGTGCAGCCTTCGGGTTGCACCTGGGGCCGTACTCGCGCTGGATATTCCTCGCGCTCACGCTCGGTGCGCTGGGCATCCTGTATCACCTGTATCGCACCACCGAAGCGGGGCAGCGTTGGCGAACGATCGCCATTGCGTTGGTCACCGCGGGCGCGGTCGGGAACCTGATCGATCGCATCGTCTCGCCTAACGGCGTGGTGGATTTCATCGACATCGGCGTCGGTGCCACGCGATGGCCGACGTTCAACGTGGCCGACATGGCGGTGAGCACCGGGGCGATCCTCCTCGCGGCCGTCCTGTGGCGCGAAGACGAAGCGCAACGCGCGCACGAGGTGCGGCACGACGGAGTGAGCGTTGCAGCTGCGGGGGTGGGAGACTCCGAAGGCGTCCCGTCATCGTGACCGGGCGCGCGCAGGGGACCCATGCGGCGTTCGGGCTCGAGGCGGACAGCGATGTTCGCCTCGATTCGTTGGTAGCCCAGCGCGCCGGTCTCTCGCGCACGCAGGCGGCGACGCTCATCGCCAACGGACACGTCACGGTCTCGGGGCGGCGCGAGAAGGCGTCGTACAAGGCGCTGGCGGGTGAGGAGGTGGCCGTCTTCATCCCCCCGGTGTCACCACGCGAGCTGCGCGGCGAAGACATCCCGCTCGATGTCGTCTTCGAGGACGAAGATGTCGTCGTCGTCGACAAGCCCGCCGGGATGGTCGTGCACCCGGCGCCGGGGAACTGGAGCGGGACGCTGGTCAACGCGCTGGTCGGGCGCGGCGGCGACCTCTCTGAAGTGGGAGGCGCTGAGCGTCCGGGCCTCGTGCATCGCCTCGACAAGGACACGTCGGGATTGCTCCTTGTCGCCAAGAACGATCGTGCCCATCGCATCCTCTCCGCGGCACTCGCCGAGCGGCGCGTCGTCCGCCGCTACGCGGTGATGATCTGGGGGCACCTGAACGCGGAGTCGCGCACCGTCGACAAACCCATCGCCCGCGACCCGAACGACCGGCAGCGCATGGCGGTGGTGGAAACGGGGAAGGGGGCGCGCACGACGTTTCATCGGCTGGCGCGCTTCGACTCCGGCGATCTCCTGCGCGCGCATCTTCATACGGGGCGCACGCACCAGATTCGCGTTCACCTCGCATCGATCGGTCACCCGGTCATGGGCGACGACACGTACGGCGGGGGCGGGGGACGGCGCCTCGTCGGGCTTCCGCCCAAGCGACACTTCCTCCACGCGGCCTGGCTTCGCTTCCGGCATCCGTCGACAGGGGCGATCGTCGAGGTCCGTTCGCCGCTCCCGGGAGACCTCCGCGCGGCGCTCGCCACGATCGCCGACGACCGATCACTTCTCGACCGGGTCGATCCGCTGGAGCACTTTGCGTTCTACTCGGAGCCCGGAGGCGAAGGATGAGCCGCGCCTTCCTCGTGGTGGAGGGGAGCGGGACGCTGTTCGCGGTCGAGCAGTCGCTTGTGCGGGAGATCGTCCCGGCGCGTCAGATCACCCGGCTCCCCGGCGCCCCTCCCGCCGTCCGCGGGCTCCTCAACGTGCGCGGGACGTTGGTGACGGTGGTCGACCTCGCGACACGCTTTGGGCAGGGGCACTCGGCGGCCGACGATGCGTCGGTGGTGATCGCCGTCACGACGTCGCGTACGCTGGGACTTCTCGTGGACGATGTGCACGACGTGCAGGACTTCGAGCGCGACGACCTCGTCGTCCCCCCGACAGATCCGCCCGACCCCGCCGTCGCCGGGTTGGGACATTTTGGCGAACGGGTCGTCCTTGCGGTGGAGCTCCAGGAACTCGCGCGGCAGACGTTCGCCTAGGGAAGGCGCGCGCCAGCGCGGGCCGCCGCCCACGGAGAATCGAGCGTGAGCCACACCGTACTGATTTGCGACGACGCCATCTTCATGCGCACCATGTTGTCGGACATCCTGCAGCAGGCAGGGTTCGACGTTGTGGGTGAGGCCGAGACGGGGGCGCAGGCGGTCGACAAGTACCGCAACCTGAAGCCCGACCTCGTGACGATGGACATCGTCATGCCCGACATGGGCGGCATCGACGCCGTACGCGAGATCACGCGCGACGATCCTGCGGCCAAGGTGCTGATGTGCAGCGCGATGGGGCAGCAGGCGCTTGTCGTCGAGGCGATCCAGGCAGGCGCGAAGGACTTCGTGGTGAAGCCGTTCCAGCCGTCGCGCGTGTTGGAGGCGGTGCAGCGCGTCCTGGGCTAGCCGCGCGCGCCAACGATCGCGGAGGACGACAGGCGCATGGACGCCGGACGCTACCGCGACCTCTTCCTCACCGAAGCGCGTGATCATCTCGTCACCATCAACCAGGCGCTGATCGCGCTGGAGCACGCCCCCGTGTCGAGCGGGCGCGGTCGCGAGTCGGTGGACGAGCTGTTTCGTGCCGTCCACACGGTGAAGGGAATGAGCGGCGTGATGGGCTACGACGCCGTCGGCGCGCTCTCGCACGCGATGGAGACGCTGCTCGCGCGCGTGCGCGCGGGGGAGCAGGAGCTCGCCGAGGAGCAGCTCTCCCTCTTGTTCGACGCCGCCGACGCGCTGGAGGCGTCGATCGCCGCGGCGACCGTTGCAGCCGACGACCACGGCGGTAGCGACGACGCGCGCCGCACGGCTGCTGGCACAGGCGAGTTAGGGGAGTCGATCGCGAACCCATCGGCACTCGACGTTTCGTCGCTGGTGGAGCAGCTCCTCGGGCGTCGGTCCGCCGGCGCCGTCGCGCCGTCGGTCGGCGACGCGCACGGGATGGCGCTCCCCGCGTGTGACGGCGTCGCGATCCACGTGGCGCTGGAACCGGGGACGATCCTCCCCGGCGCGCGCGCGCAACTCGTGGTCGCGCGCGCCAAGTCGTTAGGCACGGTCACGGCCGTTCGCCCCGCCGAGGACGCGCTTCTCGCCGACGGCTTCGACGGGCGCTTCGCCCTGCGACTCGTCACGACCGAGGACGACGCGACCGTCGAGCGCGTCCTGCGCGCCGCGGGTTTCCTCGCCGAGGTGCGTATCGAGCGCGGGGTGGCACACCTCTCCGCGACGGAGTCGACGGACAGCGGCGCACACGAATCGCGCGGCGCTGCGCCCCACCCGCGCGATGCCGCTGGCGCGGACGCTGGCGCACGATTCGAGGCGGCGTGGGGGAACGACGTCCTCAAGGCACCGCTGCAGCGCTATGTGCGCATCGACCTCCGCCGACTCGACCACCTCATGTCACTGGTCGGTGAGCTGCTGATCGTGCGCGGACGCCTCACGCAGCGCGCCGCGGCACTTGGCGACCCGGCCCTCGACGAAGCGGTCGCCGACGCTTCGCGCCTCATCGGCGAGGTGCAGGACGGCGTCCTCGGCGGACGCATGGTCCCGGTCTGGCAGGTGTTCGACCGCTTTCCCCGTGTTGTGCGCGACGCGGCGCACACGTTGGGGAAAGACGTGGAGTTCGTCGTCGAGGGGCGTGAGATCGAACTCGATCGCGCGCTCCTTGAGCAGGTCGCCGACCCGCTGGTGCACCTCCTTCGCAACGCCGTCGACCACGGCATCGAGACTCCCGCTGTGCGACTGATGGCGGGAAAGCGCGCCGCGGGGCGCCTGCTGGTCAGCGCGGTGCGCGAACGAAATGCCGTGGTGATACGAGTCTCGGACGACGGGCGAGGCGTCGATCGCGCGCGGGTGCTTCAGCGCGCCCGCGATGAAGGGTTGGTCGACGCCGAACGCGAATCGCTCGAGGACGACGAAATCCTGCGGGTGATCTCCCGGGCGGGGTTCTCCACTGCTGAGCGAGTGACGGAGCTGTCGGGGCGTGGGGTCGGGATCGACGCGGTCCTCGCGAAGATCCGTGCGCTCGGCGGGACGGTGGAGCTCAAGTCACGAGAGGGGGAGGGGACGAGCTTCTCGCTCCGCCTTCCGGTCACCCTGGCCGTGATTCCCGCCCTGATGGCGCGGATTGGCGACGAATCGTACGCGCTGCCGTTGACGCACGTCACCGAAACGCTCCAGCTCTCGCGCGGGCGCGTGAGGACGGTACGCGGACGCGAGGTGATCGTCATACGTGAGGATGTACTCCCGCTGCTTCGACTCGGCGACATCGTCGGGGCGCCGCGCGGGGAGGATCGCGCGTCGCATGTGGTGATCCTGCAGGTGGCCGAGCGCAAGGCCGGGTTGGTGGTGGACCAGTTGATGGGGCGTGAGGAAATCGTCGTGAAGCCGTTCGACGCCGTGCGTGGCGCCGCGACGTGCTTCAACGGCGCCACGATCATGGGCGACGGATCCGCGGCGCTCATTCTCGAAGTGAGCAGCCTGCTCTAGGAGCGAGTCATGTACGATCTGCTGAGTCTCAAGCCGATGCAGCTGGACGCCCTCAAGGAAGTCGCCAACATCGGGGCGGCGCACGCGGCGACCGCGTTGTCGCAGATGACCGAGCAGACCATCATGATCGCCGTGCCGACGATCAACATCACGGCGCTCGAGGAGATCCAGCCCTCCGTCGCCGCGCCCGAGGAACCGGTCGCCGCGGTGCTGATGAACATGCTGGGCGACCTGACCGGCAAGACATTGTTGGTCTTTCCCAAGGCGACGGCGATTCGCCTGGCCGAACTCCTCCTGCGCCGCAAGCATGCCGGCGGTGGCGAGCTGACGGAGCTCGAGCAGTCGGCGATCAAGGAGGCGGGGAATATCCTGAGCGGAGCGTACATGAACGCGCTGAGCGACTTCATGGGATTGATGCTCCTTCCGTCGCCTCCCTCGCTCGCGATCGACATGTCGCGCGCCGTGCTCACGACTGCCTATCTGCAGTTTGGCACCGACCGCGACCTGGTCTTCTGTGTGGAGACCGAGTTCTTCATGCAGGACGTGAACGAGCGCCTGCGCGGCTTCTTCCTCCTCCTGCCCGACATGCCGTCGCTGCGGGCCATCCTGCGGGCGGTGCGGCTGGACTGAGCGCATGCCCGCAGTCCTGTCTTCCGAACGCGATCGCGAGACGCTGCGATCGTTCGCGCACCGGATCGATGCCGGTGACGCGGGAGCGCACAACAACCTCGGCGTCCTCTACTTCAAGAAGGGGATGACCGCCGAGGCGGTCGCCGAGTTCACGCGTGCGCTCGAACTCGACTCGCGCATGACGATCGCCCAGCGCAACCTCGAGATCGCGTACTTCAACTCGGGATACTACGACGCGCGGTTGCAGGAGCTGCGCGCGCAGCTGGCGACGTCACCACGCGATCGCGCGGCGCGCTGGGAACTGGGACGCACCTATGCCCTCCTCGGCGACACGCGACAGGCGGCCGACGCCTTCGGTGCGCTCCTGCGCGACGACCCGCAGGATGTCGACGCGATGTTGCATCTGGCACTCGCCGAGTCGGCGGGCGGGGACCTCGAGCACGCCGAGCGCTGGCTGCAGTACGCCGTCGAACTCGCGCCGGACCGGGCGTTGCTGCACTTCCACCTTGGGCAGACGGCGTATCATCGCGGACTGAACGACGAGGCGCTGCGGCACCTGCAGCGCGCCGTTGAACTCGCCCCCGACGATGCCGATGCGCTGTACCTCCTCGGCTTCGTCCTCGGCGATCTTGGTCGGCACGAGGAGGCGCGCGCCGCCACGCGCCAGGCGATGCAAATCAATCCGTCGTTAGGAAAGGCGCACGCCAACCTGTCGCTCGAACGCTTCGATGCGCGCTCGTACGAGCGGGTGCGCGAGGCGCGTGAGGCGCGCGGCCTCTCCAACACGATGGACGTGGTGGAGGAAGGGACGCTCGCGCACTACAATCTCGGCCTCGCCTTCCGGCAGAAGGGGTATCTGGCCGAAGCGCTGCGAGAATATCGCCTCGCGCTCGATCGTGGCGAGGATCGCACGCTGGTGCTGCAGGCGATGGCCGAGATGCACCTCCTTCGCAAGGACTCTGCGGCGGCGGTGCAGTTGTACGACCGCCTGCTGCAGGAGCATCCGCATTCTCCCAAACTGTGGAATGAGCGCGGGATCGCGCTCCACCAGGACGGGCGGCACGCCGACGCCGCCGAGAGCTACGAGCGCGCGATTGCGGCTGACGGTGCCTACGTGCTCGCGCTCAACAATCTCGGCGTGGCGCACGTGCACGGCGCCCGTCCCGACCGCGCCTTCGACGCGTTTCGGCGCGCGCTGCAGGAGGAGCCGGGTTTCATCAAGGGACGGCTCAACCTCGCGCTCCTTCTCTTTCGGCAGAACGAGCACCAGCGCTGCCTCGAAGCGTATCGCCAGGTGCTTCGCCTCGCGCCCGAGCATCCGGTGGCGTGGAACGGCGTGGGGCTCGTCCTCGCCCACCTGCGCAAGTTCGAGGATGCGCGCAACGCCTTCGCGCGCGCCGTCGAAGCGCGTGCCGATTACGCCGAGGCGCACTACAACCTGAGCTTCGCGCTCTCGAACCTGGGCGACTTCGCCGGCTCACTGCGTGAGACGAAGCGTGCGCTCGAGCTCGACCCATACTACACGCCGCAGAAGTTCGAGCTTGCTGTCGACCTGGAGTTCGAGGATCCGTTGCTCGAGATCGCCCCCGATGTGAGCGGCGAGCAGCGCGAGGGCGACGTGAGCGACTTCTCGTTCGAGCCGCGCGCGCTCGATCAGTTGTTCGACGAACTCGCCCCTCGCCCGACCGCGCCCGCCGCCCCCCGAGGCCCACAGTCATTTGCCGCGGGACTGGCGCTGTCGGCCGAGGGCGACCTGGAGCGGGCCAGCGCGGAACTGCGCCGCGCGATCGCCGAAGGCGCGCCGCGGGACCTCGGGCTCGTGGCGTTAGGCGACGTCTTCCTCTCGCACGGGGCCGCCGGCGAAGCGCTCGAGCGCTACCGCGAAGCGCGGGCAATCTCACCCGAGCTGGCCGCCGCGTGGAGCGGGGAACTGCGGGCGCTCGTCGCGCTGCGGCGTCACGCCGAAGGGCGCGAAGTGGCCGATTGGGTGAGCGAGAAGCTGCGCGACGATGTGGACGCACTCCTCCTGGTCGGCGAGATCTACGCCGAGGGGGAGGATCGCGAGGGAGCGCAGGCGGTGCTGGCGCGCGCGCGGCGCCTCGCGCCCATGCGCCCCGACGTGTTGCAGGCGATCGGGCAGGTGGCGCACGGAATGGGCGACGACCTCCTGGCGATCGAGTCGTATCGTCACGCCATCGCGCTCGACGAGGACTTCGCCGCCTGCCGAGTGCAGCTGGCGGCGCTCCTCCAGGCGAGCGGACTCTTTGACGACGCGGAGCGCGAACTCGTCGCGGCGTTGGCGAGTGTCCCGACCTATGGCGATGCGGTGCTCGCACTGGCGGCGCTCCGTCGGGAGACTGGCAATGCCGCAGGAACGATCGCCCCGCTCGCGGGCTTCCTCGCGACGAACCCGTATCACCTGGATGCGCTGGCGTCGCTCGCCGAGTCGCTCTTCGTGACGGGCGCTCGCGACGACGCGCGCTTCGCGGTTGCGCGCGTGTTGCGCTTCGACGCCGATCACGTGGCGGCGCTCTACTTCGACGGTGTGCTCCTCGCCGAGCAGCATCGCTACGACGAGGCGATCACGCGGTGGGAGCGTGTGCTGGAACTCGAGCCGGCCAGTCCGTTCGCGCGGCGTGCGCGCCGCGATGCGCGCACCGCACATGACCTGCGGCGCATCTTCGTCGGTCGTCCCCCGCGCCACGAGAGCTGACGATGGCGATCGAGGGACCACTCCGCGAACTCGGCATCCACGACGTCTTCCAGCTTCTCGACCTGAGCCGGAAGACGGGGCGACTGCGCGTCACGTCGGCACTGCGTGACAACGAGGGGACCGTCTTCTTCAGGGACGGGCGCGTCGTCTCGGCGACGGTGCGTTCGAACCCGCATCCGCTGGGCGCCATGCTCCTACGCGCGGGGAAGATCACCGAGGCCGATGTGGCGCGGGCGCGCGCGCGGCAGCAGGAACCGGGTGAGTCGCGCCGCTTCGGCGAGTTGCTCGTGCAGCAGGGAGTGCTGTCGCAGCGAGAGCTCGACCGCTACGTGCGGCAGCAGATCGAGGCGGTCGTCTTCGAGCTGATGGCGTGGCAGGAAGGCTTCTTCTCGTTCACCGAGGTCGACCTCGACGACCTCGCGGTCGACGCGACGGCGGCGGTGACGACGGAGGCGCTCCTGATGGAGGGGGCACGCCGCATTGACGAGTGGACGCACATCCAGCAGCGCATCCCGCATCTGGGCGTCATTCCGTCGTTGGCTCCGGTCGATGCGCGTCACCCGGCGACACTCGAGTTGTTGCCGCACGAATGGGAAGTGCTTGCGGCGATCGACGGCGAGACCGACCTCCGTGGTGTGGCGGCGCATATCGGGCGGAGCGACTTCCAGGTGGCGAAGATCGCTTTCGGACTCGTCGCTACGGGGATCGTCGTGGTGCGCGAACCGGTCGAGGCACCAACGACCGGGAGCGACGGCGCCGAGCTGGCGACGTTACTCAACGACACGCGCGAGGCGCTTCGGGAGGGGCGCGCCGACGACGCGCTCGCCTTCGGGGCGACGGCCGTCTCGCTTGCCCCGCACGACGCGGAGGGACGCCTTCTCCTCGCGCGGGCGCTGTTCCAGCTCGATCGCGAGATGGAAGGAGAGGAAGAGTTGCGGCGGTCGATCGAACTCGACGGCCGAAATCCGCTGGCGCTCATGGAAGCGGCGAAGCTCTCGGCTCGTCGCGGCGAGTTGGGGCAGGCGATTTCGCACTGGCAGCGCGTCGTACTGCTGGCGGCGGAGACGCCCATCGGCGACCAGGCGCGCGACGCCATCGCGCATGCTTCGCGCCTGAGCGCGGTGCTGGAGGCTGTCGATGCCTGACGAGATCGCGCGACTGAGCGAGGCGTTGGCGCGCGACCCGGCCGGCATGGCCTGGGTCGCGCTCGCCGATGCGTTGCGTCGCGCGCAGCGGCTCGACGAGGCACTGCGTGTCGCGGTGCGCGGGCTTGGCCGCCACCCGTATCACGCGGACGGTCACGACGTGCTGGCGCGCATTGCAGCCGACGGAGGCGATCGAACGCGTGCGCGCGACGAGTGGGACATGGCGCTTCGTATCGAGACGAACCACGTCGGGGCGCGGCTCGGATTGGGGTGGCTGGCATTCGCCGGCGGCGACCGCTCGACGGCGACGCGCTGGTGGACGGAGGCGCACGCGCTTGCGCCTGACGATCCCCGCATCGCGGCATTCCGTCGCCGTCTTGACGCGACACCTGTTGCCGCAACGGCCGCTGTGCGCAGCTCGCATCCCGATGCCTCACCCGCTGTCTTCGCTGATGTGGAGCGTGCAGGGGCGCGCGCCGTGCTCCTCGTCGACGAGGGCGGTCTCGTGCTCGCCGGCGCTGCCACCGTCGAAGGAGGCGACGATCGTGCCGACGAACTCGGCGCCGAACTGCGCGGCCTCTCCACCGACGCCGAGCGCGCGCTCCGGCAGCTGCAACTCGGCGCGTGGGAGCAGCTGCACGTGGAGTGCGAGGGAGGGGCGCTGGCGCTCGCCCCGGTGCGCGAGGGGGCGGTGGCCCTCGTCGCCACCGGCGCCGAAACGCCTGCCGGACTGACGCGCCTCTTGCTCGACCGCGCGCGTCGCACATCCAACACGTGGATGTCGGCGCTATGACGACGCGCTCGGTGGTTCCCGACCTGGCGGCGCTCGCGCGCCTGCGCGGCGTTCGGGCCGTGCTCCTGACCGCGCTCGCCGATGCGCTCCCCATCGAGTCGAGCGCGCACGTCGACGTGGACCGCGACGCGCTCGCAGCGTTTGCCACGGACCTGTACCGGCGCGCGACGCAGTCGGCCGGCGTCGCCGGCGCCGGCGACGTGCGCGTGGTCTCGCTCGACGCGGAAGAAGGGCGACTCGTCGCCTCGGCACGCGACGGTCTTCTCCTCGTGCTGATGGCCGAACGGGAGACCAACCCGGGATTGCTGCGCCTCGCGCTGCGCCGTGCACTGGAGGGGCTCGCGCTGGGCTAACCCTCGCGAGCAGATCATCCATGCCCATCGTCAACTACGCCTCGCGCGAGATCACCTGCAAGATCGTCTACTACGGCCCCGGACGGTCGGGGAAGACGACAAACCTGCACTACATCTACGACAGTGTTCCAGAGTCGCGCCGCGGCGCGATGGTCTCGCTGGCGACGCAGAACGAGCGCACGCTCTTCTTCGACTTCCTCCCGCTCGACCTCGGGACCATCTCGGGGTTCCAGACGCGCTTCCAGCTCTACACCGTTCCCGGGCAGATCTACTACCGCACGACGCGCAAGCTCGTGCTGCAGGGAGCCGACGGTGTCGTCTTCGTTGCCGACTCGCAGCGCCAGCAGCTCGATGAAAACGTCGAGAGCCTGCGGGATATGCACGAGGTCCTGGCCGAGCAGGGGGTGGACGCTCGCACGCTCCCAATCGTCCTGCAGTACAACAAGCAGGACCTTCCTCGCGAACTGATCTGCACCCCGCAGGAGCTCGACGACGCACTCAACTTTCGCGCGGTGCCGAGCTTCGCCGCCGACGCGCTCGTCGGGACCGGCGTGTTCGAGACGCTGCGTCGCGCCTCCGAGATGGTCCTGCGGCGCCTCGGGGCCGCGTCGGGCACCGGGGCGGGGAGGTAGGACGTGCTCGACGGTCGCTTTCGCTTCGACAACTTCGTGATCGGCGCGGCCAACCGCCTCGCCGCATCGGCCGCGCGCGCGGTGGCCGACGCGCCGGGCGCCTCGTACAACCCGCTGTTCATCTATAGCTCCTCCGGACTCGGCAAGACGCACCTGCTCGGGGCCATCGGGCATCACGCCCGTCAGCTGCATCCGGACCTCGCCATCGAGTATCTCACGCTCGACGACTTTGTCTCGCAGCTCCACCAGGCGATTGCCGGCGGCCAGGCCGATGCCTTCAAGCGGCGCTATGCAGGGGTTGGGCTTCTCCTGCTCGACGACGTACAGTTCCTCACGGGACGCGTCGAGACCCAGAGCGAGGTACTCCGCGTCTTCAATACGTTGCAGGGAAGCGGTCGCCAGATCGTGATGACGTGCGACCGCCCGCCGTCGGAAATCGCCGACGTCGACGAGCGCCTCATCTCGCGACTCGCGGGTGGGCTGATCGTCGATGTGGGCGTTCCCGACTACGAGACGCGCGTCGCCATCCTGCGCAGCAAGTGTGGCGATCGCGGCGTGCGCTTCGCCGCGGGGGTGCTCGAGGAACTCGCCCGTACGCCCGCGGCCAACGTCCGCGAGCTGCAAGGGGCGTTGCACCGTCTTGTCGCCCACCAGTCGCTCCTCGAGACGCCGCTCAGCGTCGCCGACGTGTGGCAGGTCCTCGGCACTGCCCGCGCATCCGCTGCATCGGTCGCCGACGAGTTCGAGGCATTCCTCTCCGATGTCGCGAGCACACTCGCCGAGTCGGTGGAGACGTGGCGCGTGCGCCTCGGCGAGCGCATCGCACGCTGGTCGGGGGAGGGATTCCGCACCGACCGGTTGGAGCGCATCCTCGAGCAGGACGACCCCCCCGATCTCGATCAGGTCGACGCCGCCTTCGCCGCCGACGCCGACCGGTTGCGCACCATCGAGGCCGAGGCCATTCGCTTCGATCCGCGCAGCGCGGGGCTTCCCATCTTCCGCGACCCGGACTGCCTGGGTGAGGCCGAGGAATTCCTCGCACGCACGGTCGCGCGCAACGATCCGCTGCCCGCGCCGAGCGCCGAGTTTCGGCTCGAGGCGTTCGTGCGCACCGCTGCGAACCGAGTCGCGGTCCAAGGGGCGACCGCGGTGATCGAATCCCCAGGGCTGCGCTACAATCCGTTGTTTGTGCATGGACCGGCGGGGGTCGGCAAGACGCACCTCGCGCACGCGATCGGCAACGCGCTCCTGCAACGCGAGTCGAGTTCACTCGCCGTCGCCTGCGTCGACGCCGGTGACTACGTCGAGGAACTGATCGCAGCCTTGCAACAGGGGGGAATCGAACGCTGGCGCGCACGCTACCGCGCGAGCGATGTTCTCATCGTCGACAATGTGCAGGCGCTCGACGGCAAGGAGCGTTCACAGGAAGAGTTTTTCCACCTCTTCAACGCACTGCAGCAGTCGGGGCGGCAGATCGTCCTCACGAGCGATCGTTCGCTCGCCGAGCTCACGGGACTGCAGGCGAGACTCCGTTCGCGCTTCGAGGAAGGATTGGTCGCCGAATTGGGGATGGTGTCGGGGCGCGAGCGCTGGGGGCGTGAGACGCCGGTCCCCGAAGGTGACGAGGCTGCCGCGCCGAACATCGATGCCGTCATCGACGCGGCGTTCACTCCGGTGTCGATCCTCGAGCAGGTCGACTTCGACGAACTCGCGCGCACGAGTGCGCCGCTCGACTCGTTCTTCTTTGACACCGAGAAGGTCGTCTCCGACTGGCCGAACATCGATGGTCGCGTGATGGAGGAGTTGCGCTGATGGCGATCCGCGGATCGCTGCGCGAGGCGTCGCTCCCCGACGTGTTGCAGCTGCTGGCCATGGGAAAGAAGAGCGGATGCCTCAGCGTTACGCACCGGCACTCGTTCGGCAACATCTATTTCGACCGTGGCCGCATCAGCTTCGCGTCGATCGTCAATCGACGCGACCGCCTTGGCGATCTCCTCGTGCAGAACGGCCTCATCGCACGCACTGAGCTCGATGCCGCCATCGCCGTGCAGGCGCAGTCGCCAGAACGGAAGCTCGGCGAGATTCTCATCGCCCAGCGCCTTCTCGCTCGCGAGGAACTGCACCAATACATCAAGCATCAGATCGAAGAGGCGGTCTACTTCCTGTTCACCTGGACGCAGGGGACGTTCTCGTTCGAGGCCGACGTTCGCCCCGACGCGCAGGACATTCTTGTCTCGATCAATCCCGAGTCGCTCCTCCTCGAAGGCGCGCGTCGCGTCGACGAGTGGAGCCTGATCGAGAAGAAGATCTCGAGCTTTGACCTGATCTTCGCCGTGGATCAGGCGCGCGTCGCCGAGAGCAACGTCGCGCTGACAACGTCGATGGAGCTGCTGCTGCCGCCCCGCGACGGTCAGCGCGACGTTTCCATGCTCATCGACGAATCGGGGCTCGGCGAGTTCGAGGTGGGAAAGGCGCTCTACGGGCTGATTACCGCCGGCTTCGCGCACCGCGTCGGGCGTACACGCGTGCAGGAGCAGGTGAGCAACGAGTCGCGCGTGACCGAGCATCGTAACCTCGGCGTCGCGTTCTACAAAACCGGAATGCTGGACGAAGCCGTGCGCGAGTTCCGCCGCGTGACCGAACTGCAGCCGGGCGATGAGCACGGGGAGTTCTATCTCGGGTTGCTCGCCCTGCGGCAGGGGCGGCTCGATGAGGCAGTCCGGCTGCTGCGGTCGGCGGCGTCGCGCCCCACCGCGCGTGGGTCGACCTACTTGAATCTTGCCTGCGCGCTCGAGCGCTCGGGGCGCCTGGAGGATGCGCGCCTTGCGCTGGCGCGCGCCGATCAGCTTCTCCCCAATGACCCGACCGTACGCCTCTCCTCGGCGGTACTCGCCCTGCGCCGGCACGACGTTCCTGCCGCCGACGGGCTGCTGCGCGAGGCGGCGGTGCTGTGGGGAGAGCGCGTTCGGCCGCCGGCCTGGTTCCACTACGCCGGACTCGTCGCGGCGATCCTCGGTGAGCTCGATCGCGCCATCGCGATCCTGCGCGAGGGGACCGACGTGCATCCGCATGCGGCCGTCCTCCTCAACAACCTGGCGACGGTCCTCGAGCGGCGCGGGCGTTACGACGACGCGGCAGCGATGGTCGAGCGCGGCCAGATCGAGGATCCTACACTTCCGCAGCTGCACAAGAACGCTGGTGACCTGCACTACCGTGCCGGGCGCTACGACGAAGCGCTGGAGTGCTATCAGCGCGCGGTGCGCGTCGCCCCGGACCTCGGTGGCGATGTCTGGCTCAAGCTCGGCAACATCCACTTCCGGCGTCGCGAGCGGGGCGAGGCCATGAAGGATTGGGAACGATCGCTTGCCCTCGCGCCGGAGAATCCCATGGCGCGCAACAACATCGACACTGCTCGGCGGCTCGCGTGAGCGGCGAGACAGGGACGATCGTGCTCTCCTCGGTCGAGGTGCACGTCAATGTCGGCGATGCGGCGGTGCTGCAGGCAACCGGCGTGTTGTCGAGCGTGGGGCTGGGCTCGTGCATCGCGCTCCTGATCCACGATCGCGCGACCTCGATCGGCGGCCTGGCGCATATCCTCCTCCCGCACGAGGCGCTCTCGCGCGTTCCGGGCAAACCATCGAAGTACGCGACGACAGCGGCGGCCGCGCTCCTCGCGCAGATGCGCGCCCTCGGCGCGCTCGCACGTCCCGAGGCGCGCCTGGTGGGAGGGGCGAGCATGTTCGCCAATCTCCTCAAGGGAGGGGGAATCAACATGGGTGAGCGCAACGTGATTGCCACGCGCCGTGCCTGCGCGGCGGCGGGCGTCCCGATCGTGGGGGAGGAGGTGGGAGGAGACTTCGGACGCAGCGTCTACTTCGACGTCGCCACCGGCGAGGTGCGCGTCACTTCGATCAAGCACGGTGAGCGCCTCCTCTAGGAAGCGTCGCGTCCTCGTCGTCGACGATTCACCCTTCATCCGCCGGGTGGTCTGCGACGTGATCGAGGCCTCGCCCGACTTCGTCGTGGCCGGCGAGGCGGGGGATGGATACTCGGCGCTCCGCCAGGTGCACGCTCTTGCGCCGGACCTGTTGACGCTCGACGTGCAGATGCCGGGGCTCGACGGGCTCGCCACGTTAGGCTACGTCATGAGCGAGGCCCCCCGCCCGGTGGTGATGCTCTCCGCATTGGCCGACGGCGGCGAAACGACGATGCGCGCGCTCGAACTCGGCGCCGTCGACTTCGTACGCAAGCCGGCGTTTGGCGACGCGCTCGACGTCTCGACGCTCGAAGAGCGACTGCTCGGCGCGTTGCGAACTGCGGCCGACGCGCACTACACGTCGGTCCCTGTGCTCGCGCGAGCCACGCAACGTGCACGTGTCGACGGCGTGGGGAACGTCGAAGCACCGACGCACGTGGTCGTCATCGCCGCATCGACCGGCGGTCCGCGCGCGCTCGCCGAGATCGTGCCGATGCTCGATTCGTCGTCAGCGGCAATCGTCATCGTTCAACACATGCCCCCCGTCTTCACCGAGAGCCTCGCCCGCCGCCTCGACGCGCTCGCCGCCGTTCCGGTGAGCGAGGCGCGCGATGGCGAACGGCTGCGCGCGGGGCACGCGTACATCGCGCCGGGTGGCGTGCACACCACCCTGGCGTCGAAGGGCGGGACGTTGCACCTGGCGGTTGCGCCAGGACTCCCCGTGCACGGCGTCGCCCCGGCTGCCGATCCGCTCTTCGAAAGTGCCGCCGCGTTCTTCGCGGAGCGATGCATCGCCGTCGTCCTCACCGGCATGGGGCACGACGGCGCCGCAGGCGCGCGGGCGATACGTGCGCACGGCGGTTACGTCGTGGTGCAGGATGAGAAGACGTCAATCGTGTACGGCATGCCACAGGCCGCGCTCGCGTTGGCGGGGGCCAACGCGATCGCTGCGCTCGAGGGCGTGGCCGACGCGATCGCCGACGGACTCCGGCTGCGCGGCATGTCACGCGCTGTCGCTGCCACGAGTGCGTCATGACGGCGAGCCGCGGGCGGTTGATACGACGTGTCGCGGCGCACGTGACGTGCGCCGTGGCGAAGCGGTCTACTGCATGATGCGGCACACTCCCCAATGACTCCGACTTCCGTCCTCACCCCTGCGTCCGCGTACACGCCGGCCGAGCCTAACGGCAACGTCGCCGTGCTGCGTTTTCGTGAACGGGTGCGCGCCAGGAGCGGGACGGCGGAACTCCTCGCCTTTCGCGCCGGCGGTGAGCGTTTCGCCTTCGACGTACGCGCCCTCGACGAGGCCGTCGATACTCCCGTGCTGGAGCGCTCGCCGCTCGCCCGCGTCAGCGCCCACGTGGAGTCGCCGGGCGACACTGCGGTCACGACGACGGCGCCGCGTTCAGTACCAACGTCAGGCGAGATCTTTCGCGGCATCGCGCGCCTCGCCGCGCACTCGATCCCCGTCTTCGACACGGCGCGTCTCCTGGGAACGACCGGTCCGTCGACCGGAGGCCAGCTCCTCGTGATGCGCAGCGGCGCGCGCCGCATCGGGCTCCTGGCCGACGAAGTCGACGACGTGGTGACGATCGATCTCGCCACCATCAAGCCGTCGCCGGTCGACGTGGGCGACGAACTTCTCCTCGGCGTCACGTGGGATGGAGAAGAAGTCACCGGCATCCTCGACGCACGCGCGCTGATCGGCAGCTGTCAACAGCACTGCGTGGAGGTGGCGTGGTGACGCGGCCGGCAACCCGCCGTTTGGTGACCTTCGGGATCGGCGACGCCTGGTACGCCATCGATGTGGCACACGTCGAGCGCGTGCTGCGCAACGAGGGGATCTTCCCGGTCCCCAACATGCCGCCGTGGATGGCCGGGATCCTCGAGTACCAGGGGCGCGTGATCCCGGTCCTCGATCTCAGGCGGCGGCTTGGCGTGACGGGGCAGGGCGATGCTTCAACCGGCCGCTTGCTCCTCCTCGCGGCGAACGACGAGGTCGTCGCGGCCGCCGTGGATCGCGTGGTCGACGTGCGTCCGGTCGCCGATACCGAGATTGCGCATCCCCCGGCGCTCGTGCGCGATGCCGCGGGCGAGTTCCTCTGCGGCGTAGTGCGACGCAACGATGTGATGATCTTCGTGCTCGATGCCGAACGCCTGCTCGCGTCGGACAATTCGCAGGTGTTCGACCCGCGCGAGGCCGAGGCGGCGATCGCCGCCGCGACCGCGCACGTCGGCGTCTCCAACGTCGACGAGGAGCGCGAGAGTGACTGACGCCAGTGTTGCCCAGCAGTCCGCCCTTCGCGAGGAGTTCGAAGCGCTCCGGTTGGCGCTCGCTGCCCGCGACGCGGCGGGGCGTCGTGACGCCCTCAAGCAGGAGATCATCGCGCTCTACCGCTCCATCGAGCGCGAAGTGAGCGAGCTCACCTCGCTCAAGGATGACGTCAAGGGACTCGTGCAGCAGTGGAAGGCGCTCGAGGAGTCGGCGGATGTCCCCGAGGCCACCGGTACCCCCGCACCGTCCCCCGCGCTGGCGCCGACGCTCGCCTCGGTCGCCGAGCCGGCGATGCCGACGCGCGCCGATCATCTCAACGCCTCGACCTACCTGGAGAAGGGGTGGAGCCTGATGTCGTTAGGCGACCACGCCGGGGCCGAAGCCGCGCTCACACGCGCGCTCGAGCTCTCCCCGAACGATCCGCACGGAGAGTCGCTGCTCGGCTGGGCCCAGATGCTTCAGGACAAGCACGACGACGCGCTGCTCAACTTCCAGAAAGTCCTGATGCGCCAGCCGCAGAATTCGCTGGCGCGCATCAACGTCGGCTACATCTGCCTCAAGAAGAAGATCTTCGGCGAGGCCATCGAGCACCTCTCCAAGGCGATCCGGCTCGACAACGACCGCAAGGCCACCCTGTACGCGCATTACTACCTTGGCCTCCTCTATCTCGAGCGCGAGATGTACGAGGACGCGCAGAACTTCCTGCGCAAGGCGATCGCCCTCGGCCCCAACCTGATCGAGGCCCACTACGAACTCGGGCGCGCGATCTACTTCGCCGGAGATCGAGAGGGAGCGCTCGGCGCGTGGCGCGACGGAGCGCGCGCGAACAAGTTCAGTCCATGGGGCAAGCGCTGCGCCGAGATCGCGCAACAGGTCGAGAACGGGGGAGAGCCACCCCGCAACTGAGCGGAGGGGCGCGCGGAGCGCGTACGCCCCCGAGCCGAGCCACCACGGCGATGCACGCGCGCGCCCTCTTGCTACTGGCGGCATTCGTTGCAGCTGCGCTCAGTCCGACGGTCGTTGGCGCACAACTGCGCGCCACCCGCATCGAGCGCGGTCGATTCTCGGTCGATGCCTTTCCCGGCGACGAAGCGCTCGCCCGATCGCTGCTCGATGCCGCCGCGTCGCACGACACCTTTCCGGGGCTCCCTCTACCCACCGAGCGCATTCTGATACAGATCGCGCCCGATAGGCGTGCCTTCCGCGAACTCGTGGGAACGGGAGCGGCCGAGTGGGGGGCAGCCTTCGCCATCCCCGACGAGCGTCGCATCGTCATGCAGGGGAGCAACGCCTCGTCCCAGGCGGGCGATCCGATGCAGGTGGTGCGACATGAGCTGGCGCACCTCGCGCTGCATGAGTACCTCGGATCCCTCCCGACCCGGTGGTTCGACGAAGGGTACGCGAGCTACGCGGCCGGTGAGTGGAATCGCGACCAGGTCATCTCGGCGAATCTCGCGCTCGCGGTGCGTGGCGTTCCTTCGTTACTCGCGCTCGACTCGGGGTTCTATTCGGGCTCCCTCCGCGCCGACGCCGCATATGCGCTTGCCCATCGCGCGGTCGCCGAGTTGGCCGAGCTGGACGAGCGGCAGGGGCTCACCCTCCTGCTGCGATACTGGAAGGAGGAGGGGGCGTTCGATCGCGCGCTGCGGCGCGCCTACGGGTTGACCCAGGAGCAGTTCGAGCAGCGCTTTCGCGATCGCACGCGGCGACGGTACGGGGCGCTCGCGCTGGTGACCGACGTCACAATCGTCGCCGCCGTCTTGATCTTCCTCGTGGGACCGTTCTACGTGGTGCGTCGGCGGCGCGACAAGGCGCGACTCAAGGCAATGCTCGCGGCCGATGCCGAGGCCGAGCGCCGCGAGCGGGACAGCGCGATCGAACAACTACTCAATCAGGTGGCGCCAACCGCGCGTGAAGGCCCAACATTGACCGAGGACTCTACGTAAGCGCCGCAGAGCGACGCGGCGTAAGCGTCATGGAGCAATGCGCTTGACACTGTGTGTCGGGCGTCCATATCCTTACTTTCTTATGGCACAATCGAGCCCGTCGCCGCGTTCGCGGCCACTTTTGTTTTGGGGGCTTGCGCTCCTCACCATTCTTGCTGGATTCTGGGATCTCTGGCGTGGTGGGGAAACGATTGCACCCATCCTTCTAGTCGTCGGCTACTGCGTGCTGGTACCGATGGCAATCCTCAAATAGGCACGTAGTCGGCGGGCGAATAGCTCAGTTGGTTAGAGCGCCTGCCTTACACGCAGGATGTCGGGGGTTCGAATCCCTCTTCGCCCATTCTCTCGCTTTCGTAGCAGCTTTCATCCACGGACCCTGCAGATTGGGGTGGTGTAGGCCATGTACAACCCCTTGGAGGACATCAGAGTGACGGCTTGGCAGCGCCATGGCCGCTTGACGGCGGCGATCCTGATTGGGCTGGCGGTTCAGGGCTCCTCCTCGGAGCTCGGCGCGCAGCAGCAAACGTTGCAGCGAGGGCAGTCACCCGGTCCGCGCTTCATGGTGCCGGTCCTCAAGTCGCCCGAGCGCGGGCTCGGTGCGCAGGTGGCCGATCAGCTGCGCGAGCGCATGGGTGGCGACTTCATGATGCGCACGCTCTGGATCATTCCGAAGTCCGACATCGACAACGCGCTCGAGCAGTCGGGCTACTCGAAGACCGAGCCGCTCAATTCCAACGACGCGAAGCAGCTGGCGAACCTCATCCGCGCCGAAGAGTACGTCGAAGGGCGCGTGACCAAGACCGCCGACGGGTACGAGTTCGATGGTGAACTCCTGCTCGTGCGCGGCGACGGGATGGTGCAGCCGCTGCCCAAGGTGAGCGGCCCCAAGCTCGGCGACATCGCCAAGGGTGTCTCGAAGGCGATCGACGACGCGCGCAAGCCGCTCGAAGAAATCAAGAAGTGCACGCTCGATGCGCGGCAGAGCAAGTGGGCCGATGCCATTGAAGATGCGCAGAAGGGAATCAAGGACTACGCCAACTCCGTGATGTCGCGTGTCTGCCTCCTGGAGATCGCGAACGCGCAGAAGTGGGGGGCCGATTCGATCATCAAGTATTCGGAGGACGTGCTCCGTCTCCATCCCACCAACCGTCGTGCCCTCGCCCTCGTGTCGGACGCTTACGGCGAGAAGAAGATGGATGAGCAGCAGATCAAGTCGCTCACCACGCTCCTCTCGCTCGACCCGACCAACGCTCGCCTGACGGAGACGGTCGTCAACGTCATCGCCGCCAGCGGCAAGCCTGAGGTTGCGCGCCCGATCATCGACGAAGCGGTCAAGCAGAACCCGGGCGACCCGTCGCTCATCCGCCTGCAGTGGCGCATTTACCTGGCGCTCAAGGAGTACAAGACCGCCGCCACCATCGGCGAGGAGATGATCAAGGCCGACACGGCCGCCGCCGACACCTCGTTCTTCACGCGTCTCGCCTCGGCGTACGTCCTCTCCGGCGACACCGCGAAGGCCGCCGAAGTGGCCGGGCGTGGCACCGCCAAGTTCCCGGACAACGCCGCGCTCCTCATGCTGCAGGGGCAGCTCCTCCGTCAGGCCGGACAGATTCCTGCGTCGCTCGTGGCGCTCCGCAAGGCCGTCGCGATCAACCCCAAGATCGAAGGGGCCAACCTGATGATCGCTCAGGCGTTCGGCGAGGCGAATCAGCCGGACAGCATGGTGGCCGCGCTGAAGCGCGCCGAGACCGCTGGCGACAGCAAGGAAACGATCAGCGGTATGGCGCTGACGCAGGGCAACAAGATGTACAAGGAGTGGAGCGCGCAGAATCCGAAGGATCCCGATGCCGCGGCGCCGATCCTCGAGATCCTCGCCTACTCCGACTCGGTTCAGACGTCGCCCACGTCGAAGTTCCTGCAGGGCGTCATCAATCTGGTCATCGGCCAGACGCTGTTGACGAAGAACCAGGAGACGAAGAGCTGCGAAGTCGCCAATCGCGCGTCCGACGCGCTGGTGAATGCGAACCTCCTCATTCCGCAGGGCGCCCGCGCCTTCCCCGATCAGGCCGGGCAGCTGATGCAGGCGCTGCAGCAGTTCACACCGTACGCCGACAGCCAGAAGAAGGCACTCTGCAAGTAGACGGTCAAAGCTGAGAATGCGCTCACCGATGAACGCCCGCCACCGCAACTGCGGTGGCGGGCGTCTCGTTTTCTTGTCCGCCTTCGCGACGTGCCGCGAAGCAATGTACGCCATGTGCATAACTCCGTTAGGCACATGGACTTGACGCATCGTTCGGAGCGCGGCTAGTATGACGCGTCCCTCTACTGGCCGCATGACTTGGGAGAGCGCCTACCATGCGCCGGTCCTCGCGCGCGAGGTGGCTGAATTGTTAGGCAACGCACGGCACGTCCTCGATGGCACATTGGGGGGCGGCGGACACGCGCTGGCGCTGCTGGAGGGCGGCGCGCACGTCGTCGGCCTCGATCGCGATCCCCAGGCGATTCGCGAGACCTGCCTGCGTCTTGCACCGTATGTGGACTCCGGCGCGCTGACCGTGCACTGCGTCAACTACGCCGACATCGAGAGCGTCCCCGAACTCGCGTCGGCGCGATTCGACGCCATCCTCCTCGACCTCGGCGTCTCGTCGCATCAGCTCGACGATGAGGCGCGCGGCTTTACCTTCCGTCCCGGCGCGATCCTCGACATGCGCATGGGGGAAGACGCGAACATCTCGGCGGCAGAACTCCTGAACAGTGCGCCGGAGAGTGAACTCGCCTGGATCTTCCGTGAGTACGGCGACGAGCGCCGGGCGCCGCGCCTCGCGCGCGAAGTCGCCCGGCGCCGCAGCACGCGACCGTTTGCCACCAGCGACGATTTCGTGGGCGCCATCCGCGCCGTGCTGGGCCCCACATCGGGCGCGGGCGACTTCGCGCGCCTGTTTCAGGCGGTACGCATCGCGATCAACGACGAACTGTCGGGGCTCGAGCGCGCCCTCCCGATCCTTCGCGACCATCTCGAGCCCGGGGGAACCCTCGCAGTAATCGCCTACCACTCGGGGGAAGACCGCATCGTCAAGCACGCCTTCCGCGATTGGAGCACGGCGTGCACCTGCCCGCCGCGCCAACCGATGTGCACCTGCCGGGGCACGGCGCTCGGTTCGCTGCGCTCGCGGCGCGCCATCACCGCCGCCGAAGAGGAACTGGCGGCCAATCCTCGCGCGCGCAGCGCGAGGCTTCGCGCCTGGCAAAGCGCATGGCCAAACGCCGCGTAGCCGCGCGCGGGCGCGTGCGTATCGCCGTCGGGCTCCTTGCCTTCGTCCTCGTGATGGTGGTGGTGGTCTGGCGGCGTACGATCGGATTCGAGAAGGCCGTAGAAATGAAGCGCCTCGAAAGTCAGTACAAGGAATTGCAGGCGGAGCGTTCACGCCTCGTGACCGACATTCGCAGCGCCACGAGCATCGGGCGTCTCGGACCGATTGCCGTCTCGAGACTCGGGCTCAAGTACGCGAACGATTCGCAGAGCATCCGGCTCCCGATGCCGGTGCCGCGCGCCAGGAACTGAGGAGGAACGCGGGACGTGCTACAGACCCCCAGCCGGCAGTCCATCATCCACGGCGTGCTCGTGGCCTTCTCGGTTGCGCTCGTCGTGCGCGCTGCACAGGTGCAACTCTTCGAGCACGAGGCGTGGGCGCGGCGCGCGACCAACCAGCATACCGCGGAGGCATCACTGCCGGCGCCGCGGGGGGAGATCGAGGATGCCACCGGCGTCTCCCTCGCCCGCAGCCGCGAGTTGGTCAAGCTGAGCTTCAAGCTGGACGACATGAAGGATCGCAAGGGGCTTTATCGCACCCTTCTCAAGCTGGGCGTCCCGGCGAGCCGAGCGAAGCCGGTCCTCGACGCGAAGCGCAAGTGGTACGACCTGCGCGAGCGCTTCCAGCCATCGAAGGTGGCCGACCTGATGAAGGTCCCGGGGGTGCGCTCATCGCCGGCCGGCGATCGGGTTTACGTGCAGTCCTCTGGCACTCGACAGTTGGTCGGTCGGGCCGATCTCGACGGCAGCAACTCCGAGGGGATCGAGCTCCTCCTCGACTCGCTCCTCCGCGGTGAACCGGGGCGCGCGCAGACGCTGCGTGCAGCGAACGGGAGTCGCTTTGCCACGCCTGACATGCTCACCGAGCCTCCGCGTCCCGGCCACTCGGTGCGCCTGACGATCAATCAGGTGCTGCAGGACATCTGCGACCAGGCGCTCGACGACGCCGTGCGTCGCCTCAACGCCGATGGCGGCGACGTGGTGATCCTCGATCCGCACTCCGGCGAGGTGCGCTGCCTCTCGAGCAACCGGCGGCGTCTACGCCTCTCGACGCCGATGACGATCGTCGAGCCGTTCGAGCCGGGATCGACGCTCAAGCCGTTTCTCGTCGCCAAGCTCCTCGAGACCGGAAAGGCGACGCCGACGGAGATGGTCAACACCTTCAATGGCGTCTATGAAGTGAACGGGCGCCGTATCACCGACATCCACAAGGCGGCGTCGATGTCGGTGACCGACGTGATCCGCTACTCGAGCAACGTCGGGATCGCGCGGCTGAGCGAACGCGTGAAGGATGGGGAGCTCTTCTCGCTGTATCGTGATCTCGGCTTCGGTACGCCGACCGGGATTTCCTTCCCGCAGGAGTCGGGGGGGACACTCAACATCCCGAAGCGCTGGTCGATCCAGTCGCATCATTCGCTGGCGATCGGCTACGAAATCGCCGTCACGCCGTTGCAGCTGGCGTTGGCCTACGGGGCGATCGCCAATGGCGGCGAGCTGATGGCACCGGCGCTGATCAAGGACATTCGCGACGCCGACGGACGCGTGACGTACGAGCATCAGCCGCGCCCGGTGCGGCGCGTCTACGACGAGAAGACCACCAAGACGGTCATGCGGATGCTCGAGAGCGTCGTCGACAGCGGGACGGCGCAGGACGCGGGGCTCGCGACGTTCGACGTGGCGGGAAAGAGCGGCACCGCCCGGCGCACGGTGGGGGGGCGTTACGGGCGAGGCGGGACGCAAACCTACACGTCATCGTTTGTCGCGCTCTTTCCGGCGGCCAAGCCACAGTACGTCGTACTCGTGAAGGTCGACAACCCTCGCGGGACGTATTACGGCGGGAAGACCGCGGCCCCGGTGGCCAAGGCGATCATCACAGCCGCGGTCTCGGCGCGCAATGCATCGTTGGACTGGGGGAAGCTGACCGGTCGCCAGGCCTCGTATCTCGCGCCGCAGGCGATCGCCGAGGCTCCCGATTCGACGGCCGGGCGGCAAGTCGCGGCCGGTTCCGTGGCGATCGACTCGTCGGGCGATCCGGGGGCTGCGCCTCCCACGCCCCGGTCACAGTGGGTCGACTCGACCCCTGAACCGGAAATGCAGGAGCCGTCGCGCTTCGACATCTCGCGCCCGCTACGCGAACAACCGCGCGTCACGCGCGTGGTGAGCATCCCCGATGTGCGCGGGCTCCCCCTGCGGGTCGCCGTGCGCGAACTGCACAAGGCCGGCTTCCGCGTGCAGCTGACGGCGTCGGGGGGCGGGGCGACCTCGCCGCCAGCTGGTGCTCCGTCGCGCACCGGCGCGCTCGTGCGCCTGTCGCGCCCGTGACGCGCGCGCCGGACAGCCAAGTCCCCGTCGAACGAATCGTGCAGGCGCTGCACGAGGCCGAGATGGTGCTGCGGGTAACTGCTCCTCTCCCGTCTCTGGTGCGTGGCATTACCGACGACTCGCGTCTTGTGCAACCAGGCGGCGCGTTCGTGGCCGTGCGCGGCACGGCTGGCGATGGTCACACCTACCTTGGCGCAGCGAGCGACAGCGGTGCCTCCATGGCCATCGTGGAGGACGAGAGCGGTACGTCGCTGCCAGCGGTGGTGGTGCGCGACGGGCGTCGCGCCGCGGCGGTGGCCGCAGCAGCGTTCTACGGCTTTCCCGCGCGCTCGCTCTCGATGGTTGGCATCACCGGGACGAGCGGCAAGACCACGACCGCCTCGATGCTGCGCCACCTGCTCGACGAGGCGGAGGCCCCGGCGGCATCGATCGGAACGCTGGGGGTGCTGGTGGGGAGCGAGGGGCGCACACTACCCGGCGGCGCGGGGCTGACGACGCCGGGCCCGGTCGAGCTGCAGCGCGTCCTGCGCGAGCTGGTCGATGCGGGAGTGCGCACCGTCGCGATGGAAGTGTCATCCCATGCCCTCGTCCAGGGACGCGTGGCCGGGCTGGAGTTCGCCGCCGCAACATTCTCCAACTTGTCGCGCGACCACCTGGACTACCACGGGACGATGGAGGAGTACTTCAAGGCGAAGGCGCTCCTCGTGGACCTGGTGGCTGCCGACGGCGTGGTCGTGGTGAATGACGATGTCGACACCTGGCGCGCGCTCCCGCGTTCTCGTCGCACCGTGCGCTATGGGATCGCGAGCACCGACGCCGAGGTGATGGCGCGTGACGTGGTCCTCACGTCGCGCGGGAGCGAGTGGACGCTCGCGACGCCCGATGGAACTGCCGCCGTTACCTTGCCGCTCATCGGTGATTTCAACATCTGCAACGCGTTAGGCTCGGCGGCGGTGACGTGGGCGCTGGGGCATGCCCCCGATCGCATCGCCAAACGCCTCTCCACGCTCCCGCAGGTCCCGGGACGGCTCGAGCGGATCCTCGACCACCCCGTGGTGCTGCGCGACTACGCGCACAAGCCCGATGCCCTGGAGCGCGCACTCCTGGCCGTGCGCCCATTCACCGTTGCCCGCATCATCCTTGTAGTCGGATGCGGTGGCGACCGCGATCGCGGCAAACGCCCGATCATGGGAGAAATCGCTGAACGCCTCGCCGACGTCGTGATTCTTACCAGTGACAATCCGCGGACCGAGAATCCCGAGCGCATTCTCGACGAGATCGAGGCGGGGATGCAACGCGCACACGAGCGAATCGAAGACCGCAAGGAAGCAATCGCGCGAGCGCTCGCCATCGCTGGGGAGGGCGACGTCGTGATGCTGGCAGGGAAGGGGCACGAGACGTACCAGATCCGCGGAACGACCTCGTTCCCATTCGACGAGAAGGCAATCGTGCAGGCGCTCGCGCACGAATCGGTGGAGCGCGGTTCGTGACGTTCTGGACCCTCGACCGCGTCACCCAGGCGCTCAGAGACCAACTCACCGGTGCGCGCCCAGCCGGAGGGCGCTCGCTCGCCCGCGTGGTGACCGACTCGCGGGCGCTCGCCGAGGGCGACCTCTTCGTCGCGCTCATCGGTGAGCGCTTCGACGCCCACGACTTCCTTGCCGACGCGGTCCGGAGTGGCGCGCACGCACTAGTTGTCTCTGACCCCGCACGTGCCGCGGGGGTAGGCGTCCCGGTCTTCGTGGTAGACGATACGACGCGCGCGCTCGGAGCGTTAGGCAACTACCGTCGGCGTGCGTGGGGCGGCCCGGTAGTCGCGGTGGCCGGCTCCAACGGAAAGACGAGTACCAAGGAACTGATCGCTGCTGCACTCGCGCCGTGCTTCACCGTACACGCCACGCGCGGAAACCTCAACAATCACATCGGCGTCCCGCTCACGCTCCTGGCGATCCCGGATGACGCGGGGATCGCCGTGATCGAGGTCGGTACCAATCATCCGGGCGAAGTCGCGGCGTTGCGCGCGCTCGTCGAGCCCGACATCGCGGTCGTGACCTCGGTCGGTGAGGAGCATCTCGAGGGGCTTGGCGACCTGGCGGGGGTGCTGCGCGAGGAAGCGGCGGTGTTCGAGGACGTACCGCTGGCGATCGCGCCGGCCGGCCAGCCGGAGATCGGCGCAGCCGCGCGGGCGATGGGGCGGCGAGTGATCGAGGCAGGCACGGACGCCGGTGACGTAGTCCCAGAGTCGTTCGGAATCGACGATCAAGGGCACGGGTGGGCGGTGCTCGGCGAGACTCGGCTGACCGTTCCGCTGCTCGGCACGCACAACCTCCGGAATGCCTTGCTCGCCATCGCCGTCGCGCGCGCGTGCGGAGGTCCCGACGATCTCGCCGCCGCCGGAAACGCCGCACTCGCGCCGCTCTCGATGCGCAGCACGCTCGAACAGTATGGTGCGCTCACCGTACTCAATGACGCCTACAACGCCAACCCGGCGTCGGCGCGCGAAGCGCTCGCGCTCCTCGCCACGGTAGGCGCCGGGCGCCCGCAAGTCGCAGTCCTCGGTTCGATGCTCGAGCTGGGGGTGCAGGGAAGTGCGCTGCACGACGAGATCGCCCGACGCGCCCTTGCGTCGAACGCGCAGGTCGTCGCCGGCGTCGGCGAGTTTGTCGCCCCGCTCAACGCGCTCGCTCCCGGCGACGCACGCGTGATCACTGCCCCCGACGCCGACGCGCTCTGGCCGCTGCTCGAGCCACGACTGCCGAAGGACGGAGTAATACTGTTGAAGGGCTCCCGCGGAACCCGACTCGAACGCCTGGTCCCTCACCTGAAATCGTTCGCCGGCATCGGCTCACCGTCCGCAGCACCGTAGCCGCCCCAACCCTCGTCCCCGTTTCCCGTCCCCCCTCGTCTTCTCGTCTTCTCGTCTTCTCGTCTTCTAAGGACCGTGCTTCACTACCTGCTCTCGCGCTGGATCCCCGACTTCCCGCCGTTCCGGCTCATCAACTACATCTCCGTGCGCGCGGCGGCGGCCGCCGTGACGGCGGTGCTGTTGTCGTTCCTCATCGGGCCGGTCATCGTCCGTCGGCTGCAACGGCTGCGCGTGCGTCAGGTGATCCGCGAGGGAACGCCCGACTCGCATCAGTCCAAAGGGGAAACGCCGACGATGGGTGGGCTGATCATCCTGGCCTGTTCGATCATCCCGACGCTCCTCTGGACGCGGCTCGACAACCAGTACGTCCTGCTCGCGTTGCTGGTGACGGTGTGGATGGGCGGGATCGGCTTCCTCGACGACTACCTCAAGCTCAAGCAGAAGCGCGAAGGGAAGAAGAACGAGGGGCTCGTCGAACGTTACAAGTTGGCCGGTCAGGTCTCGATCGGACTCCTTTTCGGCTACATCCTCTGGCAGTACCCGGTCTCGACGCTCCCCGGCGCATCGACGACGGTGCCGTTCCTCAAGTACGTCCTCATCGTTCCGGCATCCGCCGCGCTCTCCTGGCTCTACGTTCCGTTCACCACGTTCATCCTCACGGGGGTCAGCAACTCGGTGAACCTCACCGACGGGCTCGATGGACTCGCCGCCGGGCTGACGGCGATCGCCATCGTGACGTTCGCACTCTTTGCCTACGTCATGGGGCGCGTCGATGCGAGTGCGTACCTGCAGCTCTTCTACCTGCGCGGTGCAGGGGAGCTCACGGTGTACTGCCTCGCCCTCGCTGGCGCCTGCATAGGCTTCCTCTGGTACAACACATATCCCGCCCAGGTCTTCATGGGCGACACGGGGTCACTCGCGCTCGGTGGAGCGCTCGGCGCGATCGCGATCCTCCTCAAGAGCGAGTTCCTCCTCCTCTTCGTCGGTGGCGTGTTCGCCGCCGAGACGATGTCGGTGATCATCCAGCGGACCGTCTTCAAGTACCGGCGGCGTCGGTATGGGCTCGAGTACGCCCAGCAGAACCGCGTCTTCCTGCGCGCACCGCTGCATCATCACTTTGAACTCAAGGGGTGGAAGGAGACACAGGTCGTGGTCCGTTTCTGGATCCTCGGGATCCTCTGCGCCTTCGTCGCCTTCACCACGCTCAAGCTCAGATGACGACGCCGTACGACTGGACACGCGGCGAAGTCGCCGTCGTCGGTCTCGGTCGGAGCGGGACCGCCGCGTCGACGCTGCTGCGTCGACTCGGCGCACAGGTCTACGCGTCGGATGCAGGCGCGAGCGCCGGCGTGATCGCGCAGGGGGCGGCCGTCGAGGCACTCGGCGCGAGCGTGCAAGTCGGCGGGCACGACATCCGACGCATTGCGCAGGCGTCGATCGTGGTGGCCAGCCCCGGGATCCCACCGGACGCCGCGCCGCTCACCGCGGCGCACGCTGCGCGCGTACCGGTCATCAGCGAGATCGAACTCGCGCTCTCCGCGATGCCGGGGCAGCGGTACATCGCCGTGACTGGGACAAACGGCAAGACGACCGTCACGGCGCTTACCGCGCACCTGCTGCGCGCGGTTGGGGAGGAGGCGGTCGCCGCCGGCAATATCGGGACGCCGCTGAGCGAAGTCGCCCTGCGTCCGCAAGCACCGTCGTGGGTCGTGCTCGAACTCTCGTCGTTTCAGCTGCACGACACGCCGTCGATTCGCCCGAACGTCGGCGTGATCACGAACCTGTCGCCCGATCACCTCGATCGATATGAGCGCGTTGAGGACTACTACGCCGACAAGGCGCTCATGCTGCGGCACGCGACGAATGCGTCGCGCTGGGTCGTCAACGGCGACGATCCCGCCGTTCTTGCCATGGTGAACGCGGTGCGCGGCGTGCAGTATCGCTTCGCCGTCTCCGGGCGCTTTGCCGATGCGTTTCTCGGCGGAGAAGGGAAGGAGATACTGATCGTGCGCGATGCGGAACTCATGCCGCGACGCGACCTCCCGCTTCTCGGCGATCACAACGTCGCCAACGCGCTCGCCGCCGTACTCGCGGTGATGACCGCGGACGCATCGCACGAGAGCCTCGACGATCGCGAGCGGCTCGCGAAGGGGTTGCGCGGCTTCCATGCACCGCCGCATCGCCTCGAGCCCGTCGCCGAACGCGATGGCGTCCTGTGGATCAACGACTCGAAGGCGACGAACGTCGCGGCGTCACTCGTCGCGATCGAGAGCATGACGCGTCCCACCGTCCTCCTGCTCGGCGGACGGCACAAGGGCGAGCCATACACCGCGCTGGGCAACGCCGTGGCGCGCCATTGCCGGCACGTCATCGCCTACGGCGAGGCAGCACCGATCATCGAGCGCGATCTCGCCGGCCGTGCCTCCATTCACCGTGTGGACGGTGACTTCGCGAGCGTCATCGCTCGCGCCCGCGAGCTCTCCCGTCGCGGCGATGCCGTCCTGCTTGCCCCTGCCTGCTCGAGCTTCGACATGTTCAACAACTACGAAGAGCGGGGGCGCGCCTTCGCCGCCGCGGCCCAGGGAGACTCCTGATGCACGATCCCACACAGGTGCGTGAACGCTGGGCCGTCAGCACCGATGCACGGGCGCTGGTGCTCGTCACGATGGTCCTGACCGCGTTCGGCCTCGCCACGCTCTACAGCGCCAGCGCGTTCGTCGCGATGCAGGCCAATCACGACTCGACGTACTACTTCCTCAAGCAGCTGGGTGGCGTCGGGATCGGGATCGTCGGCTTCGCGGCCGCCGCGAAGTTCGACGCCGAACGCTACGAGAAGCTCGCCTGGCCGTTGATGATCGTCACGATCGTCCTGATGCTGATCACCGTTCTCCCGTTCACGCATTCGATCGCGCCGTCGGTGAACGGCTCTCGGCGCTTTGTCTTCGGCGCCTCGGTGCAGCCGTCGGAGTTCGGAAAGCTTGCGGTGATCGTCTGGACGGCGATGCTCGTGCTCAAGAAGGGGGAGCAGATGCGGCGCCTCACGAAGGGGCTTCTCCCGTTCCTCGTCGTCGTCGGGATCCTCGACGTGATCGCGTTCTTCCAGCCCGACCTTTCGGTGGCGATGCTCTACACCCTCCTGATGGGGATCATCCTCTTTTCCGCCGATGTGCGCATCGGGCACTTCATCCTGCTGGGAATCCTTGCCGCGCCGCTCCTCTGGCACGAGGTGACGAAACGCCAGTACGCGATGTCGCGCCTTCTCTCCTTCATGGGATCGGGCGACGCACCCGAGAAAATCAACTTCCAGCTGCGCCAATCGTTGATCGCCGTCGGGTCCGGAGGATTCACGGGGAAGGGGTTCAGCCAGGGATTGCAGCAATACGGGTGGGTGCCGTTCGGCTACAACGACTTCATCGGGAGCAACATCGGCGAGGAGTGGGGTTTCATCGGGATGGTGATGATCGTGCTCGTCTACGCGCTCTACACCTGGCTCGGCTTCCGCATCGCCCAGCAGGCGCGCTCCCGCTTTCTGCAGTTGGTGGCGATCGGCGTCACGTGCACGATGTCGATCACCGCCTATCTCCATGTGGGCGTCGTCATCGGATTGCTTCCCACCACCGGCTTGACGCTTCCTTTCATCTCCTTTGGCCGATCGAACCTGGTCTTGAGCTTCGTCTTCACCGGGATCCTGGTGAACATCGGGAGCAGCAAGGAGCGAGTCTTCGGCGCTGCCGCCACCGATCCGGCGTAGGCGATCGGGCGTGCGCGTTCTCTTTACCGGCGGCGGAACCGGCGGGCATCTCTACCCCGCGCTGGCGATCGCGCGGGCGCTGGTGCGCCTCCGCCCCGACGTGCGTCCGCACTTCGTCGGCGCGACGCGCGGCATCGAGCGGGTCATTCTCCCCGATACCGAGTTTCCTCATACGCTCCTCGACCTGCATCCGCTTTACCGGAGCGCCCCATGGCAGAATTGGCGAACCGTCGTAGGGCTCGGTCGCGCATGGAGTCGTTTGTCGGCGCTCGCGCGCGAGGAGGCGCCGCGCCTGGTGGTCGCCACCGGCGGATACGCGGCGTCGGGAGCGCTCGCCTTCGCCACCCTGCGATCGATCCCATTCGTCCTGCAGGATCAGAACTCGTTTCCCGGGAAGACCAACCAGCTCTTTTCGCGGTGGGCGCGCGAGGTCTATGTCGGCTTCCCCGAGGCGGCGCTGCGCCTCCCGTCGACGGTCCGCGATCGCGTGTTCGATACCGGCAACCCGATCGAACCCCCTCCAAGTGCACGTCGGGACCGCGCCCTGCATAGAAAAGTTTGGGGATTCGACGATTCGATCAAGCTCGTGGTGCTGGCCTTCGGTGGGAGCCAGGGATCGGCGGCGCTCAACGCGCTCGTCGATGGCTGGGTAGCCGGTGGCCTTCCCGCAGGCGTCGGGGTGATCTGGGGGACGGGACGCGCCCACTTCGAGAAGCACGCCGCGCGGGCCAGTGCGCAGGTCCTCGTGCGAGCGTACCTCTCTCCGGTCGCCGATGCGTATGGTGTCGCCGACCTCGCGATCGCCCGTGCCGGTGCGATGACGACCGCCGAGCTGTGTGCGTGGGGGATTCCGATGTTCCTGATTCCCCTGCCGACCGCCGCCGAGGATCACCAAACAGCAAATGCGCGTGCGCTCGAGCAGGCTGGCGCCGCGCGCTGGATGCCGCAACGCGATGCGACGCCAGCGCACCTCGCGCAGACGGTTGCGGATGTATTGCGCGAGCCGGCGATGCGCGACGCGTGGTCTGCGGCTGCGCTCTCGCGCGGTCGCCCCGACGCGTCGGCGCGCATCGCCGAGCGGATCGCCGCGCTGCTGGACCGGCCCCAGGGTCGCTCGTGAGCGCACGTCGACGCATCTACTAGATTTCCGCGCGATGTCTCTCCTCGATACCACCGATCCGCGGCCGGTCCACTTCGTCGGCATTGCCGGCGCCGGGATGCGTGCGCTCGCCGAGCTCTTTGTCCGGCGTGGGATCGCGGTGACCGGGTGCGACAGCGCGTCGGGCGAGATTGACGATCTGGCATCGCTTGGCGTGCAAGTCGAGCAGGGACATTCGCCCGACCACGTAGTGGGCGTGCGCGCGTTGGTGGTCTCCTCGGCGGTGCCACGCGAGCACCCAGAGCTCCTCGCCGCGCGCGCCGCTGGGCTTCCTGTCGTCAGGCGCGCCGAGGCGTTGGGTGAGGCGGTGAGCGGCGGAACGCTCGTGGCGATCGCCGGCACGCACGGCAAGACGACCACGACGGTGATGACCACCGACGCGCTGACGGCCGCCGGATTGCAGCCGACGGGACTCGTGGGCGGCCGGGTGGAAAGCTGGGGAGGGAACCTGCGTGCCGGCGGCCAGGACACCTACGTGGTCGAAGCCGACGAATACGATCGTTCCTTCCTGGCCCTCACGCCAACGGTCGCAGTGATCACGAATGTCGAGACCGATCACCTCGACATCTATCGTGACCTGGACGACATTCGCGGTGCCTTCGCGACGTTTGCGGCGCCGGCACATACGATCGTACTCTGCTCCGACGATACAGGGGCGGACAGTGTCAACGTCGCGTCGGGGGCGCAGGTGATCCGCTATGGCGTCGCGTCTCCCCATGCACGGCTGGTCGGCACGCTGTCGACGACAACGAACGGTCGCAACACGGTCGCCGTGCGATTCGACGAGGAGCACCTCGGCGAGCTCGAACTCCGCGTGCCGGGGATCCACAACGTGCGCAATGCGCTGGCCGCCGTTGGTGCAGGACTGGCGTTAGGCGCATCGTTCGACCGACTGCGCGCTGGCCTCGAGTCGTTCCGTGGAGTGGAGCGACGCTTCCAGCGACTCGGGAACGTCGCCGGCGTCGAACTGGTCGACGATTACGCGCACCACCCGACCGAAGTGGCCGCGACGATCGCTGCCGCCCGCGAGTCGTTCCCCGGGCGCCGTCTCGTCATCGCCTTTCAGCCGCATCTCTATTCCCGCACGCGCGACTTTGCCAAGGGCTTCGCCGATGCTCTCGCGCTGGGCGACGCCCTCTTCCTCACCGCGCTGTATCCCTCGCGCGAGCAGCCGATCGCCGGTGTGTCGTCGGCCCTCATCGCCGATCGCCTGCGCGACGCGGGGCGCCCCCCCGCGTGGACCGGGGCGCGCAGCGACCTCGCCGCGGCGCTGGCCGCCTTCGTGCGCGACGGGGACGTCGTGGTCACGATGGGAGCAGGCGACATCACCCGAACCGCTCCCGAACTCAAGGGACTGCTTGGCGGGACGGTGAAGTCGTGACGTCGCCAAACGTGCCGCAGCCGGGAGCCCCCGAGGGAGGGCGCATTCGCGTGCGTCTGCGCTGGTACCTTCTGGGGGCAATCGTCCTCGCCATCATCATCGCGACGGTCCCCTGGTGGGGGCACGATCTCGCCTTCTTTAGGGTGCAGCAGGTCGAGGTGCGGGGGACGCGCTTCGCGCGCGCGTCCGACATCGCGGCGCGGCTGCAGGTCGACACGACCTTCTCGATCTGGAACAAGCTCGATTCGCTCGAGGTTCGCGCCGAGGGGCATCCGCAGGTCCACCGCGCGCACCTCTCGCGTCGCCTCCCCAGCACGCTGGTCGTCACGGTCGATGAGAATCTTCCGATCGCCCTCGTGCCGGCATCGGGAGGGTTCAAGGCGTACGACGACAGCGGGCGCGTGCTCCCACTCGATCCCGCACGCTGGGGCGTCGACCTCCCGATCGTCGCTCGCCCCGATACGGCGCTCTTTCGTCTCCTCGGCGACATCAAGGCCGAGATGCCCGAGTACTACTCGCGCGTGAGCGAAGCGCGGCGTGTGGCAAAGGACGAAGTGATGCTGACGCTGATGGACGTGCCGGTGCGCGCCATGCTCGACATGCGCGCCGATCGCCTCCTACAACTATCTTCCGTCGAAGCCGATCTCGCGAAGCGTCACCTTCGACCCGTGGAGCTCGACTTGCGCTACAAGGACCTCGTCATCGCCCGCCTGCCATGAACGTCGAACGCCTGGTCGCAGGACTGGACATCGGATCCGCCAAGACGACCGCCATCATCGCTGAGGTCGTTGGCGACCTGCCGCGCCATCCGGGCATCAAGGTGCTCGGCGTCGGACAGGCGCGCACGACCGGGATCCGTCGCGGTGTCGTCGCCGACATCGAGGAAACCACGCAGTCGATTCGCAAGGCAGTCAGCGACGCCGAGCAGATGGCCGGCGTGAAGGTCGATTCGTGCTACGTGGGGATTGCTGGCGAGCACGTTCAGGCGATGATTTCCAAGGGGATCGTCGCCGTGAGCGGGGAGGAGATCGCCAAGGGCGACGTCGAGCGCGCCAATGCGGTCGCGCGCGCGCAGGCGATGCCCCCCGAGCGCGAACTCCTGCACGCGATCCCGCAGGAGTACACCGTCGACAAGAACGAGGGAATTCGCGATCCCGTCGGGATGGTGGGGACGCGACTCGAAACCGAGATGTACCTCGTCACCATCGGGAGCTCGCCAGCGCTCAACCTGCGCAAGGCGGTGGAGAAAGCGGGGTACAAGCCGCTGCAGCTGGTGCTGGAGCCACTGGCCAGTGCGCTCGCGGTGTTGACCGAGGATGAGAAGGAACTGGGCGTCGCCCTCATCGAGATGGGGGCCGGGACGACCGACATCGCCGTCTTCCATGAGGCGAAGATCCGTCACCTCGGCACCGTCCCCTTTGGCGGCAACAACGTGACCAACGATCTCGTGCACGGCCTCGGTGTCACGCAGGCCGACGCCGAGCGCCTCAAGGAGCGCTACGGCTGCGCCTACGAGCCGATGGTCGATCCGTCGGAGGTCATCACGCTCCCGAGCACCGTGGCGCAAGGGGATCGACAGATACCTCGCGAGTTGCTCGCCCACATCATTCACCAGCGCACCGACGAGATCTACGACCTGGTGATGCGCGATATCGACGCCGCGGGGTACGCCGGGAAGTTGAGTGCCGGCGTGGTGCTGACGGGGGGCGCAGCCACGCTTCCGGGCGTCGCCGAGCTGGCGGCCGAGGTCTTCGGCACCGGAGTGCGCATCGGCGTGCCGACGGAGAACCTGAGCGGGTTGGTCGATGCGGTGCAGGCGCCGCGTTTTGCCACGGCGGTGGGGCTCGCACTCTACGCCGCGAGCCGGGTCGCGTTAGGGAGCGAGAGTCCGTCGGGGAAGCGGCTGCAGTTCAATGCACCTAATGTGGATAAGCTGACGCAGCGCGTGAAGGCGTGGCTGCAGGACTTCTTCTGATCGACTACGAATGAGGCGCGCCGAGACGCGCGTCACATCGTTAGGGTGCGGCGGGCGGCGACCGATCGAGGGCGCCGCCCGTTGTGCTACAAAGGTGATCTTCTCCTAGCAAATGTGGAGAAACATTGGTCGCTCTCGCGACGCGAACGCGGCGCAGAACTTTGCTTTGTGTCACACGTAGCCTGATTGCACAAAGGCGTTATATTCGACGCACTTCGATGCCGCGCGATGCTGTGACGTTATGCATGATCGCTGCGTCGATTCCGCGACCCGTCCCCGTTTCCTGACTCGAAAGCCTCGCCACGAGAGGAGCAGCGCGCGCCATGATGTTCGAATTCGAGGAGAACGCGACACAGAACGCCCGGATGAAGGTCGTGGGAGTCGGTGGAGGCGGCGGCAACGCCGTCAACCGCATGATCGAGGAGCAACTCGAGAGCATCGAGTTCATCTCGATCAACACGGACTCGCAGGCGCTGCTCGCGTCGAAGTCGGACGTGAAGATCCAGATCGGGAAGAAGCTCACGCGCGGACTCGGTGCCGGCGCGCGTCCCGATATCGGGCGTCAGGCGATCGAGGAGAACCGCGACGAGGTCGGGCGCGTGCTGCAGAGCGCCGACCTCGTCTTCGTCACCTGCGGCATGGGCGGCGGCACCGGTACGGGCGCCGCGCCGATCGTCGCCGAGTTGGCGAAGGAAGCCGGGGCGCTCACCGTGGGCATCGTGACCAAGCCGTTCCTCTTCGAGGGGCGCAAGCGCATGCGTCAGGCCGACGCCGGCATCGCCGAGATGCGCAATCACGTCGACACGATGATCATCGTGCCTAACGAACGGCTGCTCGCCGTCGTCGGCAAGGGGATCCCGTTCCAGGATGCGCTCAAGAAGGCCGACGAGGTCCTGCTCCACGCGACGCAGGGGATCTCGACGCTGATCTCGAAGATGGGCTTGGTGAACGTCGACTTCGCCGACGTCCGCACCGTCATGCAGAACGGTGGGTCGGCGCTGATGGGGACCGGGATCGGTCGCGGTGAGAATCGCGCAATGGAAGCCGCGCAGCAGGCGATCTCGTCTCCGCTGCTCGACAACATCTCGATCGGCGGCTCCACCGGCGTGCTCCTCAACATCACCGGCGGCAGCGACCTCACGCTCGGCGAAGTCACGCAGATTTCCGACATCGTGCACGACGCGGCGGGCGACGAAGCCGAGATCATCTTCGGGGCGGTCTCCGAGCCGGCGATGCAGGGCGAGATTCGCGTGACCGTCATCGCGACGGGCTTCGACAAGGCGCTCGGCCAGACAGTGAGCGCGTCCACGAGCACGTTCAGCGTGAAGCCCGACCGCAGCGCTCCGCCAATCTCCGAAGCGGTGGTCGGGATCCCCGTGTCGACGACGGCGCCGCGTTCTCCCGCGCCGCGTCCCACTCCGGTGACGCAAGTTCCGCCCTCGCAGCCCAACGTCATTCCGATCAATCAACCCCGCGGGAACACTGCGCGTAACAGTGGTGGACTCAGCGGCGTGCGAACGGTGGCGCCGTCAGACCCCAATCGTCGCTTTGCCCCGCCAACGACCCGTTCGAGCGAGGAAATCGACGAGATGGATATTCCGACGTTCATTCGGAGGCAGATGGATTGAGTCGCTGGCGCGCTCGACTCGCGCTGTACGTCGTGGTGGCGCTCCTCGCGTGGGGCGCCATCGCCGTCATGCGCCCCATTCCGGAGCGACGCGCTGGTGAGGTGATTTCCGGCGCGCGAACGCCAGCATGGCTCGAGCGTGTCGATTCGTTGCAGCGGGGCGAGACGGTTGGCGGGCTCCTCTCGCGTGGAGGGCTTTCGCAGCAGGATGCAAGCGATGCGCTCGCCGCTGCGACCGACCTCGATCCGCGCCGCCTCCCCGCGGGGCTCCGCATCACGCTGGGTGCGCGCGAGGGGGAGACGCCGAGCAAGATTTCGTTCCGCCTCGCGATCGACCGCCTGTTGCACCTGACGAAGACCGACAGTGGATGGGTGGGGCGGGAGGAGCGCCTTCCCTGGAGGACCGACACCCTGGTCGTACGTGGCGAGATCGCCCGCACGCTGTACGATGCCTTCGACGCCGGCGCCCCCGCGCTCCCTTCGTCGGCGCGCGCCGAGTTGGCGTGGAATGTCGCCGACATCTTCGAGTATCGCATCGACATGAGTCGCGACCTCCAGTCGGGCGACGAGTTTCGTGTGCTGTTTGAGCGCGAGCAGGGGCCGGAGGGCGCGGTGCGCATCGGGCGGATCCTTGCGACTGACTACAAGTCGGGGGGATCATCGATCCAGGCGATTCGCTTCGACTCGGGCGCAACCAGCGCGCGCTACTACGATGACAGCGGAAAGTCGCTCCGCGCTGCCTTTCTGCGTGCGCCCCTCGAGTTCCGACGCATCTCTTCCGTTTTCGGCTTGCGCCGCCATCCGATTCTCGGGATCTGGCGTGCGCATCGCGGCACCGACTACGCTGCGTCGTCGGGTACGCCGGTGCGCAGCGTGGGTGACGGCATCGTGGTGCGCGCGGGACGCATGAACGGGTACGGCAACGTGGTCGACGTGCGGCACGCGAACGGCTTCGTGTCGCGGTACGGACACTTGCGGGCCTTTGCCCGCGGGCTTCACCGCGGATCACGCGTCGCCATCGGCCAGACCATCGCGTTCGTCGGGATGACCGGGCTCGCCACGGCACCGCACCTGCACTTCGAGGTGCTCGTGGGAGGCGTGCAACGCGATCCGCGCAAGGCGCTGGCGAGCGTTGGCGGTGAACCGCTCGCCGCCGCCGATCGCCCGGCGTTCGACCGGGTGCGCGAAGAACGCCTCGCCCTGCTACAGCGCGCTTCGACCCAAGTCGCCGACTCCAACTGACGAACGCGCAGCGCCTGCCGGGAGCCCGGCGTAAATTCGGGACATGATCTCCTGGCTCATCGCCCTCGCCGCTGGCGTGGGAAGCGCGTTTGCGTCGTACGCCCGCGCCCGTACTCCCGGTCGACTCGTCACCGCTGCGCTGCGCGCGGTTTCGGTCACCAGTCTCGTCGCCCTTGCCCTGAACGCCGTGCTGGGGGCACGGCGCGTCCCGCCGCCGCTGGTGGCGCTCGACGCCTCGGCATCATGGGGACGCGGGCGAGATTCGTCGGCATTTCTCAAGGCGCGCGCGGCGGCGCGTGCTGATGGTGGAGACTCGCTCTTCGTCTTCGGCGACTCGTTGCGGCTGGCGACGAGCAACGTCGCGCCGATCGATCGCGCATCCCGCGTGCGACCTGCCGCCGAACGTGCGATGGCCGCCGGGCGTCCGCTCGTCCTCTTTACCGACGGCGAGATCGACGATCCCGAGGCGTTGCAGTCGCTCCCAGCCGGATCGCGCGTCGTGCTCGGCGACTCGTCGATGGCGAAGGACGCGGCGGTGCTCGATGTGAACGCACCACGGGTGGCGGCGTCCGGCGATTCGGTCGAGGTGCGGGTGACCATTGGCGCAGGAGACGGAGGCGCCGCCTCGGGAACGCTCAACCTCGATCTTGCCGGTCGCTCCGTGGTGCGAGTCCCATTCGAGGCGCTTCCGGGCGACGGCGAGCGCACGGTGACGCTGCACTTCGTCGCGCCGGCGGCGAGCGCAACTCCCGGCGGTGCGCCGAGTGAACTGCGCGCGACGGTGGAGACCACGGGCGACACGGAGCCGAACAACAATTCCGCAGCAGCTGTGCTGGAAGTGACGGCGGGTGCGGCCGCCGTTCTTGTCTCCACCTCGCCAGACCTGGATTCTCGCGAGCTCGCGGCGCTCCTGCGGGGGACGGTGATGCTCCCGACGCGCGCCTACTTTCGCGTAGCGCCGGGACAGTGGCGCGAAGACGTGACGCTCCATCCGGTGAGCGAGGACGTGGTGCGCCGCGCGGTGCGCGAGTCTCCGATCGTCGTGCTGCACGGCGACACCTCGCTGTTTGGGGCTCCGCGCCAGATCACGCGTGGCGCGCTCGCGCTCGTCGCCCCGCCGACGAATGCGCAGGGCGAGTGGTTCGCGACTGGCGCACCGCTTTCACCGGTGAGCACGCCGCTCAGCGGAACCGCGTGGGATTCGCTTCCGCCGCTCGATGTGAGCTCCACGATGCCGGCCAACGCCGAGTTCTCAATCCTCGAGACGCGTCGCTCGCGCCGACTCGATCAACGCGTGGCGATTGTGGGGTGGGAGCAGCCGCGACGCGTCGTGGTGGCCGGGGCAAGCGGCTTCTGGCGCTGGCGCTTCCGCGGCGGCGTCGGGAGCGATGCCTTCACCGCGGTGTGGGGGAGCATCCTCGATTGGCTCGCCGGAGAGCGCGCCGATGTGCGCGCGGCCTACCCGGTGAATGCCGCCGTTCGCGCGGGCGACGCAGTGCAGTGGCGTCGCGGCGTTGGCGGTGACAGCGTGGTGCGGGCGCAGGTCGTTAGGCGCGGGGGCGACGTGCGCGATTCGCTGGTACTGCGATTTGGCGCTGGCAACAACTCGACTGCGATTCCGGCGCCCCCCGCAGGGGTGTACGACGTCCAGACGCCGGGGGGTGCGTCGCTCCTTGTCGTGAATCCCTCGGCTGAGCTACTCCCGCGCCGTCGCACGGTGAAGGCGGGGGCACTCGGGAGCGGTACCACGCTCGGCGAGGCACCGCGTGCCCGCGACGTGTCCTGGCTCTTCACCATTGCGCTCCTCGCACTCTGCGGCGAGTGGCTCCTGCGCCGGCGCATCGGGCTGCGATAGCGGCGCGCAAGCTGATCCGAGCGCGCACGCTCACGGGAGTGCAGTCAGCAAGGGGTGCACGTTCGCACTGAACTCTGCGTCCCAGAAGATCGCTGCGCGTCCGTACGCAGGGGTTTGCGAGGGCAGAGCGCAATGGGTGCTCGCGCCGCGTGAACACGCCCGCGCCAACGTGAGTGCGGGGGAGGCACCTGCGGGTGACGAGTCACTAACTTTCCGGCATGGCCAGGCTTTTCAAGCGCGCCGACGACCTTCCCAAGCGGTCGCTCTGGCAGCGCATCAAGGATATCGCCCTCACCGACGTCGGCGCGCTGGTGCGCAAGGGGGCGCGCGAGGGTTCGCTCGAACAGCTCGAGGAACTCCTGCTCGAGGCCGACCTCGGCGTGGCGACGACGTTGCGGCTGGTGAGCGACGTGGACCGCCTCGCACAGCGCGGGAAGGTCAAGACGCATGACGAGTTTCTCGATGCGTTGCGCACGGGCATCGAGGGAGCGCTACGGCAAGGCAACTCCGATCCCGCGTTGCGGCTGGCGCCGAGCGCTCCCACGGTGATCCTGATCATCGGGGTGAACGGTGCAGGGAAGACGACGTTCATCGGCAAGCTTGCGGCGCGCCTTCGATCGCAGGGAAAGCGCGTGATCGTCGCGGCGGGGGATACGTTCCGTGCCGGCGCCATCGACCAGCTGCGCGTGTGGGCCGAGCGCACCGGCGCAGAGTTCATTGGCGGCAAGCCAGGCGGCGATCCCGCCGCGGTGGCCTTCGATGCAATTGACGCCGGCGTGACGCGTGGTGTCGACATTGTGCTCGTCGATACCGCGGGACGCCTGCACACGAGCGACAACCTGATGGAGGAACTCAAGAAGGTTGCCCGCGTGATCAAGCGCCGAATGCCGGAGGCGCCGCACGAAACGCTCCTCGTGCTCGACGGGACGATCGGACAGAACGCGGTGGCGCAGGCGAAGACCTTTTCGGCGGCCGTCCCCGTAACCGGTCTGGTAGTGACAAAGCTGGACGGAACAGCGCGCGGCGGGATTGTGGTTGCGGTGCACGAAGCGCTCGACGTCCCGGTCAAGTTCATCGGGGTGGGGGAGCAGGTGGGCGATCTCGAACCGTTCGACGCGGGCGAGTTCGCGAAGGAACTGCTGGAGGAATAGGCGAGGGCGCATGGTGTCGCATGCGCCCGCAGATGCTGTCCATCACTTGAGGAGGCCGTAGTGGCCGTTCGCCGCGACGCACGAATCGCCAACGCGCCACGCATCACGCTGGAGATGCCCGTCCAGTTCCTCAAGGGCGTGGGGGAGCGACGCGCGCAGCTCCTGCGCAAGCTTGGCATCGAGACGGCGGGCGACCTCCTGCGCCACGTTCCGCACCGGTACGAGGACGCGAGCACGATTGCGCCGATCCACTCGGTCGCGCCGGGAATGGACGTCACGGTGATGGGGCGCGTGATCTCCAAGGGGATCATCCCCACGCGGAAGGGTTTGCGGATCTTCCAGGCGGTGGTCCAGGACGCGAGCGGAATGCTCGAAGTGTCGTGGCCCGGACAGCCGTTCCTCGACCGGACGATCGAGAAGGGCGACGTCTTGCTCCTGACGGGGCCGGTGCGGTTCTATCATGGCCGACAGCTGCAACCGCGCGAGTTCGTGAATCTTGGCGCCGAGGATTCGGGGAGCGCGCAGGGGCGTGTTCTGTCGGTCTACCCGGCGACCGAGGGGATGACCGCCCGTCAGCTGCGGCAGATCATCGAGCAGCACCTCGACGCGTTGCTGGCCCTCGTGAAGGAGCATCTCCCCGCGTCGATCGTCGACGTGGCGGGGGTCGCGCCGATCACCGATGCCTTGCGCATGGTGCATCGCCCCTCGTCGGTGCGCGAGGCCGAGCGCGGGCGCGATCGCCTGTCGTTCGACGAACTGCTCTTCGTGCAGCTCCTGCATCGGCGCGCCAACGCGCTCGCCCGCGAGCCGCGCCACGGAATCGTCTACACGCCGCAGCGCACGCTTACCACGCAGCTGCGTGGCGCGCTCCCCTTTGCGCTCACCGGAGCGCAGACGCGCGCGCTGCGCGAGATCGTCGCCGACATGTGCTCCCCCAGACGCATGCACCGCCTCCTGCAAGGCGACGTTGGGAGCGGCAAGACGGTGGTGGCACTCTTCGCGGCACTTCTCGCCGTGGAGAACGGCTTTCAGGCCGCGCTCATGGCACCGACCGAACTCCTCGCCGAGCAGCACGCGCGCACGCTCACCGCGCTCCTCGCTCCGCTCGACATGCGCCCCCTCCTCGTGACGGGGAGCCTGGGAGCTGCCGAGCGCCGAGCGGCCGACGAGCGCCTCGCGGCGCAGGTGCCGCTCGTGGCGGTGGGGACGCACGCGCTCGTGCAGGAACGCACGCAGTTCGGGCGACTCGGGCTCGCGATCATCGACGAGCAGCACCGCTTCGGCGTCGAGCAGCGAGCCGCGTTAGGCGCCAAGGGAGAGAGCCCCGATGTTCTCCTTATGAGCGCGACGCCGATTCCGCGCTCGCTCGCGCTGACCGCGTACGGCGACCTCGATGTGTCCATCCTCGACGAGCGCCCGCCGGGGCGTCTCCCGATCACCAGCGCGCTCCGCCCCGAGTCGGCGCGCGACCGCGTGCTGCAGTTCGTCGACGCTCAGGTCGAGAAGGGGCGGCAGGCGTACATCGTCTATCCCGTCATCGAGGAGTCGGAAAAGACGGACCTCAAGGCGGCAACGACGATGCACGCGGCGCTTGCCGCCGGCGTCTTCGCCAACCGGCGCGTGGCGCTCCTGCATGGGCGCCTCCCCAACGACGAGCGCGACACGGTGATGCGCGCGTTTCGCGATGGCGAGATCGACATCCTTGTCGCGACCACGGTGATCGAGGTCGGCATCGACGTCGCCAACGCCACGGTGATGCTCATCGAACACCCCGAGCGATTCGGTCTCTCGCAGCTGCACCAGCTTCGCGGGCGTGTAGGGCGGGGGGCCGAAGAATCGTTCTGCATCCTTCTCGGCGACGTTGGGCAGGAAGCGCACGAGCGCCTCTCGCTCTTCGTTTCCACCGAGGACGGCTTCGAGATCGCGCGCGCCGACCTTCGCCTGCGCGGCATGGGAGACCTGTTCGGCAAGCAGCAGAGCGGTGACCCGACCTTTCGCGTCGCCGACCCGATGCGCGACGAGGCGCTCAACGAGAAGGCACGTGCGGTGGCCGAGCGCCTCCTCGAGCACGATGCGGAGCTCACGCATCCGGACAACGCGGGGATCCGGACGATGCTGCGAGCGCGGTATGCGCGCGCCCTGGAGCTCTTTCGCGTCGGGTAGCGCCACACGGCGCGAGCAGACTCGATCCGGTCGACGGGAGGGAGGTCAAGGTCATCGCGCGGCGCCCGCGCGGAGCGCCCGCCAGCTGCTACGGCTTGGGAATCAGTCGCCGCTTGATGCGGTCGAGTTCTGCCGTCGTCCGGTCGATGACGTCGTTGAGCCGGCGAATCTCCTCGTCGCGCGACTTGTCGCGCGCCTCGGCCGATGCCCGCACCGTCGCCAGCAAGGCGCGTGTAGAGTCCATCGATTCGACCACGCGCCGGAGGATGAGCGCTTCGGCGTAGCGCGGCTGGTCGGTCCCGCCGCTCAGGTACGAATCGTAGAGCGCCATCGACTCGCGCGGCGTCACGGCGCGATTGGCCGGATCGGTCTTGAGAAGGGCGCGCCAGAAATCGCTCTCGGCTCCTTCCGGCGTCTCCTTGTTGGCGAGCCCGAAGTCGGTGAGGATGCGTTCCGCCTCGGCGAAACGCCCGCTTTCGGCGGCGCGCAGAGCGGTGGCGAGGGTACCCGGCCAAGGCGATGGCGGTGGCGGTGGGGCGGCGACCATCTGGACGATCGGGCGCGGCGCGGGTTCGGGCGTCGGCTGCTTGCAGCTGGCCGCGATCACCGATGTTGCGAGCAACGCCATCGGTGGCAGGCGTCGCCATCGCGACGTCGCGCGGCGGCGGGTGTGACCCATCATGCGACTGAAGCCTCTTCGGGCTGGTGAAAGGGCGCAAGGCGTGTGGCCGACGACTGCACAGGGAGGAACAACGTGAACGTCGTCCCGACGCCGACGACGCTTTCCACCCCGATCGTCCCCCCGTGCGCCGTCACGATCCCCTTGGCGATCGCGAGCCCGAGCCCGGTCCCCTTGATTCCCGTGGTCTGGTTGTCGGCCTGATAAAACTTCTCGAAGACGTACGCCACTTCGGTCGCAGGGATCCCTGCGCCCGTGTCCCGCACGCGCATCGTGACGCCATCGCCCCGCCGGTCGACCTCCAGGGAGACACGCCCACCACTCGGCGTGAACTTGAAGGCGTTGGACAGGAGATTACCCAGCACCTCGTTGATTCGCTCCGGGTCCCACCGTACTTCGGCCGGGAGATCGGGGCCTCGTGTGACGACGAGGGCGACGTTTCGCTGGATCGCGAGCACGCGGAAGGTGCGTTCGAGGTCGCCGAGGAAGGCGGGAAGGGGGAACGTGCGCGGTTCGACCTTTCCGCCGCCAGCTTCGAACCGCGAGACGTCGAGGAGCTGACGCACGAGGCGCGACAGCGATTTGCTCTGCGCCGTGAGGGTGCCGATGATCTCGCGCTGCCGCGTATTGAGCTCGCCGTAAACGTTGTCCTGCAGGAGCTGCAGGTACCCCATGACCACGTTGATCGGCGTCTTGAGCTCGTGCGATGCGACCGAGATGAACTCCGCCTTGAGGCGATCGAGCTCCCGCAGCTGCGTGGCCATCGAGTTGTAGGACTTGGCGAGCCGCCCGAACTCGTCTCGCCGTTGCGGCGCCAGCTGCAACGGGTGCCCGAAGTCGCCCTCGGCGACCGCGCGCATCCCGGCGTCGAGTTCGTTGATCGGACGCGAGACGCTTTGCGTCAGCCAGAGGCCGATCAGGACCGCGAGGATTGCCGCAGCGCCGAGGAGCTGGATCGAGGTGTTGCGGGAGCGACTCGACGATTCGGCAATCTCGCTGACGCGTTCACGCGTGCGATCCTGCAGTCCCTGCTCGGAGAGCACGACGCTTCGCACGATGTCGTCGATCGCCGGGGCGATCTTGCGATCGATGACCGAATCGGCGATCGCCGCCCGCCCTGCTGCGGCGAGTTGGTGCGCGCGCTCGGATTCCTCGGCGATGATGTCCAGCGTGCTGCGCACCCGGCCAATCGCCGGAACCGCGGTGACCGCGCCGAGCGAATCGACGAGTGCGCGCACCGTCGCCAGGCGCTGGTTGAACTGCGTGCGCGTCGCCTCCTCGGGGAGGATCGAGAGATAGTCCTTGGTCTGGTCAAGCTCCTGGACGGCCACCCGCACCTTGCCGAGGACGACCGCGGCGCGAAACTCGACGTCGCGAATGTTGGTCGTGTCGTCGCGGAGCTGGAGCATCGACACGATCGACAGGATGACCGGCACCAGCATCAGCGAGACGATCCCGCCGATGCCCAGCGCCAGTCGTGTGCGCAGCATCACGAGACGAACTCCCGACGGCGGCCCAAGGTGTCGCGCATCGTCACGGAATGCGGCGCGGGTGCCGCGGTGGGAAGGAACGGCGAGTCGAAGGGCGCGGCATTCGATGCAATGGCGAAGGGTGAGGCATCGCACACCAATACGCGACCAAGCGACGGAAAGAGTCCGTCGCCGATCGCGTCCGTTGCACGCCCTCTGGAGCACTCGTAGCTTACGCCGCTCATCGTATCCCTTTGCCCCGTCTCGTGTCTACACCGAACGCCATCATATCATCGCTCCCCACGCACGTGGGGGAACAGGTCACCGTCCGCGGATGGGTGACCCACCTGCGCTCCTCCGGGAAGATCGCGTTCATCGTGTTGCGAGACGGCACCGGCATCCTGCAGTGCGTCCTGGTGAAGAACCAGCTCACACCCGAAGTGTGGGCGAAATTTGGCGAGCTCACGCAGGAGACGAGCGTTGCCGTTTCCGGCGAAGTTCGTGCCGAGCCAAGGGCGCCGGGCGGGCATGAGATGGGGGTCACCAATGTCGAGATCCTCGGCACGTCGCCGGTCGACTATCCGATCCAGCCCAAGGAGCACGGCGTCGACTTCCTCCTCGACCGCCGCCACCTCTGGCTGCGTGCTCCGCGACAGGTCGCGATCATGCGCATCCGGCACGAGGTCGAGCAGGCGATCCACGACTTCTTCTACGAGCGCGGCTTCATCCACGTCGACACGCCTATCCTCACCGCCGCGATCGGCGAGCGATCGGGGCTGTTCTCGACCGAGTACTTCGACGAGGGGAGTGCGTATCTCGCGCAAACGGGTCAGCTGTACGGTGAGGCTGCCGCGGCGGCGCTCGGTCGGATCTACACCTTCGGCCCGACCTTCCGCGCCGAAAAATCGAAGACTCGCCGCCATCTGACCGAGTTCTGGATGATCGAGCCCGAAATGGCGTTCTACGATACGCACGATAACATGCGGCTGCAGGAAGATCTTGTCAGCCATATCGTGGCTCGCGTGGTCGAACGTCGCGCGGCTGAGCTGGCCGAGCTCGAGCGCGACGTTTCCAAGCTGCAAAAGGTGGTCACCCCATTTCCCCGCATCGACTACAGCGACGCGGTGAAGACGTTGCAGGAGCGCGGGAGCACTATCGTCTGGGGCGACGACCTTGGTGCCGAAGACGAAGCGATCCTCGTCGCCGACTACGAGACGCCAATCTTCGTGTGCAACTATCCGAAGGGGGCGAAGGCGTTCTACATGAAGGAGAACCCCGACGATCCGCGCACGGTGCTGTGCGACGATTGCCTGGCGCCCGAGGGATACGGCGAGATCATCGGCGGGTCGCAGCGCGAGGACGACTACGACAAGCTCCTCATGCGCATTCACGAGGAGGAGCTCCCGGTCGACGCGTACGGGTGGTATCTCGACCTGCGCAAGTACGGGACCTTCGTGCACTCCGGCTTTGGCATCGGCTTGGAGCGCACCGTCGCCTGGATCTGCGGAACGCCGCACATTCGCGAATGCATTGCCTTCCCACGCCTGATGCACCGCCTGCACCCGTGAGCTTCGACCCAGCCGCGCGCTTCATCGAGCGCTCCCGCTACTACCTGGGGCTCGAGTATCCGGCCAAGCTCCGGACGGCGATCCTCGCGTTCCCGTCGGAGCGCATCTGGTGGCGGGCGAACGAGGAGTCGAACAGCGCCGGGAACCTGCTGTTGCATCTGGCGGGGAACGTGCGGCAGTGGATCGTGAGCGGAATCGGCGGCGCCGACGACCATCGCGAGCGCAACGCCGAGTTCTCGGCGACCGGCGGGATGAACGCCGCCGAGCTGCTCGAGCACCTCGAGAAGGCGTTGAGCGAGGTCGACGCCGTGCTTGCGCGACTCACGCCAGAATCGTTAGGCGAAGTGCGCATGATTCAGGGGCGCGAGACGACGGTTTTCTCGGCGATCTATCATGTCGTGGAGCACTTCTCGACGCACGTGGGGCAGATCATCCTGCTGGCCAAGCTGCACGCACCGGGTGAGATCCGCTTCTACGAGGATCGCGGCGGGCTCGCACGCCCGACGTTCCTGGGGGATGGCAGGAGCGACGTGGACTAGGACCGCGCGACGCCCCCGCGCGGCACCGCTAGGCTCCGCGCGTCTCCTTCGCCGCCCGCTCCCCCGCCTTCACCTCGTCCCACAACTCGTCGAGCTTCGCCAGTCCGGCCGACTTCACGTCGATCCCGCGCTCGGCCGCGAGTCGCTCGATCGCGGAAAATCGCCGGGAGAACTTCGCGTTCGCCCGGTCCAACGCGAGCGAGGCGTGAACCCCCGCCTTGCGACAGAGATTCACAACGGCGAAGAGCAGGTCGCCCAGCTCGTCCTCGACCGCGTCGTGCGCCGCGTCGTACTGCGGTGCGCCGTGCGGCGATCGCTGGACTGGCGTCGCGGCGATCTGCTCGCGCACCTCGCGCAGCTCCTCGGCGACCTTCTCCGCCGGACCATCCACGTCGTCCCAGTCGAAACCCACGCCGGCCGCGCGGTCCTGCAGCCGATGGGCGCGGTGGAGCGAGGGGAGCCCCGCCGGTAATCCTTCCTCGATCGAGTTCCGCTTGCGCGCCTTGAGTGCCTCCCAGGCGATGCGCTCGCCGTCGCCGTACAGGTGCGGGTGGCGCGCGTGCATCTTGGAAATGAGCGCCGCCGCGACGTCGCCGATGTCGAACTCTCCCGCCTGTTCGGCGACGACCGAGTGGAAGAGCACCTGCAGCAACACGTCTCCCAACTCCTCACGCATGTGGGGGACGTCGCGGTCGCGAAGGGCGTCGTCCAGCTCGTGCGCCTCCTCGACCAGATAGGGGCGGAGGGACTCGTGCGTCTGCGCCGCGTCCCACTCACAGCGGGCGCGAAGGTCCCGCATGAGAGTGAGCGTATCTTCAAGTGTGGCTTTGGCTTGCATAGGTTCCTCCGGGCGTCTATACTACCCGCCCCGCACGCCCCCGGTCAATGGATGCCGACACGCGACGCGCCTGGCTCGACATCGACCTGGGCGCGTTACGACAGAATGCCCGTACGATGGCCGAACGCTCAGGCCGTCCCCTCCTGCCGATGGTCAAGGCCGACGCCTACGGCCTCGGCGCGGTGGAAGTCGCGCGCGCACTCGAGTCGCTCGACGTATGGGGATTCGGGATCGCCGCCGTGCGCGAGGGAGAAGTGCTGCGCGCCGCGGGTATCCGGCACAGGATCCTCGTCTTCACGCCACTCCTCCCGAGCGAGTTCGCCGAGGTTCGCCGGCTCGGACTGACGCCGACATTTGGCGACCCGACGGCAGTGAACGCGTGGGTCGACAGCGGAGGAGGGGACTGGCACTTGGCGATCGACACGGGAATGAGTCGCGCCGGCATTCCCTGGCGCGAGATCGGGGTCATCGGCGACCTCGTGCGTGCGCATCCGCCTGCCGGCGCCTTTACGCACTTTCACAGCGCCGAGCGCAATGACGGGTCGATCGACGTGCAGCAGCAGCGGTTTCGCGACGCGCTCGCCACGCTCGAGGTGCCGATCGCGCTGCTACACGCCGAGAACAGCCCCGGCATCGAACGGCAATCGCCGTCGCCGTGGGATGTAGTGCGCCCGGGGGTGTTTCTGTACGGCGTAGGGGGTGACGAGGGGTCGGCGGTGCAGCCGGCGCACGTCGCGTCGCTTCGCGCGCGGATCGTCGAACTCCGCACCGTCTTGCCGGGCGACACCGTGAGCTACTCGGCCACCTGGCGCGCCGAGTCGCCGCGAAGGATCGCTACCCTCTCCTGCGGCTATGCCGACGGATACCGCCGCTCGCTCGGCAATCGCGGAGAGGCGCTTGTGAGTGGCCGGCGTGTTCCGGTGGCCGGGGTCGTGACGATGGACATGACGATGCTCGATGTGACCGGTGTGGAGTGTGTCGTCGGCGACGTGGCAACGCTCATCGGTGGCGACGGTGACGAACTGCTCGACATGAACAGCGTAGCGCGTCGTGCAGAGTTGTCTCCCTATGAATTGCTGGTCGGGCTTCGGCTGCGCGTCCCGCGGCGATACACCGGGGCAACGACGTGAACGCTTCCCACACGCGAACCGGCGGCGGCGGGCGTCGGGCGATGCTGCTCGTCCTTGACGGCGTGGGGATCGGCGCGGCACACGACGCCGCGCTCTACGGCGACGCCGGGAGCGACACGCTCGGCAACACCGCGCGTGCGGTGGGAGGATTCGACCTGCCGAATCTTCGCTCGTTAGGCCTGGGGACGCTCGCCCGCATTGTCGGCATGGAGGACGGGGGGGCGCCAGCTGCCGCGCGCACCACGCTCCAGCCGGCATCGGCAGGGAAGGACAGCACCACGGGGCACTGGGAGCTGTGCGGCGTGGTCCTGCAGCGTCCGTTTCCCACCTTCCCGGCCGGGTTTCCTCCTGCGCTCCTCGTGGAGTTTGCGCGCCTAACGGGGCGCCCGATCATCGGCAACGTGGTGGGGAGCGGCACGGACATCATCCAGCGCTTCGGTGCAGAACAGGTCGAGCAGGCGGCGCTGATCGTCTACACGTCGGCCGACTCCGTCTTTCAGGTGGCGGCGCATGAGGACGTCGTCCCGATCGATGAACTCTACGCGGCGTGCGCGACGGCGCGCGAGCTGCTCGTCGCTCCGTACAACGTCTCGCGCGTCATCGCCCGCCCGTTCACTGGCGACGTGACGCACGGTTTTCAGCGGACGCCGCGCCGGCGCGACTTCTCGCTCGCCCCGCCCGAGGAAACGCTCCTCGACGCGCTAGCTCAGGGGGGAGTCGAACGTCAGGGAGTGGGGAAGATCGACGACCTCTTTGCGTCGCGCAGCATCTCTTCGCTCCACACGCGTGACAACGAGGAGGGGATCGCCCGCATCTCCGAGTGGATGATGCACGCCGAGAGTGGGTTCCTCTTCGCCAACCTAGTAGATTTCGACCAGCTCTACGGGCACAGAAACGATGTCGCGGGGTTCTACGGGGCTCTGCGCCAGTTTGATCGTGCCCTCCCATCCCTCCTGTCAGCCCTCCGCGAGGACGATCTCCTGTTCATCACCGCCGACCACGGCAACGACCCGACGACGCCGTCGACCGACCATGCGCGTGAGCGGGTGCCGGTGTTGATTGCGGGGGCGAAGGTGCGTCCCATTCAGCTCTCCGAGCGACGGACGTTCGCCGATGTCGGGGCGACTTTGGCAGAGTGGTTCGGGCTCGCGTTTCGCGGGAGCGGCGCGTCATTCCTGGCGGAGATCGTGGCGTGAACGCACCCGCCACCCGGGACGACATCGAAGGACTGGTCGCGGCAGCGCAGTCGGCGATGGCGCACGCCTACGCGCCGTATTCCGGGTTTCGCGTCGGCGCGGCATTGCAGGGCCGTGACGGTCGCATCTTTCTCGGCTGCAACGTGGAGAATTCCTCGTTTCCTGCGGGGATCTGCGCCGAACGGAGCGCGGTCGCGTGTGCAGTCGTCGCGGGGACGCGCGCCTTTTCGACGATCGTCGTTGCGACCGAGGCGGACCATCCAACGCCGCCATGCGGAGTCTGTCGGCAGGTGCTGGTGGAGTTCGCGCCGGAACTGCAGGTGGTGAGCGTGACGACGCGAGGCGCAATCGCGCATTGGACGTTGCGGGAGCTGCTCCCGGCTCCGTTCACGCCGGCGTCGCTGGAGCACGCATGACGACTGGGGCGCTATTGGAGCGCGTGTCAGCGACGCGAGGTACTGGAGTGTTGTATTCGACAGGACGCCCGGCGGTCCTTTCTGCGATCACCAAGGATCGCCCCGTGGACGCCGGATTCATGGCCATTGTGGACAGCTTCGACATAGATGCTCGGCATACGGAACTGGTTTAGGCGCGCGCGCCCCCTCATGCTCGCCGCCGGGATGGTGGGGGGGATCGTGGCGTGCGGAGAGAACCTCGAGAGCGGAGCGGCGTGTCCGATCCTGTGCTCCGGGCAGGATCTCGCGGTGCTCGATACGACGATCGACGCGGTGAGCTTCGACACGACGGTGAGCGGGATTCCCGGGTTTGGGACCGAAGGGTCGCTCTACCTGGCGAGCCGCGGTGACACGCTCGACGTGCGCGCCATCGTCCGCTTCGATTCGCTCCCGAAGACGTTCTCGAAAGGCGGAGGCGACTCGGCGATCACACGTCTCGACAGCGCGTACCTCGCGTTGATCGTCAACTCCGCGTCGACCAAGGTGCGCGGAAGCGTTCGCGTCGACCTTTTCGACGTCGACACGACCGAGTCGGACACTGTCGCCGCCGTGGTGCAATCGCTCTTCCGCGCCGACCGGCTGATTGGCGGAACGACGTTCGACTCGGCGCAGGTGAAGGACTCGATCAAGGTGAAGCTCGACAACGCCAAGCTCCTGGCCAAGGTCGTCGGCCAGAAGCGACTGCGGATCGGACTCAAAATCTCGGCAGCAGCGGGCGCGGAGCTGGACGTTGGGGCCATCGAAGGGGGAACGAGTCCGATCGTGCGCTTTGATCCCGCGCCCGAGGACACGGCCATCAAGGAGTTGGGTGTCTTCCCGGTGTCGCAGACGCCGACGAACAACACGGTGGTGTCGGGGGACTATCTCGACTACACGCTCGTCGTGAAGGCACCGCCGCTCCCGGCGGGGGAACTGCTCGCCGTGGGCGGCATTCCCAACAAGCGGGCGTTCATGCGCTTCAACGTGCCGTCGCGCATCCTCGATTCGTCGACGGTGCTGCGCGCGACCTTGCTCTTCACGCAGCAACCGAATCGCGCGATCGATCCCAAGGACACCGTGGCCATCGTGCCTGAGGTGTCCCTGGCGACGGACGACGTGACCGACGTGACACGTACCGCCTTGTTGCTGGCGGGCTTCGCCTTCGACACGCTTCGCGTTGCCCCTGCCGACAGCGGTGCGCGCGAGCTCGACGTAGCGCAGGCGGTGCGGCAGTGGGCGTCGGCCAATGCTTCGACGATTCCGCAGCAGAAAGTCCTCATCCTGCGCTCGACGCGAGAGGGGACGAGTCCATTCGAGTTGCACCTGTCTTCGCGGTCGGCGCCGCTGGCGCTGCGCCCGCGACTGCGCGTGAGCTACGCGCTACGCACCAGCTTCGGGATTCCGTGATGCGCGCTCGCCTTCGTCCGTTCGTTGCGACCGTCGCCCTGCTCGCCTCGGGGGTGTCGCCCGCGATCGCGCACGCGCAGGGGACGCTCAGCACCCAGGGGTTCGGCTACCCGCTCGGTGGGCTGAGCACGCGCGCCGCGGCCACCGGTGGGGCGTGGAGCGAGTTCGATCCGCTCTCGTCGCGCAACCCGGCTGCACTCCCTGGTTGGGGGCGTTCGGGGCTCTACGTGCAGTACGACCCGGAGTTCCGTTCCATCACCAACGGGACCGCCAAGGACAATACGACGACCTCCCGTTTCGGGGCGATCGCCGCGGGGTTCACGATCGGGCAAAAGTGGGCGTTGGGGCTTTCCAGCCATTCCTTCCTCGATCGCTCCTGGGCCACGACGATCCGGTCGGGACAGCGCCTGGGCGATGACAGCGTGTCGTACTCGGAGAGCTTCGCCTCGAAGGGGGGGATCAATGACAACCGAATTGGCGTGGCGTATCGCCTCCTTTCGCGTGTTGTCGTGGGCGGCGGACTGCACCTGTACTCCGGGGAGAACCGGCTCAACCTCGTGCGTCAGTTCGATGACAGCGTGCGTTACGGCACGCTGGCGCGCGATATCTCGCTGACCTACAGCGGGACAGCTGTTTCCGCCGGCGCGGTCATCACGCCGGTGCGCTGGTTCTCGGTGGCCGGTTCGTTCCGGCAGGGAGGGACGCTCCGGCTCCGCGTCGTCGACACGCTGCGCAACGAGGCCAAGGTGCCGTCGCGTTTCGGCTTCGCGGCGCGGCTCGAGCCAGTCACCGGCCTGACACTGCTCGGCGGAGCGGACCATACCACGTGGTCGGCGATCGATGGACTGGGTTCGAGCGACGCGAAGGGCAACGATTCGTGGGAGTATTCCGCCGGTGCGGAGTTCTCCGGGCAGCGGACGCGCAGCGCGTCGTGGCTCTACTCGCTCGGGTATCGCCAGCGCGACCTCCCGTTCGCGGCCGGAGGGGAGTTGGTGCATGAGAAGATCGTTGCCGGGGGGGTCGCGGTCCCGATTGCGGGGGCGCGCGGGACGATCGACGTCGCGTTGCAGCGCGCGCTGCGCGAGGCGACAGGACCCACGCAGGAGCGAGGCTGGCTCCTCAGCGTCGGCTTCACCGTGCGTCCATGAGATGGCATGAACTCGCTGGCCGCCGACGCCCCGCTCATCCTCGTTGCCGATGACTCGGACGCCAACTGCGAGCTGCTCCGCGACCAGCTGCACTCGTTAGGTTTCCGGACCGTCGTCGCGCACGACGGTCCGGCGGTGCTCGAGGCGACGCTCGTGCAGCGCCCGCAGCTGGTGATCCTCGACGTGCACATGCCGGCCGGCGACCTGGACGTCGACGATGGCGCCACCGGCTTCGAAGTCTGCCGGCGCCTCAAGCGCGACCCTCGCACGGCGAGCGTCCCGGTCATCTTCATCACCGCGCTCAACGACACCGACGATCGGCTTCGCGCGGTCGAGGCGGGAGGCGACGACTTCCTCGCGAAGCCGCACAATCGACTTCTGCTCGGGGCGCGCGTCCGTTCGCTCCTCAAGCTCAAGGCAGCGACCGACGCACTCGAGGAGTCGTATCGCCGGTTGCGCGAACTCGAGCGTGTGCGCGACGACCTGATGAAGATGATCGTGCATGACCTCAAGACGCCGCTGACGTCGATCCTTGCGACCATGGAGTTGCTGATCGACGGCGACCTGGGGGCGCTCGGGGAGCGGCAGCGCGGCGCGATTGCCGACACGCAGGTGAAGGCCGAGGAGCTCCTCGCGCTGATCAACGACCTGCTCGAGGTGCGCCGCATCGAGGAGACGTCGATCGCGTTGCACCTGGAGGAGATCGATCCGGCAGGGCTGTTGGAGGAGATGCTACGCGACTGGGCGCTGCGCTTCCAGCAGGAACGGACGGTTGCAGCTGCCGACGTGGCGAACGATACGCCGATCTTTCGCGGCGATCGCGGCATGCTCAAGCGTGTCTTCGGCAACCTGGTGCAGAACGCCTTGATTCACTCGGGCGCGGCGATCGAACTCACGCTCGTCGCGCGCCCCGATCCCAACGGTATCCGCTTCACGGTGATCGACACCGGTCCCGGAATTCCGCCCGAGTATCACGACGTGATCTTCCAGAAATTCGAGCAGGTGCGCGCGGTGCACGCGCCGCGCGTGCGCACGTCGGGGCTCGGGCTGACCTTCTGCCGACTCGTCGTGGAAGCGCACGGCGGGCGCATCTGGGTGCAGAGCACCGAAGGCGTGGGGAGCGCCTTCCACTTCATCCTGCCGCTGACGGGTGTTCCGGCAGCGGGTGGCGCGGTGGGGCGGTGAAGGTCTTTCTACGCACCTACGGCTGTCGCGCGAACCAGTACGACTCGGAGACGGTGCGCGCCATGATCGAGCGCGCTGGCGGCGTGATCGTCGACCACGCCGATGATGCAGACGTGGCGATCTTCAACTCGTGTGCGGTGACCTCGGAGGCCGAAGCCGAGCTGCGGAAAGGGGTTCGTCGTGTCGCGCGCGAGGCCCCCGCAGTGACGTCGCTGGTGATGGGGTGCGCGGCGGCGCGCGATGACGGCGCACTGCGCCAACTGCCCACGGTGGAGCATGTAGTCGCTGGCGCCGACATGGCCGAAGTCGCCCGCCTCCTCGAACTCCCCGCCGAGTCGTTAGGCGCTGCGCAGCAGCAGCACGCCACCCGCGCGTTGCTCAGGATCCAGGACGGGTGCGACGAGCACTGCACCTTCTGCGCGACGACGATGGCGCGCGGCGCCAACCGATCGCGCTCGATCGAGGCGCTCGTCAACGAGGCGCAGCAGCTCGCCGAGCGACACACGGAGATCGTCCTCACCGGGATCCACATCGGGACGTACGGCGCCGACTGCGGCGCGTCGCTCGCCGAGCTCGTGGAGCGATTGGTGCGCGACGTCCCCTCGGTACGGTTTCGGCTCTCGTCGGTCGAGGCGACCGAAGTGGACGAACGACTCGCGACGCTCTTCCAGGAGCCGGCGCACCTCGCGCCCCACTTGCACGCCCCGCTGCAGTCGGGGAGCGATGCGGTGCTCAAGCGCATGGGGCGGCATTGGTATACGGCGCGTGCCTATGCCGAGGCAGTCGAACGCCTGGCCCGCACGATCCCGGTCTTCGCCCTCGGTGCCGACATCATTGCCGGCTTCCCGGGCGAGTCCGACGCCGATCATCGCGCGTCGCTGTCGATCGTTCGGGCGCTCCCGTTCACCTACCTGCACGTCTTTCCGTACTCGCGCCGTCCGGGGACGGCCGCAGAGCGACTCAAGGGAGAGGTGAACGGCACCGTGGTGGCGGAGCGGGCACGGGCGCTCCGGCTGGCCGGCGAGGCGAAGGCGCGTGCACACCGCGCCCGGCGCGTCGGCGGTACCGCCGACGTGGTGGTGGTGCGGGGCGATCTCCGCGAGGGGATGACGGGGGACTATCTTTCCGTGCGCATCGCCGAGCCCGCGCCGCCGCGCGGCACTCGGCACCGGATGCGTCTCGAAGGGGACGCCGACCGGCTCGTCGCCCGCCCTCTCGCACCAGCCGTCCCCGCATGACCGCCCCCCCGTCCGACGCGAGCGCCGCCGTCTACATCGAGACCTACGGCTGCCAGATGAATGTGAGCGACTCCGAGCTGATGCTCGGGAAGCTCGCGGCCGAGGGGTATCGGCCGGTGGAGACGCCCGACGAGGCCGACGTCATCCTCCTCAACACCTGCGCGATCCGCGACCACGCGGAGCAGCGAGTGATCGGGCGGCTGGGAGAGCTCAAGCGATCGATGCGTCAGGGGAGCGTGGTGGGAGTGGCCGGGTGCATGGCTCAACGGCTCGGCCCCGAGCTGCTCACCAAGGCGCGGCATGTAAGCCTGGTCGTGGGACCCGACGGCTATCGCGCGCTTCCCGAGCTGGTAGCGCGCGCCCGGAGCGGCGAGCGTGCGGTGCAGACGTCGTTCGACCTCGAGGAGCACTACGAGGATTTCACACCACGCCGGTTCGATCGAGTGAAGGCGTGGATTCCCGTGCAGCGCGGCTGCGACTACCGATGTACCTACTGCATCGTTCCCTACACACGGGGAGCCGAACGGAGCCGAGCACTCACCGACGTCGTGCGTGAGGCGGAGCAGGCGGTCGCCGACGGGATCAGCGAGATTACCCTTCTCGGGCAGACCGTCAATTCGTACAACGACGGGACACACGATTTTGCCGAACTGCTGCGCGCCGTTGGCGCCGTGCCGGGAGTGCGGCGATTGCGTTTCACCTCACCGCATCCCAACGACTTCTCCGACGCGGTGATCGAGGCGATGGGGGATGTCGCGGCGGTCTGCGAGCATGTGCATCTCCCGATGCAGTCCGGCTCGACGAGCATGCTCAAACGCATGCTCCGCCGCTACTCACGCGAGGAGTACCTCTCGTGCGTCGACCGATTGCGCACGCGGGTCCCGTCCATCGGTCTCACCACCGACATCATCGTCGGCTTTCCGGGCGAGACGGACGAAGAGTTCGAGGAGACGCTGTCGGCGGTGCAGGAAGTCGGCTTCGACGACGCCTTCACCTTCAAGTTCTCCTTGCGCGACGGGACGCCGGCGACCCGCATGCCCGCCGAGTGGACCATTCCGGACGAGGTGGCGTCTGAACGGCTACAACGCCTGATCGAACTGGTGCGCTCGGGGGCTCGCGAGCGGAACCTCAAACTCCTGGGGGAGCGACGCGAGGTGCTCGTGGAAAAGCAGGCGCGTCGCGGCGACCTGCTGCAGGCGCGTTCCCGCGACTACAAGACCGTCCTGCTCACCGGCGACGCGTCGCTGGTGGGCGAATACCTGACGGTGGAGTTGACCGGTACGACCGGGTCGACGTTCACGGGAACGATCGTGCAGGAGCGACGTCCGCTCCCCGTCGCCGGGTAGCGCGAGCGATCGTTCGTACGGATGTGTGCGGAAGCGCACAGGACGACACGGTTTTTAGCGTCCTCGTGACGAACAGGGCAGCGCAAATCGTCAGGATTGTGGCGAATTCCGATACGATGCCCGCGTCGGGTCGCCTCCCCGCGCCCTTTCGACCCCGATGCACAACGCCCTCGAAGAAATAATCGGCGAGGTCTACGACCAGGTCACGAGTGGGCATGCGCGCTTTTGCGACTGTGCGCAATGCCGTGATGACGTGATTACGCACGCCTTGAATCAAGCTCGTCCCCGATACGTCAGCGGGTCGCTGATCGGGTCAGCGGTCACGCGCGTGGCGCTGTCGCACGGGCAGGCGCGGGCAGAGCTCGCGGTGCTGGTGCTCGATGCCATGCGCCGGGTGGCCGCGCGTCCGCGCCACCATCACCCCGGACCTCCGCAGGGGGTGGCGCCGGGCTAACCGTGCGCAGCGGAGCGGGTGTGAGGCGATGCCGCTCGTCGCCATTGCGTTCCTGTCGTACGCCGCCGGGCTCCTCGTGGGGTTCGGCGGCGCAGTCGTGCTGGGGGGCGCGGCATCGGTCGCCCTGATCCTTTGGGGACTGATGACGCGGCGCTGGGCGCTCGTCGCGGTGGCGGCCTCGCTAGGCGCTGGCGCAGGGGAAGGGGAGTGGACGAGCGCCGCCGATGCCACCTGCGTGCGCCGGGTGCTCGCGGACTCGGTCGCTGTCGTCGAGCTCTCGTCGGAGCTGTCGCCCGCACAGGCGGGGCGGGGCATGGTGCACGGTGCGGGGTGTCGTGTGCGTGCACGCATTCGGGTGCGGCGCGGGGCGTTCGACGATGGCGCGACGATTCGCGTGAAGGGGATCTTCGCGCGCCGGGGGACCGCGCTGGACGTGAGCGAAGGCACCGCGGTACTCCTCCGCCCACCGGGTCGTCTCTCGCAGTGGCGACAGAAGACGGGCGCCCGCATCGACGCGCTCTACGGACGCGATGCCCCGCTCGCCCGCGCGTTGCTGCTGGCGGACGCCGACGACGTCGACCGCGAGGTTCGCGACCGCTTCGCCGACGCCGGAATCGTGCACATGCTGTCGGTGTCTGGACTCCACATCGGGATCATCGCCGGAGCGGTGCGCGGCGCGGCGCTCGCCGCCGGCCTGGCGATCGCGCCGGCCGAGCTCGCGTCGTTAGGCGTGACGATCGCCTTCGTCCTCTTCATCGGCGCGCCACCCCCCGCGGTCCGCTCAGCGGTGATGCTCCTCGTCGTGGTGGCCGCGCGGCGGCGACAACGACCGACACTCCCCTGGGGGGTGTGGGCGGCGTCGTGCGCGGTCCCGCTCATCGACCCGCACGCCGTCCTCGAACTTGGGTGGCAGCTCAGCGTCGCCGGAATGGCCGGCCTCCTCGCCAGCGGGCGCGCGGTGCGGTGGGCCGTCGGTCGGCGGCGCGGGTGGCAGCGCGTGGTGATCTCGTCGATGGTCGCGACCACGATCGCGTCGCTGGCGACCGCGCCACTCGTGGCCTGGGTCTTCGGGAGGGTGAGCCTTGCCGCGATCGTAACCAACGTGGTCGCGGGGCCGCTGTTCGAGGTGGCACAACCGCTCCTTTTCGCTTCGCTCGTGGCGATGCCGCTGGAATTCGTCGCACGTCTGGTCGCTGAGGGCGCACGCTCGGCGCTGGCGCTCATCGACCTCGTGGCGCGGGGCGGCGCGGCGATCCCGTGGGGTGTCCTGCACTTCGAGCCCGATGCCCCGACGGCGGCGCTGCTGGGACTCGCCGCCGCATTCGGCGTCGTTTCGCTGGTGGCGCTCTGGTGGCGGCGCCCCGCGACTCTCTCGTTAGGTGCGCTCGCCGTGGCGGCGTGGTGGCCGATGTTGCGCCCCGGCCCAGGGCGCCTCGAGCTCCACATGATCGATGTGGGGCAGGGGGATGCGCTCGCGGTGCGGTCACCGCGCGGGCGCTGGATGATTGTCGATGCGGGAGGAGGGTGGAGAGGCGGCGACGCGGCGGCATCCATCGTGTGGCCGTACCTGCGGCGCTTTGGGGGGCGAGTCACGTATCTCTCCATGTCGCACCCGCACCTCGATCACATCGGTGGCGTGGCGACGCTGGTCGCGCGCGCCGCGCCCGACACGGTATGGGATGGCGCCTACGTCTCGGGGAGTTCGGTGTATGCCGACGTGTTGCACTCCGTGCGCACGAACGGGCGTGCGTGGCGTCGCGTTGCGGCTGGCGACTCGGTGCTCTTCGACGGCGTGCGGGTGCAGGTGCTCGCGCCCGATTCCGCATGGATGGCCGGACTCTCCGATCCAAACGAGGCGAGCGTCGTGCTGCGCATCTCGTATGGCGCGGTGCGCATGCTCCTCATGGGCGACGCAGAAGCGGGAGAGGAAGCGTGGTTGCTCGCGCGTTATGGCGATGCGCTACGTGCCGATGTGCTCAAGGTTGGGCATCACGGAAGTTCGACCAGCTCGACCGCGCCCTTTCTCGACGTGGTGCACCCCGACGTCGCGCTGGTGTCGGTGGGTGCAGGGAACAGCTATCACCACCCCTCTCAAGAAGTGTTGCAGGCCCTCGACGAGCGAGGTGCGCACCTGTTGCGCACCGACGACGACGGCACCATTGTCGTCTCCACCGATGGTGAAGATCTCGAGGTTCAGGCGAATGGCGCGCGCTGGCGCCGAGGAGCGAACGCTGCCGCGGTACTTCGACGCGACGACGCAGTCGTACGATGACTTCCGGAGTCGCAAGTGCTGGCGCGCGCGCTGAAAACGATTGCAGGGGTACGCGAAGATCATCCCCGCGAGCTGCTCGATGCCTTTCCGGAACTTTCGCGCATGCGATTGCGCCGCGGAGGACTCCTCCCGCTGATCGGCGGATGGTGTCTCGGTCAAGCCTCCGTTGCCGGAATCACGGTCGGCCGCACCGTCTGGCTCGGCACGCACGCCAACCCGTCGGCGGAATTACTCTTGCACGAGCTCCGCCACGTTCACCAGTTTGCAACGGTGCGAGCGTTCCCGCTGCGCTACGCGTGGGAGTCCTTGCGGCGCGGCTACCATCACAATCGCTTCGAAGTGGATGCGCGTCGATTCGCCGCCGAGCGCGTGCGCGTCTCTTCAGAAGTTTCCTTCAACGAGGGCGCGTAGACGTGGTCAAGCACACCGCCACCTCCGTCGTCACCATCGAGCGGTTCATCATCGAGCAGGAACGCCTCTTCCCCGATGCCACCGGGGCACTCTCGGCGATCCTGTACGACATCGCGCTCGCCGCCAAGATGATCGCCAGCAAGGTGCGACGTGCCGGACTGGTCGACATCCTCGGAGCCCAAGGCACCGAAAACATTCAGGGAGAGATCCAGCAGAAGCTCGACGTCTTCGCCAACGAGACGATCATCAAGGCGATGGACCACACGGGGCGCCTTTGCGCGATGGCGTCGGAAGAAGAGCCCGACATCATTTCGATTCCCGAACCCTTCAAGTGCGGCAACTACGTCCTGCTCTTCGATCCTCTCGACGGATCGTCGAACATCGACGTGAACGTTCCCGTCGGTACGATCTTCTCGGTGATGCGCAAGATCACGCGCGGCGCGCACGGCGAGATGGAAGACATGCTGCAGCCGGGGCGCCGTCAGGTCGCAGCGGGCTACATCATCTACGGCTCGAGCACGATGCTCGTCTACACGACCGGGCAGGGGGTGCACGGCTTCACCCTCGATCCGTCGATCGGCGAGTTCCTCCTCTCGCACCCGGACATTCGCATGCCGGCGCGCGGGCGCTACCTCTCGGTGAACGACTCGTACGAGCAGTTCTGGGACGAGAACGTGAAGGCGCTCATGCGTCGCTATCGCGGTCTCGACGGACACCAGAAGGCGATGAGTGTTCGCTATGTCGGATCGCTGGTCGCCGACTTTCATCGCAACCTGCTCGGCGGCGGGGTATTCGTGTACCCGGCCAATCGCCAGGCGGTGCGGGGCAAGTTACGTCTGCTCTACGAGGCGAATCCGCTCGCCTTCATCGCCAAGGAGGCCGGTGGCGCCGCGTACGATGGCGCGCAGGAGATCCTCGACGTTCAGCCGACGGAGCTCCATCAGCGCACGCCTCTGTACATCGGGAGTCGCGACGACATCGAAACGGCGCGCGAGTTCCTCTCGCGGCAGTTGGCGGCGGTGGGCTAGAACACGCTCATTCCAGCAGCGACGACGGGACGTGCCGAGCGGCGCGTCCCGTTCGCGTTCTCCACAGGCCCGGCGCGTGCGCGCGCGGGGAACGCGCGTCCTGCTCGCACGCGAAGACGTTCACGACGCTGCGTTCGGTTGGCGCCAGTGACTAGCTTTCGCGGATGGCCAAGCCTTCCGACGACCGCCGATCGCCCTCGGGAATCCCTCTCCAAGCGGTGTACCATCCCGCCGACGTACAGGGTGCGTACGCCAACTCGTTAGGTGAACCGGGGCAATACCCGTTCACCCGCGGCGTGCAGCCGACGATGTACCGGGGGCGTCTGTGGACGATGCGGCAGTACGCGGGCTTCGGGACCGCCGCCGAGACCAACGCGCGCTTCCGCCATCTGCTCGACGCGGGACAGACCGGGCTCTCGGTTGCCTTCGATCTTCCCACGCAGATGGGGATCGATAGCGACGCGCCGCGCGCGCTCGGCGAGGTTGGGCGAGTCGGCGTCGCGATCGACACCGTCGAGGACATGCACGTCCTCCTGTGCGACCTGCCGCTCGACAAGGTGTCGACGTCGATGACGATCAACGCGACGGCGGCGACGCTGCTCGCGATGTACCTCGTCGTGGCCGAGGAGCGCGGGATCGGCGCAGACCAGGTGAGCGGGACGATCCAGAACGACCTGCTCAAGGAATACATCGCCCGCGGCACCTACATCTATCCGCCCGGCCCGTCGCTGCGGTTGATCGCCGACATCTTTCGCTATTGCGCGAACGAAGTCCCGAACTGGAATCCGATCTCGATCTCGGGATACCACATACGCGAAGCGGGAGCGACGGCGGTGCAGGAGCTCGCCTTCACCTTCGCGAACACGGTGGAGTATGTGGAGCGTGCGATCGCCGCGGGTCTACCGGTGGACAGCTTCGCCCCTCGACTCTCGTTCTTCTTCGCCGCGCACAACGATCTCTTCGAGGAAGCGGCGAAGTTCCGCGCCGCGCGCCGCATGTACGCGCGGCTGATGCGTGAACGCTTCGGGGCAAGTGACGCGAGCTGCCGGCTGCGCTTTCACACGCAGACGGGTGGCGTGACGCTGACCGCGCAGCAGCCGCTCAACAACGTGGTGCGGGTGACGGTGCAGACGCTCGCCGCCACGTTAGGCGGGACGCAGTCGCTCCACACGAACGGCTATGACGAAGCGCTCGCCCTTCCGACCGCCGAGGCGGCAACGCTCGCGCTCCGCACGCAGCAGATCGTCGCGTTCGAATCGGGAGTGACGGGGACGGTGGACCCTCTGGCCGGCTCCTACTACGTCGAGGCGCTGACCGACGCACTCGAGCAACAGGCGATGGCGCTCCTGGAGAAAGTCGACGCGCTCGGCGGCGCCGAGCGGGCGATCGCCGCCGGCTTCTTCCAGGACGAGATCGCGCGCAGCGCATACGAGCAGCAACTGCGCGTCGAGTCCGGTGAGACGGTGGTCGTCGGCGTGAATCGCTATGGTGACGACGTCGATCCACCAATCATCCCGTCGCCCGATTTTTCGGCGCTCGAGCGCGAGCAGGTCGAGCGCGTGGCGCAGGTTCGCGTGTCGCGCGACCAGGAGCGTCACACGCGCGCGCTGCAGGCGCTCGCAGAAGCGGCTGCCGCGTACAGCGACGACGCGTTCGACGGGGGCGAAGTACCCCAGGGCGGCGATTCGCCGGGCGTCGCCCTCCCGCCGCTGATGCCGCTGATCGTCGAAGCGGTGCGCGCGCGAGCCTCGGTGGGCGAGATCAGCGACACGCTCCAGGCGCGATGGAACGCCTATCGCCCTCGGTAGGAGCACTGCGCCGCGGTTGAGGGGCGCCCCCTGTGCGGCTAAGTTCTTGACGCGGTAACGCTTGCATTCCACAGACCTCGCATGCCGACCTACGAGTTTCGCTGCCCCGATGGCTCGATCATCGAGCGCATCTTCAAGATTTCCGAAGTCCCGAACGAGATCCCCGCGCCCGACGGATCGGGGATGGCCGTCCGCATCATTTCCGGCGGCGCTGGGCTGATCTTCAAGGGATCGGGCTTCTACATCACCGACTACGGGAAGGACGGCAAGAAGGACCAGCGCGCCGCCTCCTCGAGTTCGGAATCCAGCCCGTCCGACAGTGGCTCATCGTCCAAGAGTGAGTCCAAGTCGTCGTCGGGCGACTCGTCGAGCGCGAGCGGTTCGGCATCGAGCGCCAGTTCGGGGAGCGCGAGTTCGTCGTCGTCGAGCAGCAAGTCGTCCGACTCGGGGAAATCCGGAGGATCGTCGTCGGGAGCATCGTCCAAGCCGAGCAGTAGCGAATGACCCCCGAACAACTGCTCAAGGACGCGCTCAACGACGCCGCGCAGGCGATCGGCGCACCGGCCGATTTCCAGCCGCAACTCGAACGCCCGCGCGATCCGTCGTTTGGGGATTGGGCGAGCAACGCGGCGATGATCCTCGCGCGCCACCTCAAGCGCAAGCCGCTCGACATCGCGCAGGAACTCGTCGCGCGGCTCGATGTGGCGAAGGCGGGGGTTTCGGAGGCCTACACCGCCGGTGCAGGATTCATCAACTTCCGGCTGGCCGCTGGCGCGGAGGCGCAGGGGCTGGTCGGGTTGTTGGCAGCGGGGCCGATGTATGGACGGTCGGACGAGGGGGAGGGGCGCGTCGTCAACATCGAGTTCGTCTCGGCGAACCCTACCGGCCCATTGCATGTTGGGCACGGGCGGCAGGCCGCACTCGGCGACGCGATCGCCACGCTGTTGACCTCGACCGGTTGGAAGGTCACGCGCGAGTTCTATTACAACGACGGCGGCGTGCAGATCTCCAACCTCGCGCTCTCGGTGCAGGCGCGCGTGCGGGAGATCTCCACCGGACACGCGGAAATTCCCGAGGGGGGCTACCACGGGGAATACATCCGCGAGATTGCACGCGACTACCTCGCCGCCAACCTCGGCGACAGCGCCGGCGACGACCTCGAGGCCATCCGGCAGTTTGCGGTGGCAGCGTTGCGCGCCGAACAGGACAAGGATCTGCAGGCCTTTGGCGTGAAGTTCGACGTGTACTACCTCGAGTCGTCGCTCTACACCGACGGCAAGGTCGACGAAGCGGTGCGAATGCTCGTCGACAAGGGGCACACGTTCGAGAAGGACGGCGCGCTCTGGTTGCGAACCACCGACTACGGTGACGACAAGGACCGCGTGATGCGGAAGTCGGACGGGACGTATACCTACTTCGTCCCCGACGTGGCGTACCACCTGGCCAAGTGGCGTCGTGGATTCTCCCGCGCCGTCGACGTGCAGGGGGCAGACCACCACAGCACGGTGACGCGCGTGCGCGCCGGGCTGCAGGCGTTAGGCGAAGGGATCCCGCAGGGGTACCCCGAGTACGAGCTGCACCAGATGGTGACGGTCATGCGCGCCGGCGAGGAAGTGAAGATCTCCAAGCGCGCCGGGAGCTACGTCACCGTGCGTGACCTCGTGGACGAGGTCGGGCGCGACGCGGTGCGCTACTTCCTCCTGATGCGCAAGTCCGACTCGCAGCTCGTCTTCGATGTGGATGTGGCACGAGCACAGAGCGAGGAGAATCCGGTCTACTACATCCAGATGGCGCACGCCCGCGTCTCTGGGATCTTCCGGGTGGGCGAGATCGATCCGTTGACGATCTCCGGCAAGAACGTGGACTGGAGCGCGCTCGCCGAAGACGACGAGCGCGAGCTGGTGAAGGCGCTGCTGGGCTACCCAGCATTAGTCGCGGCGGCAGCCCGCACGCTCTCGCCGCACCTGGTTGCAACGTACCTGCTCGACACCGCGCGCCTCGTGCACACCTGGTACCACAAGTGCCACGTGCTCGGGGAGCCAGAGCCGATCCTGTCGGCCCGCCTCGCCCTCGCCCGCGCCGCGCAGGTAGTGCTCTCAAACGGACTAGGCATCCTAGGTATCTCCGCCCCGGAACGCATGTAGCGCGCCTTCGGCGCGCTCCTCGTCTTCTCGTCTTCTCGTCTTCTCGTCTTCTCGTCTTCTAGTAGAAAGATGACTGTACTTGTCGTTGGTTCCGTCGCGCTCGACTCGGTCGAGACGCCGTTCGGCAAGGCCGAGGAGGTGCTCGGCGGGTCGGGGACCTTCTTCTCCGCCTCGGCCAGCCACCTCACGCCGGTGCAACTGGTGGGGGTGGTGGGAAGCGACTACCCCGTCGATCGCCTCGCGCCGCTCACCCAGCGCGGCGTCGATCTCGGCGGTGTGGAGCGCGCCGAGGGTGAGTCGTTCCGCTGGCGCGGGCGCTACCGGCATGACCTGAATTCCGCCGAGACGCTGGAGACGCGACTCGGCGTCTTCTCGCACTTTCGCCCGAAGATTCCCGAGGCATTCCGTCGCGCGCCGTTCGTCTTCCTCGCCAACATCGACCCGCGGTTGCAGCTGGAGGTGCTGCGGCAGGTCGAGCGCCCGAAGCTCGTCGCGTGCGACACGATGAACTTCTGGATCGAGAGCCGGCGGAGCGACGTGCTGGAATTGCTCAAGCACGTCGACGCGATCCTGCTCAATGACGCCGAGGCGCGGCAGCTGACGGAGGAATCGAACCTGGTGAAGGCGGCGCGGTGGATCATCGCGCGCGGTCCCCGCATCGTGATCATCAAGAAGGGGGAGCACGGCGCCTTCATGTTCACCGAGCACTCGGTTTTCTACGCGCCGGCCTATCCGCTCGAGGACGTCTTCGATCCGACTGGTGCAGGGGACAGCTTCGCCGGCGGCTTCATGGGCTACCTCGCGCGTGCAGGGACGCTCGACGAGGAGCACATGCGTCGCGCCGTCGTCTACGGTTCGACGATGGGTTCGTTCGCGGTGGAACGGTTCTCCATCGATCGCCTGATGGAACTCGATCACGCGACGATCCGCGCGCGCCTCGCCGACTTCCGACGGTTGGTGGCCTTCGAGGAGGAGTTGCCCGCGTGAGCGCGACCGGACCGCAGGGCCCCGGGCTCAGCTATCGGAGCGCCGGCGTCGACATCGACGCGGCCGACGACGCGAAGACGCGCATCGGCAAGCTGGTGGAGTCGACGCGCACCGCAGGGTGCATGGGAGAGTTTGGGGCCTTCGGGGGGATGTTCCGTGCGCCCACCGATGGCTCCCCCATTCTGGTCGGAAGCGCCGACGGTGTCGGGACGAAGATCAAGGTCGCCATCGAGTCCGGGCGCCACGACACGGTGGGGCACTGCCTGGTGAACCATTGCGTCAACGACATCCTCGCGCAGGGGGCGACGCCGCTCTTCTTCCTCGACTATGTCGCGTTCGGTGCGCTCGTCCCTGAAGTGGTCGAGGCGGTGGTTGCCGGCGTCGCGGCCGGGTGTCGCGAGAATCAGTGCGCCTTGATCGGAGGCGAGACGGCGGAGATGCCGGGCGTGTACACGCCGCCGGACTATGACCTCGCCGGCTTCATCGTCGGGACGGTGCAGGAAGGGGAGACGTTAGGTTCGGCGCGAGTCGTCGACGGCGACGTCCTCATCGGGCTCGAGAGCTCCGGGCTCCACACCAACGGCTACTCGCTGGCGCGGCGCATCGTGGCCGAGCGCATGCAGCTGACGGTGCATGATCCCTTCCCCGGGGCGGACGGCGCGTCGGTCGCCGATGTGCTGCTGCGCGTCCATCGCTCGTATCTCGCGGCCGTGCGCCCGGTGCTGCGAAAGGTGCACGCCCTCGCCCACATCACCGGCGGCGGGCTTCCGGGCAACCTCAACCGCGCCCTGCCGCCGACGCTCGATGCGTTCGTCGAGACGTCATCGTGGGAGATACCGCACACCTTCCGTGTGCTGGAGCAAGCGGGAGGCGTCGATCGCGACGAGATGTATCGCGCGTTCAACATGGGGGTAGGAATGGTCGTCGTTGCCGACCCGGCCGACGCGTCGTCGGTCCTTGCGTCGGCGTCGGCAGCTGGAGTGCACGCCTGGCCGCTCGGCCGCGTGGCTCCCGGGTCAGGACGGGTGCGCCTCGTTGCCCGTTAGGCCGACGCCACCCCTCGGCAGGAGTAGTGGATGAGTTCTACGACCTCGAACGACCACGCGCGCCGCATCCGTCGGCGCGCGTTGCAGCTGGCTGGGCTCGCGAGCGCGGCCGCTACCGTCCTCGCGAGCGGCACCGTAGCCGCGCAGGGTGGGGCGATCGACGCCCAGTGCGGCACCGGAACGGTGAACCAGCGCATTACCCAGGACGCCTGCCAGAAGGCGATCGACCTCCTGCAGTTCATGGCGCCGCAGCTCGGCGCGACGCTCACCGGCGGCAACGCCGTCCTCGGCGAGCACTCCTCGATGCGCGGGCTCGGGCACATCTCGCTCGGGGTCAAGGTCAACGCGCTCGAGTCCACGCTCCCGCGCGTGGATCAGCGCACCCCAGCCACGACCGGGGCGCAGGCCGACGACTACGCGGTGCGCAAGCAGTGGATTGCCGCGCCGGTCGTCGACGCGGCGATCGGGATCTTTCGCGGCATCCCCTTCGCCGGCACCTACGCGTTGGGTGTCGACGCCCTGGCCAACGTGGCGTACATCCCGACCGTGAATGAAGGAGACCTGTCGGTGGAGGTCCCCGACGGTTCGTTCAAGTTTGGCGTCGGCGCGCGCGTCGGGCTCCTGGCGGAGACATTTCTCACGCCGGGAATCTCGGTCACCTATCTCCAGCGCGACCTCCCGACGATCAACGTGCAGGGGCGCGTATCGGGGGATGAGCTCGACGTCCGCAATGTGCACGTGTCGACGAGCGCGTGGCGCCTGGTGGCCGGGAAGAACTTCTCCGTCTTTGGGCTCGCGGTCGGTGGCGGCCAGGACATGTACGACACGCGCGCCGACGTCCAGGCGACGATCAATCACCTCGTCCCCTCGGTCACGTCGAACGTGATCTCGGCGCGCCAGGAGCTCACCCGGCAGAACATCTTCGCCAGTCTCGCCCTCAACCTTCCCGCGCTTCGCGTGGTCGGCGAGGTCGGGCGCGCGAGCGGCGGGACGATCGCGACCTACAACACCTTTGCGGGACACCGGGCCGACGACGCGCGTAACTACGCATCGTTGGGGCTGCGCGTGAACTGGTAGCGCATGGCCGGCCGCGCACGCGCCGCATCGCACGGAGGACTTGAAGCCGACCTGCGCTACATGCGGCGTGCGCTTGCCCTCGCCGAGCGCGGGTGGGGGCAGGTTGCACCGAATCCGCTGGTAGGCGCGGTGCTGGTGCGTGACGGGCGAGTGGTCGGTGAAGGGTACCACGCCGCATATGGCAAGGCGCACGCCGAAGTCATGGCGATCGCGCGTGCCGGCGCACGCGCCCATGGCAGCACCGCGTACGTGACGCTCGAGCCATGCGCGCATCACGGCAAGACTCCTCCTTGCGCCGACGCGCTTGTCGAGGCCGGCGTGTCGCGCGTGGTCGTCGCGACGCGCGATCCCAACCGGGAGGCGGCCGGTGGCGTCGAGCGCTTGCGCGCCCACGGCATCGTCGTTGAGATCGGCGTGGGCGAGCAGGAGGCGCGCGACCTGAACGCCGATTTCATCTTCGCGCAGCACGCCACACGCCCCTGGGTGACGCTCAAGCTGGCCATCTCGATCGACGCCGCCCTCGCGGACTACACGCGAAAAACCGGGTGGCTCACCGGCGCTGAGTCGCGCGCCGAAGTGCACCGGTTGCGTGCGCAGAGCGATGCCGTTGCCGTCGGGATGGGAACGGTGCTGGCCGACGATCCGGCGCTCACGGTGCGCGACGCCAAGGCGCCACGCGTTGCGCCGCGCCGCGTGGTCTTCTCCCGCGCCGGGCGATTGCCGGTCACCAGCGTCCTGGCAGCGACCGCGCGCGAGACGCCGGTACTCGTCCTCGCCGATCAACCCGATCCGGCGTATGAAGCCACGCTGCACGAGATGGGCGTCGAGCTCGTCGCGGCGTCGACGCTCGCCGAGGGGATGCGTGCGTTGCGCGACCGCGGGATTCGATCGCTCCTCGTCGAGGGGGGAGCGAAGCTCGCCAGCGCGCTCCTGCGCGACAGATTGGTCGACCGCCTCGTCGTCTTCTCGGCGCCGGTCTTTCTCGGCGAAGGGGCGCTCCCGGCCTTCGCGGGGCTCCCGCCACAGCTATCCGGGGAGGCGCGTCGCCTGCGCGTGGTGGCGCGCCGGACCTTTGGAGACGACATCATGTCGTCTTACGCACTAACTGACGATGCCGGAACGGGGATAGGCTGATGTTCACCGGGCTCATTGACGATGTCGGAACCATCACCGCGGTGAAGGAGGGCGAGGTGGGGCGCGAGTTCCGCATTGCCTGCCGCTACGACGATCTCTCCCTGGGCGAGAGCATCGCCTGCCAGGGCGCGTGCCTGACGGTGCGGGAAGCGGGCGAAGGGTGGTTCTCGGTCGCGGCTGTCGTTACCACCCTCGATCGAACGACCGTCGCCTCGTGGAATGTCGGCCGGCGGCTCAATCTCGAGCGAGCGATGCGGCTCGGAGACCGGCTTGGTGGGCACCTGGTGCAGGGGCATGTCGACGCCGTGGGCGAGGTCGTCGCCACCGCCCGGCGCGACGACGCCCTCCTCATCGACATCTCGGTTCCCCGTGAGATCGCCGAGCTGCTTGTCCCGCACGGGTCGATCTGCGTCGACGGCGTGAGCCTGACGGTGAACGCAATCCCGGCTCCGAGCATTCTTCAGGTGTCGCTCATCGAGTTCACGCTGCGTCACACGACCCTGGGAGACCTTGGTGCCGGTGACCGCGTCCATCTCGAGGGGGATGTGATCGGGAAGTACGTCCGGTCACTCGTGGCCCCTTATCGCGTTGCGCCTTCGCCCTGAGCTCCGACGAAAATCGCTGGCCGCGAGCCGGAGCGGCGGGGTGGGCGGCAACGCGGGATGCGGGGTGGGTCGCTGTGTGCAAGCTCCTCAACGGATTACGTTTCCGCCATGACTTTCGGCACTGTAGAGCAGGCCATCGAGGACATCCGCGCCGGGAAATTCGTCCTCGTCGCGGACGATGAAGATCGTGAGAACGAGGGAGACCTGGTCTGCGCGGCCGAGCTGGTCACGCCGGAGATGGTCAACTTCATGCTCAAGGCGAAGGGGATGATCTGCCTGTCGCTCACCCCCGAGCGGGTGGCGCAGCTGGGTCTCCCGATGCAGGTGCGCGAGAACACCGAGTCGATGCGGACGGCCTTCACCGTCACGATCGACGCGGCCCCCTCGTATGGGGTGACGACCGGGATCTCCGCCTCCGACCGGGCAACGACGATTCGCGTCGCCGCCGACCCGAGCAAGGGGCCTGCCGACGTGCGCACGCCCGGACACGTGCACCCGCTTCGCGGACGCCACGGCGGCGTGCTGCAGCGGGTGGGACACACCGAGGCGGCGATCGATCTCTGCCGGCTGGCCGGCGTTCAACCCGCGGGAGTGATCTGCGAGGTGCTGAACGAGGACGGACGCACGATGAAGCGCGACGAGCTCTCGGTCTTTGCCGAGACGCACGGACTCACCTTCATCACCGTCGCCGATCTGGTTGCGCATCGTTTGACCAACGAGCGCCTCGTGCACCGCGCCGCCGAGGCGCGCCTCCCCAATGACATCGGTGGCGACGGATGGCGCATCGTCGGCTATCGCAACGACGTCGACGAACGTGAGCACGTGGCGCTCGTCTACGGCGATGTAGGCAATGGCGAGAACGTCCTCGTGCGCATGCACTCCAAGTGCCTCACCGGCGACGTCTTCCACTCGCGGCGCTGCGACTGCGGCTGGCAGCTGCACAAGGCGATGGAAATGATCGCCGAGGAAGGGAAGGGGGTGATCGTCTACCTCGACCAGGAAGGGCGCGGGATCGGGCTGGTGAACAAGCTCCGCGCCTACGAGCTGCAGGATCAGGGGCACGACACCGTGGAGGCGAACGAGAAGCTCGGCTTCAAGTCGGACCTGCGCAACTACGGCGTCGGCGCGCAGATCCTCCTCGACCTCGGGCTCAAGTCGATCCGCATCCTCACGAACAATCCCACCAAGCTGGTCGGACTCAAGGGGTACGGGCTCGAGATCGTCGACCGCGTGCGCATCGCCGCACCGACGAACGAGGAGAATGCGTCGTACCTGGAGACCAAGCGCACCAAGATGGGCCACCTGCTCAATACCTGATGCCAGAATATCACGGCTCGGCGGAAGGGACCGGGCGACGGATCGCCGTCGTCGTCGCCCGCTTCAACGAGACCATCACGCAGAAGCTCCTCGAAGGGGCGCTCGATGCGCTCACGCGGCATGGCGTCTCTTTCGACGATATCGACACGCTCTGGGTCCCCGGCGCCTGGGAGATTCCCTTCGCCGCGCGCCGCGCACTCGGGAGCGATCGCTACGACGCGCTCGTCGCGTTAGGCGCGGTGATTCGCGGCGACACGCCTCACTTCGATTACGTGGCCGGCGAATGCTCGCGTGCGCTCGCGCAGGCGAGTGCGGATCTCGACTATCCGATCGCCTTCGGCGTCCTCACCTGCGACACGATGGAGCAGGCCGAGGCGCGCGCCGGTGGCGCACACGGCAACAAGGGGTGGGACGCGGCGCTCGCTGCACTCGAAATGGCCGACCTGTTCGGGCGACTGGATGCCGCTGACGAGGGTTGAACAGCGCCTGCGTCGGCGCGCTCGTGCGCGCGCGATGCAGGCCGTCTATGCGTGGGATGTCGCGCACCAGGGGAACATCGCCGGGGCGACGCAGCGCTTGTGGGACGACCTCGCGCTCGGCGCCGAGGAGCGCGCCTTTGCCACGCCCATCATCCGGATGATCGAATTGCACGGCGCGTCGATCGACGGGACGCTCGCCGAACTCACCACCAACTGGCGAATGGAGCGCGTCGGTGCGATCGAGCGTGCGGTGCTGCGACTGGGTGCGGCCGAGTTGATGTGGAACGGGAGCGACCTGCGTGAGCCGACGCCGCCGCGCGTGGCGATCCAGGAAGCCGTCCTCCTCGCCGAGCGATTCGGGAGCGAGGAGAGCGCGCGATTCGTGAACGGCGTCCTCGACGCGCTCGCGCGAAAGCTCGGGAGGATCTAGTTGCGCCTCCTGCTCGTGAACTGGCAGGATCGCGAGAATCCGCAGGCGGGGGGCGCCGAGATCCACCTGCACGAGATCTTTGGGCGCCTGGCGGCGCGCGGGCACGACATCACGCTCCTGTGCAGCGGGTGGGAGGGAGCGACGCCCGAAGTCACCCTCGACGAGATGCGCGTGGTGCGCGTCGGGACGCGCTACACCTTCCCCTTCCTGGCCAAGCGCGCGTTTCGCGAACGATTCGCCGGGACGCGCTTCGATGCGATCGTCGAGGACATCAACAAGGTCCCCCTGCATACGCCGCGTTGGGGAGCCACGCCCGTGGTGGGCGTCATCCCGCACCTGTTCGGTGGGACGGCGTTCCAGGAAGTGTCCGCCCCGCTGGCGGCGATGGTCTGGCTTGCCGAACGCCCCATCCCGTACGTCTACCGCGACGTCCCGTTCGAGGTGATCAGCGAGAGTACCGCCGACGACCTGGTCCAACGCGGGATTGCGCGCGAGCGCATCACGGTCATCTACTGCGGCATCGACACCGTGAACTACACGCCGCAGGCCGGCGTGCGCGCCGACGTCCCGCTGTTCGCGTATGTCGGTCGGCTCCGGAAGTACAAGCGCGTTGACCTGATCATCCGCGCCTTCGCCCAACTCACGGCTCCCGATGCGCGCCTGGACATTGCCGGGGCTGGCGACGCGCGCGAAGGGCTCGAACGTCTCGCGCACTCGCTTGACCTTGGCGGGCGTGTGCGGTTTCTTGGGCGCATCAGCGAGGAGGAGAAGGTCGATCTCATGCGGCGCGCGTGGGCGCTCACCTTCACGTCGCCAAAGGAAGGGTGGGGTATCACGAATCTCGAAGCCGCCGCGTGCGGCACCCCGGTGATCGCCTCGAACTCACCCGGGATCAGGGAGTCGGTGCGGGACGGGCAGACCGGATATCTCGTCCCGCACGGCGACGTTGCTGCACTCGCCGCAGCCATGACGCGCCTCGTGACCACTCCGTCGCTCGTTCAGGCACTCGGTGTGGCGGGGCGACGTTTCGCAGAGCAGTTCACGTGGGAGCGCTCGGCGCTCGAAACCGAGCAGCATCTCGTTCGCGTGTTACAGCCGACAGGAGGATAGGAGCGTGGAGGTCGTCTTTCACGCACATCACGCGGTCATCTCCGACCGCATGCAGGAACGGGCAATGCGCGGTCTCCGCCGCCTCGCCAAGCGCTTCGAACGCGCCGTCACCGCGACCGTGCGCTTTCACCAGGACGGTCCAACACGGCGTGTCGAGATCTGTCTCAATTCCGCCGGCCAACGCGACCTGATCGCGGCGGGGAGTTCGCGCTATTACGGTCCGGCGCTCAAGATCGCGCTCGCGCATCTCGAATCGCAGGTGGCGAGCGTGCGACGCGCGCCCAAGCAGAAGTCAGCGCGACTGGCGCGCGCGTGAACCGCTCCGTCCGCGTCGGGCGCCTGTTCGAGCGCCTCCAGGAACCGTTGCAACTGGAACAGCTCGGGGGGGCGATCGGTCGGGAGCGCGAAGTTCCCAATCCCGACCTCTCGAGTCCGGGACTCGCCATCGCCGGCTTCGTCGCGCGCTTCATGCACGAGCGCCCGCAGGTCTTCGGCGAGACCGAGATGACGTATCTCGCGTCGCTCGCTCCCGACGATCGCTCTCGGCAGTTGGAGCTCTTCTTCTCGTTTCCGATTCCCTGCGTCTTCGTGACGAAGGGACTGGAGCTCGTGACGCCGATGCTCGACGTTGCGATGAAGGCGGGTGTGCCGGTATTCCGCTCGGCGCTCAAGACCAACGAGTTTTACCGGCGCGCCAAGCCGCTGGTCGAGGACATGTTCGCGCCAACCGCGACGCTCCACGGATCGCTGGCCGACGTGTATGGCGTGGGAGTACTGTTCACCGGGGCGAGCGGGATCGGGAAGTCGGAGTGCGTCCTCGACCTCGTGGAGCGGGGGCATCGACTGGTTGCCGACGACGTGGTGGTGGCGCGGCGACGTGGCAATGAGGTGCTGATCGGGAGCGGGCACGACCTGCAGCGGCACTTCATGGAGATCCGCGGCGTGGGGCTCATCGACGTTCCTGCGGTCTTCGGGATTCGGTCGGTGCGACAGCAGAAGCGCATCGAGGTCGTCGTGCGGCTGATGGAGTGGACGGAGGACGCGGTCGTCGAGCGCACGGGACTCGAGGGAGAGGTCACGACGATCCTCGGCGTCGAACTCCCGATCATCACGGTCTACCTCAATCCGGGAAAGAACATCACCGTCATCGCGGAGGTGATCGCCATGAACCACCTGTTGCGTTATGCGGGGAAGAACCCGGCCGAAGCGTTCAACCAGCGCTTGATGAGTCACATGCAGCAGAAGTCCGCCGAAGTTCGGCAGTATCTCATCCAGGACGATGAGTAGCGCACGCGCCATCGTGGCGGGGCACGGCGACCTGGCGACCGGTCTCCTCAGCGCCGTCACGCAGATCACCGGACGCGACGACGTCTTCGTCGGGTTGTCCAACCGCGCGCTGAGCGCGCAGGACGTCGAGCGCATGTTGCGCGAGGCGGTCGATGCGCATGGCGCCGGCGTGATCTTTACCGACCTTCCGGCGGGGAGCTGCACGATGGCTGCCCGCCGGCTGCAACGCGAGCGTCCGGAGCTGGTCGTGGTGACGGGGGTGAACCTCGCCACGCTTCTCGACTTCACCTTCTCCGAGAGCGACGACGCCGCGGCGGCGGCGGGCGGCGCGGTGGAGAAGGGGCGCGCCTCGCTCGGCGTCGCGGGGGCGAGTCCCGCTCGCGGGGGAGGATCCCGTGGCGATTGAGATGTACCGCATCGATGACCGGCTCATTCACGGGCAAGTCGTCGTCGGATGGGGACAACCACTCGACTTGCAGTTCATCGTGCTGGTCGACGAGGAAGTGGCCTCCAGTGATTGGGAGCAGGAGCTCTATCGCATGGGTGTGCCGCCGGAGATGGAGGTGTACTTCGAGTCGGTCGACTCGGCGTCGAGCCATCTCGCGGCGTACCAGGCCGACGCGCGCCCGGGGCTCGTGCTCACCGGCGACATCGAGACGATGGCGCGCCTCGTCCAGGGGACGGGGACGATCCAGGCGGTGAACCTCGGTGGGATCCATCACAAGCCCGGTCGCGTGCAGCGACTGCGATACGTCTTCCTCACGCCGTCCGAGGAGGCGTCACTGCGCGCCCTCGCCGAGAGTGGCGTGGCGGTGAGCGCGCAGGACGTTCCGGCGGCGCGCCCGCTCCCGCTCGACGAAGTGCTCTCGGGCGAGGGGAACCGATGAACCTTGTGGAGACGGGGGCGCTCTCCCTCCTCGGCGGGATACTCGGGCTCGATGTCGTGAGCTTTCCGCAAGCGATGCTGTCGCGTCCCCTGGTCGCCGCGACACTCACGGGTGCGCTCATGGGAGCGCCGGAGCGTGGTCTGATCCTCGGTGCAACGCTCGAGTGCTTCGCCCTCGAGACGCTCCCGGTAGGCGCCTCGCGTTACCCGGAGTGGGGGTCCTCGTCGGTCGTGGGAGGGGCGCTCGTCGCGCTTCCCGGCGTGAAGGGGGCAGGCGCTCTCCTCCTCGCCGTGATCGCCGCGCTTTCGTGGGCGTGGGTAGGCGGATGGTCGATGGTCCAACTGCGCCGGCTGAACGCGGTCTGGGCGCGCCGTCGGCATGAGGCCGTTGCGCGCGGATCGCGAACGACGGTGATCGGATTGCAGCTGTACGGTATGACCGCCGACCTCGCGCGCGGCGCGCTGATGACCGCGGTGGGGCTCACGATCTTTGTCCCGTTGATGCAGCTCGCACTCGCGCGCTGGTCCACCCCCGAGCTCTTCACGCGAGGCGTCCTCATGGCGCTGGCGGGGATCGTCGCGGCCGGCGCCACGCACAAGGTCTTCCACGCGATTTCCGGGACGCGTTGGTACATGGTCGCGGGATTGGCGATCGGTGCAGTGCTCCTGGTGGTGCTCGGATGACGCCGCCCGAGGCTATACTTCCGCTGCGTACGCGCGTCGCGATTCTGATGCGCATGCTCGCGATCCAGGGGGCGTGGAATTACGAGACGCTCGTTGGGAATGGCGTGGGGTTCTGTGTCGAGCCCGCGCTGCGGCAGTTGCCCGGTGGGGTGGGCGGGGAGGCGTATCGCGCGGCGCTCGCGCGGCAGAGCCAGTACTTCAACGCGCACCCGTATCTCGCCTCGGTCGCGGTCGGGGCACTGGCGCGCGCCGAACTCGAAGGGGTGGAGCCGGCCAAGATCGAGCGGTTCCGGACGGCGATGTGCGGGCCGCTGGGGAGCGTGGGTGATCGGCTCGTCTGGGCCGCCTGGCTCCCGCTCTGTGCGCTTTCCGCGTTGCTGGTGTTCGCGCTTGGCGCCGGCCCGCTGGGCACGGTGCTCACGTTCCTGATATCGTACAACGCCGGCCATCTGGCGCTGCGCATCTGGGGGATCAACGTCGGCTGGCAGGACGGCCTCAAGGTCGCCCACGCGCTGGGGAATCCCGTGCTGCGACACGGTCCGGTGTGGCTGGCGCGGGCGGGGACGCTGGTGGCCGGCGTAGCGCTTCCCCTGGTCGTGCAACGGCTCGTTGGCACCGGCCGCACGGTGCAGTTCGAGGTCCTGGCGGCGGTCGCTGTCGGTGGGGTCCTCCTCACGCGGTTTCATGGGCGCGTGGAGGCCTGGAAATGGTCGTTAGGCATGCTCGCGCTTCTTGCCCTCTACTCGGTACTCCGCTGATGGTCGAACGCTCCGTCGAGATCGTCAACAAGAACGGGATCCACGCACGCCCTGCCGCCGAGATCGTGAAGACGGCGGGGAAGTACAAGAGCCACATCACGCTCTCGCGCGAGGACCTCGAGGTGAACGGCAAGAGCATCATGGGGGTGATGATGCTCGCAGCCGAGTACGGGTCGCAGGTGCAATTGCGCGCGGACGGACCGGACGCCGGTGAGGCGGTCGAGGCGTTGTCGCGCCTCATCGCCGGCAAGTTCGGAGAAACCTGACCGCGATGGATCGCGCCATCGTCGGGATCTCGGCGTCGCCCGGCATCGTGCTCGGGCCGGTGCACCTGCTGCGCTGGGAGGTGCCCGATGTCGCGCATCGCATCATCGCCGACGAGGAAGTCGATCGCGAAATTGAGCGGCTCCGCGAAGCGCTGTCTCGCGCGAAGGAGCGCCTCCGCGCCGTGCGCGATCGCGCCGAGCGACACGCCGGTCCCGAGGAAGCGGCGATCTTCGAGGTGCAGGTCTCGATCCTCGACGACGAGGAGCTCGGAAAGCGCGTCGAGTCGTACATCCGCCAGAACCTCGGCGCCGAGAAGGCGTTCGACCTCGTGCTGCTGGAGTGGCGGCAGACCTTCGCGCGTTCCGCCGTCCCGATGATGCGCGAGCGCGTGGGCGACCTGGTCGACGTGCACATTCGCGTGCTCTCGGTCCTCCTCGGGCTCCCCGACCACGATCCGGTCGACGTTCCCAAGGGGGCGAACGCGATCCTCGTCACGCACGATCTCACGCCGTCGCTGACGGTGCAGCTGGACCGCGACGCGATCGCCGGGATTGCCACCGACCTCGGGACGCGCACCTCGCACGTCGCGATCCTCGCCCGCTCGTTAGGCCTCCCGGCGGTCGTCGGGTTGCGCGATGCGGTCGGGCGCCTGCGCGGCGACGAGTACGTCGTGCTCGATGGCTCGAGCGGGATCCTCGTGGTGAATCCCACGGCCGCCGAGATCGACACCTTCCGCAATCGCGCGGTCGCCGAGGCGGCCACCGAGCAGGAACTGATCCGTGCCGCCGACCAGGACGCGATCACTACCGACGGCGTGCGTATCACCATCCGCGCCAACGTCGACCTGCCTGACGAGGCCGAGCAGGCGGCGCACAGCGGGGCGGAAGGGGTGGGGCTCATGCGCACCGAGTTCCTCGTCGTCGGGCGCGCCGCCATGCCCGACGAGGACGAGCAGTATCGTGCCTACAAGCGGGTAGTCACCGCCTTCGGCACGCGTCCGGTCGTGATTCGCACCTTCGATGTCGGGGGAGACAAGCTCCCCGTCGGCGGATTTCCCACCGAGTCGAATCCCTTCCTCGGCTGGCGCGCAATCCGCATGTGCCTCGACGAGCCCGAAATCTTCAAGGTGCAGCTACGCGCCCTCCTCCGTGCCGCGCTGCACGGCGACGTGCGCATCATGCTCCCGCTGGTCGTCACGCTCGACGAGGTGCTCTCCGCACGAAAGCTCCTCGCCGAGGCGGCCAACGAGCTCGAACGCCGTGGTGTCGCGTTCAAGCGCGACGTCCCGCTCGGGATCATGATCGAGACACCGGCCGCCGTCGTCGGCGCCGACGCCTTCGTCGACGATGTCGCCTTCTTCTCCATCGGCACCAACGACCTGGTGCAGTACACGCTCGCGGTCGATCGCGGCAACGCCAACCTCGCCGGTCGCTTCACCCCGTTGCACCCGTCGGTGCTCCGCCTGATCAAGCGGACTGTGGACGTGGGGTCGACGCAGGGGCTCGATGTCTCGGTCTGCGGCGAGATGGCGTCGCATCCGCTCATGGCCTTCGCGCTGATCGGACTCGGCGTGCGCTCCCTGAGCGTCAATCCGCGCGCGGTACCGCTGGTGAAGCGTCTCGTGCGCGGATTGAACCTCGGCTTCGCGACCGAGGCCGCCGTCGCTGCAATGCAGGCGCGCACCGCCCCCGAGGCGGAACGGCAACTCAAGGTGCGCCTCCTCGCCGCCTTTGGCGACGCCGCCTTCCTGCGCGACAGCGTCGCGTAGCGGATCGCCGAGCGATGCAATGCATCGTCCGGCGCCGGAACGTGATCGCATGCGCGCTGACGCTTGCGTGATGCACGTACGAGACGGCCCCGGTGTGTAGGCTACGCTGAGTCGGACCCGTTATCGCTTGCAGATGTGAACGCCCACATCTGTTGCCGCGCTCCAATTCGGGTCGTTATCGTTGTGCGTCCCCGTTGCCCATCTCCGTTACGCCGTCGTCGCCGCTCGGTGACGTTGCGTCCTCCCGCCGAACCACCGAGTCTATCCGTGGCCGAACGTCACCTCTTTACCTCCGAGTCCGTCACCGAAGGTCACCCCGACAAGGTGGCCGATGCCATCTCCGACGCGGTGCTCGACGAGATGCTCCGTGAGGACCCGCAATCGCGCGTCGCGTGCGAGACGATGGTGACCACGGGACTCGCGACGATCTTTGGCGAGATCACTACGTCGGCCTGGGTCGACCTCCGCGAGGTGGTGCGGCAGACGATCAAGCGCATCGGCTACACCGAGGCCGGCATCGGCTTCGACGCCGACTCGTGCGGTGTGCTCAACGCGATCGGGCGCCAGTCGCGCGACATCGCGCAGGGCGTCGACACCGGCGGCGCTGGCGATCAGGGGATGATGTTCGGCTTCGCCTGCGACGAGACGGAGGAGCTCATGCCCCTCCCGATCACCCTCGCGCATCGCCTCACCTACGCGCTCGCCGAGCGACGTCGCGATGGAACGCTCCCGTGGCTGCGCCCCGACGGCAAGTCGCAGGTGACGGTGCTCTACGAGGGAAACCAACCGGTCGAGGTCGAGACGGTCGTGATCTCGACGCAGCACGCCGATTCGGTTTCCAACGCGAAGATCCACGCCGGTGTCACCAAGGAAATCATCGAGGCGGTGATCCCGGTCGAGCTGCGCGCGCGCCGCATGCGCAAGTTCATCAACCCGACTGGGCGTTTCGTGATCGGTGGCCCGCACGGTGACGCCGGACTCACCGGACGCAAGATCATCGTCGATACGTACGGCGGGATGGGGCGGCACGGCGGCGGTGCCTTCAGTGGCAAGGATCCCTCGAAGGTCGATCGCTCCGGAGCGTACGCGGCGCGCTGGGTCGCGAAGAACATCGTCGCCGCGAAGCTGGCGAAGCGCTGCGAGGTGCAGCTCGCCTACGCGATCGGGGTCGCCGAGCCTGTGTCGATCATGGTCGATACCTTCGGGACGAGCACGCACGGCGATGCGCGGATCACTGCTGCGGTTCGCGAGGTATTCAAGCTCACGCCGCGCGACATCATCCACTCGCTCAGCTTGCGCAAGCCGATCTACTCTCCAACGTCTGCCTACGGTCACTTCGGGCGCACGCCGGAAAAGATCGGACGCGGTGCGAACGCGGCGACCACCTTCAGCTGGGAGCGGCTCGACAAGGTCGCCGCGCTCAAGCGAGCCGTTCGCTAAGGCCCGCGTACGCGAGCCACTCGAACGAGCGCAGTTTTCGAGGAGGGCCAATGAGCACGATGGTCGAAGTGAACGTTGCCCGCCTGGGGTTGGACGGCAGCACCAACACGTACGTCGTGATCCTGCGCGAGGCGGGTGGCGATCGCGTTCTCCCGATCTGGATCGGGCAGGCCGAGGCCGAGTCGATCCTGCTCGAGATGAATCACGTGAAGAAGGAGCGTCCGCTCACGCACGATCTCTGCAAGTCGCTGATCCTCGGGCTTGGGGGCGCACTGCAGCGCGTGCAGATCACCAAGGTGCGCAAGGGGACGTACTACGCGGAGATGCATATCGCGCGCGACGCCGAGAGCTATCGCATCGATGCCCGTCCGTCGGACAGCATTGCGATCGCGCTCCGTGCGCCGGCTCCGATCTTCGTCGAGGATGCGCTCCTCGCGCTCCCGGGCGAGGCGTCACAGGACGATGATGACGACGACTCGCCAGTCGTGCCCGAGGCCGCGCCGGTGCAGAGCACCGAGGACATGACCGCCGAGCAGCTCAAGCAGTATCTCTCCGGGCTTCGCCCCGAAGACTTCGGGAAGTTCAGCCTCTGATGATTCGGTTCGGCGAGTGAGCGCGCGCGGAGCGGTGATGGGGAGAACGGCGAGCGCGTCGATCGCCTCCCGTGTGAGGCGCGCCGTCGTTGGTGTCTCGCTCGCGTCGCTCGTTTACGCACCGGTCGCGCGCGCCCAATCGCCACTCACTGTGCGAGGGAGCGTAACCCGCGAGACGATCGGCGGGACGCGCGCGGTACCGCGCGAACTCGTCGTGCTGCATCGGGTGAACTCGCGCGACGCTGGTGCCGTGGACTCGGTGCAGACCGACGCGAAGGGCGCATTCACTTTCCGCGTCGAGGCGCCCGACTCGCAGTCGATGTATCTCGTGTCGGCGCGCTACGGCGGGATTGCCTACTTCTCGCAGCCCATGCAGGGGGGGCAATCGTCCGGACCGGCCGAGATCATCGTGTACGACACCACGTCGCGTGACGTGCGTACGCAGCTGCAAGGGCGCCACGTGGTCGTCTCCTCGCCTAACGCGGCCGGTGTGCGGAGCGTGATCGACGTGCTGGAGATCGAGAACGACACGATCCTGACACGCGTCCCCGGACCGGAGAATCGCCCCACGTATGCGCTCCTCCTCCCCGACGGGGTGGAAAACGTCCACGCCTCGCAGGGGGAGATCAGCGACAAGGCGGTGGAGGTGCGCAACGGGCGCGCCGAGTTGTTCGCCCCGCTCTCGCCGGGGCTTCGCCAGCTCGTCCTCACCTACGAGGTGAAAGCGGCGGCGTTTCCGCTGGCCATTCCGCTCGAGCATTCGATCTCGGTGTTGGAAGTCCTGCTCGAGGAGCATGGAGCATCGGCGTCGGCGCCCGGGCTCGACAACAAGGGACCGGTGACGGTCGACGGGAAGACATTCGTTCGATTCCTCGGTGCGTCACCCAACGACAACGCCGTCGTGACCATCACCGCCGGGAAGGGCGGCGCGAGCGGCGGAAAGGTGCCGTCCTGGCTCCTCCCATTGCTGCTGACGGTGATCACGGTCGCCGGGATCGCCCTGCTGGCGCGCCGCAAGCCGGCGCTGGCGCCCGCGACCGGGGCTGATGCGAGGGCGAATGGTGCGAGGGCGAATGGTGACATGTGGAACGGCGCGGAGCTGAACGGCGATACGCGATCAGCACCACCTGCTGCGAGTGATTTGCCAGCGCCCGCCTCGATCGGCTCGAAAGGAGACGCCGTCGTTGCCTCAGTCGCTGGCGTCTCGATCGATCGTCGCCCTGCCGGTGACGATTCGGCCGAGCGTCGTGTAGTGACGCGTCTGGCACAACAGATCGCCGCCGTCGATGCGCTCCTCGCACGCGAGTCACCGGCTCTGGTAGCCACCGACGACGCGCGTGCGCTCCGCGACGACGATGCGACGCACGCGCCGGCTTCGCCGCGCGATGATGCCGCCGCGCGCGCAGAACTCGCGGCGTATCGTTCGCGACTCAAGGCGGCGCTCGTCGCCGCGCTTGCGCAGGAGCCCCCCGCCCGGTAGCATTGCCCTACAATCGATTTGCGGACGGCGGAAACGGAAACCGGTCTCAAGCCGGTGCGGCCCCGCCACTGTAACGGGCACCCACAACGCCCCTCCAGTTTGCCACTGACTTCGGTCGGGAAGGCGGAGGGACGGCCCGGAGCCAGGAGACGACCACCGTCCGTACCACAGTGTCGAGTCCTCGGGGGAGGGCTCGTGGGCTTCCGTGCCGTCGCTCCCGACGCACGTGCGTTCGCGGGCATTCCCCACCAACTCCGGTGCGGATGTCCGCGTTTTTCTTGCGTCGTCGTCAGTACTCCGTCGTCATCGCGCTTCTCGCGGGCGGTGCGCTCGGCGCCTGCGCGCCGAAGGATGCACCGCGCGACAGTGCCGACTCCGCGAGCGGAGCGACCGTCGCGATCGATGCCAGCGTTTCAACCGATGACTACGGCCAGCCGATCGCTGCGGGCGAGCCGGCCAGGCGCATCGTCTCGCTCAACCCGACCACGACCGAGATCCTCTTCGCGTTAGGCGTGGGCGACCGCGTGATCGGGCGCTCGCGTTGGGACCAGTGGCCTGTTGAGGCGCGCGCCGTCCCCGAGGTAGGGGACGCGATCCGGCCGAGCGTCGAGCGTGTGCTCGCCGCGCACCCCGATCTCGTGCTCCTCTACGCCAGCGGCGACAACCGAGCCGCAGCCGACGCGCTGCGCGCCGCGGGCTTGCGCGTGGTCGCGCTCCGCGTCGACCGGATCGCCGACTTCGCGCGTTGCGTGCGCGCCCTCGGACAGCTCACCGGGACCGAGTCGGTGGCCACGTTTGCCATCGATAGCGTGCAGCGCTCGCTCGATCACGTGAAGCGCGCCACCGCATCGCTCGACCGCCCGCGCGTGTTCATTCACGTGTGGGATAACCCGCTCATGGCCATCGGCGGCGGCTCGTTCCTCTCCGAACTCGTCGACATCGCCGGCGGGCACAACGTGTACGCCGATCGTCCCGAGCCGTCGCCGCAGGTCTCGTTCGAGGATCTCGTGCAGCGCGCGCCACAGGTCATCCTCGCCGGACCGGTCGACGCCGCGCGGCTCGCCGGCGAGTCGCGCTGGACGAAGCTCCTCGCCCTCTCGCACGGGCGCATTGCGGCATACGACACGTCGCTCGTCGGACGCCCGTCGATGCGTCTGGGCGAAGCGGCGCAGTCGCTCGCCGAGCTGTTGCATCCGGGGATCACGGTCCGCTGATGCGCCGACATCCGGCCCTCGCGATCCTGATCGCGCTGCTTGCGCTGTCGATGCTCGCGCTGATGCTCGGCGCGACCGTCGTCGCACCGGGCGCCGTAATCGGCGCGCTCGCCGGGCATGCGCACGACGACACGACGCGGCTCATCGTCGTCTCGATTCGACTTCCGCGGGTGATCCTCGCGATCCTCGTCGGAGCGGCGCTGGGGATGAGCGGCGCGGTGTTGCAGGGGACGCTCCGGAACGGGCTCGCCGAGCCATATCTCCTCGGTGTGTCCGGCGGGGCGGCGGTCGGCGCCGTGAGTGCCGTTGCAGCTGGCGCGTCCTCGCCGCCGCTCATCGCGCTCGCCGCCTTCGCCGGCGCGTTGGTCGCGGTGGCCGGCGTGCTGGCGCTCGCCCGGAGCACGGGCGGGGCGGGGGACACGCGTGTGCTTCTCATGGCAGGCGTGGTCATCGGCGCCTTCGCCAACGCCTCGATCATGGTGGTGATGGCGGCGGCGTCGCCCGACGTCACGCGCAACGCGCTCTGGTGGATGATGGGATCGGTCGCTGCCGCTGGTTGGCGCGACGTGATGCTCCTCGGCGCATCGCTGCTGGTCGTTGGTGCTTTGTTGGTGCACGGAGCGCGCGCGCTCGACGTGCTGGCGCTTGGCGGAGACGCGGCTGATGCGCTCGGGGTCGACGCGGCGCGCACCGGATGGCGCTTCTTCGTCCTCGCCTCGCTCCTTGCCGCGGCCACGGTGGCGGTGGCCGGGCTCGTGGGCTTTGTCGGGCTGATCGTCCCGCACCTCGCGCGTTCGCTGGCGGGCGCGCGCGCCCGCCCGACGCTGGTGCTCTCGGCGCTCGCCGGCGGGGCACTGGTGGTCGCCGCCGACCTGGCGGCGCGCACGGTGCGCGCTCCCGCCGAGCTCCCGTTAGGCGCGGTGACCGCGCTCCTCGGCGTTCCGTTCTTTCTCTGGCGCTTGCGGGCCGGGCGATGATTGCCTTCGACGCGGTGCGGGTGCGCTATCCCGCGGCGGATCGCGACGCGCTCGCCGGCGTCTCATTCGAGGCGACGCCCGGGACGCTCACGGCGGTCGTGGGGCCTAACGGGAGCGGCAAGAGTACGCTCGTGCGCGCGCTTCTCGGCCAGCTCCCACTTCTCGGGGGCGCGGTCACGATCGACGGGACGTCGACCTCGACGCTCTCGCGACGGGCGCTCGTCCAGCGCGTGGCGGTCGTCACGCAACGCGAAGAGCCCACCTTCCCGCTCGCCGTGCAGGACTACGTCGCCCTCGCCAGGCATCCGTGGCGCCCCACGTGGGGCGCACCGACCGACACCGACCGCAGCGCGGTGGAGCGCGCGTTGCGCGACGCCGGCGCCGACGCCCTGGCGACCCGTCGCACCGATTCGCTCTCCGGCGGCGAATGGCAGCGCGTGCGTATCGCGCGTGCCCTCGCCCAGACCACCAGTGCCATCGTGCTCGATGAACCGACCACGTTTCTCGACATCGCGCACGAGATGGCCTGCTTCGAACTCCTCGCGGCGCTGGCCCATGCCGGCCGCTGCGTCCTTGTTGTCAGTCATCAGTTGAATCTCGTCGCGCGTTTCGCCGACCGGGTGGTGCTCCTCTCGCGCGGCCAGGTGGTCGCCGACGGCCCCCCGGACGACGTGATGCGCGGCGCGACGCTCGAGCGCGTCTACGAGTGGCCACTCGTCGTTTCGCGCGATCCGGCCGTCGGTGCACCGACGCTGGTCCCCCTTCGCCGGCGTCACGCGCCGATCCCCTAACGACACATCCCGCTCATGTTCACGCTCGCCTCACCCGCGCCGCCGCGCGCGCTTCGCTCGCTCCTCGCCGGCGCGGTGGCGCTCGCCGCCCCGCTCGCGCCGTTGCTCGCCCAGCAGGCCGATACCACGCGCCTCCCGTCGGTCGTCGTCACCGCCGACCGCGTCGCGCGCCCGATCGCATCCACCGCCGCCAGCGTCACCGTCGTCGAGGGTGATGCCCTGCGCGCGGCCGGCATCACGCATCTCGTCGATGCCCTGCGCACCGTGCCCGGCGTCAGCATCGCCCGCTCCGGATCGCTTGGGGCGCAGAGCTCGCTGTTCCTGCGCGGGGGGGAGAGCGACTACGTGCGCGTCCTCGTCGACGGCGTTCCGATGAACGATCCGGGGGGCGCGATCGACCTTGCCGCGATCACCACCGACAACCTCGAGCGCATCGAGATCGTGCGCGGACCCGCGAGCGTGCTCTATGGGAGCGACGCCGTGACCGGCGTGATCCAGCTCTTCACGCGGCGCGCGGCGGCTCCGCTCGACGCGCGCCTCGCGCTCCGCGGCGGGACAAATGGCACGCGCGAAGTCGACGCCAGCTTAGGCGGGCGCGGTGACATCGGCGCATTCACCCTTGGGCTCGCGCACCATGGGAGCGATGGGATGCTCGCCTTCAACAACGCCTATCGCAACGACGTCGTGTCGCTTCGCGGCAACGCATCGGTTGCCGGCATCTCCTCGGTGCTCGCCTTGCGTCACAGCGATGGCACCTTCGAGTATCCCACGGATGGGGCAGGGAATGTGGTCGACCGCAACGCACAGCGAGGCGAGCGCCGACTCTCCTCGTCGCTCGAACTGTCGCGCCCCGTTAGCCCGAAGCTCGACGCGATCGTCGCACTCAGCGCGCTCGAGGTGCACGGGCGGACGGCGGATCCGTCGGATGGACCAGCCGACACCCTCGGCTTCTACTCCTATCGCTCGTTAGGGGCGGTGCGTCGTCGCGGACTGGATGCCCGCCTCGTCGCGCGCCCGCTCGACGCGCAGACGGTTTCGTTCGGCGTGGAGTACGGCGCCGAGTATCAGCGGAGCGCCGATTCGTCCAACTACGATGTGTCGCTCAACCGGTTTGCCGCCTCGCGTATCACGCGCGCGGCGTACGCACAGTGGGTGGGTGATGCGGGGCGACTTTCGTACTCGATTGGCGGGCGCTACGACGACAACGACGTGTACGGCGTGTTTCGTACCGCTCGTGCTGCGCTCTCGGCGCGGTTGTGGACGGGCGCACGAGTGCACGGCGCGCTCGGCACCGGCTTCAAGGCGCCGACGTTTCTCGAGTCCTTCAACACCGCCTTCTCGGTAGGAAACTCCTCGCTCTCGCCCGAGCGCTCGCGCTCGTGGGAGGCGGGCGTCGCGCAGGAGTGGGGCGACGGGCGGGTGGCGCTCGCGGCGACGTTCTTCGACCAACGCTTCCGCGACCTCGTGCAGTACACGTACCTCTCGCCTACTTCGCCGAACTACTTCAACGTGGCGGCCGCCTCGGCGCGCGGCCTCGAAGTCACCGCGCGCGCGCAGGCGGTGCCGGGCGTCGCGCTGTGGGGGAGCGCGACGGCGCTCCGCACCCGCGTCGACGACGCCGGCTTCCAATCGGGATCGGGTGACACCTTCGTGCAGGGTCAGCGCCTCCTGCGCCGTCCGCCGCTCACGGTGTCGGCGGGAACGAACATTCGCCGCATCGCGCGTACCGCCCTCGATCTGTCGGTCACTCGCGTGAGCGAGCGGGATGATCGCGACTTCGCTGGCTTTCCAGTCGTCGCGCTCACCCTTCCCGCGTATACGCGCGCGGACGTTGGTGCGGAGATCGAGCTGGGGACGGGGGACGGCTTATGGCGCGCGACCGCGTTGACGCTGCGCGTCGAGAATGCATTCGGCGCGCGCTATCAGGAGATCGCCAGATTCGCTGCTCCCGGGCGGGTGGCGCTCGTCGGCGCCCGGATCGGAACTGGCCGGTAGGGTATGCTGCGGGACGTATCGCAGATTCTGGTCGCCGTTCGCCCCGAGAGTCGCGCTGGCGCGGGCGGCGACTATTTGCGAGACGACTTCCATACTTCGGCTATACTTCGGGCATGCCGCTCATCGTCACCGACGCGGTCGTGCTCCACGCGTTCGACTACCTGGAGAGTTCGCGCATCATCCGCCTCGCCACGCGCGACGCCGGCATTCAGTCGGTAGTCGCGCGCGGGGCGCGGGCGTCGTCGCGCCGGTTCGGGCTCGGGCTCGACCTGTTCGCCGGCGGTGTGGCGCACATACAGTTGCGCCCGGGGCGTGACCTGCAGCAGCTCGATGCCTTCGACCTCGCCAGCGCGCGCGACGCGCTCGGACGCGATCTCGAGCGATTCGCCGCTGCCTCGGCGGTGGCCGAGCTCGCGCTGCGCTTTGCCGATGGCGACGAACCGGGCGACCTCTTCGCCACGCTCAGCGGCGCCCTCGACGCCATCGCGGCGGCGCCGCCGGTGCGGGCGCGCGACGTCGGGCTGGCCGCCGTGTGGCGACTCGTGGCCTCGTTAGGGTTCGCCCCGGTCCTCACCCGGTGTTGCAGCTGCGAATCGCCGCTCGGCGACGAGGAGGTGGCGACCTTCGCGCACGTCGCCGGCGGGTGTGCCTGCCGGTCGTGCGCGGCGCACCTCCCGCGCGGGCGACCGCTCCCCCCCGACGCACGCGCCGCGCTTCGCGCCTGGATCGTCGGCAACGAGCCGGCGATCGACGATCGCGCCATGCAGCGCGCGCACCTGCGCCTCCTGCGTGAGTTCCTCGAGCACCATCTCAACGATGGACGCCCGCTCCGCGCCTTCGAGCAATGGGAACGCGGCGTGGGAAGCGCTGCTGCGGGCATCGGATGATCATCGGGACGGCCGGACACATCGACCACGGCAAGACCGCGCTCGTCCGCGCCCTTACCGGCGTCGACACCGATCGCCTCCCCGAGGAGAAGCGACGGGGGATCACGATCGAGCTCGGGTTCGCGCCGCTCACGCTCGACGGGCTCGGCACCGTGGGTGTCGTCGACGTCCCCGGGCACGACGCCTTCGTGCGCACCATGCTCGCCGGTGCCACGGGGATCGACCTCGCCCTCCTCGTCGTTGCGGCCGACGAGGGGGTCATGCCGCAGACGCGCGAGCACCTGGCGATCCTCGCCCTCCTCGGCGTGCGGAGCGTCGTGGTGGCCGTCACCAAACGCGACGCAGCAGACGAGGAGTGGGTCGCGCTGGTGCGCGAGGACATCGCCGCGCTTCTCGACAGTACGCCGTGGCGCGATGTCCCGATCATCGAGACCTCGGCGCTCGACGGGTCGGGGATCGACGCGTTGCGCGATACGCTTCGCCAGCGGTTGCTCGACCTGCCGCAGCGTTCGGCGCGCGACCTCTTTCGCATGCCGATCGACCGCGCCTTCACCGTCAAGGGAACGGGGACCGTCGTCACCGGAACCGTCTGGAGCGGAACGGTCGACGTGGACACGCCGCTCCGCCTCTTTCCGCTCGATCGCGCTGCCCGCGCCCGCGGGGTGCAATCCCATGGTGCGCAGTCGCGATCGCTCCAACCCGGGACGCGCGCCGCCGTGGCGCTGGCCGGTATCGAGCTCTCCGACGTTTCCCGCGGAGCGATGCTCGTGCAGGAGGGCGCGTGGGTGCAGTCGCGCGCACTGCGGGCCGATGTGACGCTGCTCGGCGACGTCGCACGCCCGATCCGGCCGCGTGAATGGGTGCGGTTGCACCTGGGAACCTCCGAAGTGGGCGCGCGCGTCGTCGTCGCGGGGGGGATGCTTGCGCCGGGCGAGACGCGCGGGGCGCGTGTCGTGCTCAGCGCCCCGATCGTGTCGCGCGCGGGCGACCGCTTCGTGCTCCGCCTGGCCTCACCCGCGACGACCATCGGCGGCGGAATCATCGCTGATCCTTCGCCGGCGGTTCGGCGCCCACGTCCGTGGCCGACCGGGCTCGACGCTGCGCGCCGACTTACGCTCCTCCTCGACGAGGCGGGGGAGCACGGCGTCTCAGCGACATCGCTCCCGGTTCGGCTTGGCCTTTCACCTGAACGCTGCGACGAAACGCTTGCCTCGCTGGACGGCATCGTTCGCGATGGTGATACGCTGTACGCTCGCGCGCAGCTTTCGGCCGTCGGCGATCGTATCCTAGGAGCGCTGGCGACGTATCACGCCGAGCATCCACTCGAAGAATGGGCGCCGCGCTCGGCGGTTCGCACGGCCGTGCGCGCCCCCGAGTCGATTTTCGCGCGCTCCGTGGAAACCCTTTTGGGCGCCAACGCGGTCGAAACAGGTGGAGGCGGACTCCGCCGGTCAGGGTGGACGCCGGTCATGAGTGACTCCGTGCAGCGGGAGCGCTCGTGGTTGCTCGATCGGCTGCGCGGTGCTGCCGCTGAGCCTCCGACCGTGTCGGAATTGCGTGGGGAGCGGGGGGGCAACGATCCCACGCCTCTCCTGCGTATCCTCGAACGGGAACGGCTCGTCGTACCGGTTGAAGGAGACCGATTCTACTCGGCCGAAAGCGTGCGGGACTTGGTCGAGCGGCTACACCGGAGCATGGAGCCGGGGCGGGTCTACGGACCCGCGGAGCTACGCGAGATCCTGGGCACGTCGCGCAAGTACTTGATCCCGTTCCTCGAATACTGTGACCGGCATCGCGTCACGGAACGGCGGTCAGAGGGTAGGGTACTGGGCGAGGGTGTGCCGGGTGGCGTCGCTTGACAGGGTAGTCAAGGATTCCTATGTTCGCGCCAAGAGTCGGAACGTAAACAGCTATCAGGAGTTAGCGCCCGCACACTTTCTTTGTCAGCTCGGAGAATTGCACATGACGCTACGATGGGCAGCACGAGGTCTGGTGCTGGCTGTCCTCGCGTTGGTAACCCGCTCTGCAGCAGCCCAGGCGACACAACAATCGAGTACTGATCCGGTATCGGGGTCGAGTCTGGGGCAAAACTATCCCAACCCCTTCAACCCGGAGACGACAATACCGTTTTCGATTGGTGGGGCGCCGACATGCAGTGATCTGGGACGGCAGTACCGCGTCTCACTGAAGATTTACAACGTGCTCGCACAACTCGTCGCCACACCCGTTTTGCAGGGAGGATCGGCGAGCGTCGCGGGCGGGCAACCGCTGGCAGGAGTGTTACTCACGTGTGGCCAGTACACGGCGTACTGGGACGGCAAGTACCTGAACAACGGACGTGAAGTCGCCTCCGGCGTCTACATGTACCGCCTCGAGGTCGATGGAAAGGCGATCATTCGAAAGATGATCGTGATGAAGTAAACCACCGCGCACGCCGCGGCTTCCTTCGGGGGCCGCGGCGTTCGTCTTTTCATCCTCTCGTCTGACGCGCATCTCCCGCGCGAACTAGCACGGCTCGCGCACTATCACCGCGAGCGCACGAGCACCGCGCGCGCCGCCAAGTCGGCATGAACGCTGACGGTGGTGCAGTTTCACCGGGCACGTCGCGCCAATAAGGCCACTCGCGTTCGGCATCCCAGTTGCCCCACGAAGGGTGACCGAGTTGGATTGGACGCAAGAGAAGCTCACACCGACCCCACGCGTCGATGATAAATCCCGATCGCCTCACGGTGAAATCCACCGAGGCGCTGAACGAGGCGCTTGCCCTCGCCCGCAAGGCGGGGAACCCCCTCGTCTACGATTTGCACCTGCTCCTCGCCCTCCTCGGGCAGGAGGAGGGAATCGTCGTTCCCGTCCTGCAGAAGATCGGGGTGAACCTCCCGACGCTTCGCGAGTCGGTGGAGCGCGAGATGGCGCGCTACCCCAAGCAGAGCGGAGCGCAGCCGTCGCTCTCGCGCGAGATGAACCAGATCATCGATCGCGCCGAGGAAGAGGCGCGCGCACTGGGCGACGACTTCGTGTCGACTGAGCATCTCCTGCTCGCCCTTACCGACGTCAAGGGGACCGAGAGCAAGGGACTGCTGCAGACCGCTGGAGCCGATCGCAGGGAAGTGCTTTCGGCGCTGCAGGCCGTGCGCGGCACGCATCGCGTCACCGACCAGACGCCCGAAGAGAAGTACCAGGCGCTCCAGCGCTTCACCCGCGACCTCACCGAACAGGCTCGCAAGGGGAAGCTCGATCCGGTCATCGGGCGCGACGAGGAGATCCGCCGCGTTATGCAGGTGCTCTCGCGCCGCACCAAGAACAACCCGGTCCTCATTGGTGAGCCCGGCGTCGGCAAGACGGCGATCGCCGAGGGGCTCGCGCAGCGGATCGTCAATGGCGACGTCCCCGAGGGGCTCAAGAACAAGCGCCTGATCTCGCTCGACCTTGGCGCCCTGATCGCCGGCGCCAAGTTCCGCGGCGAGTTCGAGGAGCGTCTCAAGGCGGTGCTCAAGGAAATCGCCGATTCCCAGGGGCTTTTCATCGTCTTCATCGACGAGATGCACACGTTGGTTGGGGCAGGGAAGGCCGAAGGGTCGATGGACGCGGGCAACATGCTCAAGCCGATGCTCGCGCGCGGCGAGCTGCGCGTCGTGGGCGCCACCACGCTCGACGAGTACCGCAAGCACGTGGAGAAGGACCCCGCGCTCGAGCGGCGCTTCCAACCGGTCTTTGTGGGCGAGCCGACGGTCGAGAGTTCCATCGCGATCCTGCGCGGCCTCAAGGAGCGCTACGAGGCGCACCACGGCGTGCGCATCACCGACGGCGCGATCGTCGCGGCCGCCACCCTCTCCAATCGCTACATCGGCGACCGCTTCCTCCCCGACAAGGCGATCGACCTGGTCGACGAGGCGGCATCGCGCCTGCGCATCGAGATCGACTCGATGCCGCAGGAGATCGACGAGGTGGAGCGTCGCATTGTGCAGTTGGAGATCGAGCGGCAGGCACTCCAGAAGGAGACCGACCCGTCGGCCGTCGAGCGCCGCCACACCCTCGAGCGCGAGCTCGCCGAGGAGCGCGAGCGCTCCGCCGGGATGAAGGCGCAGTGGCAGCGCGAGAAGGAGTCGTTAGGCAATGTGGGAAAGATCAAGGAGGAAATCGACGCCGCGAAGACGGCCGCCGAGCAGGCGACGCGCAGCGGCGATTTAGGGCGTGCCGCCGAGATCCAGTACGGGACCATTCCGCAGCTGGAGCGGCAGCTCAAGGATGTCGAAGCCAACCTTGCGTCGCGCAGCGAAGGGGGGCGCCAGTTCCTCAAGGAGGAAGTCACCGCCGACGACATCGCCGAAGTCGTCTCTCGCTGGACGGGGATCCCTGTCACGCGCATGATGGAGGGAGAGCGCGAGCGCCTGTCGAAGCTCGAGGACGAGCTGGCGAATCGCGTCGTTGGGCAGCGTGAGGCCGTCGAAGCGGTGGCCAACGCCGTGCGCCGCTCGCGCGCCGGACTGCAGGATCCCAATCGCCCGATCGGCTCGTTCATCTTCCTCGGCCCCACCGGCGTCGGGAAGACCGAGACCGCTCGCGCGCTCGCGGAGTTCCTGTTCGACGACGAGACCGCGATGGTGCGCATCGACATGTCGGAGTACATGGAGAAACACGCCGTCGCGCGCCTCATCGGCGCACCACCGGGCTATGTGGGCTACGAGGAAGGAGGGCAGCTGACGGAGGCGGTGCGGCGGCGTCCGTACCAGGTGGTGCTCTTCGACGAGATCGAGAAGGCGCACCCCGATGTGTTCAACATCCTCCTGCAGATCCTGGATGACGGTCGCCTCACCGATTCGCAGGGGCGTACGGTCGACTTCCGCAACGTCGTCATCATCATGACGTCGAATGTCGGCTCTGCGTACATCCTGGAACACGCGGGGACCGACTGGGCGCTCGTGGAAACGCAGGTGACCGCGGCGCTGCGCCAGCACTTCAAGCCGGAGTTCCTCAACCGCGTGGACGACATCATCGTCTTCCGCCCGCTGGGGCGCGAGCAGATCGCCCGTATCGTCGAATTGCAGCTGGCGCGCCTGCGCACGCTTCTCGCCGACCGCAAGCTCACACTCGAACTCTCCGACGCGGCGATGACCAAGCTGGCCGACGAGGGATACGACCCGGCCTTCGGGGCGCGCCCGCTCAAGCGTGCCGTGCAACGCCTCCTCCAGAACCCGCTGGCGCTGCGCATCCTGCAAGGGAGCTTTGGCGACGGGGATACCATTCGGGCCGACGTTGGCGCCGACGGCGAGCTGACGTTCACCAAGGTCGAGTAGCGGCGTGCCCGCGGCCGACGACCTGCGCTTCATGGAATCGGCGCTCGCCCTCGCCCGCCAGGCCGCGGACGAGGGCGAAGTACCGGTCGGGGCGGTGATCGTGCACGACGGCGTGATCGTCGCCAGCGCGGCCAATCGCACCGAACAGTTGGGCGATGCCACGGCGCATGCCGAAGTGCTGGCGCTGCGCGAGGCGTCGCGTGTACTCGGGCGCGCGCGGCTCGGCGGCTGCACGCTGTTTGTCACGCTGGAGCCATGCGCGATGTGCGCGGGGGCGATCGTCCTTGCGCGGGTCGACCGCGTCGTCTTCGGCGCGTGGGACGAGAAGGCGGGAATGGTCGGTTCGGTGGGCGATGTGCTCAGGCACCCGCGGCTCAACCATCGCCCCGAGGTGCTCGCCGGCGTTGCCGCCGAACGCGCTGGCGAGCTGCTACGCGCCTTCTTTGCGTCGCGGCGCGCCGCGCCACAGCTGCGACCCGAGGAATAGCGCGCCCGAGGAGTAACGAGCCCCGCTGCACGACTTGCGTGACGCCGATCGGCGGCGGCGCGTCGTAGCCTCGCCCGGTTGGTAATGCGTTGACTCCCGTTTTGTCACCCGGTATGATTGGTGTCTGTCTTGGACAGGTGTCCGAGTGGTTGAAGGAGCCGGTCTCGAAAACCGGTGTGCCGGCAACGGTACCGTGGGTTCGAATCCCACCCTGTCCGTCCAGCAGCGCGCCGGGATGCCATTCCCCGGCGCGTTGTTGCTTGCACAACTCGCATCGTGCGCCGCGACCTCTCGCCGCTCGTGCGATGCGCAGTTCGAGGACGGGTGACCGAGTGGTTTAAGGTGCACGCCTGGAAAGTGTGTGTGCGTGAAAGCGTACCGAGGGTTCGAATCCCTCCCCGTCCGTTCGAAGGCCAGCGCCTTCGCGGAGACCGGCTCCTCGCCTTCGGTGGGGGGCCGGTCGCGTTTGTGGTGTGTTCGTGGTGTGTTCATCATCCGGGCGCAGATTGCCAACCGCCGCGTCGCGACGCATCGTCCCGGCCGCGCACCTCGTGCAGCGCCCACCGCACCTCACTGCCATTCCATCCTCACTCCCGGTCGCATGCCCAACATTGGCGCCTTTCATCCGCAGGTCGTCCATTTCGTCGTCGGCTTGCTGATCGTCGGCGTGCTCTTTCGGCTGGTCTCCTTCTCGGGAAAGCTCAAGTGGACCGGGCCGGCTGCGACGGCCCTCATCCTCATGGGGACACTCGCCGCGGTCGCCGCGGTGAAGACGGGGACCGATGCCCACGGTCCCGTCGAGCGCATCCCTGGTGCACGGCCGGTGGTGCAGGAGCATGAGGAAGGCGGAGAGCAGACGCGGAACATCTTCCTTGCCGTTTCCCTCCTCGAACTGATCGGACTCGCCGTGTCGGGGACCACCCAGCGCGCCGTGCAGTTCGGCGCACTCGCTGTCGGGCTCTTCGGCCTCACGGTCCTCTATCACACGGCCGAAGAGGGGGGCGAAATCGTCTACTCGCACGCGGGAGGCGTCGGGATCCGCACCGGCGACCCGGCCGACGTGAACCGCCTCCTGCTCGCTGGCCAATACCAGCAGGCGATGCTCGACCGCAAGAACGGCAACGGTGAGGAGGCGGCGACCCTCATCTCCGATATCGCGCGCCGTTACCCGAACGACACGACGGTGATGCTGATGGAAATCGAGTCGACGCTCCGCGACCGCCACGATCCGTCGGCGGCCCTCGCCAAGCTCGATGCGTTCCAGCCCCCGAAGGACAACCGCCGCCTCGTGTTCTCCGTAGGGACACTGCGCGTCGACGCGCTCGCCGCGGCCGGACAGAAAGACTCGGCACGCGCGACGCTCGAGGCGCTCATGAAGGACGGGCCGCCCAACCCGCGCCTCCAGGCAAAGCTCGACTCGCTCAAGTAGCGCGCGCCGATCGTTCGGGGGAGGCAGCTCCTGCCTCTTGCGCGCCACACGGCGTGGCTCAACGGTTCGCCCGCGCCACGCCGTGTCGTTCGACCGCCACGTTCGCACGACCGCCACGCGTGTCGGCTCCTGTGATTTCTCCCACGCGATGACAATGAAGATTGGCACATGTCCTGCCCTACCGCCGCAGGGAGGGAGTGTGTGCACGTCGCCTGATGCGAGCACTATCCCAGGCCGGGGCGCCGCAGGTCGGCGTGCACCGCTCGCTCTCCTCATCACCTCGCCGCCCCCCTCCCGGAGACGTGATTCGTGACCGAGAATCGACACCTCACGTCCCTCGCGCGCATCGCGCTCCTGGTGACGGTTGGCGATCTGTTGACGAAGGCGGCGGCGAAGGCGCTTCTGTCGAATGAGGCGACCTGGTTCGCCTCCTGGCTCCACTTCGCCGTCGTACACAACGACAAGGGGGCATTCGGCTGGTCGGCGGGCGTCTACACCTGGCAGCTCAACTTCGCGCTCACGCTCGCCGCGATCGTCTTCATGATCCCGGTCACGCGCGACCTGGCGCGCATCGATCCGTTGGCGCCTCGCGCGCTCGGACTCATTGTCGGCGGCGCCCTCGGAAATCTCGCCAGCCTGGTCACCTCCCCGCGTGGCGTCGTCGACTTCATTCAGGTCGACTTCGAGCGTTACGGAATCGCCCTGAACGTCGCCGACGTCGCGGCCTACGCAGGCCTCGCGATGATTCTCCGCACCGGCGCACTGCTCGTGGTCGCGTTGCGCCGCGAGGCACGCCACCGCGAGCCGAGCCGAGTCACCCCGGTGCGCAGCGTCTTCGCGGAGAAGGCCGAGCTGACGCTGGCGTTGCGTTCGGAGACGCCGACCGAAGAGGTTCGCTACCCTGGCGAAGTCACCGTACTCGAGTTCGACCGGGTGCGCGCCAGACGCTCGTCGCCGCGTGCAGACGACGTGGTGAGCGGAGACGAGTCGAACTCCGCGGACCTCGACATCGGACCTCTTCGCACGGGAGTGATCGGCGACATCTCACCGCTGCGCTCCATGGGGGCGGTGCGCGAGGCGGAACGCGTTCGCCACGAACGTTCGTCGGAGCGCCCCGCGCGCTGATTCCCGAATGGCCGCATCGTGATGTGAATCACGAGGTTGACGGCACTTCCCGCCGACCGGCAACGTGCGGCGGAAGGCTGATCGAGACTGGTGACGTGTAGCGGGCTTGAGCGTTCTAGGATAGGCGATTTTTGCCGCCCTCTTCCTTCGCTCACTCGATGCGTCTGTCGTTCGCTCGCAAACTCACGCTGGCCTTCGCTGCAGCGGTCGCGATTCTTCTCGCGACCGCCGTCGTGTCGTACCGGAATACGCGGGAGTTGCTCAGAACGACCGACGCCGTCTCGCACGCACAGTCGGTGCTGGCCCAGCTGGACGCGATCGCCAGTGCCGTGGCCGACGCCGAGTCGACTCCGGTCGATGGCGCCGGCGCGCGACCGGAGAGCGCCGATCCCCTCGCTGCGATCGAAGACTCGGTTCGCGCAGCCGAAGCTCGCTTGCGCGAGTTGCTCAGCTTCGGCGCGCCGTCGGGGATCGATCGTCCGGCGGACCTCGCCTCGCTGCAATCGCTCATCGACGGACATCTCCGCGCACTCCGCGCGCGCGAGCGGACCGTGCTGGCGAGCGCTCCCTCGAGCGCTCCCTCGAGCGCTCCCTCGAGCGCTCCCTCGAGCGCGCCGGCGATAGTCGCGTCGATGGCTCCAGTCGCCGACTCGAGCGCTCGCGTTGCAGCTGGCGACACGCGCCGAGCGCTTCAGGACGCGCTCGTCGACATGCGCGAGCGGGTGGGCGTCGAGCTGCGCCAACGCTCGGCAGCAGCGCGCGAAGGGGCCGATCGCGCGGAGCTGATCCTCCAGGTCGGACTCATCCTCGTCCTCATCCTGGCGCCGCTCGCCTTCTTGATGGTGCGCAACGATTTTCGGCTGCGGCAGGACGCCGAGCGCGCGCTATCCGAAAGCGAGGCACGCTTTCGAGCTGCAGCTGACGGTAGCCTCGATGCCTTCTACGTGCTGCGCGCCGTGCGCGACGGGGCAGGGGACGTCCTCGACTTCGAGTTCGTCGACCTCAACGCGCGCGCCGAGTCGCTGCTTGGGCGCTCGCGCGACCTCGTGCTCGGGCAGCGCCTTTGCGAGATGATCCCGGCCAACCGCACGAACGGCTACTTCGAGAAGTACCGCCGCGTGCTGGAGACGGCGCACGTGCTGGAGGAGGAGTTCGAAGTCACCTCGCGCGACTACACGGCGGCGTGGATCCATCACCAGGTCGTCCCGCTAGACGATGGCGTGGCGATCACCTCGCGCGACATCACCGATCGCAAGCGGCAGGAAGACGCACTACGCGCCCTTTCGCTCGTCGACGAACTCACGGGACTCTACAACCGCCGCGGATTCCTCACGCTCGCGCAGCAGCAACTCAAGCAGGCGCGCCGCGGCCATCGAGAACTCGTCCTCCTCTTCATCGACATGGACGACTTCAAGGAGATCAACGACTCCTTCGGCCACAACGAGGGAGACTCGGCGCTCGTGCGGGCGAGCGAGATTCTGAAGCACACCTTCCGCGACTCCGACATCATCGCCCGCATGGGGGGCGACGAGTTCGTTGTACTCGCGACCGACACCGGGAAGACCGGGAGCGAGATCATCATCAATCGACTGCGCCAGGAGCTGCGCGAGCGCAACGACCGCGACGGATATCCCTATCGCTTGTCGTTCAGCGTGGGCGCCGCGCGCTTCGATCCCGATGCGCCGCCGTCGATCGAGGAACTCCTCGCCGCCGCCGACTCGATGCTCTACGCGCAGAAGAAGCACAAGCGACAGACCGCCGCTTCGGCGAGCTAACGCCAGCGAGCGCCGGTGAGCGCTCGCGAGCGCTCGCGAGAATCAACGAGCGTCGGCCAGCGCTTCAATTTCACCATGAGACGGCCCATATTGGCCGCTCATGGCATCTACGCGTACGATCGCGCTCGACGCCCGGGCCGTGGCGAGAACGCTGCGCCGCATGGCCGACGAGGTGGTCGAGCTCTTTGCTGGAACGGACGACCTGATTGTCGTTGGCATTCAGCGCCGCGGTGTGCAACTGGCCGATCGCCTCGTCGCGATGATCGAGGAACGGGAAGGGGTTCGGCTCCAGCGCGGCGCCCTCGACATCACCCTCTATCGCGACGACCTCCAGACCGTCGGCCCGCGACCGGTCGTCGGGAAGACCGACCTCCCGTGGGCGATCGACCGCAAGCGCGTCGTCATCGTCGACGACGTCCTCTATACCGGTCGCACGATTCGCGCGGCCCTCGACGAGTTGGCCGACTTTGGCCGTCCGTCGCGCATCGCCCTTGCGGTCCTCGTCGACCGGGGAGGGCGCGAACTCCCGATCCACGCCGACATCGTCGGGAAGACGATGGATGTACCGCCGGGAGCGCGCGTCGACGTCCTCGTGGGAGACCTGGACGGAGAGGACGCGGTCGTCCTCGTCCCGCGGGAGGCTGTGTGAGCGGGAGCGCGATCCTCGGCAAGGACCTGCTCGGTCTCGAGGAGCTGACCGCAGAGCAGATCCAGCTCCTGCTCGATACGGCCGAACCGTTCAAGGAGATCTCGCTCCGCAGCATCAAGAAGGTCCCCACGCTCCGTGGCGCCACGATCGTCAACCTCTTCTTCGAGGCCTCGACGCGCACGCGCCTCTCGTTTGAGTTCGCCGAGAAGCGCTTGTCGGCCGACGCGGTGAATGTCGCCTCGACGGGATCGTCCGTCTCCAAAGGCGAAACGCTGGTCGACACGGCGCGCAACCTCGAGGCGATGAAGATCGACATGGTGGTGGTGCGCCATGCATCGTCGGGGGCCGCGCGCTTCCTCGCGCAGCGCATCGAGTCGAACGTGATCAACGCCGGCGACGGGATGCACGAGCACCCTACGCAGGGATTGCTGGACCTCCTCACCCTGCGCGATCACTTCAAGCGACTCGCCGGCCTTCGCGTCTGCATCTGCGGCGACGTGCTCCACTCGCGCGTGGCGCGCTCGAACATGTGGGGATTGCGGAAGATGGGGGCCGAGGTCGCCGTCTGCGGCCCTCGCTCGCTCCTTCCCAACGCCGTCGAGGAGATGGGGGTCACCGTCTTCCGGCGCATCGATGAAGCGATCGAGTGGGCCGACGCGCTCAACGTCCTGCGCTTGCAGCTGGAGCGCATGCAGGCCGGCTATATCCCTTCGCTCCGCGAATACAACCGCACCTTCGGCATCACGCGCGAGCGCCTGTCGCGCGCCCCGCGCGATGTCCTCATCATGCACCCCGGGCCGATGAACCGCGGCGTCGAGATCGACTCCGACGTCGCCGACGGCCCCCACAGCGTCATCCTCGACCAGGTCACCAATGGCGTGGCCGTGCGGATGGCGGTGCTGTACCTGCTGGCGGGAGGAAATCCAGCCCTCGCCGAAGCTGCCAAGGGTTAGGTCTCCCTCCCGTCCCCCGTCCCCCGTCCCCCGTCCGGTTTCACCGTGCCCCATCCCACCATCCTGCTCCGCCGCGGCCACATCGTCGACCCCTCGTCCAACCTCGATGTCGTCGGCGACCTGCTCGTCACCGATGGCATCATCGAGCACGTGGGGGCGCCGTTAGGCGACGTGCGGCGCGACGGTGACCTCGTGGAGATCGATTGCTCGGGACAGGTCATCTCTCCCGGCTTCGTCGACGTGCACTGTCACCTGCGCGAGCCCGGGCGCGAGGATGTCGAGACGATCGCCACCGGCGCGCGTGCTGCCGCGGCCGGGGGCTTCACCGCCGTCTGCGCGATGCCCAATACCGATCCGGTCACCGACAACCAGGCCGCGGTCGGCTTCATCATCCGACAGGCGATGCGCGCCAACGCGGCCCGTGTGTATCCCATCGGCGCGATCTCGGTCGGGCAGCGCGGCGAGTCGCTCGCCGAGTTTGGCGAGATGATCGGGGCGGGGGCCGTTGCGGTGAGTGACGACGGAAAGCCCGTGGCCAGCGCGCAACTCATGCGCACCGCGCTCGAGTACGCACGCACGTTCGAGATCCCGGTCGCCGATCATTGCGAGGAGCCGACGCTTGCGGCTGGCGGCGCCATGAACGAAGGGATCGTCTCGGCGCGACTCGGCCTCAAGGGGATTCCCGGCGAAGCCGAGGAGATCATGGTGATCCGTGACATCCTCCTCGCCAGGCGCACGGGCGGGCACGTGCACCTCTGTCACATGTCCACCCGCGGCTCGGTCGAACTGATTCGCTGGGGAAAGGAGCGCAACATCCGCGTGACCGCCGAGGTGTGCCCGCACCACCTCTCGCTCACCGAGGATGCGGTGGAGGGCTATAACACCAACGCCAAGATGAATCCGCCGCTCCGCACCGCCGACGATGTGGAGGCGTTGCAGGCGGTGCGCGACGGGACGATCGACCTCGTAGCCACCGACCACGCCCCACACCACTACGACGAGAAGGAGCGCGAATTCTCCCTCGCCCCCAGCAGGATCATCGGGTTGGAGACGGCGCTTGCCGTGCTCGTCACCAACCTCGTCGTCCCCGGGATCCTCAGCTATTCGCAGCTGGTCGATCGCATGTCGTGCGCGCCGGCGCGCAACTTCCACCACCCGGGCGGGATGCTGCGGCGCGGAAGTGTGGCCGACATCACGGTTTTCGATCCTGCCGCGCGCTGGGACGTGGATCCCTCGCAGTTCCTCTCCAAGGGGCGCAACTCGCCGTACGCCGGCATGGCGCTGCAAGGGCGCTCCACCTGTACCATAGTGGGCGGCCAGATCGTCTATCGGCTGACGAGCTAGGGGGAAGGGATGGGCTCACGCGATGCGTCGGCGCTCAGGAAGGACATCGTCACGGTTTGTCGACGATTGTACGAGCGCGGGCTGATCGCGGGACCCGATGGCAACATCTCGGTGCGTCTCGCTCCGGACCGCGTGCTCGTCACCCCGACGGGGATGGCTAAAGTAGACGTGCAGGAAGAGGACCTCGTCGAGCTCGCGCTCGACGGCCGGCAGCTCGGCGGGCATTCGCGAGCGTCGTCGGAAGTACTCATGCACCTGCGCATCTACCAGCGGCGTGCCGACGTGCAGGCGGTCGTCCACGCACATCCGCCCACTGCGACGGGGTTCTCGGTGGCAGGCGTCTCGCTCGACGACGGCGTCCTGCCGGAGGTCATCCTCCAGGTGGGGAGGGTTCCGCTGATTCCGTACGACACACCCGGGACGTCGGCGCTCGCCGACGCGTTCGAGCCGTACGTCGCGCAGCATGACGCCTTCCTGATGGCCAATCATGGTGCGACGACCGTCGGCCCGACACTCTCCATCGCGCACCAGCGGATGGAGAGTCTCGAGCACGCTGCACGAATCCTGTTGGTCGCACGACTGCTGGGGCGGGTGAACCCTCTCACCCTGGCGCAGGTACAAGCGTTGGTCCAGGCGCGGTGACGCGCCCTGCCGGGAGCAATGCATCCCGGATGTCCGGTTCCGCCCGCGGCGCTGTGCCGCTCACGAGGGAGACGCATGACGAGTTCCGAAACCAATCCGATTGACGCCCTGTCGGCGCTGCTCGAGGAGCGCAGCCGATACGAAGGGTGGCTCGAACAACTCGAGTCGAAGCGCGCCGACTCGCCGACGCACGTCGTCGACCGGGTACGCGGCGACTACCTGTCGCGGCTCGAGGGAGTGACGCAGCAACTCCGAGGTAGGGCCAGCGACATCGAGCAGACCGCCGAAGGGCTTCGCGAGCGGATCGCCGCGCTTCAGGCCGAGGAGAACACGCGTCGCGACGAGCGCTTCGAGCTCGAGCTCCGCGCCCTCGTGGGCGAGCTGGAGTCGGAGCACGCGAACAGCTCGATGGCCGCCTGCGATGAGGCGATCGGTCGGCTCGGTGGCGAACGCGGTGGGTTGGAGGGCGAACTCGCCCGCATCACCGAAGTCCTCGCGCTCGTTTCACCGCCGCCACCGCCTGAGCCGGAGCCCGAGCCGGTGGTGAACGAGGAAGCGCCCGCCGAGGTCGAGGAGGCGGCCGTCGTCGCCGCAACCGAGAGCGATGCGCGCGTGGAGAGCGACGCCGAGGCGGCGCCGCTCGAGGCAGTGGGGACTGTCGAGACCAATCTTCCGCCTGAGCCGTCGCCGCTCGAGGAGTTGGCTTTCCTGCAGTCGGTCGTCGACGCGCCGCGCGAAGAGCGTGCGCATGTGCCGGGCGAGCGGACGCCGGCGTCGGCGCCGCGGAGCGAAGGGGGCGCTGATCTCCTTCCGCCCCCTGTGCTCACTGCGCCGCGTCGCCCGGTGACGCCGCTCTCCTCGAGCATCCAGCCCAGCCGTGAGCCGCTCGGCGGCTCCTCGTCGTCGTCGATGCTCACGCCGGGGAGCATGCCGTCGTTCCTCAAGGACATGCCGACCGAGCAGGTGAAGACGCTCAAGTGCCAGGAGTGCGGGACGATGAACTATCCCACCGAGTGGTACTGCGAGCGTTGCGGGGGCGAACTCGCCGCGATGTAGGACCGGCGGCAGGGCAGAAAACAGAGCGGGGCGATCCGAGAGGATCGCCCCGCGTTGCTTTCGGAGGTCGGTGCTGCGCTTACTGCGCGGCGTTCGCCGCCTTCGCAAGGCGGCTCTTGTGGCGCGCCGCCTTGTTGCGATGGATCAATCCCTTGCGGGCCGCGCGATCGAGCAGGACGACCGCAGCGCGCTTTGCTTCGGGCGCGGAATCAGCCGCCGTCGCCTTCTTGAGCGCCGTGCGAAGCGCCGAGCGCTGGGCGCGATTGCGCACCGTCGCGGCGCGGGACTTCCGCATGTTCTTCTTGGCGGAGGCGATATTCGGCACGAAACAAACTCCAGTGGCGCGTGGGTCGAAAAAACGATCGTCGTGAGCCGTGAATCCTAATGGGCTCTCGGGGACCATGTCAAGGAATCACAGTGCGTTGGCGCTGTTTTGACTCTCGCTTTCCCCTCGGCTACCTTGCCCGCCTGTCGCCCCCTTCAGGGCGCCTGTCCGCGCCCATCCCGGCGCCGTCGGCGTCCCTCAGGCCACCGCTCCTCACAAACGTCACCCATTGGACAAGCTCCAAGAGTTCCTGCTCGTGGCGCCCGTTCTGCTGTTCTCCATGGTCGCCCACGAGTTTGCTCACGGGTACGCGGCACTGAAGCAGGGAGACCCCACGGCGTTCCAGCTCGGCAGGCTGACCTGGAACCCGCTCAAGCACATCGACCCGTTCTTCACGGTGCTTCTCCCGATCCTCACGTTCTGGGCCGGTAGCTTCATTTTTGGCGGTGCCAAGCCTGTCCCCGTCGTACCGCGCAATTATCGACATCCGCGTCGCGGCGACATCATTGTCTCGCTCGCCGGAATCGCCAGCAACTTCGCCATCGCGGTCGGATGTGTCGTCGTCACGTACGTGCTCGGCGTGCTCGCTCATACGATCCCCGCACTCTCCGACACCGCTGCGCTCCTTCAGCGCATGGCGATGTTCGGCGTCCTGTTCAACCTCCTGCTCGCCGTCTTCAATCTCCTCCCGCTGCCGCCGCTCGACGGGTCGCACGTGGTGAAGTATCTCCTCCCGCCGGCTTGGGCGATCAGGTATCAGCAGGTCGGGATGTACGGCATCTTCATCCTGATGATTCTCCTCGTCACGCGAGTGGGCGGTGCGGTGCTCAACTTCTGGCTGACGCCTGTGGCGATCGGCTATGGGCTCTCGCTGCGCGCCGTCTCAGATGTCATCATCCCGAGTCCCTTCGCGCTGACATACCTGCAACGGATCATCGGCTTCTGATGGACACCGCTGCGCTGGACCAGGACAACGCCTTCGTCGTCGAACTGTCGGAGTTCCAGGGGCCGCTCGACCTCCTCCTCGCGCTCATCCGCGACGAGAAGCTCGACATCTACGACATCCCCATCTCCCGCATCGCCGATCAGTTCCTCGTGCGCATTCGCACGTTAGGGCTCGACCAGGCGGCCGACTACCTCGAGATGGCCGCGCGCCTCCTTCGCATCAAGGCGCAGCTCCTCCTCCCGCGCAACGAGAACGACGACGCCTGGGAAGACCCGCGCGCCGAGCTGGTGCGGCGACTCCTCGAGTACCAGCAGATGCGCGAGGTCGTCGACGTTCTCGAGAAGCTCGCCGAGGAGCGGCGCGCACGATTCGCCCGCGCCTACATGCCGCCGTCGGGAATCGAGCCGCCTCCGTCGCCGCTCGCCCTCTCGCTCGCCGAGCTCCTCTCGGCGATCGATCGCGTGCTGCGCGTGGCGAAGGATCCCGCGGTGCACGACGTGATTCCGCGCGCCCTCGACGTCGACTCGGCGATCGCTACGGTGCGCGGCGTCCTTCTCCTCAAGGAACGCGCCCGCTGGCGCGATGTAGTCCGGCAGGGCGCCGAACGGTGGGAGATTCTCTCGGCGCTCCTCGCCCTCCTCGAACTGGCACGCCGCGGCGAGCTCAAACTTCAGCAAGCGACTCCGTTCGCCAACGTCTTCATCACTCGTGAATCCACTGGCCAAGCTGCTTGAGGCGGCGCTCTTCTCGAGCGCCCGCCCCGTTCCCCGCGAAGAACTCGCGTCGCTCGATCCCGAAGCGTCGCCGGCTGCCGTGCAGTCGGCGCTCGACGAGCTGCGCGAGTCGTACGACAACAACGGGCACGGCGTGGAGCTCGTCGAACTGGGTGAGGGGTGGCAGATCCTCACGCGCCCCGAATACACCGAGGCCATCGAGCGTGCCCAGCTGGCGGTGCGCCCGCATCGCCTGTCGGCCGCTGCATTGGAGACGTTGGCGATCATCGCCTATCGCCAGCCGATCGGTCGCGCCGAGATCGAGGAAATCCGCGGCGTGAACGTCGGTGGCGTCCTCAAGTCGCTGCACGAGCGCGGGCTCATCGACGTCACGGGGCGCGGCGAGGGGTTGGGGCGTCCGCTCCTCTACGCAACCACGCCGCTCTTCCTCGAGCAGTTCGCGCTGCGCCACCTCGAAGAGCTTCCGCGCGCCGACGAACTCGCCGTCGCGCTTCGCGCCGAACCGCGAGCGATGTAATGGCCGAAACGATGCGCATCCATCGCGCCCTCGCGCGCGCGGGGGTCGCATCACGCCGCCACGCCGAGGCGATGATCGCCGAGGGGCGCGTGCTCATCAACGGTCAGCCGGCGCACGTCGGGCAGCTGGTGGATGTCGGGCGCGATCAGGTGCAACTCGACGGCAAGCCCGTCGACCTCGCGCCCCCCCGCAGCACCTGGTTTGTCCTCAACAAGCCCGCGGGCTACATGACCACGCGCAAGGACCCGGGGCAGCGGCAGACCGTTTTTGAACTCGTCCCCGACGTTCCGTCGCTCACGTACGTCGGGCGCCTCGATTTCCTCACCGAGGGCGTGCTCCTCCTCACCACCGACGGCGAAGCGGCGCACCGCCTCACGCATCCCAGCGCGGAGATCGAGCGCGTCTACATGGCGACCGTGCGGGGGAACGCCAAGGCCGCGGCCGAGGCCGCGCGCGCCGGCGTCGAACTCGAGGATGGAGTGGTGACGCCGGCGTGGGTGAACGTGCACCCGCTGGAGAATCGCCACTGGGGCTTCGAGATCGCGATTCGCGAGGGGCGCACGCGTGAGATTCGGCGTCTGTGTGCGGCGCTCGGGCTCGAGGTCGCGCATCTCGTCCGAACGCAGTTCGGACCGGTGCGCATCGGCCAACTCGCGCCCGGGAGCTGGCGCGAATTGAGCCCTCGTGAGGCGGCGATGCTCGAGGTGTTCACGGGGACGCACGTTCCTGCCGGCAAACCGCCGCGCCGCCGCGACGACCGCGAAGCTCCTCGCGACGACCGCGAAGCTCCTCGCGACGAGCGCGACTCGCGCAGCGCGCCGCGCCGCGACTCGAAGCGTCCTCGGTCATCGCGTCGCGAAATTTCGGATCGTGACGAGCGCCCGCATCGCGACAGTGGTGCGCGCCGCGATCAGTGGTCGCGTCGCGCTGGGTCTTCGCGCATCAGCGACGCGTCGGACCGCGCAGAATCTTCGCGGCGCTCCGACGCTCCGCGTCGCGACTCGGCCTCGGCTCGCGGCCGATCCTCACCGCGCGACTCATGGTCGCCTCGGGACGCGAATTCGCCGCGGGGAGAATCTGCGCCGCGGGACACGACTTCGCGGCGCGCGGGCTTTACACGGCGCGACGCATCGTCGCAGCGAGACGCGGATTCGTACCGCGAGCGCTCATCGCGTCGCGAGCAGTCCTCGCGTCGCCCCGACGCAGCGCGCGAGGGAGACGCTGCGCGCGGTCGACAGTCTTCGAGGGTCGAGAGGGGAGCGCGCGACGACGCGCGCCCCGACCGTGACGCGTCGGCGCGCCCGCGCCGCCCCAGCGACCGCCGCTCCAGCCGCCGGAACGACGAAGACCGTCCGTCACGCGCGACTGGCGCGAGAGGGGGAGCGCGTTCCAAGGTGTCCACTCCCAAGCGCCGCCCGCGCTCCGACTGAACGCGTCGAGTGTCCGACTTTCGTCTCAACTCGATAGGGGGACGCGAGACAAGGGAGTAGAGGAACCGGAAAGCCGCAGGGTGTAAGAGCCTCCTGAACGTCCAATTCCCAAGGAGAACGCGCACGTGGCAACACAGGCAGCAACCGACATGGCGCTGGTGCAGGCGGTGGAGCGCGAAGTGGGAAAGCGCGTGGTCGGTCAGGAATACATGGTCGAGCGCCTCCTCATCTCCCTCCTCACCGGTGGACACGTCCTCCTCGAAGGAGTGCCGGGACTCGCGAAGACGCTCACGGTGCGCACGCTGGCCGAAACGATCCACACCACGTTCCAGCGCATCCAGTTCACCCCCGATCTCCTCCCCGCCGACGTTCTCGGGACGCAGGTCTTCGACCAGTCGACCGGGAGCTTCTCGATCAAGCGCGGTCCGATCTTCGCCAACATCGTCCTTGCCGACGAGATCAACCGCGCACCGGCCAAGGTGCAGGCGGCGCTCCTCGAGGCGATGCAGGAGAAGCAGGTGACGTTAGGCGGGCAGACCTTCCGGCTCGAGGAACCGTTCCTCGTCCTCGCCACGCAGAACCCGATCGAGCAGGAAGGGACGTACCCGCTCCCCGAGGCGCAGGTCGACCGATTCATGCTCAAGCTCCGCGTCGGCTACCCGTCGCGCGAGGAAGAGAAGGAGATCATGCGGCGCATGGCGAGCGGCGACCCGATCGCCATCTCGCCGATTGCCTCACCGCAGGCGATCATGGAAGCGCGGCACCGCATCACCGAGTTGTACATGGACGAGCGCATCGTCGACTACATCGTCGATATCGTGCACGCCACGCGGTCGCCCGCCGAGTCGAAGCTCAAGGACCTGGCGCCGCTCATCGAGTTCGGCGCGAGCCCGCGCGCCACGATCGCCCTCGCCCAGGCCTCGCGCGCCCACGCCTTCCTCCGTGGGCGCACCTACGTGACCCCCGACGACGTCAAGGCGATCGCCCCGGACGTCCTCCGCCACCGCGTCCTCACGACCTATGAGGCCGAAGCGGAGAACGTGACCAGCGAGGAGATCGTCAAGCGGATCCTCGAGACGGTCGAGGCGCCGTGACGCAGGGGGGCGCCGCGACGGAGCAGCAGGGCGGACGGCGCCTCACCGGCGCGCCCACCAGCGTGGCGCGCCCGTCGCTCCTCACGCCGGAGGTAATGCGACAGGTCAAGCTCGTGGAGTTGCGCACTCGGCGATTAGTCAACTCGCTCTTCTCGGGCGAGTATCGCTCCATCTTCAAGGGGCAGGGGATGGAGTTCGCCGAGGTGCGCGAGTACCAGCCGGGCGACGAGGTGCGGTCGATCGACTGGAACGTCACTGCGCGCATGCGCCGCCCCTTCGTGAAGCGCTACATCGAGGAGCGCGAGCTGACGCTGATGCTGGCGGTCGACATTTCCGGCTCCGAACGGTTTGGGACGGTGCGCCGCTTCAAGTCCGAGGTCGCCACCGAGCTCGCTGCCGTCCTCACGATGTCGGCGGTGCGCAACAACGACCGCGTCGGCGCGCTCCTCTTCACCGACCGCGTCGAGCACTTCGTTCCCCCCGGCAAGGGACGCCGCCACGCGCTCCGTATCCTGCGCGACGTCCTCGTGCACCAGCCCGAGGGGACGGGGACCGACACCCCGCTCGCGCTCGACTTCCTGCGAGGACTCCTCAAGCAGCACGCGATCATCTTCCTCGTCTCCGATCTGCAGGACCCGCGGGTCGAGCGCCCGCTCAAGCTTCTCGGGCAGCGTCACGACGTCGTGGTGGCCACCGTCGACGACCCGAGCGAGACCGCTCTCCCCGACATCGGCATGGCGCGCTTTGTCGATCCCGAGAGCGGCGAGACGATCGACGTCGACACGAGCGACTCCGCCGTGCGCTCCGCCTTCGAGGAGCGAGCCAACGCCGAGCGGTCGGCGCGTCGCGCCATGCTGCGGCGCCTTGCGATCGACGAGATCGCAATCTCCACGTCGGCCGGGTATATCGAACCGCTGTTGCGCTTCTTCCGGGCGCGCGAGCGCCGGGTGGCGCGCGGATGATGCGAATGCTCGGACGGCGCGCGTTCGGTGCACGCGTCGCGCGCGTCAGGCGTCGCGCATGGGAACTCGCTGCGCTCCTCGCCGCATCGGCGAGCGTGGCGTCGAGCGCCATGGCGCAGGCGACTGGCGCAGCTGCAACGCCGACGCCCCCGGCGATCTCGCGTGGTGTCGTGGTGCTGCCAGAGACTGTCACCGTCGGGATGCCGTTCCGCGTCGTCGTTCGTGTGCGCGCGCCGCGCGGAAGCACCATCGATTTTCCGCAGGCGCCCGATTCCGGCACTGCCGTCGAGGCGCTCGATCCCGTCGACGTCGTCCCGTCGACCGACACGACGGTCACCGAACAGACCGCGACCTACCGACTCGCAGCGTGGGACGTGGGGGCACGGGCGATCCGCTTCCCCGATGTCGTGGTGCACGATGCGGGGGCGGAGCGCGCTGTGGAGGTCGGGCGGCGTCTTTGGGTCTTCGTCGCCTCCGTCCTCCCGGCCGATTCCGCGGAGCGGATCCCCAAACCACCGCGTGCGCTGTATGAGTTCGGCCCGCCATGGTGGTGGTGGGCGCTCGTCGCGCTCCTCGCCATCGGTGTGGTCGGCGTTCTCTGGTGGCTCTGGCGCCGCCGCCGCGTCGTCGCGTCCGTGCCGCTTCGCTCGCCGCGCGAGGAGGCCGAAGAGGAATTCGACCGCATCGAGGCGCTCGACCTCGTGGCGAGCGGTGAGCGCGGGCAGCACGCCGCGCTCATGACTGACGTCCTGCGTACCTATCTGGCGCGCGTCCTTCCGTCCGCTGCGCCTTCGCTCACGACCTCGGAGCTCCTGCTGCGGCTGCGCGGAGAAGGGCGCGTCCCACTGGCGCGACTCGCCCGTGTGCTGCAGGACGTCGATCTCGTGAAGTTCGCGGGGAGCGCCATCGATGCCTCGCGCGCGACCGCCGTGGGGACGGAGGCTCGCTCGATCGTCGACGCCGTCGATACTGCGATTGCGCAGGCGCAGGAACGAATCGAGACGCGGGAGGCGGCATGAAGGGAGCGCTCTCAGCCGTCTCCGCCGATTGGGCCTGGATGCTTCCGGTCGCACTCGTCCTCACAGCCATCGTCGTCGCGCTCGTGGTCGTCGCCGTCAGGCGCAAGCGCGCGCGGCTCGCGCGCCTCGCCGAGTCGTCGCTCATTCCACGCTTGGCCCCCCCGGGCACGCTGACCACCTCGCGCTGGCGTGCCGCGCGACTTGGAGCCGTTGCACTGCTCGCCGGCCTGGCGCTCGCCGGGCCGCGGTGGGGGAGCGAGTCGGCGATCGTGACCGGCGAGGGAATCGACGTTGTCCTCGCCCTCGACGCCTCGCTGTCGATGCTGGCGACCGACGAACGCCCTAATCGTTTGGAGCGGGTCAAGCAGGAGGTCCGCCGTTATCGTGACCTCGCCCGCTCCGATCGCGTCGCACTTCTCGCCTTTGCGGGACGGAGCTACATCCTCACCCCGCTCACCGTCGACGACGGCGCCCTCGAACTCTTCCTCGATAACCTCGATCCGAGCATCGTCGGGCAGGCGGGGAGTTCGCTCGCCCGTGCCGTTGCGCAGGGGACCGACCTCCTCGTCTCCTCGAAAGGGACGAGCGATCGCGCCCTGGTGATCATGAGCGATGGGGAGGCGTTCGAACCCGTGGAAGATGTTCGCGCCGCCGCCGCACGCGCTGCGGAGAACGGCATCGCGCTCGTGAGCGTCGGATTCGGCACCAGCGCAGGGGCTACCATCCCCATCGTCGAGAACGGCGCACCAGCGCTCAAGCGCGACGAGAACAACCAGATCGTCATTTCGCACTACAATCCGGAAATGCTGCGGGCGATCGCCGACGCCGGGCATGGGACGTTCATCGATGCTGGCGCCACCGACAAGGCGACGCGCGTTCGCTCCGCCCTGCAGGGGTTGCGTGCGACGTCGCGCTCGGTCGCGGCCGGAGCCTCGCGCGTGGCGCGCTTCCAGTGGTTTGTCTTCCCCGCGCTCCTCCTGCTCCTCCTCGATACCTGGCGCGCCGAGCGGCGGCGCTCCGCGCGCAGGGCGCCGGCGGCGCTTCTCGCGACCGTGATGGCCGGGTGCACCTGGGCGGGTGGGCTCCCGCGCGAAGGGGCGCGCGAGTACGCCGTCGGACGCTACGCGCGCTCCGCCGCCCTCTATCGCAACGCCGTCGCCAAGGGTGACGCGCGCCCGCAAATCCTCTACAACCTCGGAACGGCGCTGGTGGCGGCCGATTCGCTCGAGTCGGCCGTCGAACCGCTCGAACGCGCGAGCAAACCCGAGGATCAAGAGCTTCGCTTCCGTTCGTGGTTCAACCTCGGACTCGGCTACCTGCGCAAGGGACTCGCCGGCGCCGCCGACGCCGACAGCACCAAGGTCGCGCTCAAGACAACGCTGGAGACGTACAAGCGCGCGCTCATCCTGCGCCCCACCGACCTTGACGCCAAGTGGAACTACGAACTGGCGCTGCGGAAACAGGATGAAGGGGGCGGTGGGGGAGGAGGAGGCGGAGGCGGCGGAGGGCAGGGCGATCCCAACGAAGCGCCTAACGCACCGCCGACCAACGGCGGCCTGGGAGAGCAGCAGGCGGAGCAACTCCTGAACGCCGCCGCACGCGAGGAGCGTGGCGTGCAGGGACGCAAGCAGCGCCAGAGCCGCCCGCAGCCTCCGCCGGGGGGGAAGGACTGGTGATGCGGCGCCTCGCGCGGCGTGACGGCGTGTTGCGGCTGACGGTGTCGCTCTCGTTGCTGATCGTGCCATTGATCGCACGGGCGCAGCGACCGGCGCCTCCCACTCCTCCCGTGGATCCCGTTCCGGCGATCGTGCAGCAAGGGCGCATCGATCCGCGGCAGGACGTCAACTTCGCCGCCCTCGCGCTCCCGTCGACGGTCTACGTCGGCCAGCAGGTCACCTACCAGATCGGCGTCTTTCTCTCCACCGAGGTGTCGCAGCGGCTGCGCCGCAACCCGGAGTTTGTCCCTCCCGACGTCCGCTCGATGCTCGCCTACGACCTCCCCTCGAGCGCGCACCCGCTGCGGCGCGAGGAAGGGGGGCGCGACTTCGACGTTCACGTCTTTCAGCGCGCCCTCTTTCCGCTCACGCCGGGGACGCACGTCCTCGCTCCTGCACGCCTCACGTATTCGCTCCCCCTCGCCAACACCTTCTTCAGTCGCGAGGAGACGCATTCTGCGCGAACCGGCGAGCTGACGGTCATCGCCAAGGAGCCTCCGCTCGACGGGCGCCCGGCGGGTTACGGTGGCGCCGTTGGGCGCATCGCCCTCTCTGCGCACGTCGACACCCCCACCACACGCGTGGGTGATCCCGTCACCCTCGCCATCACCGTGCAAGGCGTGGGGAACGTTTCGCTCTTTCCACGCCCGCGCGTCGCGCTTCCCTGGGGCGACGCCGTGAGCGGCGCTGAGCACGTCGCGATCGATTCGGGCACCGCACTCGTCCAGGGACGAAAGACGTTCGAGTGGGTCGTGACGCCGCGCCGCGAAGGGGCGCTCGAGGTGCCGGCGCTGCGATATCCCTACTGGAACCCGTACACCGAACAGTACGAGATCGCCATCACCGCACCGCAGTCGCTGCGCGTCGTTGGGGGAGCGCTCGCCGCCGCCCCGGCGTTCGTCCCCGACTCCGTCCCTCGCCTCTCCTTGCGCGAACGCTATCGCGGGGCGATCGCGCCTCCGCTCGCCGGCTCCCCGGTCCTCTGGGCGCTGCTGGGGATCGTTCCGCTCCCCGCGGTGGTCGCCGGACTGCGCCGCCGCCCGCGCCGCGAGGCATCGCGACCGGCCGACGAGCCCCTCGCGCGCTTCGCCGCATCATCGTCGGTAGACGCCGCGGCGTTGCGCCGCGCCTTCGCCGGTGCCTTGGTGGCACGCACCGCCCTGGCCCCTTCCGCATTCGCCGACGGGCGCGCGCTCGTGCGCTGGCTGCGTCGCGTCGGGGTAACCACCGACACGGCCCGCAGCGCGCAGTTGGTCCTCGCCGAGATCGACCGCGCGACGTACGGCGGAGCGGGGGAGCAGGCGGCCCCCGACCTGGCGCGGCGCGCCGCCGATACCTACCGCGCGATCGATGCCGAGGCGATCCCGCGCCAGCAGGTACGCATCCGGCGCACGGGACTGGGGCGGACCGTCGTTGTCCTCCTCGCACTCGCTTCCGTGGCGGTGGGGAGCGGAGCCATCGCCGACGATCCGACCGACGCCGCGAGCTTTGCGGACGGAATGGCTCGTTATGCGCACGGTGACTATCCCGGCGCGATGGAGGCGTTTCGCGACGTGACGGTCCGCGTCCCTCGCGCTGCCGACGCCTGGGCGAATCTCGGGACCGCGGGATGGATGGCCGGCGACAGCGCCGTCGCCGCCATCGGCTGGCAGCGCGCGCTTAGGCTGGAGCCGCTCGCCGAGGACGTGCGCGGACGCCTCGAATCGACCCCTGGCTTTCGCGCCGGATTGTTCGGTGACGTGCCGCCGATTCCCATCGATGCCGCTGCATCGTTAGGTGCGCTGCTCTGGCTCCTCGGCTGGGGAGCGCTGGCGTGGCCGAGACGGGAAGGGCACCGGCCGCGCGTCACGGCGCGCTACGCGATCGGCGCGGCTGCGCTGGTCGGCGTGCTCACCATCGGGCTCGCCGACGTGATCCAGGGGCGGCATCGCGTCATCGTCGTCGATGGGACGGCACTCCGCACGGCACCGGCGCTCGGCGCCGAGCGGTCGTCCGAGGTGCTCACCGGCGAGGGCGGTGTCGAGACCGTCGCGCAGGGCGTGTGGAGCCGTGTGCGTTTCTCCGACGGGCGCAGCGGGTGGCTCGAGACTCGCCGCCTCGCTTCCCTCGATCTTTCGCGCTCCCCCTGACGAGCCCTCCGGCACATGTCCGGCGCACGATCCGACGCGCAGTCTGACACCCCTCCTGCCGAGGGTGGCGTTGCGCCGAGGCGCCGGTTCACCGAAGGCGCGACACTGGCCATCTTTCCTCCCCCCTCGCCCGCTCGCGCTCTCGCATCCGCTTTCCCGGAGTTCCGTGCCCCGCATCGCCATCCTCGCCAGCGCCGTTGCCGACCAGATCGCCGCGGGTGAAGTGGTCGAGCGCCCCGCCTCGGCGGTCAAGGAACTGGTGGAGAATGCGCTCGACGCTGGCGCCAGTAGCGTCGAAGTCGACGTCGAGGAAGGAGGGCGCGTCCTCCTGCGGGTCAGCGACGACGGGAGCGGGATGGATGCCGAAGACGCGACGCTCGCGTTATCGCGACATGCCACGTCGAAGATTCGCGAGGCGCAGGATCTCGTTGGAGTCTCGTCGTACGGATTCCGCGGTGAGGCGCTCCCTGCCATCGCCTCGGTGTCGCACCTCACCCTCCTCTCGGCCATCACCGACGGCGACGCGACGCTCGTGCGCTCGACGGGCGGGCACATCGCCGAGGTCGCCCCCGCGGCGCGACGGCGCGGCACCACGATCGAGGTGCGCGACCTGTTTTTCAACCTGCCGGCGCGTCGCAAGTTTCTCCGTAGCGCGCGCTCGGAATGGCGCGCGATTGCCGACTCGATCGTGACGCTGTCGCTCACCAGGCCCGAGGTGCGGCTCCGCGTCACCTCCGACGGGCGAGAGGCGCTGGTGCTAGCGCCCGCAACGTCGCTTCGTGCGCGCGTCGCCGCCGTGTGGGGGCGCGACTATGCCGATCGCTTTGTCGACGTCGACGGCGTCGACGGCCCGATTCACGTTGTTGGACTCGCCGAGCGCCCGGGAGACGCCGGGACCGCATCGCGCCGAGCCATCGTCATGGTGAACGGTCGCGCGGTGCGCGATATCGGTGTGGCGCGCGCGGTCGAGTCGGCGTATCGCTCGACGCTCCCTTCGGGGGTACGTCCGTCATTCATTCTCTCGATCACCGTGCCGGCCGACATGGTCGACGTGAACGTGCACCCGGCCAAGGCTGAGGTGCGCTTTCACGACCGCTGGGCAACGGAACGAGCAATCGATCGCATCGTGCAGCGTGCGTTAGGCACTCCCGACGCGGCGCCGTGGATGGGGGCGCGGAGCTGGAGCCCGGGGAGCGGTCTCGCCGCGCCCTCCAACGGCGGGTTGCAGTCGCTCCCCGCCGTGGAGCGCGTCGGCGTCCCCGACGGACTCTTCGCCGAGGGAGCGCGCCCGGAAGAATCCGTAGACGGCACCTTCGACGGCGGACGCGACGTCGCTCCGGAACGCTCCGAGGGCGACGGCGAGGCGTCGAGAACTGTCGTCGTCCCCCCGCTCTTGCAGCTGCGCCGCACCTACCTGATGTACGAGCACGAGGACGGCGTCATTCTCGTCGACCAGCACTCGGCGCACGAGCGCGTTCTCTACGAGCGCTTCCTCGGCTCGTTGGCGCGCGGCGACGCCCCCTCGCAACGACTCCTCTTCCCGGTCACGGTGCACCTCTCCCCCGAGGACGCCGAAGTCTTCGAGGAAAGCGCCGAAGCGCTCAACCGCCTGGGCTACGAGATCGAAGCATTTGGCGGGCACACGCTCATCGTCAACGCGGTGCCGGTACCGCACGCGCGCTTCGATGCGATCCAGTGCCTGCGCGATACACTCTCGACCCTGAGCGGCTCTCGCGAGGCGTCTTCACACGCGCGACACGAGCGCCTCGCCGCGACGGTCGCCTGCAAGGCCGCGGTCAAGGCGGGCGACGCGCTTGCCCCCGAGGAGATGCGCGCGCTCTTCATCGCGCTCTCGGGGAGCACCCTTCCCGCGCACGACGTGCACGGGCGCTCGACCATCGTGCGCCTCTCGTGGGACGAGCTGGAGCGCCGCTTTGGACGTCGTTAGGCTCTCGGTCATCTGCGGTCCCACGGGAGCCGGGAAGTCGGCTCTCGCTTTGCGGCTGGCGGAGGAGACCGGCGCGGGAATCCTCAGCGCCGACTCGCGTCAGGTCTACCGCGGGCTCGACATCGGGACCGCCAAGCCAACCGCCGAAGAGCAGGTGCGCGTGCCGCACGAGGGGATCGACCTTGTCGACGGGACGGAGCGCTACAGCGCCGCGCGCTGGATGGCGTCGGTCGACGACTGGCGCGCCTCCCTCGCCGCCAGGGGCCGGCGCGTCCTTGTGGTCGGGGGGACCGGACTCTACCTGCGTACGCTCACCGCGCCGCTCTTCGAAGAGCCCCCGCTCGATCTCGACGCGCGCGCCCAGCTCTCGCAGGAACTCGAAGCGCTGCCGCTCGACGCGCTGCGCGCCGAGTGCCAGCGCCTGGATCCGGCGCGCGCTCACCTCGGGCGCACCCAGCTGCTTCGGGCGATCGAGGTCGCTCGCCTCACCGGTCGCCCCATCTCTGCCTGGCACGAGGAGCGCGCGCGCCAGCCGCGCTACGCAGTGCGCTATCTGCTGGTCGACCCGGGCGATGCGTTGCACGGGTGGATCGCGAAGCGGATCGACGTCATGCTCGCATCCGGGTGGATCGACGAGGTGCGTGCGCTCATGGAGCACCTCCCTGCCGACGCGCCGGCGTGGAACGCTACCGGCTACACCGCGATTCGTGACGTGGCACGCGGAGCGCTCTCGCTCGCGCGCGCACGCGATCAAGTGCTGATTGCCACGCGACAGTATGCCAAACGACAGCGCACCTGGTTTCGGCACCAACTTGGCGCCGAACGGGTAACGCTGCTGAACTCTGCGGCTCCCGATGCGTATGAACGTGCGCTCGCCTGGAGCCTCGACGAGGAGGGGACGTGAAGATCGGGATCACCTGCTATCCCACATACGGCGGATCGGGCGCCGTGGCGACGGAACTCGGCATTGCCCTCGCCGAGCGTGGCCACGAGGTGCACTTCATCACCTACCAGCAGCCCTTCCGCCTCCCGTCGTTCCTCCCGGGTGTCTTCTTCCACGAGGTCGACGTCGGAAAGTATCCGCTGTTCGAGTATCCGCCGTACGATCTCGCGCTCGCCGTGCGCATGCACGAAGTCGTGCTCTCCCACGGTCTCGATCTCCTGCACGTGCACTACGCGATCCCGCACGCCACGAGCGCCTGGATCGCCAAAGAGATGCTGCAGCAGAACGGGCACGACATCCAGGTGATCACCACGCTGCATGGCACCGACATCACCATCGTCGGACAGGATCGTTCCTTCCACGCCATCACGAAGTTCTCGATCGAGAAGTCGGATCGCATCACTGCCGTCTCGAACTACCTCCGCGACGAGACCTTCTTTGCCTTCGGCTGCGCCGGCTGCGACGTCGAGGTGATTCACAACTTCATCGATCCCGCGCTGTACGACCGCAAGAAGTACCCCGCCGTCCTGCGCGAGCAGGTCGCGAGCGGCGGTCGCAAGATTCTCATGCACATCTCGAACTTCCGCGCGGTGAAGCGTGTGCGCGACGTGGTGCGCATCTTCGCCAAGGTGCACGCCGAGTGCCCGAGCGCCCTCGTGATGGTCGGCGATGGGCCGGACCGGGTCGAAGCCGAGGATGAGGCGCGCGTACTCGGCGTCGAGAATGAGGTGCACTTCCTCGGCAAGATCGACCAGGTGGCGCCGCTGCTCGCATCGGCCGACCTCTTTCTCCTCCCCAGCGATCGTGAATCGTTCGGGCTCAGCGCGCTCGAGGCGCTCGCCTCGGGCGTACCGGTGATCGGGTGCAACGTGGGGGGACTTCCCGAGGTCGTGCGTGAAGGTGAAACCGGCGCCCTGCGCGCGCCGGCCGACGTGGAAGGCATGGCGTCGGCGGCGCTGGAGATTCTCGGCAACGCCGAGCGCTGGCGCGCGATGAGCACTCTCGCCGCGCAGGACGCGCGTGCTCGCTTCTCGCGCGATGCCGTCGTCGCGCAATACGAGGCGTTGTACCAGAGCACGTTGGTGCGCCACTAGCGCCACGTCTCGAGCCGCGACGCTAGTCGTCTCACCACGCGCACCCCTGCGCCGGAACGACTGTGCGGCGGCGGTGCGCGCTGGGATGGTGTGCATTCCGTCCGCTCAACTGGCGACGAATCGTGCGATGACCTGTAGATTCCGCCGCCGGTCCGCCAATCGCTATTCCGCTCACCCATCGCGCATTGACAGTCTTCCAGGCGCTTGTCCTCGGCGTGCTTCAGGGACTCGCTGAATTCCTCCCGATCAGCTCCTCGGCGCATTTGGCGCTCGCCCCCTGGGCCTTCGGCTGGCAGGATCCCGGCCTCGCGTTCGACGTGGCGTTGCACCTGGGGACGCTGGTCACGGTGCTCTGGTACTTTCGCGCCGAATGGTTTGCGCTCATTCAGTCGGCGCTCGTGATCGCGAAAACCCGGCGCATCAGCACGCCCGAAGAATGGCGCGTCGTCTTCCTCGTCATCGGGACGATTCCCGGCGCGATCGCCGGTCTCCTGCTCGAGAAGGCGGCAGAGACGGCGTTTCGCGCACCTGCGCTCATGGCCACTACACTCATGGTCATGGGCGTTATGCTCTGGGCGAGCGATCGATTCTCGCCGCAGTCGCGAAAGATGGATCAAATGACTTGGCGCGATGCCTTGCTCATCGGAATGGCTCAGGCGTGCGCGCTCGTCCCCGGCTTTTCGCGTTCGGGGTCGACGATCACCGGCGCACGCCTCCTCAAGCTCGATCGCACGAGCGCGGCGGTCTTCTCGTTCCTCCTCAGCATGCCGATCACCGCTGCGGCGGCGATCCTCAAGGTTCCCGACGCGGTTCGTGAAGGGATCTCGACGCCGCTCGTCGTTGGCGTCGTGTCGGCGGCGCTCAGCTCGTGGTTGGCGATCGCCGTCCTCCTGCGCTACGTGTCGCGCAACAGCTTCGGATTGTTTGCGCTCTATCGACTGATCCTGGGCGTGGCGATCTTCGCCCTCGTCGCGGCGCGGAGCTGAGTCGTGACCGGACTCTCCGACCCCATCGAAGCCCTCGCGCGCCGCCACGACGATGAGGACGCGCGCGCACTCCTGCGGGCCCTCGACCTCCCCGAACTGGCGTGGTATCCCGAGCTTCCGTCGACGATGGATGTTGCGCACACTTTGGCCGAGCGTGGCGCACCGTCGGGGACGCTCGTCCTCGCCGACGCGCAGACACGGGGGAGGGGGCGGGGAGGAAAGCGCTGGAACTCGGCGCCGGGCGCCGGGCTCTGGATGACGCTCATCGATCGTCCGACCGATGCGTCGGGGCTCGAGGTGCTGTCGCTCCGCGTAGGGCTGCGCGCCGCGCGCGCGCTCGATCGATTCGTGCCGTCGCCGATCCGCCTGAAGTGGCCCAACGACCTCATGCTGCCGGCCGGGAAGCTCGGCGGGATTCTCGTGGAGGTGCGCTGGCGCGAGCGGCGTCCTGAGTGGGTCGCGCTCGGTATCGGCATCAACCTGACGCCGACGCGCATTCCCGGCGCCGCTTCGTTAGGCGAATCAGCGTCACCAAGCAGTGGCGAGCGCGCGCCCGATCGTGCAGAGGTCCTGGGCCAGCTGCTCCCTGCGCTGCGCGCAGCCTGTCGCCGGGCCGGTGCGCTCTCGGCCGATGAACTGCGCGAATTCGCCGAGCGCGATTGGGCGCGCGGGCGCCGCGTGCGCGCGCCACGCGAAGGAATCGTTGCCGGGATCTCGCCGGCCGGGGAGGTCGTCATCGAAACCATGGCGGGAATCGTCCACTGTGCGACCGGCTCGCTCGTTCTCGACGGAGAGACGTCATGATCCTCGTGTTCGATGTCGGCAATACCGAGACGACTGTCGGCATCTTCGATGGGGAGGCGCTGCACAGTCACTGGCGCCTGACGACGGACGTCACGCGCACCCCCGACGAAATCGCCCTCACGTTGCGTGGCCTACTGGCGTCGGCGGGCATCGTCCCCGGCCAGCTGCAAGGCGCGGCGATTGGGTCGGTCGTCCCATCGATGACCGACCCGCTCTCCGAGGCGTGCGGGCTTCTCGCGGGCCTCGCCCCGGTCATCGTCGACGCACGCTCACCGCTCCCGATCACGCTCGATGTGCTCGAGCCGCTGACCGTGGGCGCCGATCGAATCATCAACACGCTCGCGGCGAGCCGGCTGCACGGTACCGACACGATCGTCGTCGATCTCGGCACGGCGACCACGTACGACTGCATCACCGCCGAGGGAGTCTTTCTGGGTGGCGTCATCGCGCCGGGCATTCGCACGTCGGCGGAGACGCTCTTTCGCCGGACGTCGAAGCTTCCGGCGACCGAGTTGGTGCCTCCCGCGCGCGTCATTGGACGTCGCACCGAGGAATGCATCCGGTCGGGCGTGGTACTCGGCGCGGCCGACGCGGTGGATGGCCTGGTGCGGCGGATCAAGCAGGAGTGGCCGACCGACCGTGTCCCGGTGGTCATCGCCACCGGAGGGCTCGCGCCGTTGATCGCGCCGCTGTGCGCCACGATCGACCGGGTGGATCCCTATTTGACGCTCGTCGGTCTACGAATGGCGTACGACCTCCTACTCGCGTCGCCCTCGACCTAGGGGAATCGCTCGCAGCGCGCGACGGGTACCGCGGGGGGCGTTGGACATATCGCGTGCCCTGAACCGTGTTACGGATGTGCTTGTCTGCGAGCGAGTTACAAAGTCGCTGCGATAGACCGCGCACAGCGTTTCGGTCGGGTCACGACTGACCGCCTCGCCCTTGATTGCTTTGGCCGCTCGGCATACTTTCAGGCTTCGATTAGCACTCTCGATCGCTGAGTGCTGATCGCCGCAGACGCTGGACACCATTTCATCCAGACCCATTGAAGGAGGGCTGTTCCCTATGAGCACGAAGAGCGCGACCAAGGTCGCTCCGCTCGCGGATCGCGTGGTCATCAAGCCGCTCGAGGAAGCGGAGACCATGCGCGGGGGGCTCTACATCCCCGACACCGCCAAGGAGAAGCCGCAGCAGGGCGAGATTGTCGCCGTTGGCCCCGGACGCATCGAGGACGGGAAGCGTATCCCGCTCGACGTCGCCGTCGGCAACCGCGTGCTGTACGGCAAGTACAGCGGCACCGAGGTGACGGTCGAAGGTGACTCGCTCCTGATTCTCCGCGAGTCCGACATCCTGGCGATCATTAACAGCTAACTGCGGACGGGAGACGGGGGACGGGAGACGGGGGTTCGACGGCGCATGACGCCGATCGTTGCTCGCCACTTCTCTTCCCGCTGTTTTCCTCCTAACGACAACTCTCACTCGCCTTTAATCGACCATGGCTGCAAAGGAACTCTATTTCGGCGTGGACGCGCGCGCGGCCCTCAAGCGCGGCGTCGACAAGCTGGCTGATGCAGTAAAGGTGACGCTCGGCCCCAAGGGGCGGAACGTCGTCATCGACAAGAAGTTCGGCGCCCCGACGATCACCAAGGACGGCGTCACCGTCGCCAAGGAAGTCGAGCTCTCCGACGCCCTCGAGAACATGGGCGCCCAGATGGTGAAGGAAGTCGCGACCAAGACGTCCGACATCGCCGGCGACGGCACCACCACCGCCACGGTGCTCGCCCAGGCCGTCTACCGCGAAGGGCTCAAGAACGTCACCGCCGGCTCCAACCCGATGGCGCTCAAGCGCGGCATCGACAAGGCCGTCACCGCGATCGTCGAGGAGCTCAAGAAGATCTCCGTCCCGACCGCCGGGAAGAAGGAGATCGCGCAGGTTGCCTCCATCTCCGCGAACAACGACAAGGAGATCGGTGAGCTCATCGCCGACGCGATGGAGAAGGTCGGCAAGGACGGCGTCATCACCGTCGAGGAAGCGCGCGGCATCGAGACCACGCTCGAGACGGTCGACGGCATGCAGTTCGACCGCGGCTACATCTCGCCGTACTTCGTCACCGATCCGGACAAGATGGAGTCGGTGCTCGAGGACGCGATGATCCTCATCCACGACAAGAAGATTTCGTCGATGAAGGACCTTCTCCCGGTGCTCGAGAAGGTCGCGCAGATGGGACGCCCGCTGCTCATCATCGCCGAGGACGTCGAAGGTGAGGCGCTGGCGACGCTGGTGGTCAACAAGCTCCGTGGCACGCTCAAGGTCTCGGCCGTCAAGGCGCCGGGCTTCGGCGATCGCCGCAAGGCGATGCTCGAAGACATCGCCAAGCTCACCGGTGGCCAGGTCGTGAGCGAGGAAGTCGGCTTCAAGCTCGAGAACGCCGTCGTGACGGACCTCGGGCGCGCCAAGCGCATCGTGATCGACAAGGACAACACGACGATCATCGATGGCGCCGGCGATGCCGACGCGATCCAGGGGCGCGTGAAGGAAATTCGCGCCGCGATCGACAAGAGCACCTCGGACTACGATCGTGAGAAGCTCCAGGAGCGTCTCGCGAAGCTCGCCGGTGGCGTGGCCGTCATCAACGTCGGCGCCGCGACCGAAGCCGAGATGAAGGAGAAGAAGGCCCGCGTCGAGGACGCGCTCCACGCGACCCGCGCGGCCGTCGAGGAAGGAATCGTCCCCGGCGGTGGTGTTGCCCTGATCCGCGCTCAGCGCGCGCTCAAGGGGCTCAAGACGGAGGAGTCCGACGAGCAGATCGGCGTCGACATCGTCCGCCGCGCCATCGAGGAGCCGATCCGCATGATCGTGCAGAACGCGGGTGGCGAAGGCTCGATCGTGGTCGAAAAGGTCCGTGGTTCGAAGGATGATGCCTTCGGCTACAACGCCCTCACCGACACGTACGAGAACCTGGTCACGGCCGGTGTCATCGACCCGACCAAGGTGACGCGCTCGGCGCTGCAGAACGCGGCCTCGATCGCCGGCCTCCTCCTCACGACCGAAGCGCTGGTCGTCGAGAAGAAGGAAGACAAGCCCGCCGCGCCGGCCGCTGGCCCGGGCGGCATGGGCGGGATGTACTAGTCGACAAGGCTCGGTGCGGCCGGTCGGCTGCACCGGGTTTGTCGGACGGCCGCGCGCGTGGCCGAGGAACGAAGAGAGCGGCGCCTCACCGGCGCCGCTCTCGTTGTTTAGGGACGTTGCGCCGGAGCGATCAGGCCCCGCCCACGCCGCGCCGGTCCGACTCGAGGAGCGCGCGCACCTTCTCCGGCGAGTCGACCCCGACCACGAGCTGCTTGAGCAGTCCGTCCTTCATGCCGTACACGAGGCCGTGAAGCTTCGGACGCCGCCCGCGCTTCCACGCGTCCTGCACGATCGGCGTGCGCGACAGCTGTTGCACCTGCCGGAGCACATTGAGTTCCGATAGGCGGTTCGCCCGCGCCTCTCCCTCGGGGATCTGGCCCAGCTCGTCGCTGTGACGACGGACCGTCTCGCGCACGCCGGCGAGCCAGTGATCGACCAGCCCGTACGATGCGTCGCTCATCGCTGCCTGTACGCCGCCGCACTGCAGGTGACCGCAGACGATCACATGCTCGACGTCCAGCACCTCGACGGCGTACTGCAGAACCGAGAGGAGATTGAGGTCGGCCGGGATCACCTGGTTGGCGATGTTGCGGTGCACGAACATCTCGCCGGGGGCGACGCCGGTGAGCATCTCGAGCGGGACACGCGAGTCGGCGCATCCGATGAAGAGGAAGTGCGGCTCCTGCTTGGCCGCGCGTCTTATGAAGAAGTCGGGCTCGGTCTTCACGACTTCCTCGACGAAGAGCTTGTTGTTCTCGAACAGGCGCTGAAGGTTTTCCACGGATGTCTTTGGTTAGTGTGCGGTGAGGAGTCGGGCGTGTGCGTCAGTGCGCCGGCATGATCGACTGCTCCGGGATCCCGACCAATCGCAAGTCGATACGGCGAAGGCGTGCGGTCTCCTCGAACTCACGGAGCAGTTCGAGGACGTCATGGTCGATGCGCTTCGCCCCGCGCCCGTCCACCTCGATCCGGCTCCCCTCGGGCATCCCCTCGAGCGTCGTCGCCAGCGAGGCCTTGTTGAGGAACGTGACGTTCTCGTTCAGGCGAAGTCGCGTGAGGTTCGCTCCCTTGGGGCTCACGATCGTGAAGCAGGGCGACTTGAGGTGCTCGAGCAGGACGAAAAAGAGCCCGATCGCCAATCCGATCCCGATGCCCACGAGGAGATCGGTGAGGAGAATCGCCACGACCGTGATGACGAACGGAATGAACTGGTAGACGCCCTGCGACCACGCGTGCTTGAGCAGGCGCGGGTGCGCGAGCTTGAAGCCGGTATAGAGGAGGATCGCCGCGAGCGGCGCGATCGGGACGAGATTGAGGACGGCCGGGATCAACGCCGCCGCGCCTAACAAGAGCGCACCGTGCATGATGGCCGAGGCCTTGGTCTTCGCGCCGGCGTCGACGTTCGCCGAGCTGCGTACGATGACGCCGGTGACCGGGAGCCCGCCGATGAGCCCCGACACCGAGTTGCCGATCCCCTGCGCCACCAGCTCACGATTCGTCGAAGGCTCGCGTCGATACGGATCAATGCGATTCGTGGCGCTCAGCGACAAGAGCGACTCGAGGCTCGCCACGATGCCGATCGTGAGCGCGATGAACCAGACCTGGCTGTTCCCGATCCCCGACCAATCGGGGAAGACGAACAGGTTGGCGAACTCCTGCATCGACGACGCCACCGGCAGCGTCACGAGGTGATCGCCGCTCAGCTGCAACGACGGGAATCCGTTGGCGAAGACCGCGTTGAGCACCGTCGACAGCACCACGACGATGAGCGGCCCGGGCATGAGCTTGAAGCGCTTCATGGCCGGGCGATCCCAGAGCACGAGCACCACGAGCGACAGCACGCTCAGCGTGATGGCCCCGGGATGAATGCGCTCGAACGCGGTACCGAGCGAAGAAAACGTCGTCTCCGAATTCGCCTGCACGAACGCCTCGTCGCCCTGAAAATCAGCGTCATAGCCAAAGGCGTGCGGGATCTGCTTGAGGATGAGGATGATGCCGATCGCCGCGAGCATCCCCTTGATCACCGCCATCGGAAAGACGTAGCCGATGACGCCGGCGCCGACGATTCCCAGAACGACCTGCAGCACCCCCGCCAGCACCACGGAGACGAGGAAGAGCCGGAACGATCCGAGAGTCGTGATTGCGCTGACGACAATCGCCGTGAGCCCCGCCGCAGGCCCGCTCACCATGAGCTGCGACTGCGACACTGCCCCGACCACCAGGCCGCCGACAATCCCCGCGATGATTCCCGAGAAGAGCGGCGCGCCAGAAGCGAGCGCGATCCCCAGGCAGAGCGGGACGGCGACCAGGAATACCACCACCGACGCCGGCACGTCGGCTCTCCAGCTATTCGCGAAACTGAAGCTCCGCGCTGGTTGCGCCGATTTCGGCACCCCCTGGTCAACGTCCACGCGCGCGCGGAAGAACGGGAGAACGGAAACGGGCATCGTCTGCAGCGGACGCGCCTCCGAGGCAGGCGCCGCGCCGCTCGTCGACGCGCCGGTCTCAGGCTCCGTGGATGTCGCCATGGGGTCTCGTTCAGGAATCGGGTGTCGGGGCGTTCGCCGTCCCGCGAGGGCGTTAAGACGGCGCTAAGATGTACTTTGCATATTCTTAACACCCTTCACCCAGCGCTGACTAGTGGGGGGCCTCGGCTTCTCGCGCCGATTGCGCAGCGCGGCCACTGGGGGCGCCAGCCGGCGTTCGGGTGGGGAGGGTGAGCGGATGGCGTGCCAGGACTCACGCGCATCTCACGATTTGAAAAAGCCGCTAAGGCGTTGCCCGCGAACAATTTCAAAGTTCTGGCCGAAGACCTGGTCGAGACATCCACGGCGAGAAAGTGGCGCATGGAGAGCCGCGCGGCGGCAACGCCTGCGGAAGTATCTCCAAGGGCGCGCCCGGCCATACTCGATCCTGCAGGAGCGCTAGAGGACGCTCCTCCAAGAGAGTCAGCCTTCGCGTCTAAAAGAGCGTCAGCTGCTCCACTCGACGCGCCCGCTCCACCGAAAAACAGGTGAGCGCATCCTGTCGAGCGACTGTCAGCGAGCCGCGAAACGCGCTCGATCGCAACGCCGCGTCCATGGTTCCTCGCGCCACGGCCGCCGAATTGTTGTTGGCAGAGAGGTGCGCCAGGACGAGGTGCCGCAGACCACGATGCGCCACCCGTCGCCCCACATCCGATGCGGCACGATTGCTCAGGTGCCCATTTGCGCCAGCGATCCGATTCTGCACGACCACCGGGTACGGCCCGGCGCGCAGCATCTCATCGTCGTGGTTCGCCTCGAGAATCAGCGCATCGAGGTCGCGCAGCGCCGACTCGACGCCTGCGGGGACGTGGCCGAGGTCGTACGCAATTCCCAATCGCGTGCCGGTGGTCGTGGAATGCACCACCATCCCGATCGGCTCTCGCGCGTCGTGCGGCGTGCGCATGCAGCGCACCTCCATGCGATCCAGTGCGATCGACGCCTGCGGGTCGATCGCGAGCGGGCGAAGCGCCAGCAATCCCGGTGTAGCGGCGATCGTCCCCGGCGTCGCGTACACGGTCCATCCCCACTTTCGCGCCGCCGTGCAGGCACCGCTCACGTGATCGGTGTGCTCGTGCGTCAGGATCAGCGCGCCGATCGATTCCGGGGCGATCTCGGCGAGTCGCATGCGCGAGGCGAGCGTCTTCGCGTTGAATCCCGCGTCGACCAGCACGCGCGACCCATCGACGTCAATCACCAGCGCGTTGCCGCGGCTCCCGCTGCCGAGGATCGTGACGTTCACGTGTCGGGTGTCCACCGCGCCGCGAACACGCGCGCCAGGTGCGTCTTCCCCGCAGCGCCTAAATCGACGTTGCGTCTCGCCATCGCGCGCTCGGCGACGGTCGCGAACCGATCGGGGTCGTAGCTGGACGATCCATCGCCCCACGCGAAGGGCGCCACCACCTTCGGTGACATTCCCGAAGCCACAACGTTTGCCCCCGTCCCGATCACGCTCCCCGTCGTGAGACGAGTTCCGATCGCTGTCTTCGCGTGATCGCCGAACAGCGTTCCGAGGAACTGCATTCCCGTCGAGCGAATTCCGTCGGGCGTCCAGAGCTGCACGGCGCCGTACGTGTTCTTGAGATTGCTCGTGACGGTCGACGCCCCGAGGTTCACCCAGCGACCGAGGACCGAGTGTCCGACGAAGCCGTCGTGTCCCTTGTTGGCGTAGCCGATGAAGATCGTCGTGCTCATCTCGCCGTGCACACGCGACTGCTCTCCGAGCGAGCACGTTCCCACCTTGCCGCCGAGGATCTGCGCGCCGGGGGCGACAAAGAGCGGACCGACGAGGCGCGTGAACGCGGCCACGCTCACGCCGGCGCAGACGAGGATCGGTCCCGCGCTGGTGTCGAGCACAACCTGCGGCTCCACGTGCGCGCCCTCTTCGATCCACGCACGGTACTTCCCTAGGGGAATGGAGCCCTCGGGTGTGATGCAGCTTCGTCCTTCGGCGAGCGCCGGGATGTCGGCGTTGAGCATCTCGGCCAGGTGCCGCACCAGGTCCCACGGGGCGTCGAGCCAATGTCCGTCGCGCGAGAACCGCTCCCAACCGTTGGTTGCGAGGTCCTCGAGCGTAGCCGATCCGTCGAGCAGCCGCTCGGTCGACGTGGCATGTGCAAGCCGAACCGCGGCGACGCGCCCGCCGATCTCCAGCAGGTCGACGGTCCCGGTAGTAGCCAGGGAGGGAAGGGCGCGCGCGTTCACGACGAGCGCCCCCGCCGGAAGCTCCGCATCGCGCACCATGCGAGGCGCGTCGAACTCGGTGAAGTCCTCGAGGTGCGGCGCACCGAAGAAGCCGCCGCAGCGGAGTCCAAGCACGCGCTCCCATCGCTCCCGCACGAGGAGCGCCCCTGCGCGCAACTCGCCAACCGGGCGCGAGAGGGCAAACGGTTCGAAGCGACGCGCGACCGCGTCATCGTACAGGTAAAACTGGCTCACGGCTGTTCGCGCACCTCGGCGGGGAGCGCTTCGAGGAGCGTCTTGAGGTCGGCGGCTTTGTCGGTGGTGGTCACCAGCGTAAGGCCGTCGCGCACGACCACCACCAGGTCATGCACGCCGTACAGCACGACCGAATTGCCCTCGGCCTGCACCACGTTGTCGCTGGCGTCGACGAGATGCACCGGGCCGTTGGCGGCATTCCCTTCGGCATCGCGCGCGCGCACCCGCGCCAGCGCCGCCCACGTTCCTACGTCGTCCCAGCCGAAATCGCCGGGAATCACCACCACGCGCGACGTCCGTTCGAGCACTCCCACGTCGACGGAGATCGATTTCACCGACGAGAAGAATCGCTCGATGTCGTCCCCGGCTTCGGCCAGCGCCGGTGCGACCTCAGGCGTGTGGGCGCTCACCTCCCGCAGGAAGTCACCCACTCGCCAGACGAATATCCCGGAATTCCACAGGCAGCCCTCGCGCACCATCGCCGTCGCCCGCTCGCGGCTCGGCTTCTCCACGAACTCGGCCACCCGATTACCACCACTGGCAAGCGCTTCACCTACACGGATGTAGCCGAAGCCCGGATCGGGGCGCGATGGAACGACGCCGACCGTGACCAGTGCATGCTCGCGCTCCGCTACCTGCGCCGCGCGCTGCAGTGCCTGACGGAATCCTTCCGGATCCCCAATCGCCCAGTCGGCGTGGACCGAGAGCATCATCGCGCCGTCGCCATCGCGACGCGCGATCTCGCGAGCCGCCCACGCGAGCGCCGCCGCGGTTCCCGCCGGTTTGGGTTCGGCGATCATGTTCTCGCGCGGGATCTCGGGGATCGCCCGGTGGATCGGGTCGACGAGCGACGCATTGGTGAGGATGAGCGTGTGCGCCGGATCGGTGAGCGGGAGGAGGCGCTCGATCGTATTGCGCAGGAGCGGCTGCTCGTCGATGAGCGGCAGGAGCTGTTTGGGGCGAGCTGGCGTGCTGAGAGGCCAGAAGCGTGAGCCGACGCCGCCGGCCAGGACCACGACCCACGCGCTCACGCGTCGCCCTCGGGCGACAGCGGAAGCGTGACGCCGGCCAACTCGGCGGTGCGCAGGTACAGCTTCTTGGGGCTGAACGGTTTCGTCATGAATTCGGTAGCGCCAAGCGTGACGGCGCGCTGGTGCTGCGCTTCCTGTCCCGCCGCGGTGAGGACGATGCAGGGGGTATCGCGCCAGCGGTCGCTCGAGCGCATGTGCTGCAGCACGTCGAACCCCGACATGTGGGGCATCATGACGTCGAGCAGGACGAGCGCAATGTCCTGCTCGCGCTCGAGGACGTCGATCGCCTCGCGACCGTCGAAGGCAAGAGTCACGCGAAATGGCCCCTGCTCGAGCTTCATCTTGATGATTCGGCCGATGTGGGGCTCGTCATCGGCCACCAGCACGTGCCGCGATGGCTCCACGGCTAGACGAGCGACGCGATGTTGCCGCGGTGGCGCCGCAGTTCGAACAGGAGCGAGCCGACGTTCGCCGAGGGGTGTAGCAGCACGAGCAACACGGCGTCCGGCGATAGGGCGCAGACGACCGCGAAGCCTCGCTCGTACTCGAGCACCGAGGTCACCAGCGCTCCGCGAGCGCCATGGTGAGCCAATTCGTCGGCGGCGGTGACCAATGAGGGGACGTGGGCCGCCAGGTGTTCGGCGTCGAGCGGCGGAGTCGTGCGGCCGTCGATGACCAGGCCATCGCGTCCCAACAGGATCACCGCCTCGACGCCATCGCGTCGCGCGAGGGTCCCGACAAGCTCGCGAATCGTTGGCATCCACGCTCCAGGGAGGGTCGTCGCAAGCATAACGGGAGGGGGGATGAAGTCAAGCAGCCTCGCTTGAAGTCGGGCGTGGCAACGAATAGTCTACGCGCGGAGGATCATGCTCACGAACTCGTTGTGGAATCGGATGATACGGAAAGGGTTGCTTCAACTGTCGCTGGCGGTCGCCGCGGTGGCCGCCCTCGCGGCATGTAATGATTCACTCGGGCTGCGCGCCTCGGTGCCGGTCCAGTTCGATACGCTGTCGGCGTACAGCATGACCGCGACGCCGATCTCCTTCCCAGCGGCGTACAGCGCGAGCAACGGCTTCGTCGTGCGCGTCGATCAGGCCATCAACTTCGACGTCGCGTTCGACCTCACGCCGAGCGGTCAAGTGCAGCTGATTCCGGCGCGCCGCATCAGCGTGACACGGCAGGTGGGGGGTGTCCCGACCGCCACGCAGCGCGTCGGGTTGCAGCTGATCAAGGGGTCCTTCGAGAGCCTCACCAAGGCGCCGACCGGCGGATACGTCTACGACTCGACCTTCGTCGTCACGCCGGGGCAGGGCGTGGTCGTCGAGCTGGCGAGCGACATCTGCCAGTACTCGCTGGTCCAGCAGATCTACGCCAAGATGGTCATCGACTCCGTCGCAGCCGACCGGCGACAGATCTACTTCCGCGCGATTCGCGACCCCAACTGCGGCTTCCGCTCCCTCCAGTCCGGCGTTCCCAAGAACTGATCCCATGCACGACTTCCGGGTACTCCGCGACCAGGTCGATCAGCTCCGGAGCGCCATGGAGCGACGCGGCAAGCTCGACACCCTCGCACCGGCCATCGACCGCGGCGTGGCACTCGACGTCGAACGCCGCGCGATGATCCAGGCCGTCGAGGAGCGAAAAGCCGCGCGCAACGCCAACGCGCAGGAGGTGGCTCGCCGCAAGAAGGCGCGCGAGGATGCCGACGCGCTCATCGCGACCGGTCGCTCGTTAGGTGACGAGATTTCCCGCCTCGAAGGCGAGCTCTCGCTCGCCGAACGCGAGCTGCAGCAGCTCCTCCTCGAGTTCCCGAACATCACGCTCGACGAAGTTCCCGCGGGCGACGAGTCGCACAATCGGATCGAGAAGACGTGGGGCGAACCGCGCGTCGCCGACGGGCTCAAGCCGCACTGGGAGCTCGCCGAGGCGCTCGGCATCCTCGATCTCGCGCGTGGTGCGAAGATCGCCGGCTCCGGCTTCGTCGTCTTTCGCGGATTAGGTGCGCGCCTCACCCGCTCGCTCATCAACTTCTTCATCGACGTGCATACGTCGGAGCATGGCTACGAGGAAGTGTGGGTGCCGACGGTGGTGAACCGCGCCTCGATGACGGGGACGGGGCAGCTGCCGAAGTTCGAGGAAGACCTGTATGCCGTCGCCGGCGACGATCTGTTCCTGATCCCGACAGCGGAAGTCCCGGTCACGAACCTGTACCGCGACGAGATGCTCGACGGGAGCGAACTCCCGCGCGGGTTCGTCGCGTACACGCCGTGCTTCCGGCGCGAGGCCGGAGCAGCCGGGAAGGACACGCGCGGACTCCTGCGCCTGCACCAGTTCGACAAGGTCGAAATGGTGCGCTACACAACTCCTGAGCAATCGACTGCGGAACTCGAGCGGCTGACGGGACACGCCGAGGCGCTGCTCGAGCGGCTTGGACTTCCGTACCGCCGCGTGCTGCTGGCTGCGGGCGATACAGGACAGAGCAGCGCGAAGACGTGGGACCTCGAGGTGTGGGCGCCAGGTGTCGGGAAGTGGCTGGAAGTCTCGTCGTGCTCGACGTTCACCGACTACCAGGCGCGTCGGGCCAACATCCGCTATCGCCCCGCGCCTGGCGAGAAGCCACGATTCGTGCATACGCTCAACGGGTCGGGGCTCGCCTTCTCGCGCATCATCGCCTGCCTCCTCGAGCAGTACCAGCAGCCAGATGGGAGCATCGTCGTCCCCGAGGCGCTGCGCGCCTACGTCGGGACCGACGTGATTCGTTAGGCATGCCGCGGCGCGCCACCGTCGTACTCGGCGTGGTGGTGGCGCTGCTCCTGGGCTCCTTCGTGCTCTTCACCCAGCGCGTCGTCAATCGCCTCAGGGCTGAGGCGGCGCGCGAGGGGCGCATGTACGCGCAGGTCTATCGCGCCCTCACCGACACGGGGAGCAATCCCGTCGGCGCGCTCTTCGAACTATCCGATCACATCAGGCGATCGGGCGTCCCGGTGATCGTCACCGATCCCACCGGGCGCCCGACCGCGGCCGCGAATCTCCCCTTCGTTCACCCCGATTCGACCTTTCGCCCGGACGATCCGCGCCTCGCCGAGTGGATCGTACGACTCGACGACGAGAACGAACCGGTGCGCGAACCGAACGTCGGCACCGTGCACTTCGGGCATACGCCGCTCGTGAAGGAGCTGCGCATCGTGCCGCTCGTGCAGGCCGGGACGCTCGGCCTCGCGCTGCTCGCCGCGCTGTACATCTTCCGCACGCGCGCGCACGCGGACCGTGAGCGCGTGTGGGCCGGCATGGCGCGCGAATCGGCGCATCAGCTCGGGACACCGCTCTCGAGCCTCAGCGGATGGATCGAGCTCCTTCGCGACCGCGACACCGACGCGCTGACCGAGCGCGCGCTCGAGCACATGCAGGGCGATCTCGAAAGACTGGAGCGCGTCGCGCATCGCTTCGAACGCATCGGACGCCCCCCGAATCGCGAGGCCGTCGACGTCGGCATCATCGTGCAACGCGTCGCCGACTACTTCCGCGCGCGCGTCCCCTCGCTCGCACACAAGGTCACGATCGAGTCGTACATCCATGAGGGACCGCTCATCGCGCAGGGCGATCCGGTGCTCATCGAGTGGGTGCTCGAGGCGTTGATCAAGAACGCGATCGATGCGCTGGCCGGGAACGGTGGGCGCGTGCGCATCGGCGTCAAGCGCACGCCGGAGAAGATCCAGCTGATGGTGGCCGACGATGGACCGGGCGTCCCGCGCGAGATCCGCAAACGCATCTTCGAGGCGGGCTTCTCTACCAAGCAGCACGGCTGGGGGCTCGGGCTCGCGCTCACGCGCCGCATCGTGGAAGAATCGCACGGCGGATCGCTCGTGCTGCTGCCGACCGAACGGGGGGCGGTCTTCCAGATTATCTTGCCGGCATGACGTCGTCGCTCGCCCCAACCGAAAAAATGATCGCTGCGCTCAACCCCGCCCAACGCGAGGCGGTGTTGACCGTCGATGGACCGCTGCTCGTGCTGGCTGGCGCCGGTTCTGGCAAGACGCGCGTCCTAACGACGCGCATCGCCCACCTCATCGAGCAGCACGGCGTCGATCCGCGCGAGATCCTCGCCGTCACATTCACGAACAAGGCGGCTGGGGAGATGCGCGATCGCATTGCGCGCCTCCTTGGTCATGAACCGTCGGGGATGTGGGTGGGGACCTTTCACGCGATCGGCGCGCGCGTGGTACGCGCCAACGCGCATCTCGTCGGGCGCACGCCTGCATTCACGATTTACGATCAGGACGACACCGTCTCGCTCGTGAAGCGGGTGATGGAGCGCGTGAACGTCAGTACCAAGGAGTGGTCGCCGCAGGCAATCCTCGCTTCGATCTCCGACGCGAAGAACGCGCTCGTCTCAGCCGACGAATATGCGCGCCTCTCGCTCGACGCGCACAGCAAGGCGGCTGCCGCGGTGTACACCGCGCTCGAGCCGGCCCTTCGCCAGGCGAACGCCGTCACCTTCGACGACCTCCTCACGCTCCCAGTGCAGCTGCTCACCGAGCACGCGCACATCCTGCAACGGTTCCGCGAGCGCTTCCGCTACATCCTCGTCGACGAATACCAGGATACCAACCGCGCGCAGTATCGCTTCGTTGCGCTCCTCGGCGGCGGAACCGGCAATGTCGCCGTCGTCGGCGACGACGACCAGTCGATCTACGGTTGGCGCGGCGCCGACATCCGCAACATCCTCGACTTCGAGAAGGATTTTCCCGCCGCACACGTGGTGCGGCTCGAGGAGAACTACCGTTCGACGCCGCAGATCCTCGAACTGGCGAATGCTGCGATCTCGCTCAACACCGAGCGTCGCGGCAAGACGCTGCGGAGTACACGCCCTCCCGGCGATCCGGTCTCGGTCGTGGCGGCGCTCGATGAGCGCGATGAGGCCGACTTCGTCGTCGAGGAAATCCAGGGGAGGCGCTTCAGCGCGCGCGGTCGCGCACTGCGCGACTTCGCGGTGCTCTACCGGACCAACGCCCAGAGCCGCGCTCTCGAAGAGGCGCTGCGCCGGCATGGCATCCCGTATCGCCTGATCGGCTCCGTACGCTTCTACGATCGCAAGGAAATCCGCGACCTGATGGCGTATCTCAAGCTCGTCGCCAACCCTAACGACGACGAGGCATTCCGGCGGGCGATCGCGGTTCCACGTCGCGGTGTGGGGGAGTCGTCGGTTGCAACGCTCGCCGACGCCGCCTACTCGGCGCGCGTCCCGCTCCTGATGGCGGCGACGGATCCGCACTTGACGAGTGCCTTGCGCCCCGCGGCCCGCAATGCGCTCGCCGACTTCGCGGCGCTCATCCACCGGCTGCGCGACGCGGCGCGCGAGTCGTCGGTCGACGACGTGCTGCGCGACCTGGTCGAGGCGATCCGCTTCGCCGATCATCTCAAGAGCGAAGGGCCAGATTCCGCCGAGCGCATGGAGAACGTGCGCGAATTGATCACGAGCGCTGCCGAGACGGTGATCGACGACGGTGGCGAAGTCGGGCTCACACCGCTCGATCACTTCCTGCAGCGTGCAACCCTGGTCGCGGGCGTCGATGCGCTCGATCCCAACGCCGACGCGCTCGTCCTCATGACGCTGCATAACGCGAAGGGGCTGGAGTTTCCCATCGTCTTCATCACCGGGCTCGAGGAAGGGCTCTTTCCGCTGGCCCGCTCGCGCGAACAGCCCGAACTCCTCGAGGAGGAACGACGCCTCTTCTACGTTGGGATCACGCGCGCCGAGGAGGCACTCTTCCTGACGCATGCGAAGAGCCGTCGCCGGAACGGGGAAATGCTCAACTCACTCTCGTCGAGTTTCGTGCGCGACCTCCCGTCGGCGCTCGTGCGCTCGCGCGCGACCGTTCGGCTTCGTGGCAGCGGACGTTTTGGGGACCTCGAGGGCGGTTTCGGAGGCGGGCGCAGCGGAAGCGGGTCGCGCTTCGGCGAATCCAGCGGGCGCAGTGAATGGTTTGGCGACCGTCCGACGCCGTCCGAACGGCGCCCGGGGACGCCGGTCGTCCGTCCGGCGCCGTCCAGCGTGCCTGCCGAAGACGAATCGCAGGATGCCCCGATCTTTGCCCCTGGCGTGCGCGTGCGGCATGCCAAGTTTGGGGAAGGGACTATTGCCGAACTCTCCGGCGTGGGGCGCGATGCCAAGGTCACGATTGATTTCGACGACGAAGCCGTGGGGCGGAAGCGTCTGGTCGTCGCCTACGCCGGTCTCGAACGCGGAGTGGAGTGATGGCGGTCAGCGAAGACGACGTGCGGCACGTCGCGGGGCTGGCGCGCGTGTCGCTCGAGCCCGAACGGGTGCGCATGCTCGCGACGGAGCTGAACGGGATCCTCTCGCACATGGAGGTCCTCGCCGCAGTCGACACCTCGGGGATCGACCTGCACGCACGCGACGACGACGACGGCATGCCGCTGCGCGAAGATGCAGGACCGCAGCTCCCGCTCGCGCGGTCGCGCAGCGCCTTCGCGCCCGAATCGCGCGATGGCTTCTTCCTCGTGCCGCGACTCGCGACGCACGGGGATGCGGCGGAGGGAGCGTGAGCGACGGAGCGATGCAGCTGACGGCAGCCGCGATGCGCGACCAGGTCGTGCGCGGCGAACGAACGTCGCGCTCCTTCGTCGACGCGGCGTTCGCGGCGTCCGACGCTGCTGATCCGGGGGGCGGGGTGCTCAACATCTTCCTCGGGACCGATCGCGCGCGCACGCGCGCGGATGCCGATGCGGTGGGCGCGGGAGGCGGGGGGGCGCTCGCCGGCGTGCCGGTCGCGCTCAAGGACAACCTCGCCACGTTGCACCTGCCGACGACCTGCGGCTCGCGCATCCTCGAAGGATATGTGTCGCCCTTCGAGGCGACCGCCGTCCGACGGCTTCGCGAAGCGGGGGCGGTCACCGTCGGCAAGACGAACATGGACGAATTCGCCATGGGGTCGTCGACCGAGTTCTCGGCGTACGGCCCGACGCGCAACCCGCTCGCGGCGACGCGCGTCCCCGGCGGCTCGTCGGGGGGATCGGCCGCTGCCGTCGCCGCCGGAATCGTACCGATCGCGTTAGGCTCGGAAACTGGCGGATCGGTGCGGCAGCCGGCGGCGTTCTGCGGCGTCGTTGGAATCAAGCCGACCTACGGGCGCGTGAGTCGCTACGGGCTCGTGGCCTACGCCTCGTCGCTCGATCACGTCGGCGTGTTCGGCCGCACGGTGGACGACGCCGCGCTTGGCCTGCAGGTCATCGCCGGCTCCGACCCGCGCGACGCCACGAGTATCGACGTTCCGGTTCCCGACTACCGATCGGCAGCCGGTTCGTCCATGGCCGGCGTCGTCGTCGGGCGACCGCGTGAGTACTTCCCCGAGTCGCTCGACCCGAGGATACGCGACGCGTGCGACGCAACGCTCGACGCGCTCCGCTCGGCGGGCGCCGAGGTTCGGGACGTGTCGCTGCCGCACACCGACCTCGCGATCCCCGCGTACTACGTCATCGCCCCGGCCGAGGCGTCATCGAATCTCGCGCGGTTCGACGGCGTGCGATACGGGCAGCGCGCCCCGGGCGATGGCCTCCGCGGGATGTATGAAGCCACTCGCTCTCGCGGGTTTGGCGCAGAAGTGCTGCGGCGCATCCTCCTCGGGACGTACGTCCTCTCGGCGGGCTATTACGACGCGTACTATCGCAAGGCGATGGAAGTCCGGCGACTCATCGCCGGCGACTTCCACGCCGTCTTCGCCTCTGGCGTCGATGTGCTGCTCACGCCCACCACGCCGACTCCAGCCTTCGCGATCGGAGCGGTGAGCGACCCGTATGAGATGTACCTGAGCGACATCTTCACGGTCACGGCGAACCTCGCGGGGGTGCCAGCGATGTCGGTCCCCGTCGGGACAGTCGACGGTCTCCCGATCGGTGCCCAGGTCATCGCCCCGCACTTCGGCGAGCACCGCATGCTCGGCGTCGCGTATGCTATCGAGCGGACGCGACAGACGCAGGAGGCGACGTGACGACCTCCGCCTACGCCGATCGCTGGGAGCTGGTCGTGGGGCTCGAGGTACACGTGCAGCTCAAGACGCGCACGAAGATCTTCTGCCCGTGTCCGACCGACTTCGGCGCCCCGCCTAACGCCAACACCTGCCCGGTCTGCCTCGCCCTCCCCGGCGCGCTCCCCGTGCTCAATGCGCACGCGGTGCAGCTGGCGGTGACCGCGGCACTCGCGCTTGGCTGCACGGTCCATCGAACGTCGGTCTTCGCGCGCAAGAACTACTTCTATCCGGATCTCCCCAAGGGATACCAGATCTCGCAGTTCGACCAGCCCATCGCGACGGCGGGGGAGCTGGCGATCGGCGACGACGCCGAGGGGACTCGTCGCGTCATCGGCATCACACGCGCACACATGGAGGAGGACGCGGGGAAGTCGGTCCACGATCGCTTCGCCGAACGCTCGGCGATCGACCTGAATCGCGCCGGCACGCCGCTCGTGGAAATCGTGAGCGAGCCGGACCTGCGCACGCCAGCCGAGGCGCGCGAGTACTGCGTACGGATGAAGGAGATCCTCGAGTACACCGAGGTGTCCGACGCCAACATGGAAGAGGGGAGTCTTCGCGTCGACGCCAACGTGAGCGTGCGCCCGATCGGAGCCACCACGCTCGGCACCAAGACCGAGATCAAGAACATGAACTCGTTCTCGGGGGTCGAGCGTGCGATCGCCGTCGAGTACGAGCGGCAGTGCCGCCTGATCGAGGAAGGGGGGACGGTCGTGCAACAGACGCTCCTCTGGGATGCCAACAAGCAGGAGGTGCGTCCCGCCAGGAGCAAGGAAGGGAGCCACGACTACCGCTACTTTCCCGATCCCGACCTTCCGCCGCTTGTCCTCGACGGCGCGTTCGTCCAGGCGTCGCGCGACGCACTCCCCGAGCTTCCCGCCGCTCGGCGCGCGCGCCTGCAGGAAACGTTTGGGCTCTCCGCCTACGATGCCGGCGTCCTGACCGCCTCGCGCGCGCTCGCGGACTACTTCGAGGGAGTGGCGACTGCGCACGGCGACGGACGACTCGCCGCCAACTGGGTCATGGGCGAGGTACTCGCCTACCTGAACAATGCCGGCTTGGCGATCGCCGAGTGCTCGGTGACGCCGCAATCGCTCGCATCCCTTCTCGGATTGGTGCGCGACGGCACCGTCTCAAACAGCGCGGCGAAGCGGATCTTCGCCGTCATGATCCAGGACGGCGGGGCGCCCGCCGAAATTGCCGAACGCGAGGGACTCGTACAGGTGCGCGACGACGACGCGCTCGCGGCCTGGGTCGACGAGATCTGGAACGCGCATCCCGACGAGACGGCGCGCCTCATTGCTGGTGAGAAGAAGCTGCTCGGTGTACTCGTTGGTGCCGTGATGAAGCGCTCCGGCGGGCGCGCCGACCCGCGTCGCGTCAACCAGCTCCTGGCAGAGCGCTCACGTCGTTAGGGGCTGCACGCAGCGTCGCATTCGCGGTCGCCAGTGACTCCGGGTAGAGCGGTGACTCGAGCTGCGCCGCGTGGCGCAGCGACGAGGCAGGAAGCCCGAAGTGACGGTCGGCGTCCTCGCGCAACCGATCCTCGCCCCCAACACGCAGCGCCTCGCGCCGTACGCGCTTCGCCAGGCGCAATCGCAGGTCGCCGGCCGGGTCGAAGGCGAACGGCTCGGCGCGTTCCATTCTGTTGAGCAAGTCGACGACATAGTCGAACGAGCGTGCGAGGTACACGCCGACTTCCTGGGTGGGGAGGTCCCAGCGCGAGCGCTCGGCGGCGATCTGGAAGATGCGTTGCCACGACTCCATGTCGGTGACGCGCACCATTCCGCGGAAGATCCGGCGATTGGTGGGGGTGCTGAAGATCGTCGGGCTCAGGATGCGGTCGAGATGGCCGTCGCTTCTCGTGTGATCGAGGAGGATCAGCTCGCGCGCGCGACGCGCGGGACGTTCTCCCAGGTGCGTCTCGAAGCGGTTTTCCCAGTAGCTGTGCCCGAGCGCCGCGGTCGACGATGTGATCGCGAGCTGTCGCGGCACGAAGTAGTTGTGGGCGATGACGTCGGCGGCGAGGTGCGCGAGGTATCCGAGCGAAAACGCGCGCAACGGTTCGTCGCGCGCGCGCTCGAGGATCTCGAAGCCCACCGTCCACGAATGACAATGCCGCCCCGCCGCGGCGTACTTCTTCGCGATGCTGGTATCGGCGGCAATCGATCCGTAGAGAAAGTCGTACGGAAAGGCGCGCAGGAGCTCCGACATCGCCGGCGGGAGCAACGACGGCGCGCGCAGGAGCGCCTCGCCGATGTAGACGTGCGTTCCAGGCGTCCACGCCCACGCATCGCTCGGGAGAAGTGCAACCAGCGCTATTGCCGCCAGCAGCATGGCGACGAACGGAGGACGCACGATCGTGGCGCGGTTACGAGTGCGCGGCAGAGCGGGAGCGGATGCGCGGCGCCTCCGCCTCGTCATCGGCGGTGTGCGCTTCGTCGCGCGATCGTTGCGCAATGCGCGCACGCCGGGGCGCGGGGCGTTCATCGATCGGCTCTTCCTCGCCCCCGTCGCCGTTCTCACGTTCGCGCGTACGCTCGCTGCGTTCTCGCTGGTTGCGGATCCGGCGTCGCTTCCGGCGCGCACTGCGGCTCAGCCCGAGCACTTCGCTCACCACGCCGCTACTCGCTCGCACACCGCGCAGCAGCGAGGCAGCGCCGACCACGGCGCCCTCCGCTTCCTCCTGCGCAATCCCGACGAGCGCATCGAAGCGTGCGAGTCGCCCTTCCACGACGTCCATCACGTCCTGCGCGCGTTCGGTCGCGTCCTCGATCGTCTCGCCGGCGAGCGCCAGTGGCGTCTTGAGCGACGCGGCGATGCCGCGGATCTCCCCAGTCACCTGCCGCGCCTCGGCGATCGCCGCCTGCAGCGGAGTGTTTGCCGAGCGTACGAGCTTGGAGAGTTCGTCGATGCTCTTGCGCAATGCGTAGAGCAGCAACACCCCCATCACGAGCATCACCATGATGAGGATCGAGACGAGGCTCTGCGCGATGTTAGCCAGGGTGTCGAGCCACGAATGCTCGACCACGATGCGCGTCGCCGACGAGTCAGCGACCGCCTGGAGCAATCCGAAAAGTGTGGGCGCCAGCACCGACATGGGCACCGCCTGGGGAAGGGAAGGACGCAGCACGCGCCTCCGCATCGTACCACGGCGCAAAAAGCGAAGTCAAGCGACCGCTTGAAGATGCAGGCGTGGTGCGGGCATTATACGAGCACTCTAACGATGACGCGAATGTCCTCTGTGCAGTATGTCGTGGAAGGCGGCCATCGCCTTTCCGGAACGATCGAACCGTCGGGCAACAAGAACGCGGCGCTCCCCATCATCGCTGCCGCGCTCCTCACCGCGCACGAAGTCACGCTCGAAAACGTCCCGCGCATCCGCGACACCGAGACGCTCGTGCAGCTGCTCCTCGCGGTCGGCGCATCGGCCGAATGGACCGGGCGCAACACGCTCGTCATCCACGCGAAGGAAATCCGCACGGACGAGCTTGATCCGCAGTTGTGCGCCAACATCCGTGCGTCGATCCTCCTCGCCGGTCCGCTCCTCGCTCGATGTGGGCATGTCATTCTCCCTCCGCCGGGGGGCGACGTCATTGGGCGGCGTCGCGTCGACACGCACTTTCTTGCTTTCGAGCAGATGGGGGCGACCGTTTCGGCAACCGATCGTTACGAGTTCCGAGCATCCGAATTTCGAGGCGCCGACGTCTTCCTCGATGAGCCGAGCGTCACGGCCACCGAGAATGCATTGATGGCTGCGACGGCAGCGCGCGGCACGACGGTACTGCGCAACGCTGCCTCAGAACCGCACGTGCAGGATCTCGCCAACTTCCTCGTCGCCATGGGTGCACGCATCGAGGGAATCGGTACGAACACGATGACGGTACACGGTCCGTCGGTCCTCGGTAGCGCGCGGCATCGCATCGGGCCCGACCACATCGAGGTCGGCTCCTTCATCGGACTTGCCGCGGTCACCCGCTCTACGCTACGCGTTGCACGTGCCGGCGTCGAGCACCTGCGCTCCACGCGCATGGGCTTCGAGCGCCTGGGGATTCACTGCGAAGTGGAGGGAGATGACCTGATCATCCCCGCCGAGCAGTCGCGTGTGATCAAGTCCGACCTTGGCGGGCACGTGCCGAAGATCGAGGATCAGCCGTGGCCTGCCTTTCCCGCCGACGTCATGTCGATCGCCATCGTCACCGCGACGCAGTGCGAGGGGCTCGTCCTGATGTTCGAAAAGATGTTCGAGTCGCGCATGTTCTTCGTCGACAAGTTGATCGGGATGGGCGCGCGCATCGTCCTGTGCGATCCGCATCGTGCGATCGTCTCGGGGCCGTGCCAGCTGCGCGCCGCCCGCGTCGAATCGCCCGACATTCGCGCCGGCATGGCGATGCTCCTGGCGGCGATGTGCGCCGAGGGAACGAGCACGATCAACAACGCGTCGCAGATCGAGCGTGGGTATGAGCGCATCGACGAGCGGTTGAACGCGTTAGGCGCGCGCATCACCCGAATCCCGGCGCGCGCGTGACCGTCGTCGGCCACATCGGCCCGTCTTCGCCACAGGGGGAGACCGAACTCGGAGAGCTGGTGCCGAGCTTCGAAGAGTTGGGCGTCCTCGCTTTCACGACGACGAAGGCGCAGGGCGACTTTGCGCTCCACTCACACGAAGAGGCGGCGCGAGTCTTCGAACGCTGGGAGTCATTAGGCTCCGCCCTGTCGCGTCATGCCAATCGACTGGCGATCGCCCACCAGGTGCACGGTGACCAGGTTGTGACGCACGCCGGTGATTGGTCTGGCTGGCTGAGGCATCCGGCCGCCGACGGGCACGTGGCGCTCGTGCCGGGGACGGCGCTCGCGGTCACCGTGGCCGACTGCGTCCCGGTCTTCATCGCGCATCCGGGGGGAGCCGTCGCGATCGTTCACTCGGGATGGCGCGGAACCGTCGCCAACATCACCGGGCGCGCCATCGACGTCCTTGTGAACGCTGGTCTGGAGGCGCGTGACCTCGCGTTGCACTGCGGACCATCGATTTGCGGACGCTGTTACGAGGTTTCGTCCGAAGTCTATGCGCAGCTGACGGGGAAGGCGGTCTCGCGTCCCACGCCGATCGACTTGCGCGATCTCATCGCCGGCTCCGCGCGCGCAGCGGGAGTCACAGGGATCTCCATTAGCGATGCGTGCACGCGCTGCCATAACGAGCGCTTCTACTCCCATCGATGCGGCGATGCTGGCCGCCAACTCGGCGTGATTGTCCATCGTTGAGCACGACGGCAGGCCCGGGCGTGGCACGCGATACATTCCCGCTCCTAACGCTTGCTGGTTTGACCGCGACGGTCGGCAGCTCAGGTTGACCTGCTCCATCTGCGGTCATACATTCCTCTTGCTTCGCGGGGCAACCAGCCCGCGATCCGGAAATGTGGGGGAGGGTTCCCCCGCATTTTTTTGTTCTTGGGGCGGAATTTCACGGATATGCATCAGGCGCTCGAAGACTTCGTACGACAAGAGGTTGACGCGCTCGGATTCGACCTCGTGGAATTCCGGCGTGGTGGAACGGCTCGCCGGCCGTTGCTCGACATTCGCATCGACCGGCGCGACGGATCAAAAGTGACGATCGACGATTGTGCCCAGACGTCGCGTGCGCTCGAGCCGCGGCTCGACGCGTCGGGGATGGTCGGAGATCAGTACGTGCTGGAAGTCTCGTCGCCGGGGGTCGAGCGACCGCTGAGGAACGCCGCCGACTGGCGTCGTTTCGTCGGGCGCCGCGCTTCGGTGTCGAGTCCGGCCGTTGGCGGGCGGATCGAGGGCGAGATCGTGGGATTGGAAGGGAGTGAAGGGGGCGAGATCGCGTGCCTGCGCGATTCGAAACGCGTGGAACATCGAGTGCCGCTGTCGGAGATTCGAGAAGCGCGCCTCGTGTTCGTCTGGAACAAGTAGAGGGTCATCGCATGACCGGAACCGCAGAGATTCTTACGGCAATTCGTGAGCTGTCCAACCTCAAGGGGTTGGACCGCACGGAGTTGCACGGCCTGTTGCAGGACGGGATTCACGCCGCGCTGGCCAAGAAGCACGGCGCCACCGTCCAGGCAGAAGTCGAGATCGAGGAGAACAGCGGCACGATCCGCATCGTCCTGCTCAAGACTGTCGTCTCCGAAGTGACCGATCCGGCGCGCGAAACGACGCTCGAGGAGGCGCGCTTCGAAGATCCGGAGTTCCAGCTTGGCGACGTGATGGAAATCCCGGTCGACTTCGCCGAATTCGGGCGCAGCGCCGTGCAGGCCGCCAAGCAGCGAATCATCCAGCGCGTGCGCGAGGGTGAGCGCACCAAGATTCGCGACGAATTCGCCAATCGCGTCGGCGAGCTCCTCTCCGGTGAAGTGCAGCAGATCGAGCGCGGCAAGCTGGTGATCATGCTGAACAAGTTCCGCGAAGCGGAGGCGATCATGCCGTACCGCGAGCAGAACCATCGCGATCACTACCATCAGGGCGATCCGATTCGGGCAGTCCTCAAGCGCGTCGAGGAGACGCCCAAGGGACCGCGCCTGATCTTGAGCCGCGCCGACCCGCTCTTCGTCAAGGCGCTCTTCAAGCTCGAAGTCCCGGAGATCCAGCAGGGGATCGTCGAGATCCGCGCCGCCGCCCGCGAGGTCGGGAGCCGCACGAAGATCGCAGTCTGGTCGCGCGACGACTCCATCGATCCGGTCGGCGCTTGCGTCGGCCTGAAGGGCGCGCGCGTCCAGGCTGTGGTGAATGAGTTGAGCGGTGAGCGGATCGACATCGTGCCGTGGTCGGCCGATCCGGAGCGCTTCGCCAAGCTGGCGCTCGCGCCGGCCAAGGTTGCGCGCGTCTTCTCCGATCCCGACGGCAAGGCGATCCAGGCGGTGGTCGATGAGGACCAGCTGTCACTCGCGATCGGGCGCAACGGTCAGAACGTGCGTCTCGCCTCGGAACTCACCGCATGGAAGATAGATCTCTACTCGAGCCGCGAGTGGCTCGAGCGGAGCGAAGGGCCGATCTTCCAGCCCCTGCCCGAGGAACAGGACGCCGCCGACGTCAAGCTCGCGGAGCTCGGCGGGATGCCGCCGGCTACGGTGGCGATCCTCGAGGAGGCGGGCTACCGTACGTTGAACGATATCATTGACATCGAGCGCGACGATCTGCTCCGGCTCCCCGGCATTGCGCCGGAAGAGGCGGATCGGATCATGGCGATCATCAACGAACTCACCACCGAAGAAGGTGGTGGGGACGCGGCGGCCGGGAGCTGACCATCGGGACGCCCTCGGCACTCGCGGCGACTGCGAGCATGGATGCGAATACCGAACGCCGGCTCCTCGGTCTCCTGGGGCTCGGCGTTCGCGGGCGTGGGGCGGTGGTGGGGGTGGAGCGCGTGCGCGAAGCGGCTCGGCGAGGGACGCTTGCGGTCGCTGTGGTCGCGCCCGATGCCTCCCGACATTCGCGGGACAAGGTCGTGCCGCTCCTCTCGGCGCGACGTGTGCGGATCATTGAGGGGCCTTCGGCCGAAGCGCTAGGCCGGGCCGTAGGGAAGGAGTCGACTGCGGTGGTCGGGGTTACCGACCGCGCGCTGGCGAAGGGCGTGCTCGCGCTGTGCGGCGCGGGCGATGATGGGGTCACGGGTCCTGCACGGACCCGCTAGGAGGATCGTTTGAGCAAGCTTCGCGTTCACGACATGGCAGGAGAGTTCGGGGTCCCCGCGGACGAAGTGATCGGCATGCTTCGGTCGATGGATGTCCCCGTGCGCAGTCACCTCACGGTGCTGACGGACGATCAGGTGGCGCGCGTGCGTGCCCGCTGGGAGCGGGAGAAGCGCGCGCGCATCGAGCAGGCGTCGGCGCCTCCACCAAAATCGCGGCGGCGCAAGAGCGCGTCGACGTCGAATGCATCGACGACCGCGACTGCTACTGCTGCGGCAACCGAAGCCGCTCCGGCCGGCGCTGCCGATGCCGACGCTTCGTCGCGTGGCGGCGTTCGTCGTCGTCGCGCCGCCGATGTCGCCGCCGCTGCGGCCGAAGCTGCTGAGCAGCAGGCGGCCGAGGAAGCGGCGGTTGCCGCCGCAGAAGCCGCGCAGGCGGAATCCGAAGCGGCCGCCGTCGCCGCCGAACCGCCGCCGCAGCACGAGGCCGCACCTGCTGCACCTCCAGCCGTTGAGGACGAGGAGGAGAGTGCTCGTCCCGACAGCGCGAAGGCCGCGCCGGAGCATGGCGCCCCCGCCGAGACGGTGGTCGCTGAAGCTCCCGCGCCGGCTGCGCCTGTCGCGCCGCCCCCGGCGGCAGCGGCGCCCACGCCCCCTCCGGCACCCCCCGCTCCGCCTCAGGCGCAGCCGCAGACGTATTCCACCGGGCCGTCGATCCCCGACCGCCCGCGTCCGCGCCCGATCATCCCGGGTGCTCCTCGCCAGCGCCCGCAGCAGGGCGGTGGCTACGAACGTCCTCGCCCAGTCGCCTCGGCGTCGCCCGGTGGGGCCGTTGGACTTCCGCCGCGTCGCGACGATCGCAAACCGGGAGGCGGTGGTGGTTCGGGACCGTCAGGCGCAACGCAGCAGCCGGCCCGCGGCGGCAAGCGCAAGGGGAAGCGCGGTTCCGTCGATCAGGAAGAGGTGACAGCGAACATCTCGCGCGTCATGGGCGCCATGCGCGGCGGCACCGGCCGTCGTGGTGGTGGTCGTCGTGATGACAGTCGCGAGGAAGCGGAGGCGATGCGCCGCGAGGAGGCGGAGCGCGAGAAGAAGACGGTCCGCGTCAACGAGTTCATCACCGTCGCCGAACTCGCCGACATCCTCAAGATCTCCGCCAGTCAGATCGTCGCCTTCGCCTTCAAGCACCTCGGGCTGATGGTGACGATCAACCAGCGACTCGACTTCGACCAGATCGAACTCATCTCCGGCGAGTTCGGCTTCCAGGCCGTGCGCGAGGAGGAGTACGCGGCCGACATGGGCGAGGAGCGCGTCGAGGACAAGCCCGAAGACCTCGTCTTCCGTCCGCCGGTCGTGACCATCATGGGTCACGTCGACCACGGCAAGACGTCGCTGCTCGACTACATCCGGAAAGCGAACGTGGTCGCCGGCGAGGCTGGCGGCATCACGCAGCACATCGGTGCGTATCACGTTACGCTGCCTAACAAGAAGCAGATCACCTTCCTCGACACCCCGGGTCACGAGGCGTTCACCGCCATGCGTGCGCGTGGTGCGCAGGTGACCGACATCGTCATCCTCGTCGTGGCCGCGAACGACTCGGTCATGCCGCAGACGATCGAGGCGATCTCACACGCCAAGAACGCCGGCGTGCCGATCATCGTGGCGATCAACAAGGTCGATCTCCCCGACGCCAACCCGATGCGCGTCATGCAGGACCTCCTGCAGCACGGTGTCGTGCTCGAAGAGTTCGGCGGACAGACGCTGTCTACGCCCGTCTCGGCCAAGAAGGGGACGGGCGTCTCCGACCTGCTCGACCAGGTCCTGCTGCAGTCCGAAGTGCTCGACCTCAAGTCGAACCCCGATAAGAAGGCGACGGGTGCCGTCGTCGAGGCGCAGCTCGATCCCGGCAAGGGTCCGGTTGCCACCATCCTCGTGCAGAGCGGGACGCTGCATGTGGGCGACGACTTCATCTGCGGCTTGCACTCCGGCCGCGTGCGCGCCCTTCTCGACGAGCGGGGCAAGCAGGTCAAGGAAGCCGGGCCGGCAATTCCGGTTCAGGTGCTCGGCCTCTCCGGTGTCCCGATGGCCGGCGACCAGTTCGTCGTCGTCGAGGATGCCAGCCAAGCGCGCGAGATTGCCCAACGTCGCGAGCGTCTCGACCGTGAGGCCAAGAGTCGTCGCACGACCAAGGGTGTGGTGTCGCTGGAAGACTTCATGTCGCAGGCGGCATCGGGGCAGCAGCGCACGCTCAACCTTATCATCAAGGCCGACCAGGGCGGTCCGGCTGAAGCGCTCGCCGACGCATTGCAGAAGTTGTCCAACGACGAAGTGAAGGTCGATGTCGTGCACCGCGGCGTCGGCGCCATCACCGAAGGCGACATCCTCCTCGCGCGCTCGTCGGGCGCCATCATCATCGGCTTCCACGTGCGTCCCGACAACAACGCGCGTGCAGCCGCCGAGCGCGAGGGCGTGGACATCAAGCTCTATCGCATCATCTACGAGGCCGTGGCCGACGTTCGCGCCGCGCTCGAAGGGATGCTGCGTCCCGAGGAGCGCGAAGTCATCCTCGGCGAGGCCGAGGTGCGCGAGACGTTCAAGGTGTCGCGCGTGGGAACGATCGCCGGGTGCGCGGTGCGCAGTGGCCTGATCACCAAGGCCGGGCGGGTGCGCCTCATTCGGGAGGCCGTCGAGATCTGGGACGGCAACCTCGCCTCGCTCCGCCGCTTCAAGGAAGACGTGAAGGAAGTGAAGGAAGGGTACGAGTGCGGAATCGGACTCGAGAACTTCAACGACCTCAAGGTCGGCGACGTGATCGAGTGCTACAAGACCGAGGAAGTCGCCCGCACGCTGGAGCCGGAGTCCGCAGGCGCCTAACGGCGCCCCGCGTGTCATGCATGCATCTCGAGGGCGTGGCGCGGGAGCAGGTCCCCGCGCCACGCAGGAGTGAACGATATGGCGAATGATGGGCGCCGCCCCGACCGGGTGGCCGAAGCCATTCGCGAGGAAGTCGCGCGGTTTCTCGCCGAGGGGGCCAAGGATCCCCGCATCACCGGCCTGGTCACGGTGACGGCAGTCGATGTCACCCGCGACCTGCGCCGCGCGCGCATCTTCGTGAGCATCCTCGGCTCCGATGCCGAGCGGACGACGACCCTCGAGGGACTGCGCTCCCTCGCGAGTCACTTGCGCAGCCGCGTCGCCAAGTCGCTGCGACTGCGCAATGCTTGCGAGCTGGAGTTCGTGATGGACGAGAGCATCGCCCACGCCGCGCGCATCGAGACGCTCCTCGCGCAGATCAAGGACGGTACCGTCGACGCATCCGATGCGAGTGACCTCGACTGACGCGCTCCTCCTCGTCGACAAGCCGGCGGGGATCTCGTCGCACGATGTGGTAGCCATCGCCCGCCGTGCGTTAGGCACGCGCAAGGTAGGGCATGGCGGGACGCTCGACCCCTTCGCCACCGGATTGCTGGTCCTCATGGCCGGCCGTGGGACTCGCCTCCTGCAGTTCGTGCCGTCCGACCCCAAGGTGTACGAGGCGACAATCCGCTTCGGCCACGAGACCGACACCGACGACAGCACGGGAGAGTTTGTGTCGGAGATTCCGGCGCCCCTTCCCGCGCCCGAGCGCGTGCGCGAGGCGCTCCCTGCGCTCACCGGAACGTTGCGGCAGGTTCCTCCGGCGTACTCGGCCAAGCACGTGAGTGGCGAGCGCGCGTACGCGATGGCGCGACGCGGCGAACGCCCCGAGCTGCCGGCGGTGACCGTGCGCGTAGACGGATGGGAACTGATCGAACTACAGGGCGATCTCCTCCGCGCTCGCATCACCTGCGGGAGCGGAACGTACATCCGTGCGCTCGCGCGAGATCTCGGGCGAGCCGTCGGATCCGCGGCGCACCTGGCGGCACTCCGACGGACGCGCGTCGGATCCTTCTCGGTCGACGATGCCAACTCGCTCGACGACCTCAAGTCGGGTGAGCCGCGCCTGCAATCCCTCGCACGTGCGCTGGGCGATATGCCGGTCGAACAGCTCGACGCCTCCGAGGTGATTCGCGTGCGGCAGGGAAGTCGCGTGGCGGCCACGGTCGCCGGTGAGCGCGCCGCGCTCACCGATGTCGACGGCGAACTCGTTGCCGTCGCGTCGCGGCAGGGCGATGCATGGCAGCCCGATGTAGTCCTCGCGAGCGCCTGAGATGACGCGCGCGAGCTCGGGACTTCCGCCTAACGTGCACGACACGGTCGTCACCGTGGGAACCTTCGATGGCGTCCACCGTGGACATCAGGACGTCCTCGCGCGGCTCGCAGAGCGCGCCAACGCGCTCGGTACGCGCTCGGTGCTCGTCACCTTCGAGCCACACCCGCTCGAGGTGGTGAACCCGGCGGCAGCGCCGCCGCTCCTCACGATCGGCGACGAAAAGCTCGAGGTCCTCGCCGAGAGCGGCATTGATTACGTCGCGATCGTTCCGTTCACGCGCACCCTGGCGGCCTTCGACGCCGAGCGTTTCGTCGACGAGGTACTCGTCGGTGCGTACCGCGTGCGCCACTTGCTGATGGGGCACGACCACGGCTTCGGCCGAAATCGTGCCGGCGACGAGAGCGTCCTGCGCGCGCTGGGGCAGACCCGGGGATTCACCGTTGAAGCCGTTGAACCGGTCCTGGCTGCGCATGGACAGGCGGTCTCCTCTACAGCCGTCCGTCGGGCGGTGGCGGGCGGCGACCTGGATCGGGCGCGCGAGGGGCTCGGCCGGCCGTACGCCGTCGGTGGGCGGGTGGTGTACGGCGAGCAGCGCGGGAGGCTACTCGGCTTTCCGACCATCAACATTCCGCTCCCGTCGCCGCGAAAACTCCTCCCGCCGCAGGGGGTATACGCCGTGCGGGTCCAGACGCCGCGCGGACCGTTCGGCGGGATGCTCAATCTGGGCCCTCGCCCTACGTTCGATGACGCCGGCGTCACGCTCGAGGCGCACCTTTTCGACGCAACAGGTGACTTCTACGGTATGCGGGTTCGCATCGACTTCCTGCGCCGCCTGCGCGACACGGTTCGCTTCGAGTCACCGCAGGCGCTCATGGCGCAGCTCGCGGCCGATGAGCGTCTGGCCCGCGAGACACTCGCGCTAACATCCTGATACTCTCGCACTTCGGTTGACTCAGTGAGACCGTAGGTCTAACCTTCTGAGCTTCCCGCACCTCACCCTTTTCCCGTTCCGCCGAATGTCGAATCTGAAGTACCGCGTGGCGCTGATCGTAGCGCTGGTGGCCGCGTCTCTCTGGGCGCTCTTTCCGCGGACGGTGGTGGAGCGCGTGAAGCGCGACGGCGCGTTCACCTACGACACCCTGCGTCGCGTCCCGCTCAAGCGCGGGCTCGACCTCCAGGGCGGCATGCACCTCGCGCTCGAGATCGACGAGAGCAAGCAGGCGGTGGCCGACAAGAGCGATGCCCTCGATCGTGCGCTGAAGGTCGTGCGCACCCGCATCGACGAATTCGGCGTCTCCGAGCCGGTGGTGCAGAAGCTCGGGACCGACCGCATCATCGTCGAGCTCCCAGGCGTCGACGATCCGGCGCGCGCCGAGGCCGTGGTGCAGAAGTCGGCGTTCCTGCAGTTCCAGATCACCGACAAGACCAATGCGCTCGACAAGGTGCTCCCGCGCCTCGACCAGATTATCAAGGACAAGGGTGGGGCAGCCCCCGTCGTCTCGGGCGACACCGCCGCGAGCACGCAGGTCGCGGCGATGCCCAATCTCTTCACGAAGAGCGATAGCACGGCGAAGGATTCGACGGGGAAGGACACCACGCTTGCCGCCGGAGTCACCGGCGCGAGCGGTGGCGCCTTCTCCAAGCTGCTGCAGGGCGGACAGTTCCCTGGCGAGTACATGGTCTCGGAGCGCGACGTCCCGACGGTCGAGAAGTATCTCGACATGCCCGAAGTGCAGGGGGCGCTCCCGCCGGGCAAGGTGCTCCGCTGGTCGAGCGACACGCTCTCGCTGGGTGCGCAGTCCTATCGCCCGCTGTACGTGGTCGACGCTCGTCCGATCATCACCGGCGAGTATCTCACCAACGCCAAGCCGAACAACACGCCGATCGAAGGCACGGTCGTGGAGTTCGAACTCAACAACGAAGGCGGGCGCCGCTTCCGCAACGAGACCGGCAAGCACGTTGGCGACTACATGGCGATCGTCCTCGACGATCGCGTGATGGGGCGCCCGCCAGTCATCCAGAGCGCCATCGGGACCCGCGGCCAGATCACGATGGGGAACCGCGACCTGCAGGCCGCCCAGGACCTCGCGCTCGTGCTCCGCGCCGGTTCGCTTCCGGTCCCGCTCAAGATCGCCGAGGTGCGCAGCATCGGCGCGTCGTTAGGCGAGGACTCGATCGCCAAGGGGCGGCTCGCGATGATCATCGCCGTCGGCTTCGTCATCGCGATCATGATCGGCTACTATCGCTTCTCGGGGATGCTGGCCGTCGGTGCCCTCGTGCTGTACGTCCTCTTCACCATGGCGATCCTCGCCGGCTTCGGCGCGGTCCTCACGCTCCCCGGGCTTGCCGGCCTGGTGCTCACGGTCGGTATCGCCGTCGACGCGAACGTGCTGATCTTCGAGCGCATTCGAGAGGAACTCGACCGAGGCAAGACGGTGCGTACGTCGATCGATGAAGGCTTCAAGCACGCCTGGAGCGCGATCCTCGATACCTCGGTAACGACGATCCTCGGTGGCGCAGTGCTCTACCAGTACGGCACGGGTCCCGTGAAGGGCTTCGCGGTCACCCTCATCGCCGGTATCACCGCGTCGCTCTTCTGCGCCGTGTTCGTCACCAAGACGTTCTACCTGGTGTGGCTCAACCGCTCCCGGAACGTTCAGACGCTGAGCATCTAGATGATTCGCATCTTCCACAACACCAGCTTCGATTTCATCAAGTGGTGGCGGCAGGCCGCCATCGCGACGATCGCGTTCATCCTGCTCGGACTCGCCTCGTTCGTCTGGTCGGGGGGAGTCAACTACAGCATCGAGTTCACCAGCGGCACGCTGATGCAGCTGGAGTTCACGCAGCCGCCTAACGTTGCGGAGCTTCGCGCGGCCGTCGACGCGGTGGCCCCGGGCGCCGAGATCCAGCAGTACGGGACGAACCTCGAGTACACCGTGCGCGCGCGCCGCGCGTCCGACGCCGAGGAGACCTCGTCGACCGAAGGCGTCGCCAAGGCCGTGACCGGGGCGCTCAACGCGAAGTTCACCCCTGCTGGCTACAAGGTCGTTCGCACCGAGGTCGTGGGTCCAAAGGTCGGGAGCGAGCTGCGGCGCGGCGCGATCATCGCCATGTTCCTCGTCTCGCTCGTGACGCTGGCATATCTCGCCTTCCGCTTCGAGTGGCGCTTCGGCGCCGCGGCAGTCCTCTCCACCGTGCACGACGTCCTCGTCACCTTCGCCTTCATCAAGCTCTTTCAGATCGAGGTCTCACTGGTCGTCGTCGGCGCGATCCTGACGCTGCTCGGTTATTCGGGGAACGACACGATCATCATCTTCGATCGCGTGCGCGAAGACCTGCGCAAGTCTCGCAAGGAGCCGTTCTACGACACGCTCAACCGCGCGATCAACGAGACGCTCCCGCGCTCGATCCTCACGCACACCACGACGCTGGCCGCGACGCTCACGCTCCTCGTCTTCGCCGGCGAAGTGCTCCGTCCGTTCGCCTGGGTCATGACGTTCGGCGTCTTCGTGGCCACCTTCTCGTCCATCTACGTGGCCGGCCCGATCCTGCTCTATATCGAGCGCCGCTTCCCGCGTACCGCGACGGACCGAGCCCATCCCTCGACGGCGCAGGTCAAGGCCGATTCGAAGGTCGAGCCCCGCGCCGATCGCGCGTCGCGCCCGGCGTCGCGTACGTCGCAGCGCCCGGCGACCCGATAATTCCCGCCGCCGGTTGCTCCGCGCGAGCAACCGGTCGGTAGGGTGGTTCATGACCGTATTCATCGATAGCCACGTCCACCTTGCCGATCCTGCGTTTGATGAGGATCGCGATGTCGTGATCGCACGCGCGCGCGAGGCCGGAGCCCGCGCGCTCGTTTGCATTGGTGAGTCGCTCGACGCGGCAGGGCGAGCCGCCGGCATTGCCGCGCGCTATCCCTGATTCATCTGGTCAACCGCCGGCGTGCATCCGCACGATGCCGCATCTTTCGATCCGGTTTCGGATATTCCGCATCTGCGCGCCTTTCTCGACCGGGGCGCAGTCGCAGTAGGGGAGTGCGGACTCGACTACCACTACGATCATTCCCCCCGCGAGCTGCAACGCCGAGCCTTCGCCTTGCAGCTGGCGCTCGCCGGCGAAACGGGGCGCCCCGTGGTCGTCCACACGCGCGAAGCCGTGGACGACACCATCGCGATGGTGCGCGAATCTGGAACCGCCGGGATCGTCGGGGTGCTGCACTGTTTTGGCGGTCCTCCGTCGCTTGCCGAGGTCGCGCTCGACGCCGGCTGGTATCTCTCGTTCAGCGGCATCGTCACCTTCCGCAAGTGGGACGATGATGCACTCCTGCGCCTTCCGCCCATCGATCGCATCCTGATCGAGACCGACGCGCCGTACCTCGCCCCGGTCCCCCATCGCGGGAAGCGGAATGAGCCCGCGTATGTAGTTCGCACATTGGAGAAGCTCGCCCACGCGCGTGGGGTGAGCGCCGACATCCTCGGTGAGCAAGTGACCGACAACGCCGTGCGCTTCTTCGGCCTAGCGAGCGTTATGCACGCCAACTAGTATCGCCGCGCCGCGCGAGGAGGGGCGGTCATGTAGCGCCGCGGCCGCCCGCCTCGCTCTCATTCTCACCCGCGGACCCTTCGCATGCCCGTTCCTTCCGATATCGAGATCGCGCAGCGCGCCGTTCTTCGCCCAATCACCGACGTCGCCGCAGAACTCGGCCTCGGTCCCGATGAACTGGACCTGTACGGGAAGTACAAGGCGAAGATTCCCCTCGAGGTAACGCAGCGTCCGTCGCGCGGGCGCCTCGTCCTCGTGACGGCGATCAATCCCACCGCCGCTGGGGAAGGGAAGACCACAACCTCTGTCGGACTCGCGCAGGCGCTCAGGACGCTCGGTACGCGCACCGCGCTCTGTATCCGCGAACCCAGTCTTGGCCCGGTCTTCGGGGTCAAGGGCGGAGCAGCGGGAGGCGGCTACGCACAAGTGCTCCCGATGGAGGACATCAACCTCCACTTCACCGGCGACTTTCACGCGATCGCGTCGGCGCACGCCCTCCTCTCGGCAATGCTCGACAATCACCTGCAGCAGGGGAACGCGCTCAACATCGATCCGCGCCGCATCACCTGGCCTCGCACACTCGACATGAACGATCGCGCGTTGCGCCGTGCGGTCATCGGACTCGGCGGCCCGGGCGAGGGAGTTGTGCGAGAAGAGCGGTGGGTCATCGTCCCGGCGAGCGAGATCATGGCGATCGTGGCGCTCTCGACGTCGTTCGCCGATCTCGAAGCGCGACTCGCCCGCATCATCGTCGGTTCGACGGCTGGTGCAGACCGAAAGCCGGTGCGCGCGGGGGACCTGAAAGCGTCCGGTGCCATGGCGATGCTCCTCAAGGACGCGATCCGCCCGAATGTCGTGCAGACCCTCGAGGGAGGGCCGGCCTTCGTACACGCCGGTCCGTTTGGTAACATCGCCCATGGCTGTAACTCGATCCTGGCCACACGCGCCGGGCTCGCGTTAGGCGATGTGGTGGTCACCGAGGCCGGCTTCGGGTCCGATCTCGGCGCCGAGAAGTTCTTCGACATCAAGTGCCGCGCCGGAGGGCTCGAGCCGCAGGCGGCGGTGCTGGTGGCGACCATTCGCGCGCTCAAGATGAACGGTGGCGCGAAGAAGACCGAACTCGCGAACGAGGACCTCGGCGCGCTGCAACGCGGGCTCCCCAACCTCGAGCATCACATCGCCAACGTGCGCCAGTTCGGCGTTCCCGTTGTCGTCGCGGTCAACCGGTTCGAGAGCGACAGCGAGGCGGAACTCGAGATGGTCATCGACTGCGCGCGGCGCGCCGGTGTGCGCGTCGCGCTCAACGAAGTCTTCGCGCGCGGTGGGGAAGGGGGGATCGAACTCGCGCGCGAGGTGCTGGCGTTGCTCGACGAAGGCGGGGCGAACTTTGCGCCGATCTACGATGCGTCGCGTCCGATTCGCGAGAAGATCGAGTCGATCGCCCGCAAGGTCTACGGCGCCGAAGGGATCGACTACTCGGCCAAGGCCGATCGCGCCATCACCTACCTCGAGTCGATCGGGATGGGCGACACTCCCATCTGCATGGCCAAGACGCAATACTCCCTTTCCGACGACGCGACCAAGCTCGGGCGCCCGACCGGGTTCCGGATGACCGTCAACGAAGTCTATCCGGCCGCCGGCGCCGGATTCGTCGTGGCGCAGTGCGGTGACATCATGACCATGCCTGGACTCCCCAAATCGCCGGCTGCCGAACGCATGTCTGTCGGTGCCGACGGCTCGATCGCTGGTCTCTTCTAGCAAAGGATCTCCCGTGAGCGTGCAGACCCTACACACCGATAGCGCCCCGGCGGCAATCGGCCCCTACGCACAAGCGACCATCGCTGGCGGCTTCCTCTTCACCGCTGGCCAGATCCCGCTCGATCCCGTGTCGATGCAGGTCGTCGACGGCGACGTCGTCGCCCAGACGGAGCGCGTCCTCCAGAATCTCGCCGCCGTCCTCTCGCAGGCGGGATGCACCTGGGGCGACGTCGTGAAGACCACCGTCTTCCTGCAGGACCTCTCGCACTTCCCGCGCGTGAACGAGGCGTACGCCAAGGCTCTGGGCGATGCCCGCCCCGCGCGCTCCACCGTGCAGGTCGCCGCACTCCCGCGCGGCGTTCTGGTCGAGATCGAGGCGATCGCCAAGCTCCCCTGAACCCTCGCGCCGAGGGAACCATGTCCGACGAACGCGCCCGCATCTTCCGACTCACCCACTACGCACGCTGTGCCGGTTGAGCCGCCAAGATGGGTCCGGGTGACCTGAGGCACGCGCTCGCGGCGCTGACACCGCGCACCGATCCCCGTCTGCTCGTCGGTCATGAGACCTTCGATGACGCGGGGATCTTTCGCCTGTCCGATGACCTCGCGCTCGTGCAGACGGTGGACTTCTTCGCCCCCATCGTCGATGACCCCTACGACTTCGGGCAGGTCGCCGCGGCCAACGCGCTCTCCGACGTCTACGCGATGGGAGGGGAGCCGCTCACCGCGCTCTCCATCGTTGGCTTTCCCACCGGCACACTCCCGTTGGAGATTCTCGGCGAGATTCTTCGTGGAGGGCAAGACAAGGTACATGAGGCAGGGGCCGCCCTCGTCGGCGGCCACACGATCACCGACGAAGAACTCAAGTTCGGCCTCTCCGTGACGGGTCGTGTGCACCCCGATCGTATCCTCAGCAACGCCAATGCACGCCCCGGCGACCGCCTCGTCCTCACCAAGCCACTCGGCACGGGACTCGTCGCCACCGCGGTGAAGCGCGAGAAGGCCACCGCCTCCGACGAGGGCGCGATGATCGCGTCGATGAAGCGACTCAATCGCGACGCGGCGTCCGCGGCGCTCGCCGTCGGCGCTCGCTGCGCCACGGACATCACCGGCTTCGGTCTCGCCGGGCATGCCTCGAACATCGCGCAGGCCAGCGGAGTTACCCTCCGCCTCTTTCGAGGCGCCATTCCCGCACTTCCGGGAGCGCGTGAGGCCTTGCGCGGTGGAATCCGTACCGGTGGCGCCGAACGCAACGAAGCCTACCTCGCGCCCCTCGTCGATTGGGGCTCGACAGGGGGGGAGGACCATGCGCTCCTCGTCGATCCACAGACGTCGGGGGGACTTCTCGTCTCGGTCCCGGTTGACCGGGTCGACGAGTATCTTGCCCGCGTCGACGGCAGCGTCGTGATCGGCGAAGTGACCGCGCGCGGGGAACATCTCATCGCGGTTGTCGGGTAGAACGTCCCGTTCGCCGGACCGCCGCTTCCCGTACGACACTCTGGGTGCGTATGGGGCCTGGTGGCTTCCGTCGTCTTCAAAACGGCTGTGACCCGACCCTGTCGGGTTTGGTGGGTTCGATTCCCACACGCTCCCGCCATTCCCTCTCGAAATCGTTCTCGATGCGCGCACTGCCAGTCACGCTGAACTGCTCCCGACCATGCGCATCGTGAAGGGAGTGTCGCGTTGGAGTGTCGTCGCGGTTCTCGCACTCGGCGCCGTCGCACCGCGCCCGACGATGGCCCAATCGGCCGACTCGGCCAAGGCTGGCGTGCGAACGCCTCCTGCCGACAGCGCGCCGCGTCCGTTCCCGCGTGCGCCTGCGCGTCGTGCTCCGCAGGTGCGCGATTCGCTCTCCCCGCCCGTCTCGCCGGGACGCGCATTCCTCCTCTCACTCGCACTCCCGGGGCTCGGGCAGTCGAGGCTCAATCGTCCGACCGCCGGCGGATTCTACTTCGCGATGGAAGCCGTCTGGCTTGCCATGCTTGGCAAGGCGGCGAACGATCTTCGCGTTGCCAAGGCGCACGCAAACGACGTGATCGTGAATTCGTACGCCGTCGATGGAAACGGGAGCCCCATGTTGGGTGACAGCGGGAAGTACGTCGTCAAGGACACGCTGCGCAGTCGCTACGCCGAGCCGGCCGCCACCGGTTCAGCAGCCACGTCGCAGGATCAGAGGAGCCGCGTCAAGGCTCGTCGCCTCCACTTCGAGGATTGGATCGCGATGCTCGCGTTCAACCACCTCTTCTCGGCGGCCGACGCATTCGTCTCATCGCAGCTCTGGGACCTTCCGGTGCAGGTCGAGATGCGCTCCCTACCCAAGGGAAGCGGCATCGGTCTGTCGATTCCGTTTCGTTAGCGCCGTGCCGGTTCTCGCCGCAGCAAGTCCGATGAAGGGCCGCTTCGCGTGATACGAAATCGGCGAAGCTCCACGGCCTCGTTAGTCACCCGCAGGAAGGTCGAGTCGCCGAGCCAGGTGCCGGCATTTGCGTAGACACCTCCGGTCTCCGCTCGCTCGACCACCGGCACGTGCGAGTGTCCGTAGACGAGGAGCGAGAGCGTCGACTCCGTCGCCAGCTGCTGCATCGCTACCTTGAGCAGCCCGCTCCCACCATCCTTCGCACGATAGGTGCGGCTCGCGTGCGACGAGCCTAACGCGAGGCGCGTCCCGAGATCGGGGTGCAGCCATCGGAAGACACGGATCGCCAACGGGTTTCGCAGCACACGCCTCAGCGCGCGATACCGGCGATCCTCCACCTCACGCAGACCGTCGCCGTGCTCCACGCGCGTGCTCCATCCCGCGAGTTCGCCGGTCCACGCCCCCATCACATAGTCGATCCCCATCTCGTCGCGGAGAAAGGCGCCTCCCCAGCAGTCGTGGTTCCCCGCGACCCACGTCAGCTGCACGCCGTCATCAATCAGGTCGGCGAGCGCCGCGAGGATCCGGAACCCCGCCTTCGGAATGACCCGCTTCCACTCGAACCAGAAGTCGAAGAGATCGCCGTTGATGATCAACGCACGCGCATCGCGCCGAATGTCTCGCAGGAACGCGAGCAGGAGGCGTTCAGCGTCACGGTCCGCGACCCCGAGATGGGCGTCGGAAATGATGTACGTCGGAGAGGGAAGCACGCGCCGATTATAGACGCCGTCACTCCCTTTACAAAGAGCCGGGGCCCGGGCAGCTTCGCGCGCAGCCGCTCGGCGGACGCCTGCCGTGCTCGCGCGCCGCCTTTCCGTCGACCGATCCTTCATGACCGCGCCGCTTCCGCACTTCGACATCGAATTTCGCGTCCGATACGCCGAAACGGACCAGATGGGAGTCGTGTATCACTCCGAGTATCTCGTATGGTGTGAAGTCGGACGCACCGAATACATACGCGCTCTCGGGCTCCCGTACAGCGAAATGGAACGTCGCGGAGCGCTACTCGCGGTCGCCGACGCCTCGCTTCGCTTTCATGCCCCGGCGCGGTACGATGACCTGGTGCGCGTCGAAACCTCGCTGGTGAACGTCAAGTCGCGCGCCGTCACGTTCGACTATCTCATCCGTCACGTGCAATCCGATCAGCGCCTCGTTACGGCTCGAACCATGCTCGTGTCCCTCGATCGCGCCGGGCGTTCGGCACCGATTCCAGCCGATGTCCGTGCGCTCCTGGATCGTGCTGCGGCGGAGGGCGTGTGATCGGCGTCACCCGCACAGGCGGCTCGCGCATCGATTGGCGCTCGATGACGTCCCGCGGAACGCTTGCGCTGCTCATGCTCGTTGGGGGCGGTGCGTGCGCGCCGCGCGTGAAGCCGCTCGTTGGCGAGCCCGTCGTGCGACGACTTCCGGCGACGGCTGTTCCGCCGGGACACACCCGCCTCGTCTTTCGCTGGGACTACGGCGATCCGCTCTTTTCTGCCAAGGGCGAAGGGGTCGCGCGCATCGCTGCGCCCGACTCGGTACGCCTCGACTTCTTCGCCGACGGTGGAGTCGGCGGTGGCTTCGCCCTCCTCATCGGCGATCGGCTGAGCACTCCGGCAAACGAAGATGCGATGCGCTATCTTCCCCCTGTGCCGCTCCTCTGGGCGGCGCTCGGCCGGCTGGATGTCGCGGGGCAGGACACAACCGCGCGACTGCAAGGCGACACACTGCGTGCCGACATCGGGGCGAGCCCGGTCTGGCGCGTGGCATTCTCGGGGGAGGGGCTCGCGTCGCTCCAGCGAATCGATGGCGGGCGACTGCGGGAAAGCGTGGTGCGCGATTCGTCCCGTATCTCCTATCGCAACTTCGGCTCGCGTCGCCGCCTGACGCTGACACTCACCCGCCGCCTGACCGACGCGCCGTACGATGAAGCGATCTGGCATCCGTAGCTTTTGCGTTGTCGCAACGCTCGTGTTGAGCGGCTGCCTGTACTCCATGTCGGGCGGTGGCGGATTGCCGCGTAACGTGCGCACCGTCGCCGTGATCCCATTCGAGAACGAGACGGCTTCCCCCGAACTGACTGGCGAATTGCATCTGGCGCTTCGAAAGGCACTGAGCGATCGCCTCGGGCTGCGCGATGCGACAGAGCAGAAGGCAAACGCGGTAGTGCATGGCAAGATCACCAGTTACGAAGCCGACGTCCCGATCGCATTCTCCGCCGATCCGAATCGCGCGACGTCCGCTCGCCGCCGCCTGCAGATCCGCGTTGATGTCACGATCGAGGACCGCACGACGGGACGCATCCTGTTCGAGCGCACTGGCGTCAGCGCCGAAGGAGACTACGCCGAGCGCGAAGAGGCATCGGGGCGCAAGCAGGCCATCCAGCGGATCGTGAACGACATCATCGAGGGAGCGCAATCGCAGTGGTGACCGTCCGGCGGGGCGCTTCGAAACTCGGTTGTTTGTTCTCGCTACTCGTGCTCGTGACGATCGGCTACTTCGCCTTCAATATCGGCGAGGTCTACTTCCGCTACTACGCCTACCAGGACGCGATCGAACAGGAAGTGCGATTTGCCGGCACTCGCACCGACGACGCCATTCGACGTCGATTGGTCGCCGCCGCCGATTCCCTGGGCCTTCCCGAGGCGGCAGGAGAGGTGCAGGTGCGCCGTTCCGCCAATCGCATCTCCATCTCCGCCGACTACACGGAGCACGTCGAGCTCCCGCTCTTCGTACGCCCGTTCCGCTTCCGTCCGAGCGCCGAGGGCGGCTTGTGATGGTGAGCGACGTCGCGTCGCGCATCCTCTCCACCACCGAGGCCGAGAGCTGGCGTGCCCGCCAGGGGGGGCGAGTGGTCTTTACCAACGGCGTATTCGACCTCCTGCACCCGGGACACATTGACGTGCTCCGGGCGGCCCGCGATGCGGGCGATGCACTGATCGTTGGATTGAATAGCGACGCGTCGGTTCGTCGGCTCAAGGGCCCCGAGCGTCCCGTGCGCGGCGAAGCCGACCGAGCATACGTGCTGGCTGCATTGCGCTGCGTCGATGTAGTCACCGTCTTCGACCAGGACACTCCGCTCGAGCTGGTACGCCGAATCCTCCCCGACGTCATCGTGAAGGGAGGAGACTACACAGAAGAAGCGGTAGTCGGCGGCGCGGAGGTGCGCGCGCGCGGCGGTCGCGTCGTGATCGTCCCGCTGACGCCAGGACAGTCCACCACTTCGATCATCGAGACGCTTCGTGCCCAACGCCATCGCGCCGCGCAGTGACCGCTCGCCTACCTCGCTTCGCCCCGTCACCATCGAGCGCGGGGCGGTGCGCAACGCCGAAGGGTCGTGCCTCGTGAGCTTCGGGAATACCCGCGTGCTGTGCGCCGTGTCGGTGGAAGACGGCGTCCCGGGGTGGCGGAAGGGGAGCGGACAAGGGTGGATGACCGCGGAGTACGCGATGCTCCCGCGCGCTACGAACACCCGGTCGCCGCGCGAGCGTGCGCAGCTCGGCGGACGCACGCAGGAGATTCAGCGCCTCATCGGTCGCAGCCTTCGCGCCATGATCGACGACTTCACTTTCGGAGAATTCACGCTGCGGGTGGACTGCGACGTGCTGGACGCCGACGGTGGTACGCGCACCGCGTCGATCACCGGCGCCTGCGTCGCCGCGATCGACGCCTTCGATTGGATGGTGCAGTCGGGGCGCGTGGCGGCGTCGCCGGCCAGGCGGCGGGTGGCGGCGGTGAGCGTCGGGCTTCTTGCTGGCGAGCCGCGCCTCGACCTGGAGTACGCCGAGGATGTGCGCGCCGACGTCGACATGAACGTCGTCATGACCAGCGAGGGGCGGTTCGTGGAGGTGCAGGGGACGGGAGAGCATGCGGCGTTCGACCGCTCGGAGCTCGACGCGCTCGTCTCTCTCGCCGCCGCCGGCATTCAGGAGCTGGACCGATTGCAGCTGGCGGCGCTCGGCGCTGGGCGCTGAGGGGGCGCCGCCGTGTCGCGCATCCTCGTCGCCACCCGGAATCGTGGGAAGCTGCGGGAGCTGCTCCCGCTGCTCGAGGCGGACGGTTGGGAGCCGGTCGACCTCTCCGCCGCGGGGATCGTCGAAGCGCCGGCGGAAGACGCGATCGAGTCGCACGCGACCTTTGAAGCGAACGCCCTGGCCAAGGCGCGACATTTCTTCGCGATCAGTGGCCTCCCGGCGCTCGCCGACGATTCGGGGCTGTGCGTCGATGCGTTAGGCGGCGAGCCAGGCGTGCGCAGCAAGCGCTGGTCAGGGCGCGCCGATCTTTCTGGGAGAGCGCTCGACGAGGCTAACAACGCGAAGCTCCTCGCGTCGCTCCGCTCATGCGATGTGCGTGGTGCCGGGTATGTCTGCGCCGCGGCATATGTCGATGCCGACGACGAGATCGTGCGGCGCGGTGAGACGCGCGGCGTCGTGCTCGAGGCGCCGCGCGGGAGCGGCGGCTTTGGCTACGATCCGTATTTTCTGTCCGACGAACTTGGTGCGACGTTCGCGGAAGTCTCGCGCGACGAGAAGGCGCGCGTGAGTCATCGTGCCCGAGCGGTGGCGGCGATCCTCCTTTCGCTGCGCGCGAGACGTTGACAATGCGCGATGCTGGGCTACAATTCAGGCTTCCCAGCGGGGCGTAGCGTAGCCCGGTATCGCGCCTGCTTTGGGAGCAGGAGGTCGCCGGTTCGAATCCGGCCGCCCCGACTTCGCAGGGACGCCGACCGCCTCGGTTGGCCGAAGCGCCAGTAGCTCAGTTGGATAGAGCGGCAGCCTTCTAAGCTGTAGGTCGGGGGTTCGATTCCCTCCTGGCGCACCAGCAGGGTAATTCGCTCCGTTAGCTCAATTGGCAGAGCAAGCGACTCTTAATCGCTAGGTTGATGGTTCAAGTCCATCACGGAGCATGAGTAGGTCGACGTTAGGTGAGACGCACGGGGCGGGCAGCCGCGAAGCGGCGGCCCGTTTCGTCTTCTGGGGGGAGCGGTCGTTTGCGGACGGGAGGGGGTTCTGTCGTTGGCGGGACGCGAGCGGCAGGGCTTGCGTGAGAGGGAGCAAGCGTGTATTTGTTCTGTCTCCCTTTGGTGATGCCTGCCCGTTCGGGTAGGTGGTGATCGGAAAGATGGGGAGATTGAAAGCCTTGACGAATCGGTAGTAGTAGGGTACTCTTCAAGGCTGCCGTTTATGCGGCACCAAAGCTGATTGAAAATCGAGTTGAGCGTGTACTGTGCGAGGCGGACTCGTTGAGCTGCAGTTCATCAGGGCTGCAGTGAGAGTTTACTGAGATACACAGAATGTGATTCTTCGGACCGTTGCTGCGCTTTCGGGCGTGGTGACGTCGAAGGTACGAGCTATTGATTCGAATTCTCTTGGAGAGTTTGATCCTGGCTCAGGACGAACGCTGGCGGCGTGCTTAACACATGCAAGTCATGGGGGTTGGAGCAATCCAGCAACCGGCGAACGGGTGCGTAACACGTGAGCGACCTG
>JBGAHX010000122.1:0-5687 GCA_044225935.1 Gemmatimonadaceae bacterium
GTGGCGGGATCGGCTGCGAGCAAGGCGTGCAGCAACGCCTCCATCGCCAGCTCCTGCTGCGACGGGCGAGGGATCGGCACGCATCCCGCGCCCGACTCACGCCGCGCCTCGGCGACCCCCGACGCGAGGCGTGGAAGCAAGGTGACGAGCGTTGCGTCGACCGCGGCGGCTTCGGCAAGCAGGTACAGGTCGCGGAGGAGTGGCGTCGAACACGGAGGAATGCACCTAACGGTCCCGCGCGTCGCTCGTGTCGCCTGCTCGAGCGCGAGCAGTTGATAGCGCGCTAGTATCGCGTCGGCGTCCGCGCCGTCGAGCGTCTCGGGGAGGCGGATTCGATCGCCGTCGGTCGAGGCCATCGCGGCGAGAGGGAGCAGGTGCGCCGTGCGTCGACGCGCCAGGCGCGCGAGCATGTTGAGTCGCGCGGGAGGATCGGCAACGCCTATCTCAGGGGCATTGGGCACGCACGCGGCGACGAAGAGCTCCAGCCGTCGGCGCACGTCGCTCAGTCGGGGCAGGCTCTGCGGTCGCTCACCGGGACGATGCGCCCAGAGTTCGCGTACAACGCGCGTCGCGAGCAACGCTCCCTCGGCGACGACGTCCTCGGGTTCCGCCATCGCAGGCTTAGAGGCTGGCGACGATCAGGTCACGGATCGCCGCGAGCAGGTCCGGGTCGTCGGTCAGCGGTGCCATGAGGGCGACTTCGCATGCGCGGGCGGGTGAGATACCGCTGCTGATCAAGCGAGCGGTGGCGACGAGAAGCCGAGTGCTCGGTACTTCGGGGAGCCCGCGATCGCGAAGGCGCCGGACGCGCACCGCCAGCTGCACGAGTGCGGCGGCGGTGCCGTCGTCGACGCCACCCTCGTGGCTCACGACGCGCCGTTCCAGATCCGGGGGAGGGAACGAGAATTCGAGCGAGACGAAGCGCTGGCGGGTGCTGGGCTTGAGGTCCTTGAGGATGTGCTGGTAGCCCGGGTTGTACGAGACGACAAGTTGGAAGCCCGGCGCTGCCTCGACGAGTTCCCCAGTCTTTTCGACGGGGAGCATGCGACGATCGTCGGTGAGCGGATGGAGGACGACGACGACGTCCTGCCGCGCCTCCACGACTTCGTCGAGGTAGCAGATCGCCCCTACGCGCGCGGCGCGGGTCAGCGGGCCGTCCTGCCACACGGTCTCGCCGTCGCACACGAGCCAGCGGCCGGTGAGGTCGCTCGCGGAAAGGTCATCATGACAGGCCACCGTCACCAGCAGGCCAGTTGAGCCGCCACGCCATGTGTTCGACAGCGTGTCTTGCGGCTGCAGCCGCAGGGTCCCTTGAGCATCACGCCGAGCCCGCGCGCGTGGCACTCCTCGAAGATGACCCGCTCGTCGCCGAGCGGGATGTAGAACGGCTCCCGCCCTCCGGGTTGGCGCAGCCCGTCCGTCAAAGGCGTGCGGCGCGCCACCCGTTGCTCCGTCATGCGCCTTGTGAATCCGTCGCTGCGCGGGCCACGGGGCGCGTCGCGAGAGCGGCGCCTTCCGCCGGGGGGCGAGGAAGAAGAAGTCGTAGAGGTACAAGCCCACCCCAAGCACGAACAGCATCCTGGCTCTCTGCCAAAAGCACCACTGTGGTATGCACCTGAATTCCATTGCTGTGTTTCCAGATAGCCGAGTCCCATGATGCGCTCGAGGTAGGTCTGGCTGATCCCCGCCGTCGCGAACGCCATGGTCATCCCGAACATACCGACATCTGGAGCCAGAACGCCCAGAGACCCACGGAAGATTGCCTCATCCTCCTCGTGCCCGAAGAGGGCAGGCGCGGCGTAGGTGATGATCGCCAGGACGATCATGACGTACGCTCCGAAGAACGCCATGTGACCATGCATGGCCGTGATCATCGTGCCGTGCGTCCACTTGTTGACCGACGGCCAGGTATGCGCGAGTCCCAGCACGCCCGCGCCAAGCGCGGAAAAGATCGCGCTCCCGATCGTCCAGTGCAGGGCCAGGCGATTCGGGTGCGCGAGGCCTGACCGTCGCATGGCCATGTAGGCGTACATCGCCATGCCGAGGAACGCCAGCGGCTCGAGGGCGCTGAAGAATCCGCCGAATACCAACCAGTACGACGGAACACCGATCCAGTAGTAGTGATGCGCCGTGCCGAGGATCCCGCGATGAACGTGAGGCCCACGATGACGTACAACCACTTCTCCATGACCTCACGATCGGCGCCGGAGAGAGGCGGATGTGAGCAGGCGTGAGCAGCCCCGCCTCCGTACTATCTCCCAGACGCCCTCGACCCACAGGTGCACCGTCCACCATCGGTAATAGATGCTGACGGTATAGTTGTCGTAGGTCAGAAGGGCCGGAAGGTAGAGCAGCGCGGTGAGCGCGAGACCGGAGACCAGCACGGTTCGTCGATCGCGATGCGCGGACCTTCCAGATCGTCAGCGCCGAGGTTGTACAGGAACATCAGCATCACGACGACAATGGCGAACTTCACCGGGAGCGGCTGCTCGAGCAGCTTGTTCCCCTCGGTCCACCCAAAGAGATAGCCGACCACCGCGGTCACGCCGGCTACCGTCCACAGGCCGAGGGACCAGTAGGCGAGACGGGGCGAGTGCAGTTCGGTGCGCGACTCCTCGGGCACCAGCCAGTACGCCGCACCCATGAAGCCGGTCAGGACCCAGAAGATCAGCAGATTGGTGTGGATCTCCTTGGTCACGTCGAACGGAAGGAACGACTTGATGGGGTCGGGCCCGATGTACTTGGTGATCGAGAGCAGACCGAAGACCATCTGCAGGCCATACAGCAGCAGAGCGACGACAAAGTACGAATAGGCGACGGACTGCGACCGGTAGCGCATGTCGGCTTCCCCGCTATTTCAGTGTCGTGAGATAGGCGATCAGCCCGTCGAGTTGCGCGGGCGTGAGCGACTGCGCGAGACCCTGCGGCATCATGGAGATGCCATTGCTCGAGTAATTCGCCCCCGGCGCGAGATAGGCGCTCGGATCGACGATCGACTCGCGAAGGAACGCCGCCGCGTCGGTCGCCGTACCGTGATACTCCGGCGATGCCACGGTCGCAGCGGCCCGCTCCGCGATACCGGCCAGGGAGGGACCGACGAGGTTCACACCCGCCACGGTGGAGTGGCAGGTGAAGCAGCCGGGCGGCGCCTGTCGAAAGAGCGCCTGGCCGATCGCGATCGGATCGTCCGATGCGCTCTGCGCCGGCTCGGCGCCGACGTTGCTTCCCGGTATCGTCGCACCCGATACGAGGATCGGGCGAGGAGGCCATCCCTGATTGTCGATCCGTCCGACCCAACCGAGGAAGGCAATCACCTGGGTGATTTCGGTCGGTGTGAGGTGCAGGTTCGGCATGATGCGCCGGTCCCGTTCCTCATTGTAGAACTTGGACGGATCGGCGAGGAATGCGCTGAGATACTGGGGACCGCGCTGCTCGGCGATCTTGGTGAGATCGGGCGCGTAGTACGCCCCCTCGCCCAGGAGCGTATGGCAGTTGATGCAGTTCTTCCGATGCCACACGTGCTTCCCCGCGATCACTTCGGGCGAATTCTGGTCTTCGTGCGTCAACGCGGCGAACTTCCGATGCCCGTCGATCGTCAGCGCGACGAATGTGAGGGAGAATACCGCGGTGGAGCCGAGGAAGAAAGCGCGCGTCTGACGCTTGGTGAACGGGCGCATGCGTCAGACTCCAATGCGGCTGTACAGGCGCACGGCCATCACGCCTCCGTATACGCCAGCGATGAGCATCAGCAGCATGATCAGCAGGCTGAGTGCTCGCGCAATTCCGACGAATCGATCTGCGGCGATGGCGGGAGAAGTTTCCATCGACAAGCCTCCAGAAGGATGTGGCAGCGACGGGTGATGGCGAGCTCAGGCAAAGCACGGAAGGGCGTCTGGCGCTGTCCGTGACCCATGCCATATTGCGGTCGGGCGCACGCGAGGACAATAGCGATTTACCGGTCTTATCCTCGACCGGCCCAAGCGCATGCCGGGTCGTGGCTCCGGTGGTGCGCGATTCCGTCGTCTCCCCTCACTTGCTTCCGCCCATGCGACGCCTCGCCTCCCGGCTGCAAACAGTCTGTGCGCTCCTGGTCATCGTGACGGCAGCGCCACTCGTGGCCCAAGCACCGGCAGCAGGCGCCATCACCATCGGCACGCGCGACTCGGTCAAGAGCGGAATCCTCAAGGAGACGCGGCGCATCCTCGTCTACACGCCGCCCTCGTACAAGGACACGACGTACCTCCCGCGCCGCTACCCGGTCCTCTACCTCCTCGACGGCGACGCGCACTTTCACTCGGTGACGGGATTGCTGCAGATCCTTGGGACAGGAGTGAACGGAACGTTCATCGTTCCCGAGATGATCGTGGTGGCGATCCCCAACACGGACCGCACGCGCGACCTCACGCCGACCCACACGATGGCCGGCTTCGATGGCAAGGACACCCCCGCGTTCAAGACGAGCGGCGGCGGTCCGAACTTTCTGCGCTTCATGGAGACGGAGCTGATCCCGCACATCGAGGCGACCTATCGCACCATGCCGTACCGCGTCTTCGTCGGGCACTCGTTCGGCGGGATCACCACCATCAACGCGCTCTACACCACGCCGCAGCTCTTCAACGCGTACGTCGCGATCGACCCGAGCCTCTGGTGGGACAAGCGCACGCTCCTCAGGCAGGCCAAGGCGCACGTGGATCATCCCGGACTCGCCGGACGCGCGCTCTATGTCGGGCAGGCCAACACCATCAACGCCGACGACTCCACCAGCAATCCGCATTTCGACTCGATCATCCAGTTCAACGCGATCCTCGAAATGCACAACAACTCCGGATTGCGCTACGCCTACAAGTACTACCCCAGCGACGACCACGGCTCGGTCCCCATGATCGCCGAGTACGACGCGCTCCGCTTCATCTTCTCGGCGTACCGGGGAAATTTGCTCGCGAGCCTGGAGCGCCCATCGTACATCACGGAGCACTTCAAGAAGGTTTCCGAAAGTCTGGGGACGCGCTTCGATCCGCCCGAGTCCATGGTGGATCTCCTCGGCAACATCGAGATGTCGCGCGATACCACGAAGGCGATCGCGCTCTACTCCCTCAACACCGAGCTCTATCCCGCCAGCCCCAAGGCGTGGAAGTCGCTGGCCGATGCGCGGCTGGCGGCGGGAGATACCACGCGCGCCGTTGCCGCGCTCCAGAAGGTCGTCTCGCTCAAGCCAGGACACGCCGTGGCGGCGGAGATGCTGCGGAAGGTGGGAGCGAAGAAGGAGTAGGCGCTCGAACTGCTCGCCGGCACCCGTCGGCGAACGGGTGGCCACCGGGGGGGGGAGGATGCGGAGCGGGGTTGTCCTCCTCCGAAACGCTGCCGATACCTAGAAGATGCGCAACGCCTTCCTTTCCGGCTCGGCGGCGACGCTCGCCCTGGTGGCGGCGATCGCCTGGTTCTGGCCGCCGGTTCTCTGGTCGCTCCTCATCCTCATCCCGCTCATCGTGCGCGGGGTCGCCGACGTGCTGCAGACCCGCCAGGCCGTGCGCCGCAACTTCCCGGTGATCGGGCACGGGCGCTACCTGATGGAGCTGATCCGCCCCGAGATCAACCAGTACTTCATCGAGAGCAACAACGACGGCCGCCCGTTCAGCCGCAACGACCGCTCGGTCGTCTACCAGCGCGCCAAGGGGGAGCTCGACACG
>JBGAHX010000123.1:0-4430 GCA_044225935.1 Gemmatimonadaceae bacterium
GCTCAGCTTCTTGGCGGTTTCACGCGGCGTGCCGAACGCGTTCGGCGAGCCGGTCGGGTTGCCGCCAAACTTGCACGTGCCGGGAGCCGTCCCGGTGCCCAACTGAGGATCAGTGCCGTCCGGGTCTGAATTGAGGCACTGTCCGAGATCGGGCTTCGAGAATTCAAGGAGCGTGATCGGCGAGTAGATATTGTTGCCGTACTGCGGGCGGTTGGCGTAGGTGTTGGTGTACTGCGCCTGCGCGCCCACGCGGAGCTTCGACGTCGGGAAGAAGTTGATCGTGGAGCGACCGCCGCGGCGCTCGACGAGGTCGCGCGCCAGTCCGCCGAGCTTCTGCCCGGCAAACGGCCCGTCGTCCTTGTTGAAGTTCCCCGAGACCAAGTAGTTGAGGTTCTGCGTGCCACCGGTGACGGAGATGTTGACGATCTGCGCCGAGCCGGTCTCGAAGTACTTGCGCTGCAGCGGCTCGCTGAACGGGGTGAAGAGCGAGAGGTCGCTCCGCTTCCACAGGATCTTGAGCGAGTCGAGCTGCCCCTGACGGACCGGGACGCCCCAGTTGTCGTCGAGGCGATTGGTCGGGTAGTTCGAGAAGTCCTGCGTGATGCCGACCTCCCACTTCGGGTCGCCAGCGCTCCCCTTCTTGGTGAAGATCTGGATCACGCCGTTGGACGCTTCGGTGCCGTACAAGGTGGCGGCCGCGGCGCCCTTGAGGATCTCCACGCGCTCGATGGTCGACGGATCGATCGCGTCGAGGTTGGAGAGCGTGGCGTTCGCCGAGCTGGTACCGCCGGAGTTGATGCGGATACCGTCGACGAAAACGATCGGCTCGTTGGACTGCGTGAGCGACGCGTTGCCGCGGATGCGGATCTTCATCGCTTCGCCGGCGAGACCCGAGGACGACAGACCGACGACGCCGGGTTCACGTCCCTGCAGAAGCTCCGACGCGGTCTTGATCGGCGCGAACTTCGGCGGATCGATCGTGGCAACCGAGTTGCCCAGGCGCTTCACTTCCGTTGCACCTGCCGTACCGGTCGTCACGACCGCTTGCAGCTGCACGGCGGACTGCTGGATCACGAAGTCTGCCGTGACCGTTTGTCCCGCCGCGACAGTCACCGTCTTGGTGGCTGGCGCGTAGCCGACGAGGCGCACGCGCAGCGTGATGGAGCCCGCGGGGACGTTGGTGATGCGGTAGTGTCCCTGCGAGTTGGTCACCGTGCCGATGCCGGCTGCGGTTGCCCCGACCTGCGCCGCTTCGAGCGGACGCCCGGTCCCTCCTTCGGTGATCGTCCCTTCGATTGTCCCCACGCCTGCCGCCTGGGCGTGCAGCGCCGTGGTCGAGCCGCTGATTGTCGCCACCAGCACGGCGACCAGCGTTCCTCCCCAGCGAACGAATCTTTTCATGCGTCCTCCCGCATGAGGTGGGTGAGAGGCCATCGAGAACCGACGGCCGCGCAACACGCGTGGATGAGTCGCACGCATTCAGGGGGCGCGAGGATGAATCCCCGCGTCGAATGCGGCTGGCGAACTCAGAGGCACGTTGCAGTGCCTGTTCATACGGCTGTTTGGTCGCGCTGTCAATAAAAGAACGCGATTCTTCGCTCACGCGCAGCTGACGGACGGTTCGTCACGGGCTCATGCGGCGATTGAGGCGTGGCAAAGCGAGCGAGAGCGGCGTCGGCGGATGATGGGATGAACGGTTTGCCGCTTACGATTTGTACGTTTCGGGCGTTTGTGATTTTCTCGCGCGCCATGCTCTCGGGCTATCATGATCGAGTGGCATCGAACCCGTCGTGTCGCGCATGGCGTTGCCCCCGCGGCGGCACTCGCGCTCGAATCGGATGCTCTTCCGCATCACGCCGGGGGCACTCTTCTTCATTGAGGAGCGCACGACCTCGGCGCGTTTTCGCTTGGCGTGCGAGTACGGCTGACGAAGGGTTCGGAGGCGGAGTGCGCGGAGGTCTCCCCACCCGCGGTGTCTTGCGGCGAGAATGTGGCGCGGAGTGCCCAGAGGGCGCGGACGACGCTGGACCTCACTCTCGCCTTATACGAACCGCCGTTCTGTCAATTTTTGTTGTCGTTGAAAGAGTACGTTCTATTGGACAGACGGCGAGCCCGCGCGTACAATAATGCCAACGCCAGAGGCCTCGCAGGGGACTGGACGTCCCGATGGCAGTGTGGCACGATGCGCAAACGACGCGCGAATCGCGCGCGATGTAGGTGCGAGCCATACGCGAGCCACTCACGCTACTCGGAGCCTCGCGCGGACAACCTGTCGGAACTCCTGGGCTCGTCGCACGTTCTCTTGTCGTACCCGTCGTCGCCCCGTACCCGGTCGCTGATGTCCGTCGCTGACGCCCGCTGCTGCGAAAGGATCCTCCGTTCTCACTCGCGTACGTTTTATCTCGCGAGCCTTTTCCTTCCGCCCGAAAAGCGGCGTGGCGCCCTCGCGCTGTATTCGTTCTGCCGCCTCGCCGACGACATCGTCGATGACGCAACGATTCGCGGGACGTCGCCGCAGGAAGTGCGCGACCGGCTCGCCCAGCACCTGCGCGGCCTCAACCGCGCATTCCACGGTCGTCCCGATTCTCCGGTCTTTCGCGAGGTCGGGTGGACGGTGCAGCGCTTCGGCGTTCCACGCGCCCCGCTGGACGAACTCCTCGACGGCGTGGCGCTCGACCTCGACGGGTGCCGCTACCGGAGTTGGGGGGATCTGGAGCGGTACTGCGAAGGGGTCGCGTCCTCGGTCGGCGAGATGTGCACCTACGTCTGGGGAGTCCGCGCCGACGCGTCGCTCCGCGCCGCCGTCGGCTACGCACGCACGCTTGGCACCGCGATGCAGCTGACGAACATCCTTCGCGACGTGGGCGAAGACGCGCACCGTCAACGGTGCTATCTCCCCGAAGACGAACTCGCCGCATTCGGGTTCTCTCCCGAAGACGTGCTCGCCGGGCGCGTGCTCCAGCGCCGCGACGCCTGGATCGCCTTCACCCGCTCGCAGATCGATCGCGCCTTCTCGCTGTACGCCGCGGCATCGCCGGGCGTCGCGCTCCTCTCGCCCGACGCGCAGCGCTGCGCCAACGCCTGCGCGGTGGGGTACGCCTCGATTCTCGACGCGATCGCGCGGCACGACTACGATAACGTGACGCGCCGAGCGAGCGTCGGATGGCTCGGGCGGGCGGGGGTGCTTGCCCGTGCCTGGCTCGGGCCGCTCGCGCCGTTCCCAACGACCGGGAGCGGACGGGCGACCGCCGCGTCCGTGGCCTAACGCCGATCCGCGTTCCGATGTCCGATATCACCGAGACCGGCTGGGCGCGCCGAGCGGCGCCCGGCTTCCTATTGGCCCACTGCGGCCTCATCGCCTTTTCGACGATCGCGCTCACGACATTCCTCGCCGGCCCCGCTCCCGTCTGGCTGGCGCAGGAACCGAACGCGACGATCATGCGGCTGGGGTGGAAGTTCTCCGGCCCGACCTACGTCGTGCTGGGGGCGATCGCCGCGCTGCTTCACCTGGGCGCGCGCATCGGCTGGCGGCGCGCCCTCCCGCTCTTCGTCGTCTCGTCGGGCGTCGCGCTCTCGTCGGAGCTGATCGGGACGAGCACGCAACTCCCCTTTGGCGAGTACGCCTACACCACGATACTCGGCTATCGCATTCTCGATTTAGTCCCATTCCCGATCCCGATCTCCTGGTTCTACATGATCGTGGGATCGCTGGCGATCGCCGGGCGCGTGCTCACGGCGCGCGACGACAATGCGACCAAGTGGAAGTGGTCGCTGGTCGGTGGACTGATCCTCGTGGCGTGGGACGTGTCGATGGACCCCGCGATGGTGAAGACGAGCCACTGGATCTGGGGCGACGGGGACCTGTTCACTCGGCTCGCGCTCCCTGCACCGATCATCGCCTTCTTCACGAAGGACATCTTCTACGGGATGCCGCTCTCGAACTGGTTCGGGTGGTACCTCACCGGGACGATCATCGCCCGCCTCGTGCTGGCCTTCGCCCCGCCCACGCTGTTCGCCACCCGCATCTCCAACACCGCGCTGCCGATCGCGTTGTATGCCGTGAACGGCATCATGCCGATCGCCCTGTGCATCCGCGACGAAATGATGTGGGCCGCCGTGCTGGGAACCCTGGCGATGGTAATCCCGATCGCCCTGGCCATCCGCGGGCGCCCGCGGGTTTGGGGAGAGACGACACAGCGGACAGAAAACCTGTCGCGAGCCGTCCCCCGCCCCGCCTGACGAGACTTCTCGTCTTCTCGTCTTCTCGTCTTCTGAAATCTTGAAGATTCTCGTCATCGGATCCGGCTTCGGCGGTTTAGCCGCCGCGATCCGCCTGCGCGCGCAGGGACACGAGGTCACGATCGTCGAGAAGCGCGACAAGCCCGGCGGACGCGCGTATGTGTTCGAGCAGGACGGCTTCACCTTCGACG
>JBGAHX010000052.1:0-38291 GCA_044225935.1 Gemmatimonadaceae bacterium
GCCTTCCCGAAGCCGTGGCCGATCAACATGCGTTCGGTTTCGTTCGGCACCTTCCCGAGCGCGATCCGCAACGTCTTCGCACTCCCCGGCGGCGGCTTCGCCGCGTGGGAGATCTCGGGGACGCAGACGACGCCGCAGGTGCTCGCGATCCGCAGCACGACTGGTGGCGTACCGCCGGCGAACGTGGGGATGGCGGTTCTACGAGTCAAATAGAAGACGAGTTCTCTGAAGACGAGAAGACGAGAAGACGAGAAGACGAGGGGCGCGGGGGCGAGAGCCTTCGCGCCCTTCGTGCTGTCGGGCGAGGAGAACTGCAGGTAAAGTAGAAGGGTTCGAAACCTCGTCTTCTCGTCTTCAGAAAACTCGTCTTCTCGCAATGACTCTCTTTCTCGGTGCACATACGATCGGCAATGGAGGCATCCACATGGCGGCGGCCCGCGCAGGTGCCGCCGGCATGAAGGCTCTGCAGATCTTTAGTGCGATGCCGCAGTTCTACAACGAGAAGGCGACGGTCAAGCCGGAGAAGGCGGCGCGATTCACCGAGGCGATGGCGGCGGCGGGGATCGACAAGGATCATTGCATCGTGCACGCGGCGTACGTGCTCAACACCGCGTCGCCTGAGCCGGAGAAGTACGAGCGGGCGAAGCTGGGGCTCGCGAAGGAGCTGGAGCGCACGACGACGCTCGGCGTGCGCGGCTGCTGTTTCCACCCCGGCTCAGCCGGAAAAAGCGATCCCGAGGGAGCCATCGAGCGAGTAGGCGATGCGATGACGTTCGCGCTCGAGCAGGTCCCCGACTCGGCGCGGATCTTCATCGAAAACACGGCGGGTGCGGGGCGCACGATGGGGCGCTCGGCGGAGGAGATCGCGGGGATGCTCGCGCGCATCCCGGCGAAGTTGCGCAAGCGCGCGGGGTATGGACTCGACACCTGTCATCTCTTCGCCAGCGGGCACGACTTCGTGTCGTCGCGCGACGCGGCGACGGCGCTCCTCGACCGTTTCGTCGAGGTGATCGGCGAGGCGCCGTCGTTCATGCACTTCAACGACTCCGAGGGCGACTTCGGGTCGAACAAGGATCGGCACGCCCTGATCGGCGAAGGAAAGATCGGGACCGAGCCGTTCCGCTGGCTCCTGCACGACAAGCGCGCGCACGGCATTCCGCTGGTGATCGAGACGCCGCAGGAGCATCCCGACATCGCCGAGGACGATCCCTCGCCCGATCCGTACGATGTGCGCATGATGGAGTTGCTGCGCTCGCTGGCCGCCTAACGACGCACCGTCCGCCGCCGCGCCCCCCAACTGGCGTTTGGCGACGGAACAACCGATTCCCCCTGTCCGAGGCCTGATCGATGATGCGTCCTTCTTCGCTCCCTTCGTCGTGCGCGTCACGCGTCACCGTGTGCGGCCGTGACCGGCGCGGGCGCGTCGTTGCAGCTGCACCGCTCGCGCTCGTCACCATGCTGACCTTCGCGGGCACGCCGCTCGTGGCGCAGGATACCCCGCGCGGCGACCTCCTCGTCCTGCTGTCGGGGACAGGCGACACGATCGCCGTGGAGCGCTTCACGCGCTCAGCGCGCCGCCTCGACGGGGAACTCCTGATTCCCTCGGGGAACGCGCGCTTCACCTACGCGGTCGACGTCGATGCAGCCGGTGGCGCGACGCGCCTCGTGAACGACTATCGCCAGGCGACGGCTGCCCGCACCAGTGATCCGCTGCAGCACGCCGACGTGCGCTTCACCGGCGACAGCGCGATTGCCGACTTGAGCGGCGGCGGGCGGTCGATGACGCAGCGCTTCGCGACCCAGCCCGGAGCGCTCCCCTTCGTCAATCCATCGTTTGCCCTGGTCGAGCTCCTCCTGCAGCGCGCGCGCCACCTTGGTGGCGACTCGGCGTCGGTGCCGGTGTGGGCGATCCAGGGGGGACAGACAACGCAGGCCCAGGTCGTGAAGCGAGGCAGCGACTCGGCCGTCGTCACGATTGGAGGGATTCCCGTGCGGCTGGCGGTCGATGCCGGCGGGGCGATCACCGGAGGGACGGTACCGTCGCAGGGACTTCGCATCGTCCGCGTGCGGGGGGGAGCGGCGGGGGCGATGGCGGTCGCGCCGCCTGACTACAGCGCACCCGCCGGCGCACCCTACACGGCGGAAGAAGTGACCGTGACGACGCCCGCTGGGCACACGCTGGCTGGTACGCTGACGATGCCGCGTGGCGCGACGTCGCCGGTCCCCGCAGTGGTGACGATCACCGGGAGCGGACCACAGGATCGCGACGAGGCGATCCCGCCGGCGAAGGGGTATCGCCCAATGCGGCAGGTTGCCGACACGCTGAGTCGTCACGGGATCGCGGTGCTGCGCCTCGACGATCGCGGGACCGGCGCTTCGAAGGGAAACTTCGCCACCGCGACAAGCGCCGATTTCGCTTATGACGTTCGCGCCGCGCTGGCATACCTGCGTCAGCGGAAAGGGATCGACGGTTCGCGGCTCGCGCTGGTGGGACATAGCGAAGGGGGACTGATCGCGCCGCTCGTGGCGTCGACAGACTCGTCGTTGCGCGGCATCGTCCTCATGGCAGGTCCGGCGAAGACGGGACGCGTGATCCTGCAGTATCAGCTGGGCGCTGCGGTCGATCGCAACACCGAGCTCTCGCAGACGCAGCGAGATTCTGCTCGGCGCACGATCGACGCGACGATCGATTCGCTCGCTGCGACGCAGCCGTGGATGCGCTACTTCCTCTCGTACGATCCCGTTCCTACTGCGCGACGAGTGCATGTGCCGACGCTCATCCTGCAGGGGGCAACGGACCGTCAGGTGACGGCCGATCAGGCGGCGATGCTGGAGCGAGCCCTGCGTGAAGGAGGAAATAAGCGCGTGACGGTGCACGTATTTCCCGACGCGAATCATCTCTTCCTTCGCGATCCCGATGGGAGTCCTCCAGGGTACGCGGCACTCCCCGATCACCAGGTGCGAGCCGACGTGCTTGCTGCGATGCTCGAGTGGCTGCAACAGCGTTTTCGCTAGGAGAAATGCGCGTGGCGCGCATGTGCGAGACTTTGCGCTGCGAGGGCGTCGCAGGGCGTGAATACGTTGCGCAACTCGCAGTGCCGCGTCCCTGCGCGAGCGCCCACGCATCGTCTCACGCGCGTCGAAGTCCGTTTCCCTAGGGAAATCGACATTCTTTCCTAGGGAAAGCGACGTTGTTCCCTATTGCGTCCCAGACGTTCGCCTTTAGCTTGTGGCGCGAAGAATTCGTGGTTTCCACCGGGGGAACTCACGTATCCATCACTCAGGAGTCGAACGATGGCCGCTAAGAAGAAGGCCGCTGCAAAGAAGGCCCCAGCCAAGAAGGCTGCCGCCAAGAAGGCGCCCGCGAAGAAGGCTGCTGCGAAGAAGGCGCCCGCGAAGAAGGCTGCGAAGCGCAAGCCGAATCCGGCGTTTATGAAGCCCATGACGCCGTCCGCCGAGTTGGCGGCGGTGATCGGTCCCAAGCCGCGCCCGCGCTCCGAAGTCGCGAAGTCAATCTGGGACTACATCAAGAAGAACAAGCTCCAGGACACGAAGAACAAGCGGAACATCAATGCCGACGAGAACCTGAAGAAGGTGTTCGGTGGCAAGAAGACCGTCTCGATGTTCGAGATGACCGCCCTCGTCAGCAAGCACCTCAAGTAAGGCATCGCACGCTGGATACATGGGAGGCGCGTCTCACCCGAGGCGCGCCTCTCGTGCGTCTGCCACCTTGCACGGCTGGAACCCGACAGTGAGGGGTGCGTAGTTAGATTCCCAGACCGATTCTCCCCTCGCCCTCACCCCGCGCATGCCCGCCAAGAAGTCGCCCAAGCCGAGCAACGTCGTCGCCCAGTCGCGCAAGAAGACGCGCACCAAGTCGGTCTCCGGTCGCGTGGTCTGGGAGAACGTGAAGGGGATCGCGGGGGCGGTGCTCCTCTTCTTCTTCATTCGGGCGTTCTTCTTCGAGGCGTACCGCATCCCGTCGGGGAGCATGATCCCGTCGATGCTGGTCGGCGACTGGCTTTTCGTGAACAAGCTCCGCTACGGCCCGCACGTCCCCTTCACCGACATCAACCTGCCGGGGTACGCCGAGCCGGCGCGCTACGACATCGTCGTCTTCGTCTCGCCCCCGCAGTATGACCAGCCGTGGGATCTCACGCCGACGCTGGTCAAGCGCCTAGTGGGGCTTCCGGGCGACACGCTCTACATGCGCGATGCCAAGCTGTTCGTGAACGGAATCGAGCAGCGGCAGGGGTATGGCGCGGCGTCGGAGGTCGGTGACCCTAACGAAGTGAGCCCGCTGTTCGACTGGCAGAAGAAGGTCGGGCTCAAGTCGTCGCGCTTCGGCGCGGCGCCGGCGCAGCCCACGCACGATAACTGGGGGCCGTTCGTCGTCCCGGCCGGGCACTACTTCATGATGGGCGACAATCGCTACAACTCGAAGGATTCTCGCTACTGGAGCTTCGTCCGGCGCGAGAACATCCGCGGGCGTCCGCTCTTCGTGTACTACTCGTGGGATGCCGACAGCGACCGCCCGCTCCCGGCACTCACCGCGATCCGCTGGGGACGCATCGGACACTGGATCCGGTAGGGAGTCGCCATGCCCTTCTCCTTCGACCTCGATATCACCCGCGCGCAGACGATTCCGGCGCGCCTCTACAACGACCCGGTCTACCTCGACCTCGAGCGGGGTCAGATCTTCGCCCGCACGTGGCAGTTGGTGGGTCGCACGGCGCAGCTCGAAGGGCAGGGGGCGTACATCACCGCGGAGATCGCCAACGAGCCGATCGTGATCGTGCGCGACGGCGAGGCGCTGCGCGGCTTCCACAATGTCTGCCTGCACCGGGCCGGCCCGGTGGCGCAGGGGTGCGGGAAGCGCCAAACGATGCAGTGCAAGTATCACGGCTGGTCGTACTCGCTCCGCGGTGAGCTGGTGCGCGCCCCGGGAATGGAGGGGACGACCGGCTTCGTCCCCAGCGATTACACACTGCATCCGGTGCAGGTGGCGACCTGGGGGCCGCTGGTCTTCGCGAACCTCGACCTCAAGGCGCCGCCGCTCTCGCACTTCATCGAGGACATCCCCGAGAAGGTCGCGCGCTTCGGCGCCGAGCAAATGCAATTCGTGATGACCCGTGAGTGGCGGATCGAGTGCAACTGGAAGGTCTACATCGACAACTACCTCGAGGGATACCACGTGGCGATGGTGCACCCCGGGCTCCACAAGGAGCTGGACGTGGACCACTACCAGGTCGAGCCGCATCGCTACTACTCGCGCCAGTTCGCGCCGCTGCGCCCGCTCGCGCCGCACGCCACCGATCGCAAGTACATTCCGCGCGAAGGGGACGACGAAGCGCACTACTACTGGATCTATCCCAACTGGATGCTCAACATCTACCAGGGACAGCTCCAGACGAACATCGTCCTCCCGATCGATCACCGCACGACGCTCGTGCGCTTCGACTGGTACGCGCTGGTGCCGCCGGCCGAACACGACCCCGAGTGGACACGGCTGATCGACTTCAGCTTCGAGATTCAGGACGAAGACGTCGCGATCTGTGAGGCGGTGCAGAAGAACCTTCGGTCACGTGCCTACGACCGCGGGCGGTATTCAGCGACGAAGGAGAATGGGGTGCATCATTTCCATTCGCTGCTGCATGAGTCGCTGACTTGATCGAGCGAGAAGACGAGAAGACGAGAAGACGAGAAGACGAGGGGTTCCTTCTGACACCTTTGAGGGCTTGATGCGAAAGACCACCATTGTTTGCCTAACGCTTGTCTCCTTCGTCGCCGCCGGGTGTGCGTCCTCCAAACCGACGCCGGCGCCGACACCGGCTGGGACCACCGTCACGGAGAACGGAGTGACGTGGCACCTTCCCTACGGGGCGCCGACGCGGCCGTTTTCCCCCGCGGTGCAGGTGGGGAACCTCCTCTTCCTCGCGGGGCAGATCGGGACCTCGGCTGATGCCAAGGGGGGCGTGGTGGCTGGCGGGATCCAAGCCGAGACTCGGCAAACCATGCTGAACATCAAGGACGTGCTGGAGAAGAGCGGCTCGTCGATGGATCGCGTGGTCAAGTGCACCGTCTTCATGGCCGACATGCGCGAGTGGGACGCGATGAACGAGGTGTACGCCACCTTCTTCCCGCGCAACAAGCCGGCGCGGAGCGCCTTCGGGGCGACCGGGCTCGCGCTGGGCGCACGGGTGGAGATCGAGTGCATGGCGGCGGTCCCCTGATGCATGCGTGCGCGCGGATGCGGCGCCGCGTCTCCTCGCTCCTCCTGGTCCTCGGCGTCGCCGCGTCGAGCGCCGCGCTACCGTCAGCCGCAACGGCGCAGGGGGCGTCGCACGGAACGGTGGATACGCTCACCTTCTGGTCGCAGTCGCTGGGAATCACCAAGCGCGCGCTCATCTGGCTCCCGTCGTCGTACGCCTCGTCGGGAAGTCGCCGCTATCCGTCGCTCTACTACCTGCACGGGCTTTGGGGGAGCGAGGGGAACTGGCTGGAGCAGGGAAAGATCGGGAGCACGCTCGACTCGATGACAACGGCAGGATTGCCGGAGATGATCGTCGTCATGCCCGACGGCGACGACGGGTGGTACACGACGTGGAACAAGCTCCTCGACATCTCGGTCTGCCGAAGCTCGTTCAAGCCACGCCCCGGCGACCCCGATGCGGCGAGCTACTGCGTCCCGTGGCCGCACTACGATGACTACATCGCCCGCGACCTCGTGGCTGCAGTCGATGCACGATATCGAACGCAAGCGACCCGCGCGCATCGCGCGATCGCCGGTTTGAGCATGGGTGGCTACGGTGCGGTGGCGCTCGCGCTGCAGTACCCGCACGTCTTCGTCGCGGCGGCGTCACACTCCGGCGTCGTGTCGCCCGCCTATACCGGGGCGCACCCGTTCGACGGGACACCTCGTTATGCAATGAGCGACTCGGCGCTCGAAGCGTCGTGGGGGGAGCGGATGTGGCCGCTCATCTCTCCCGCCTTCGGGACCGACACCGCTGCCTGGTATGCGCGCGACCCGACTCGCCGGGTGCAACGGCTCGTTTCGAACAAGGCGAGCGAGATACCGGCCATCTTCCTCGACTGCGGAACGGAGGACGGGCTGGTCGACCAGAACCGCGTCTTCCGCTTCGAGCTCACGCGCCTCGGGCGCCCGCCCGCGTACGCCGAGTGGCCGGGGAAGCACGATTGGGACTACTGGCGCGTGCACGTGCGCGAAAGTCTCGCCTGGCTCGCGCGACAGGTGTCGGGGACGGAGTGACCATGCGAGCGCGCGGGATGCCATCTCCCGCGCGCCTTTCGCCCCCCGCCTCGATGCTGTCGGCGGGGCGCGCCGAGGGGTAGCTTGGTCTCCATGCCCCCCCTCTTTCCCCAAGTCACCGGGACGTTCAAGCTCGAGGAGCCCCCCGCACTGCGGCGCTTCTCGATGTCGATCGTGGGTATGGCGGTCACGGTTGGCGTGGTGCTCCGTCTCTACTGGGCACTGGTCATCACCGAGGGGCCTAACGATTCGCTGATGTTCGCGGGGGGGATGTTCGCGCTCCGCCTCATCGTCCTGTTCGGGGCGGTCGCCCTCCACCTCGGCAACTTCACCCTCCGCCACTGGGTCTGGCGCGCGCCGGCCTTCGCCGCGCTCGAGGCGGTCGCCGAGGCGCTCACCGCGCTTCTCCTGATCAAGCTCAACCGCGAGCCGATGGGATCGGCGCGCGCAACGTTCGCCGACTGGCCGTCGCTCGCCGCCGGGACGCTGTTCTGGCGCGTGACCGCGGTGGTACTCTTCGCCCTGATCCTCGCCGGTGTCGTGCAGCTGGTGCGCTATGCGCTCATCAAGCGCGCGCATCGCGATCACACCGTCTCGGCCGTGCACCACGAGGTGACCGGACAGCACAAGGCCGAGTAGCCCTTCGTCTCGATTTCGCCATGCGATACACCCGACTCGGTACCACCGGACTCACCGTCTCGCGCATCGCACTCGGCTGCATGTCGTTTGGGAGTCGCTCGTGGCGCACCTGGGTGCTGGAGGAAGAGGAGTCGCTCCCGTTCTTTCGGCGCGCGATCGAGGGAGGGATCAACTTCTTCGACACGGCCGACGTCTACTCGCTCGGCGAGAGCGAGCGGATCACCGGGCGGGCGCTGCGCGAGTACGCCAACCTCGACGAGGTGGTGATCGCGACCAAGGTGCGCCTCAAGATGGGCGATGGTCCCAATCGCGTGGGGCTGTCGCGCAAGCACATCATCCAGTCGTGCGAGGCGTCGCTCAAGCGGCTCGGCGTAGAGCGGATCGATCTCTACCAGATCCACCGACATCACGGCGAGACACCGATCGAAGAGACGCTCGCTGCGCTCGACCAGCTCGTGCAGCAGGGGAAGGTGCTCTATCTCGGCGCCAGCTCGATGTACGCTTGGCAGCTGATGAAGGCGCTCTCGATCTCCGAGCGCAACGGCTGGGCAAAGTTTGTCAGCATGCAGAACCACTACAACCTGGTGTACCGCGAGGAGGAGCGCGAAATGCTCCCGCTCTGCGTCGACCAGGGGCTCGGCGTGATCCCGTGGTCGCCGCTCGCGCGCGGGATGCTCGGCGGGAACCGCCAGCGCGGTGCGCGCGGGATGTCGCTGCGCGACGATGGCGATGGCGTGCTCGCCGACCAGCTGTACGATCACCCCGCCGACTGGGACGTGGTCGACGCGACGGTTGGCGTGGCCAAGCGACTCGGCGTGCAGCCCGCGCAGGTCGCGCTGGCGTGGCTCCTGTCGCGCCCCGGCGTGTCGGCGCCGATTGTCGGCACGACCAAGCTCGAACAGCTCGACGCGGCGATCGCCGCCGTCGATGTGACGCTCAGCGCCGAGGACTGCGCCGAGCTCGAGGCGCCGTACCAGCCGCACCCCGTGCGCGGATGGCTCGACGGCACGCCGATCATCCTTCCTCCGTCGCCGCGCTGAGCGTTAGGCGGCTACGTCGCTCACCCCCGCAGCCCGTTGACTGTCGTGCCCTATCGATCGCTTCTCCTCGCCCTCGCCCTCGCCGCCGGGACCGCGGGGGCACAACCGTCGGCGTCCTCCGCCCCGGTCCGTCCGTTCGGCACGCTCCGCGAGCAGGCGCAGATCCAGCAGCGCTGGCTCGAGCGCCGCATGACCACGATCCTCCCGGCGCTGATGCGCAAGCACAAGGTGGATTTCTGGGTCATCCCCATGCGCGAGTACAACGAGGATCCGGTCTTCTCGTCCATCGTATCGCCGACGACCTTCGCCGCGCGTCGTCGCACTATCTACGTCTTCTTCGACAAGTGTGCCGCTGCCGGAACGGCCGACCCGGGCGACGGCTCGTGCATCGAGCGCCTGGCGTTAGGCGGCAGTTCGCAGGGGGGCGTCTACAAGGCGTACACGGCGAAGAAGGTCATCGAGAATCCGGTCGGCGGGCGCAACGCCGAGCTGTGGGGCGACGCGCAGTGGCTCCTCCTCAAGGAGGTCGTGGAGGAACGGAACCCGAAGGTCATCGCGATCGACGTCTCGCGCACGCACGCCTTCTCCGACGGGCTCACCGCCGGTGAGCTCGAGGGGATGTCGGAAATGCTCGGCAAGAAGTGGGTCGACCGCTTCACGCGCGCCGAGGCACTCCCTCTCGAGCTGATCGCCTCGCGATTGCCCGAAGAAGAAGAGTTCTACGGACGCCTCACCCGTCAGGTGCACGAACTGATCGGGCGGATGTTCTCCAACGAGGTCATCACTCCGGGAACGACCACCACGCAGGATCTCGTCTGGTGGTGGAGGCAGCAGCTCAACGATCGAGGGCTCGGTACGTGGTTCCAGCCGTCGGTCTCGCTGCAGCGGCAGGGGGTGATGCCGGAGGCACTCGGCGAGAATCCGGTCATCCAGCCCGGCGACGTTCTCTGGTGCGATGTGGGGATCACCGCGCTCGGCCTCAACACCGACACGCAGCACAACGGCTACGTGCTCAAGGCGGGGGAGACCGAACCACCCGCCGGTATTCGCAAGGCGCTGACGAATTCGAATCGCCTACAGGACATTCTGTTCGAGGAGACGCGCACCGGACGCACCGGGAACGAAATCCTGCGCGCCAGCCTTGCCAAGTTGAAGAGCGAGGGGATCAGCGGGACGATGTACTCGCACCCGATCGGCAAGAACGGGCACGGCGCGGGGCCGCTGATCGGGTTGTGGGATTACCAGGAGGGTGTTCCGGGGCGCGGCGACGCGACGGTGATCCCGAGCATGTGGTTCTCCTCGGAATTGCAGACGACGACGCCGGTTCCGGAGTGGGGGGGCCAGGCGCTCCGCGTGCCGCAGGAAGAAGACTTCATCGTGGGTGCGGACGGGAAGCCGCGGTGGGCATTCCAACGGCAGGCGAGCTATCACCTGGTGAAGCCGAGGACTGCGTCCTAGCTGACAAGAAGACGAGTTTTCTGAAGACGAGAGGACGAGGGGGGATTCGGAATCTCGTCCTCTCGTCTTCTGAGGTCTCTATATTTCATCCCTCACCTATTTCCCGTGCGAATGAAGAAGCGTCTGATCGTCGTTGGCGACCGTGTCCTGGTGAAGTCCGAAGAAGGGGAGGAGCGCACGAAAGTCGGGCTCTATCTCCCGTCGACGGCGGTCGATTCCCAGGCGGTGCAGGGCGGGAAGATCGTGGCGACCGGACCCGGGCTCCCGATGCCCGATTTGGCCGACGCGAGCGACGAGCCGTGGCGTCAGGTGAGCGGCGGGATGCGCGAGACGCGCTTTGTCCCGATGCAGGCGCGCACGGGGGACTATGCCCTCTTCTTCCGGAAGGCGGCGGTCGAAATCACGTTCGAGAACGAGCGGTACCTCGTTGTGCCGCAGAGCGCGATCCTCGCGCTCGTTCGCGACGACGCGCATCACGACGACGAGTGACGCGCGAGCTACAACTGCACTTCGTTCCGATTTCCCAGAGGATTTGCCATGTCGATGCCCCGCATGATGTACGATGAACGACTCGTCGCCCCGATTCGCGAGGATCTCACGCGCGTGGGCTTTACCGAGATGCGGTCGGCCGAAGCGGTCGATGCCACGCTCCCGACGAACCAGGGGACCACGCTGGTGGTGGTGAACTCGGTCTGCGGTTGCTCGGCGCGCATGGCGCGGCCGGCGGTGCGTTATGCACTCGAACACTCTGCGGCGCGCCCCGATCACCTCACGACGGTTTTCGCCGGGCAGGATGCCGATGCGACCGAGCGCGCGCGTTCGTACTTCACGGGCTATCCGCCGTCGTCGCCGTCGATCGCGCTGCTCAAGGACGGAAAGCTGGTCTACTTCATGGAGCGCTGGCAGATCGAGAGCCGCAACGCCGAGGCGATCGCCGCCGACCTGATTGCGGCGTTCGGAGCGCACTGCGCGAGCGACGCCTGACGGCTGCGGCACGAACTTCGCGCATAGCCTTAGTGGGCTCGCACTAACCGATGTCGCGAGCGCATCGCAGCTCCCTCCGTTCTCGCTCGCACACTCAGGCCTCTCTCGCACAACCGCCGATTCCACCCGCTGAATCGGCGGTTCCCGCCGCGATGGTCATCACGCTGTATGCCGACCGACGCTTTCACGATGTCGCCGACCTCGCCGGAGGGCTGGCGAGTGCGATGGCGTCGCGCGACGTGGCGGTGCGCGTAGCGGTCATCGCCGCCCCGCAACACGGCGACGGATCGGCTCCTTCGGTTGGGCAGTTCGATGTGCTCCCCTCGGGAAGTCCCGGCGACGTTTCGCGCTATCTCGCCGCGCTTTCGCCCCACTTTCAGGTTACGCTCGTTGCGCTCGGCGGGGCGCCGAACGAGCAGGTCCTGGCCACGCTCGATGCGTCGGATCGCGTGCTCCTCGTGAGCGATCCGACGGTCACCTCGCTCCGGGCGACGCAGCGCGCCCTGCGCCTGTGCGTTTCGTTAGGCTACGGGAGCGAAAAGGTGTCGGTTCTCCTGCACGGCTTTACCGACGAGACACCGCTCGTCCCCGCCGAAGCGGCGGCAGTACTCAAGCGGGAAATTCTCGGGGTAATTCCCGGGCCGGGGTCCGACGCGGCGGCCCGGGAACGCGCCTTCCATCACGTGGCAGAGCGCCTTACTGCGGCGCTCTGACCCAGCGCAACACCTCGGAGAACGAGGGCTTCTTCCCGTACATCAGGACGCCCACGCGGTAGATCCGTCCCGCCATCCACACGGCGCCAGCGCACGACAACAGGAGCAGGGCGATCGACAGGGTGATCTCGTACCACGGCACCGCCGTGAGGCTCATGCGCACGGGCATGAGGATCGGCGCGGTGAAGGGGACGATCGACACGGTGCGCGCCAGCGTCCCGTTAGGCGACAGCAGGACCGGCATCAGCAGCACGATGCTGGGCACGATGAGCATCGTGAGCGGCGTCGAGACCTGTTGCGCATCCTGCGTGCTGCTGACCATCGACCCCACCGCGCCAAACAGCGACGTGAAGAAGACGAAGCCGAGCACGTAGTAGGTGAAGTAGGCGACCGCCGTGGCGATGGTGACCTGCGGCATCTGCATCGGCGACGGCGGGAGCCCGAAGGCCGCCATGATCGGCGCCTGGAACTTCATGAGGAGGACGGCGCTCGCGATCCACACGAGCTGCTGCGAGAGCCCGACCGCGCCGACGCCAATCACCTTTCCGGCCAAAAGCTTGTCTGCAGGAATCGCGGCGACCACGACTTCGGCGACGCGCTGCGACTTCTCCTCGATCACGCCCATGAGGATCGATTGCCCGTAGAGGACGATGCTCATATAGAGGAGGAGCGCCACGCCGTAGGCGAGCGCCGCGTTCCCCTTGCCGCCGCCCCCGCGCCCCTTCTCGGTGAGGCGCTCGGCGTCCATCTGCAACTTCACGGTCGACAGTGCCTGCACCTTGGCCGCGTCGAGTCCCGCTTCCTCGAACCGCCGGGCGAGGACCGCCGACTTGACCGCCTCCTCGAGGCGCTTCATGTCGGGGATCGTGCTGGCGTTGCGCCCCGCGTAGCGCGCCTTCTCTCCCGACATCGTGAGCTGGTCGACGACGAGGTATCCCTCGACCTGCTTGTCGACGACGGCCTTGGTCGCGGTGGATTCGGCCTGCGCGACTTCGTTAGGGGCGACGGTTCGGACCTCGGGACGCTTGCCGAATGCGCCGAGGGTGAGCGCGACGCGATCGCCCATTCCGCCGCCCGACGCGTCGAGCACGATGATGTTCCCCACGTCGGCCGACGCCGTGCTCTTGGACGCGAGGTACGCCGGCAGGATGACCAGAACGGCCATCATCAGCGGCCCAAAGATCGTCGCGAAAACAAACCACCGCGAACGTACGCGCTCGAGGTACTCCCGCTTTATGACCGCGAAGACCTTATCCATGTCCGCTCATCCCCGCTTCGACGCCCGTGGCGCCGACCTGCTGAAGGAAGATCTGGTGCAGCGACGGCTGCACCCGCTCGAAACGATCGATCGACGCGCCCGCATCCACGAGTCGGCGCAGGAGAACCTGCGACTCCGCTCCGGGTGCGAGCTCGATCTCGAAGAAACGCGAGGAATCGTCCATGCGCGACACCAGCGAGCGGTCGGCAAGGACGGCATCCACCGCGGGCGTCGACGCCCCGGCGAGCGCCAGCGCGAGGTGCGATCCGCCGCGCGTCGCCTTCACTTCGCTCACCGATCCGTCGAGCACCTTTTGGCCGCGCGCGATGATGCACACCGAGTCGCACATCCGCTCGGCGTTGTCCATGAGGTGCGTGGAGAAGAGCACCGTCCGCCCTTGGCGCTTGAGATCGACCACCGTGTCCTTGAGCCCCTGCGCGTTCACCGGATCGAGCCCGCTGAACGGCTCGTCGAGGATCACCAGTTCGGGATCGTGCAGCAGCGTCCCGATGAACTGCACTTTCTGCTGCATGCCGCGGGAGAGCTCGTCGACCTTGGCATCGCCCCAGTTCTTCTCCTCGGTGCGCAGCTCGAGCCGATCGAGCCAGCGATCGATGCGCGCGTCGGCTTCCTTGCGCCCGATTCCCTTCAACTCGGCCAGGAATCGCAGGAGGCGACGGACCTGCATCTTGCGATAGAGGCCTCGCTCTTCGGGGAGATAGCCGACGCGATCGAGCACCCCGGGAGCTGTATTGGGCGCCCCGTCGATTGTGATGCTCCCTTCGTCCGGTGCGATGATGTTGAGCAGCATCCGGATCGACGTCGTCTTGCCGGCCCCGTTGGGACCGAGGAGACCGTAGACCGCGCCCTGCGGGACGCGAAGCGAGAGCCCTTTGACCGCGACGTGGCCCTCGTAGCGTTTGACGATGTTTCGGAGCTCGACGGCAGGCATGTCCCTCTGAGAAGACGAGAAGTCAGAAGACGAGAAGACGAGAAGTGCGAACGCGGCGGCGAATATAGCGATTGCGAGTTCTGCTATGGCGTACGGGCGGCGTGCGTGGTGAGATTCGGCGAATGAACTCGTCCTGTCAAATCGCGGTGCACGTCTCTCGATGACGCCTCGGCGCGTTCCTGCGGTGAGCAGCGTGTTGTCGGCCCTCGCCGCATCACTTCTCCTCCTCTTCCTCGTTGCCCCCATCGGGAAGCTGGTGATCGAGGGGGGAGCGGCGGGAATCCGTCATCTCGGCAGCGACGCCGAACTGCGCGCGGCGCTCGTGCTCACCGGCGTGACGGCAACGATTGCGACACTCCTCGGCTTCGTCACTGGGACGCCGATGGCGTACTTGATGGCGCGGAAGCGCTTTCGCGGGCGGGCGGTTCTCTCAGCGGTGCTCGATCTCCCGCTCGTGATTCCGCATCCGGTTGCCGGTATCGCACTCCTCCTCGTGCTCGGGCGAGATAGCATGGTGGGGCAGGGACTGCTCCTGGCGGGACTACGAGTAGTCGGGACACCGATCGGGATTGTGTGTGCGATGCTCTTCGTGTCGGCGCCGCTCTACGTGAGCGGCGCGCGCGAGGCGTTCGTGCGCGTCGACCCGCGATACGAGGCGGTCGCGCGCACGCTCGGCGATAGCGGGTGGCGCGTCTTTCGGCGCATCACCCTCCCGCTCGCGGGGCGCGGCCTTCTCGCCTCGGCGCTCGTTATGTGGGCGCGCGCGGTGAGCGAGTTCGGGGCGATCGTGATTCTCACCTACAACCCGAGAACAGTCAGCGTCCTCAGTTACGACCGCTTCACCAGCTATGGCCTGGGTGAGGCGATTCCGGTTGCGGCAGTGCTCGTCCTCCTCGCCTTGATTCCGCTCGCCGCGCTTCGCGCGTTGCGCGGCGATCATTCGATTCACGCGGGAGGGCTCGAGTGATCGAGGCGCGCGACCTGTCGGCGCGGCTCGGCGCCTTTCGACTCGAGCGGGTGAGCTTTGCGGTCGCCGCCGGCGCGTACGGGGTGGTGATCGGCCCGGCGGGTTCGGGGAAGACGACGTTGCTGGAGACGGTGGCGGGGATCATTCCACTGGCCGGCGGCAGGTTGCAGCTGTCGGGGCGCGATGCCGCCGCGCTTCCCGCCGAGTCGCGGCGCATCGGGCTCGTCTACCAGCATGGCTACCTCTTTCCGCACCTCTCGGTCGCCGAGAACATCGCCTATGGCGCGGCCAATCCCGCCACGGTCGAGGAGGTCGTCAAGCGCTTCGATGTTTCGCCGCTCCTCGCGCGCGACGTGGTGAGCCTGAGCGGCGGAGAGCGACAGTTGGTGGCTATCGCCCGCGCACTGGCGATGCGGCCGGAGATCCTCCTCCTCGACGAGCCGTTCAGCGCGCTCGATCCCGCGCGTCGCGCGCGCACCCGGCGCGAGGTGCGCGCGATCCATCGCGAATGGAAGCTCACGGTGCTGCAGGTGACGCACGACTTCACCGAGGCGGGGTTGCTGGGCGACGTGGCGATCCTCCTCGATCGCGGGCGCGTGCTGCAATCGGGCCCTCCCGAGGAGGTCTTTCGCCGTCCGGCTTCACCCTACATCGCCGAATTCCTGGGCGCCGAGAACGTGTTGTCGGGCGAGGCACGTGTGCTGGAGGATCTGGCCCCCGACGTGCTCGATGGCACTGCGTCGCCGGACGCCGAGGGGCATCACGCGCTCGAGTTCCGCGCCGGGCCGCTCACGCTGTATACGGTTGGTCCCGCCCCCACGGGCGATAGGAGCCACGCCGTTATCCGCGCCGAAGAGGTGGTGCTGTCGCGCGCGCCGCACGCGTCATCGGCTCGCAACCTCTTTCGCGGACGTGTGACGGAGGTCACGACGCTGGGCGCGTACGCCCGTGTGACGCTCGACGTCGACGGCGTGCCGCTCGTGGCGGCGCTCACCGCGCGCTCGGTTCACGAGCTGGGATTGGAGGAGGGTACCGAGGCCTTCGCCACCTTCAAGGCGATGGCGGTTCACCTCTGCTAGGGGGTGATTGAGCGCGAGTCTCGGCTGCACGCCGCCGCGCTGCTGGGGCTACGAGAGCGAGTCTAGCCGTTCCTTGCCGATGACCGGGATCCAGGGGATCAGCTCGTACTGCGCGATCCCGCGCTGCCAGAATGGGTCGCCATCGCGCACCGCGTCGAGCGCCGCCTGCGTATCGGTGTCGGGAACGCGGAGCAGCAAGATGCCGCCAGTGCGCGGATCCATGGGCCCGGAGGCGAGGAGCGTTCCGTTGGCTTCGAGCGTGCGCAGGTAGGTGCGATGGTCGTCGGTGTTCGCCACCACTTCGTCGAGCGGGCGGCGGTAACGCAGGATGACGATGGCGTACGACATGTTGCGGCTGGTGGAGTGAAGGAGTGCGGCGCATCTTAGCCGCCGTCGTGGGCCGGCGCCACGCACTAGGGTTTCCCCCAGTGTCCAGTTGCGGGGCTCGGCCGTAGACTCTCCGTTCCTTCCTCGCGACGCTCCACACCGTGGCGCGTCGTTGCCATCACCGTACGCGAGAACTTGTCATGACCATCCCTCCTCTCTCAGCGGGACGAGACCACAGCATCTCTGCCGCCGAAGCGGCCGAACTCACCCGTCGTCACCGGCTCCTGGAGAGCGGTGCGTCCGGGACGTCGACCGGCACGACCACGGGCGCGGCGACCGGCCCGATGGTCACTGCAGGAAGTGGGGCCGTGGGCGGCACGCGCACGCCGGAGCAAGGGGCGCTTGGCGGTTTGTTCAGCAAGAAGGCGATTCTCTCGCTCTTGAGCCGGACCGACGCGCAGTTCCTTCGCTACTACCACGCGCGCGACAACGATGGAAAGCGTACGCTGGTCCTCGTGGCGGCCGACGCGAACGGCAACGACCTGCTCGACGCCGGCGCACAGACGCTTGACCAGCATTGGCCTTGTCCTCCCTACTGCCCGACCGAAGCGAGCGCACTGCGCGGCTAACGCACTGCGCGGCTAACGCACCGCGGGGCAAACGCGCTGCACAACGCGCGTGCTGCACATGTAACGCGTTGCGCACGCACTGCATTGCGCGGGTAGCGCGCTCGACGGCGGGTGCCTAACTATTCCGCATCCTTCATCACACGAGGCGAGGCATGACGATTCGAAAGCAGGCCAGGGGCGGTGCCAGGAAAGGGCACGGCGGGAAGGGGAAGCGTGGCAAGCCGCGCGGTTACGGTGACGTGCCGCCAAAGGGATCGCAGCGCATCACGCTCGAAGCCGCGGTCGAGCTCACGCAGCGCTTTCGCAAGGCGTCGCCCGCCTCCGAGCACGGCGGGATGTTCTGGGCCGACGGTGTTCAGGAACTCCTCGCTCAACCGGGATGTGTCGGGCTGCGCTACTATCACGGTCTCGACGCCGATGCGCGATACCAGATCGTCCTCGTCGGTGTGGATGCAAACGGGAACGACATCACCAAGGGAGCCGGGAAGTCCGGCGGGTCGACGCGTGGCGCGAAGGCGTTGATGGCGGCGGGAGCCGGCGCGGCTGTACTCCTCGACCAGCACTGGCCCTGCCCGCCGTACTGCCCGACGGATTCACCACTCAACTAGCGCGCGAGGCGGTATCTCCACTCGCGCACTTCAGCAGCATTGAACTTCCTCGAGTATCCGTTCCCGACGGCAGCAACGTTGGCCCAGTTGCTGCCGTCGATCGCCGTCTTCCTCGCGTGGTCGCGCACGACCGACGCGCGCAAGGCGATCGCGATGTGGTGCCTCGCTTTCTTCGTCTCGGACTTGGTGCAGCTGCAAGTCACGCTGATGTACGGCGAGAACTGGTGGATCTTCATCTACATCGAACCCTTCGAGGATGCGCTCCTCCTCTGGGCGCTCTCGTACTGGCAAACGCGCCCGCTCACGCGCATCACGCTGCGCATCGCGACGCCGCTCTTCATCGCGAGTTACGTAACCCTGGCGATCGCCGCCGGCGAACAGGACACCTTCAAGACGTTTTCGGGACCGTTCCGCGCGCTCATCATCATGGGATGGACCGCGTTCACGCTGATCTCGAATCTCGCGCGCTCGCCTGAGCGTCCGTGGAGCCGCGACTGGCTCTGGACGAGCCTCGGCATCCTGCTCTATTTCGGGTTGCTCGTGGCGACCGATCCGATTGTGGCGGCGATGCCGCGCGATCAGATCCAGAACATGAAGCGCGTGTACGATGTGCGGGCGATCGGCGACGTCTTCGCTTTCATCCTGATGTGGAGGGGCATGCGATGCCCGCTTCCCAACAGCTCTTCTGGATCTACGTAGCAGCTGCCCTCGCCGTCACCGTCGTGCTGGCGGCACTTGCAGCTGCACTGTTCATCTATCAGCGCCATAGCCTCAAGCTGCATCGTGTCTACGCGAAGAAGCTCCTCGAGGCGCATGAGGAGGAGCGCGCCTGGGTTGCCCGTGAGGTGCACGACGACGCGCTGCAGCGCGTGGCGATCCTGCAGCACGAATTGAGCGAGTGGGACACGCGGGATCGAAATGTTGGTGAGCGCGACGCGGTGCGCATCGAGGCGCTGCGTTCCGAGTTGCAGGACCTGGGCGTCATGTTGCGCCGTGTCGCGCATCGGTTGCATCCTGCCATCATCGATCAGGCGGGACTCCTTCCGGCACTCGAGCAGTTGGCGTCGGACGTGAGTCGTGCTTCGGGTATCGAAGTGGAAACGGACTTCAGCGAGGACGGGCTGGCATCACAGCTTTCTCGAGAGCGTGCCCTGATGCTGTATCGCATCGCGCAGGAAGGGCTCCGCAACGTGGCGCGGCACTCGCGCGCCAAGCGGGCACGCATCATCGCGCGCTCGCAGGTGAACGAAATCGAAGTGTCCATCCAGGACTTCGGGCGAGGCTTCGAGGCCACCGATCCGAGTCGCAGCAAGGGGTTGGGGCTCATCTCGATGGCGGAGCGCACGCGACTCGCCGAAGGAAAGTTCGAGATCGTGTCGACCCCGGGTGAGGGGACCACGGTGAGGGCCAGCGTACCAATCAAGGGATAAGGAGGCGACGACATGCGCCGCTCACTGGTACTGATCTGCGACGACCACCCGCTCATGAGCCAAGGACTGCGCTCCTTGCTCAAGCCGGCTTTTCTCGCGGTCGGCGTCGTCAACGACGGTCGCGAAGTCTTGAGCGAGATCGCGCGCACGAAGCCCGATATCCTCCTCCTCGACCTCTCGATGCCGCACCGCAACGGCCTCGAACTCCTCCCCGAAATCGCTCAGGCCTTTCCGGACCTGAAAATCCTCGTCGTCACGATGCACGTCGATCGCGCCCTGGCCGATCTCTCGATGCAGAAGGGGGCGCATGGCTTCATCCCGAAGGAAGCGTCGGCCGAAGAGCTGAATGGGGCGATCGAGGCGGTCCTCGCGGGAAAGGCGTTCATCTCCCCGCGCGTCCCCAAGCGATCGTTCCGCGACCCAACCGCGCTCCAGCACCCTGCCCTCGATCGCCTGACGCCGCGCCACCTGCAGATCCTGCGACTGATCGGCGACGGAAAGTCGACGAGCGACATGGCCGAAATCCTGAGCGTCTCTCCGCGTACGATCGAGTTCCACCGCGCGAGCATTCGCAAGGCGCTCGGAATCACCACCGAGTGGGGGCTCATGCGCTTCGCGATCATGCTCCCGCCGGAGGGTGAAGGAGGAGACGATCTGCTCGAAGGGGGCGGGGGGAGCGAGGATCAGGCTGATGAGGACGCGGACGATGACTCGGACGTGTCCGAGATTCGCGTGACGTCGCGCGAGCGCGGATCGACCCGCGAGGAGATGTCCGGCCCGGCGTAGCGCGCGAGGGTCGAGAGCGAGGGCGCCAGACGCCGGCGCATCGCCCATCACGGCGGGCGGAGCGAGTCCGGGGACGCGAAAATCACAGTTCCGGCCTCGAGTTTCGAGGCTTGGTAACAGGGGGGCAACCATGACCGGTTGCCCCCCTTTTTCCCGTTTCCTTGGGTGCGCGCGGTGCCGTCGGGGCGTGGTCGCGACCACGACTAGTAGTTCCCCGAGTGTACTGCCTTTCCGCCCACCCGTAACCTCATCCCATGAACTCGTCGCCGCTGTTGATCCTCGAGCCGCCCTACCAGATGGCGCGCCGCCTCCACGATGTCTCGCCCGACCTCGGATCGGTCGCGCTGCTCGACGCCGTGGAACGCCGCCCGTCGACGAACGATGTGAAGTCCCAGCTCGACGTCGCTCCCTGGTGTCCGCTCTGCATCATCGCCGAAGAGGAGTCGGGAATGCGTTCCACCCGCCGCCTCCCGCGCACGTGTGTCGTCTTCGATCTTGCCGACTCCGACGGGGCGGACCCGATTCTCCGCGCCGTGGCGGCGCGCCCGCGTCCCACCCCCAGCGACATGGTCGACTGGCTGGTCAAGCGCACGCGCATTCCCACGCTCGCGCGCACGCTGTCGGACCTTTTCACCCGTCCCGCGCTGCGTCGGAATCAGGTGTCATTCCTCCCCTATACCGTTCGGGAGCAGCTCCGGCAGCTGGGTGACTGGAGTGCGCTGGAATGGCAGCGCGCCGCGGTTCTCGCCGACTTGGCGTCGGACCGCACGGCGCTCAATCGCGTCGTCTCGGCCGATGAGCCGAATGCCGCCGAAACGCGCCGCTGGATACACGACCTCCTCGGCATGAGTGAGCGCGAGTTCCATCAGCGCTTCGGCTGGGAGTGGGTGCTCGAGGCGTCGCTGAGACGTTCTGGATTCTTTCAACGCAAGGGAAAGGGAATACGCGCGCTGCACCCGTTTCGCGTGGTCGCTCCGGCGTCGGAGGTGTGGGGGAGTATGGGTGGTCGGGAAGAACGCCGGGCGTCCGCGTAGCGGGACAGCGCCGAGTGGTTGGGTCGGGATGGGGTACGGCCCCGGTGGTGGGAGGGGCGGCAGTTCGGTGGAGTGGTGAGGATGGGATAGGTGGGCGGAAGGGCGGTGAGTGGTAGGGTGAGGAAAACGGGCGATGGGCGGGTGGTGGGAGGTGAGGAGCGGACGGGCGGTCGGGTGGGCGGAGTGCGGGGGGCGCGGGTGGTGCGCTTCGGCGCACCCACCCGCGATGGGGGCGGCGGAGGAGTATCGGGTACGAAGCACGGCGTGCCGGCATCACATACTCGCGATCCGTGTGGTGCGGAGCGAACCTGAGTGGGGGCAGCTTGTAGGCCGGGTGGTGGGGTGGAGTGCGGTGGATTGGGTGGACGGGGAGGGAAGGGACGTTCGACAAGCCGGTGTCGCGCACGTCGTGTCTTCGTCTTTTTCGCTGCAAATCCGAGAGGGCCTGACTTCGCTCAGCGATGTCAGGCCCTCTGTTCCTTTCTCTCGGATTTCGCTACTGCGTCGAAGCCAGCGCCCCCGACGTACCGAGTGGCGGGCGCCGTTTCCGCGACAGCCCGGCCGCGGTCACCAGCGTGATGAGAAGTCCCACCGGAAGCGGCTCGAGGAAGGTGAAGGAGATGTTCACCAGCGGATTCTTGTAGCTCTCGTAGAACTCCTTGGTTTCCTTCTCCTGTGCCTGAAGGCTCGCTTCGCTCGCGCCGTTCGCCCTCGCCTTCTCCAGCTCGTACGCCATGTACCGCTCGCCGAAGTCGGGCATCATGCGATAGAACACGAACTCCCACGTGGCGACGTAGCACGCTGACGCGACGACCATGATGAGCAGGCCGGCCTTCATGGCGGCCCAGAAGCCGATCGTCCCGCCGAGCACCTGGTCGCGATACGCTCGAACGCCAAAGAAGATCATCACGAATGCGGCGACCATCGAGGTGTAGCCAACGATCGCACCACGATCGAATCCGATCTGCTCGATGAACGCGGTGCTGATGAGCATCATCCCACCGAGCATTGCGCCGGCGATGAGCCCGTAGGTGAGGACGATTCGTTTCATGCCGAACGCTCCGTGAGAATGAATGTGGGGAGACGGTACGGCTCACCTCCCCTGATTCGCGTCACCTTTTCGAATGATTCGACGCGCAGAGCGCGAAAATCATTCGTTCGTAGCACCGCGGTCGCCGAATTCTTCCCCGGACGTTCCGCACGATCGGTCACATCGTCGGCGGGCGGGCGCTCCGTGCACGCGTCAACGAATCAGCCCGAGCTCCTTCCCCAGCTGAACCGCCTGTGTGCGCCGACGTGCGTTGAGCTTGTCGAACAGCCGGCTCGAATGCGTCTTGACGGTATTCTCGCTCACGAAGATGCGCTCGGCGATCTCGCGGTTCGACAGCCCCTCGGCGATCAGCTCGAGGATCTCGAGTTCGCGCTTGGTGATTCCGAGCGCCTCGCGTCGTGCCGGATCGAGCTCTCCCGCTGGCGGGGGCGGCGGCGCTGGGACCTGGACCTCGTGCACGACGACTCGTTCCGGTCGCCCGGTGAGCGTGGCGCCGAGCCAGAGTCCGAGTGCGACGAAGACTGCGGCGATGAGTCCGCCGTAGATCTCGACCGAATGGGAGAGAATGAGGTAGCGATACTCGACGAACTTGAGGAGCGCGATCAGGGCGCCCCCCAGAAGTCCGTAGAGTACGATGTAGCGCTTCATGCGAGGGCGCGACCGCGGCGAGCGTTGCGCGAGGTTGCGCGCGAGGAATGACGGCGCACGGTTGGTCGCCCCGCGCGCTACTCGGCGCGCTCCGCTGTCGCAGCGGCTTCGGCGCTGTTGAGCGCTTCGCGCATCGCATGCCACGCGAGCGACGCGCACTTCACGCGCGCCGGGAAGCGCGCGACGCCGGAGAACACCTTGAGCTTGCCGAGCGACGCCGGGGGCGCGCTCGCGCCGCTCGCCGCGTCGGCCGCACTCCCGGTCACCATCCCGTGGAACTGCGAGAAGAGCTCCTCCGCCTCGTCGCGCGTCTTTCCTTTCACCGCTTGGGTCATCATCGACGCCGACGCCTTGGAGATCGCGCAGCCAGTACCTTCGAACGACACGTCGGCCAGGCGATCACCATCAAGCCTCACCCACACCGTGACTTCGTCACCGCACATCGGATTCCGCCCGTCGGCGCGACGGCTCGGCGGGGCGAGCTCTCCCCAGTTCCGCGGGTTCCGGTTGTGCTCCAGGATTACGTCCTGGTACAGGTTGCCGAGGTCCATTGTGCAGCTGACGGATCAGGCGAAAACGGTGCGCACGTGCTCGATCGCGCGCACGAGAGCGTCGACCTCTTCGCGCGTGTTGTACAGGTAGAACGAGGCGCGCGCGGTCGATGGGAGACCATATCGCCGCATCAGCGGCTGTGCGCAATGGTGGCCGGCGCGGATCGCGATGCCGAAGCCGTCGAGGATCGTCCCGATGTCGTGCGGGTGGGCGCAGTCCATCACGAAGCTCAGCACCCCCGCCTTCTCGGCGGCCGTTCCAACCAGCGTGACTCCGGGGATCTCGCGAACCTGCTCGGTGGCGTAGGCGAGGAGGTCGTGCTCGTGAGCGGCGATCGCGTCGAGCCCCACGCGCTCGAGATACTCGAAGGCGTGCCGGTACGCGACCACATCGCCGATCGACGGCGTTCCTGCCTCGAACTTCGAAGGCAGCGCGGCCCAGGTGCTGCGTTCGAACGTGACCTGCGAGATCATGTCGCCACCCCCCATGTACGGGGGCATGCGCTCGAGCCAGGACTCCTTGCCGTAGAGGATCGCCGCACCGGTGGGGCCGAGCATCTTGTGGCCGGAACAGACGAAGAAGTCGCAGTCGAGCGCCTGCAGGTCGACTTTGGTGTGCGGGGCCGACTGGGCGCCGTCGAGAAGGACCGCGGCGCCCGCCTCGTGCGCCAGGCGCACGATCTCGGCGGCTGGGTTGATCGTGCCTAACGCGTTGGAGACGTGCACCACGCTCACCAGGCGCGTACGCTCGCTGAGCAGGGCGCGATAGGCGTCCATGTCGAGCTCTCCGGCGTCGGTCACCGGGATCACCTTGAGCACCGCCCCCGTGCGCTCGCACAGGAGCTGCCACGGGACGATGTTCGAGTGGTGTTCCATCGTCGACACGATGATCTCGTCGCCGGCGCGGACGAAGGCGCTCCCGAACGACGTGGCGACGAGGTTGATCCCCTCGGTCGTGCCGCGCGTGAAGATGACCTCGTGCGCGTGCCGTGCGTTGAAGAAGCGACGCGCCGTTTCGCGCGTGGCGTCGTACAGCTCGGTCGCCAGCTCGCTGAGGTAGTGCACCCCGCGATGGATGTTTCCGTTCTGCGCTTCGTAGTAGTGCGAGAGCGCGTCGATCACCGACCGCGGCTTCTGCGACGTGGCGGCATTATCGAGGTAGACGAGCCGCTTGCCACGCGCGTCGAGATCGAGGATCGGAAAGTCGGCGCGGATGGCGGTGACGTCGAGGGGGGCCACGGGCGCGTGGGTGGTCATACGTACCGGTCCATCGTCAGGCGCTCCAGATCCACCTTGAGCGGCTCCAGCTCCAGCTCCTCGACCACTTCTGCTGCGAACGCGTAGGTGAGCAGTCGACGGGTGAGATCGGCACCTACGCCGCGCGAACGCATGTAGAACGACGCGATCTCGTCCAGCTTGCCGACCGTCGCGCCGTGCGTGCACTTCACGTCGTCGGCGAAGATCTCGAGCTGCGGCTTGGTGTCGATGCGCGCGCGCTCGGAGAGGAGGAGCGTCTTGTTGGTCTGCTTGCCGTCGGTCTTTTGCGCCTCGGGATGCACGTAGACCTTCCCGTTGAACACGCCGTGCGACGTGCCGTCGAGGATCCCCTTGTACATCTCGCGGGAGTAGCAGTTGGGGGCGATGTGCTCGATGCGCGTCTGGTGATCGCTTACCTGGTCGCCGTCGAGCATGTACAGCCCGTTGAGCGTGGCCCCGCACCCTTCACCGGCAAGCCCTGTGTAGATGTTGCTGCGGGCGAGCGCCGCACCGGTCGCGAACGAGAACGACACGAGGTGCGAATCGCGCGCCTGGCGCGCTTCCACGTGCCCGACGTGGTACGCATCGCGCCCCTCGCGCTGCAGCTTGTAGTGGTGGAGCGTCGCCCCGTCGGCGAGCGCGCACTCGGTCACGCTGTCGGTGAGGTAGCGCCCGCCGCCTAGCGAGACGTACTGCTCGATGACCGTCGCGCGGGCGCCGCGTTCGATGACCAGGAGGTTGCGCGGGTACGATGCGCCCCCGTTTCCAGCCGCATCTGTGACGAACAGCAGGTGAATCGGCGAATCAACCGAAACATCCTTCGGCACATGCAACACCGCACCGTCGCGCATCATCGCCGTGTTGAGCGCGGTGAAGGCGAACGCTTGTCCTTCGATCGACGCGTACTTCCCCAGGTAATTCTCGAGAAGCGTGGGCTCCTCGTGCAGCGCCGACGCGAGCGAGATGAGGCGCACCCCTTCGGGGAGCGCCCCCACTCGGCTCAACGCCGGCGCGTAGCGCCCGTTCACGAAGACCATCATCGGCCACTCGGCGTGACCCACCGTGTACGGCGCAAGGTCGGCCGCCGACAAAGCCCCCGTTGCCGCACCCATCGGCGCGAACGGCGTGCTCGTGATCGGCGCCGGATTCGTGAAGTGCCAGTCCTCGTTGCGCGGGGTGGGGAAGCCGTGCTCCTCCACCTGCGCCATCGCCCTCGCGCGGAGCGGGGCAAGCCACGCCGGTCCCTCGGCGGGGAGCGTGGCAAACTGTTCGCTGTAGCTCGCCGTGCTCACGCTCAACCTCCCACCGCCGCCGGCTCGTCGATCAGCCAGTCGTATCCCTTCGCCTCGAGTTCCAGCGCGAGTTCCTTCCCCCCCGAGCGCACGATGCGCCCGTTCGCCAGCACGTGCACGAAGTCGGGAACGATGTACTCGAGCAGTCGCTGGTAGTGCGTCACCACGATCGTCGCCGAATCGGGGCGCTTGAGCTTGTTCACGCCGTTGGCCACGATGCGGAGCGCATCGATGTCGAGCCCCGAGTCGGTCTCGTCGAGGATCGCCAACGTCGGCTCGAGCACCGCCATCTGCAGGATCTCGTTGCGCTTCTTCTCTCCGCCGGAAAAGCCGGTGTTCACCGAGCGCTGCAGCATCGCCTCGTCCATCTCGACGAGCTTGAGCTTCTGCTCCATCACGTCGAGAAAGTCCATCGGGTCTACCTCTTCCTTGCCGTTCGCCTTGCGGATCTCGTTGTAGGCTGAGCGGAGGAAGTACGCGTTGGAGACGCCGGGGATCTCGATGGGATACTGGAACGCGAGGAAGACGCCGGCGTGCGCGCGCTCTTCGGGCTCCATCTCGAGGAGATCCTTGCCGAGGTACTCGACCGAACCGCCGGTGACTTCGTAGCCCGGGTGGCCGGCCAACACCTGCGCCAGCGTCGACTTCCCGGACCCGTTAGGCCCCATGATGGCGTGCACTTCGCCCGCGTTCACGGTGAGAGAAATTCCCTTCAAGATTTCCTTCTCACCGACCGTCGCGCGCAGATCTCTGATCTCGAGCATTGCTGTATGTATTGAAGTGAAAAATTGAAATCGTCCAGTTCAAAGCCCGCAGTCGCACGAAGGGCACCCCCCACCTCTGGTCACCGTTGCAAGTGCACGTCCCACGAACTTCCGGCTGGTCTCCTTCCGCGTTCTCCGCGGACTCCGCGGTTCAAGATCTTCGCAGGAGTCCGCGGAGAACGCGGAGGGCAGCCTTATCCGACCGAGCCCTCGAGCGTGATGCCAAGGAGTTGCTGCGCTTCGAGGGCGAATTCCATTGGAAGTTCTTTAAAGACTTCGCGGCAGAATCCAGAGACGATCATCGACACCGCCTGCTCCGCGCTCATTCCGCGCTGCTTGAGATAGAAGATCTGATCCTCCCCGATCTTCGCCGTGCTCGCCTCGTGCTCGATGGTCGCGCTGTTGTTCTGCGCTTCTATGTATGGAAACGTGTGCGCGCCGCAGGCGTTTCCGATCAGCATCGAATCGCACTGCGTGTAGTTGCGCGCGTTCTCCGCCTTGGGCATCACTTTCACCTGCCCGCGATACGAGTTCTGTCCCTTGCCGGCCGAGATTCCCTTCGAGACGATGTTCGACTTCGTGTTGCGCCCGATGTGGATCATCTTGGTCCCGGTGTCGGCCTGCTGCCGGTTGTTGACGACGGCCACCGAGTAGAACTCGCCGGTGGAGTTGTCACCCTGCAGGATCACGCTTGGGTACTTCCAGGTGATCGCCGAGCCGGTCTCCACCTGCGTCCAGGAGATCTTCGCGTTCGTCATCGCCTTCCCGCGCTTGGTGACGAAGTTGTAGATCCCGCCACCGACTTCCTCGTCGCCCGCGTACCAGTTCTGCACAGTCGAGTACTTCACCGTCGCGTTGTCGAGCGCGACGATCTCCACCACCGCCGCATGCAGCTGGTTGGTGGAACGCTTGGGCGCCGTGCACCCCTCGAGGTAGCTCACGTAGGCGCCTTCGTCGGCCACGATCAGCGTGCGCTCGAACTGCCCGGTGTCGGCGGCGTTGATGCGGAAGTAGGTCGACAGCTCCATCGGGCAGCGCACCCCCTTGGGGATGTACACGAACGAGCCGTCGGAGAAGACCGCCGAGTTGAGCGCGGCGAAGAAGTTGTCGCTGTAGGGGACGACCAGGCGGGCCTTTCTCGATCAGCTCCAGTGGTCGCGCGTCGCCATCCACAAACGGACGAAGATGATCCCGATGGCGCGGAGAACTCTTCGCAGCCGTCCCGACCGAGACCGAGTCGAAGACGGCGTCGACGGCGACACCGGCGAGGAGCTTCTGCTCGTGCAGCGGGATCCCCAGCTTGTCGTACGTCTCCTTGATCTTGGGGTCGAGCTCGTCGAGGCTGCCTAACGGCTTGACCGACTTGGGCGCCGAGTAGTACGAGGCGTCCTGGTAGTCGATCGCCGGATAGGTGACGTTGGACCAGTGCGGCTCCGTCATCTGCTGCCAGCGGCGGAACGCCTTGAGGCGCCACTCGAGCAGGAAGGAGGGCTCGTTCTTCTTGGACGAGATGAGCCGCACGACATCCTCGTTGAGCCCCTTGGGGATCGTGTCGGTGTCGATGTCGGTGCTGAAGCCGTACTGGTACTCCTTGGAGACCAGTTGGTCGATGGCAGAACTCATGGCAACTCCTGCGGGGTAGGGCTCCCGGCGCGCGAGGGCGCGGGCTCGATCCGAACGAACGAAACCGGGGCAGCGGTTGCAGCTGACGACTCAGCCGCCGACGTCCCGGATGGGTGAATGCAGTACTCACAACAGTTGGCGCCGGCGGCGATGTGCTGCTGCCGGGTCACGTGCGCGCCGAGCACTTCCTCCAGGAACCCCTGCTCGGCGACACAGATCTCGGGAAAGCGCTCGATCACCGCGCGGATCGCGCAGTTGTGCTCCCGAAGCGTGGCGCTCGCCCCGCCGCTCGCTTCGGCCATGTAGCCCAGGCCAGTGAGAAGCTCGGCGAGACGTTCGGCGCGTGCCTCGAGCGGGAGGAGCGCGAGCTCCGGCTTGGCGCGCTCGGCGATCTCCCCCCATCGCTTCCTGAACAGTTCAACCACGCCGTCGCTCCCGAACTGCTGGCGCACATGCTCCAGCACCTCGCCGAGCGCCGAGTCGTACGCATGCGGGAAGAGCCGTTCGCCGGCGTCGGTGAGCGAGAACGCGTAGACCGGGCCGCCAACGCCGCGGATCTCGCGCTGGTATCGCACGAGCCCCTCGGTCTCGAGCTCCTTGAGATGGCGGCGCAGCGCGTTCGGCGTGACACCGAATCGGGCGCCAAGCTCCTTCGCGGTCAGCGGTTGCGCCTTCTTGAGGGCGACGAGCACGTCGCCGCGGAGGCCGCGGTAACCGGGGATCGGGAGAGCAATTGTGGGGGAGGACATCGCCCCGAAAAATCGGTCGGCCCCGCCGATAAGTCAACAAAAGTGTTGGCGAATTGATGTCGTAATTACTATCTGCATAGTTGACAGGATCGCGGTTCGATCATATCTACTAGCGCACAGATACGGAGATCAACGTGACACTGGATGCGTTCGGATCGTAGCCACGCTGCGCGTGCTGTGGCAGCGCGGACCATCGACCGTGGCGGAAGTACGCAAGGCCCTCGAGGCATCGCTGGCCTACACGACGGTTCTCACCATCCTCCGGAACCTCGAGGCCAAGGAAGCGGTCGGCACGAGGAGGAAGGCGCACCGGCTTCGCCCGGCTCGTGCACGACGAGGCTCGACGCACGTGGGGAGCATGGTCGAGCGCCTTTTCGACGGTAAACTGAGTCGCTGATGACGCACCTCGTCGACGCGCGCGGTCTGTCGGAGGAGGAGATGCGTCGCCTGCATGCGCTCCTGGGGGAGCGACTCGACGGCGACGCGCGATCGTCGGCCGCGCAGGGTGATGGAGACGGCGGTAGCGGGGGTGGGGGCGACGGCGAGGCGAGGCACACCCGCGCGGACGGTGCCCGATGATCGCCGAGTGGATGGCATTCGCCGTGCTCGTCAGCGCGGCCTTGGCGCTCTCGGCGCGCGCCGCTGAGTGGGGGCTCGAGCGCCGCGGGGGCGCGATCCGCTGGCTGTGGGTGGCGGCGATCGCTGGCGCATTCGCGATCCCGCTCTTTCGATGGAGCGAGGCCAGGCGTGGCGCGACGCCCGCGCTGGCGCTCGGCGCGGCGGTGCGGATTCCGACCATCGACGTCTTCGCCGACGGCGCACGCCGAACCGCGTTAGGCGGTTCGATCGACGCGCTGCTCGTGACGGCGTGGGGGCTCGTGACGCTCGTGCTCGTGCTCCGGCTGGCACGCCAGCGCCGCCAGCTGCACGCCGCGCGGCGGCAATGGGACGGCGCGGTGGTCGACGGCCACCCGGTCCTCCTGTCGGTCGATGCGGGTCCGGCGATCATCGGTGGGCGACGCCCGGCCGTCGTCCTTCCACGCTGGGTGCTCGACCTTCCGCACCCCACGCGCACGCTGATCCTGCAACACGAACGCGAACACCTGCGCGCCGGCGATGCCTGGGTGCGCGACGCGGCACGTCTCGCCTGCGTGCTCGTCCCGTGGAATCCAGTGCTCTGGTATGTCGAGCGCAGACTCCGCGCCGCCATCGAGGTCGACTGCGACCGCCGAGTCCTGCGCGCCCTGCCCGACGATCCCCGTGCCTACGGCGCGCTGCTGCTGCAGGTCGCCGGACGAACTGCACCGCGTACGCAACTCCTTCCCGCCCTCTCCGAATCCTACACGCTCATCGCCAGGAGACTCACGATCATGACCCGCCCTGCTCCGCCCTCGCACCTGCTTTCCTTCGTTGCTGCATCGGCGTCGATCGTCGCGCTCATCGCGGCCTGTTCGAGCGAGCCTCCCAAGGCCGAGCCCAAGACTCCCACCGGCGTGCAGGAGGTTGGACCGTTCCGCATCACGGCCGAGAGCGACACACAACCGAACCCCGGTGGTGCGTACTTCGAGTTCCAGGTCGAGACGCCGGCGTCGTTCGCCAGTGGTGGGACCGGAAGTTATCCCCACGCTGCGCGCCGCTGGACCGAGGGGGTGCTGCTCTTGACCATCGTCGATACCAGTGGGCTTGCCGAGGTGGCATCCTTCAAGGTCCTCAAGACGACGGATCCGGCGTTTGCGGACGTGGTGAAGGAAGCGCCTGGACATGGATTCACACCGGCTCGCGTGAAGGGTCGCCGTAGTGCGGTGTCGTGCAGTCACCGTTCTCGTTCGCGATTCCGGAGAGTAGGGCGCACGAATCGGAACTCCATCGCGTCGAAGCGCAGCGGCGCGCGTTGCCACGAGTGCAACGCGCGCGGCCTGCCGTCTATGGACACCTGCGCGCTCGCACAGCGTAGAAATGCAAACATGAGCGCGCAATCGGCGTAGTTATGCGTTTCGACCACTACTGACGATGCGTGCGATGCGGCGCGACTCGCGTTGCACCCGGCGAAAGCTGCCATCGTGCGGCGCAGATACCGCAAGCGGCGGGTGATCGACATCACACGCGCTTCCTGCCTAACACGAACGCTGCGCGGACTCGGAGTTCCCCGAGTGTACAGGCGATTTCTTTGCGCCGACCTTCATGGGGGAATGACCGGGGCGGACGTGTCGTGGTATCGACACTGATGGCGCAACAGGAAGGGAGGAGGTGCGGTATTACGCACGTTCCGCTTCCGGCATTCTCCACGCGTCGAACGCACCGAAGAAGTCGCACCACCACAGCGCGCCCCTTCGCCCTCGATCATCGGACGTTGGGTCACCGCACCGCCGCATCAGGATATCTGCCCATGACCGCCGCCTACGTTCCGTTCGAGACACTCTTCTCCGTGAGCCGTCGAGCCGAGTCGCCCGAGAGCTCGCCGACGGTGCATGCCGCGCCTGCTCACCGGGCGTGGCGCGCTGGGAAGGAGTGGCGAGTTCAAGGCGGTCGATCCGCGAATGCGTCCCACGTTGTCGCCGACGGTCGGCCCGCTGGGTCACGAGCGCCTCATCGGGGTGCAGCAGATCCTCAACCACGATGTGGAAGTGACGGGGGGTGCGACCGGGCGGCGCTATCATTTCGCCGCGGGACAGTCGCGCGAGATTCCGCTGTCCGACGCGAGGTTGCTCGTCGCCCAGGGGGAGTTCGGGTTCAGCGGGGGGCGTTAGGCACGATCGCACGCGTCGTGCATGCGCCAACGTGCGCACGATAGAATCGGGGAGTGGGCGACTACGCACCCAACCCCGTGACACCATAGCGAAGAGCCGTCGCATGCGAGTGCGGCGGCTCTTTCGCTTTAGCCGGATGTGCTCCCCGGTCGACGGCTACTGCGCGTGCGGAACGATCAGCGCCTTGGTTACGCCCGATCTTCCCAATTTCTTGAGCGCCAAGTGCGCCTCCGCCAGCGAATAGCGCCCCCCCACCATCTCGCGCCACGGCACGAGATCCCCGTGCTTCGCCGCGATCGCCACCGCCCGATACACGTGCGAAAAGTCGCTCCCCCAGCACCCGCGCACCTCGACGTGCTTGCGGTTGATGTGGAAGTGCGGATGGATCGTCACGTCGCCATTGTCGGTGTAGTGCCCGCAGATGACGATACGGCCGCCGTCGCGCACGAGGTCGAAGGCTTGGCGCACGGCATTGGGCGCACCGCTGGCCTCGATCACCACATCGGCACCGTGCCCGTCCGTCGCGTCGAGCACCGCGTCGCGTCGGTCGTCGGGAGAGAGGTCGAGTCCCAGCGAGTCGGTCGCGCCCATGCGCATCGCGAACGCCAGGCGCGAGGCCGGATCGCCCACCGCGACGACGCGATTCGCGCCCGCAAGCGCCGACAGCGCGACGATCGACTGACCCACCGGCCCAGCCCCGAGCACGACGACGTTGTCGCCGAGCTTCACCTCGCCGCGATCGACGGCGTGCAACGCGGTCACCAGTCCGCAGCCGCCACCGATGAAGGTCTCCTCGTCGAGGCGATCGGGGAGGCGCACCATGTGGACCCCGGGCTTCATCCACAGGTACTCCGACCACCCGCCGAGCAGCCCGTCATTCGCGCTGTAGGTGATGCCGTACACGCGCCGATGCGGACAGCGCGTCGACTGCTTGGTCACCAGGCACTGGTAGCACTTCCCGCACGTCCCGTGGACGTCGAGGAAGGTGACGCGGTCGCCGATGGCGAATGGCCGCCCCTCGATGTCCTCGACCGGTCCGCACAGTTCGTCGATCACACCAACCGAGACGTGCCCCGGAATGATGGGGTAGGGGACCCCGGTGAGGCCGGCCGTGGTGGAGGTGCACGTCGGTCCCGCACACCTCGGAATAGGTGACGCGCAGCGTCGCGGCGCCTGGCGTGAGTACTGGGCGCGGCATCTCGACGAGTTCGAGATCGGCGCCGGGGGCGGGCATAACTACGGCGGAGCACTAGATATCTCAAGACGAGAAGACGAGAAGACGAGAGGGCGGCGACGCTAGTCGCCGGCCTCGATGGCGAGGATTCTGGGGCCTTGCTGGCGGAGAACGGCTTCGACGCCACCCTCCGTTGTCATCAGCTCGCGCCAGCTGTCGCGCGCGGCAAAGAGCGGAAAACCTAACGATCCGTTCGTCGCGGCCGCGGCAATGAGTACGCCACGCTCGCGCGATTCGCGGATCATCCGGGTGAGCATCGTGCTGCTGCTGTCGTGCGACTCGATGGGGAGAATGAGCGCGGCGTCGACGGGCGAGTTCGTCAGTTGCATCAAACCGAGGCGTACTGCAGAGAGATCGTCACGCTCGGCGCGGGGCATGCGAAAGGAGCGTGCGGGTGCTGCGACGCGTACGGTGCCGTCGTGCACCACCACCACCGGCGCGGCGTCGAGCATCGTGGCGAGCGCGATGAGTGCATCGAGATGGTCGTCCACCAGCTGCGCACGTTCGGGGTCGCGCTCGAGTCCCGTGGCGATGATCACGCAGCCGAAGGCGCCGTCGCTGGCCACTGCCTAACGCCCCTCGAGGAAGGAGATCCCGCGTCGCAGGAGTGCGGACGCCATATCCACCTTGTAGCCGTTCTTCTCGAGCGGACGTGCGTCGTACAGCGCCGCGCGCCGAGCGTTTCGATATCGTCGTCGCTCAGCCCTCCCGACGCCACATCCTCTTCGATGGAATCGGTCACGCGCCAGGGGCGCAGTGCCACGCCGCCCAGCACGAGGCGCACTTCGCCGTCGGCACGCTTGAACGCCGCAAGTGACACGAGTGCGAAATCGAAGGCGCCGCGCTGGAATCACCTTCTCGTAGCGCTGCCGGCCACCGCGCGAGTACGCGGGTATGGTCACCCCGGTCACGATCTCGTCAGGCGCAACGACGGTCTCACCGTGGATGCCCGAGCGTGCACCGGTGAAGAAGTCGGCGATGGCGACGTCGCGCGTCCCTGCCGCACCACTGACATGCACCGTCGCCTCGAGCGCGGTGAGGGCGATCGCCGGATCGGACGGGTGCACCGCCGCGCAGGATCCCTCGCCGCTCCCGGCGTCGAAGAAGATCGCGTGATACTGATTCTCCCCGTCGCGCGCCGAGCAGCGATCACCCCCTCGCTTGAGACAGTCGAATCCGTGCCGGAAGTACGAGCAGCGAATGCGCTGGCACAGGTTCCCGCCGAGCGTTCCCATCGTGCGGATCGCTTCGGACCCGACCGCTTCGCACGCCTCCGCCAACAGTGGAAACGCCTCGCGCAGGTGTGCGTCGCGCGCGAGGTGGGCCAGCCGCGCCGACGCGCCGATGTGGGCACTCCCATCGTCGAGCCAGGTGACCTCGGCCGACTCGGAAATCCCGCGCAGGTCCACCAGCGAGTCCGGCGCCGTCAAACCCTCGCGCATGAGGGGGATGAGGTCAGTCCCCCCGCCGAGTGGCCGAGCCCTGGGGGTCTGCAGGAGCGCGGAGGCGTCGTCGAGTGTCTGGGGACGGGTGTAGCGGAGGGGGGGCATGCGAGCGGTGCAGTTTCAGGTGCGGGAGAGGGAGACTAAGTTCGAAGGCGAGATGTCTACCCGCGAGACCCCGATGCGACGAATGACGGTGCGGTTCGCCCTCGCGGCGTTAGGCACGTGCGTGCTGGCCTGCAGCGCGCCGGGCGAAAGCGGCGTGCTCGTCGGCGACTCGATCGCGAAGGTTGCCGACGATTCGCCCTCCACCGCTGCCGGTGCAGCTGCGGGGAGCGACTCGCAAACTACGGCGTCGGCGCCGGTGACCGCGAGTCCCTCGCGCCCTGTGACCGCGAGTCCCTCGCCCGCCGACCGTGGGGGACTCTCGCCGCTCGCCGACACAATCGCCCAGCGCCTGGTCTTCGTCCCGCTGGTGGAGCGCTGGCTCACCGCGGCGGCGCGCACGAAGAAGCTGTACGTCGACCTCGGGCGCGTCGACATCGATCTCAAGAAGGATCCGGCTCGCCTCGCCGCATTCTCGCGCGCCGCTGCGGCGCGCTCACCCTTCCCGATCGGAACCCCCTTCGAGGTGCGCGGCTCGTGGGGGAGCGAACGCGGGACGCTCTCGGGGTTCGAGGCGTACAACGGCCGCATCGTGGGAACGCTCGATGGTGTCACGGTCGGCGATTCGCTGGCGCGCGTGACCGATCCGCTGGTGGCCTCGGTCGAGCGAGCCGACGCGTCGAGCGCGACGGCGGGCACCGCCGCGGCGACGACGTGCGATCGCAGCGCGCGAATCCGGAACTCGCCGCGCGCCTAACGCGACTGGGGAAGTCGATCGAGGACTCGTTGCGCGCCTCGACGGACCAGCCGATCTACCCTCGCCTCAAGGCGTCGCTCAAGGCGCGCCGCAGCCAGGTGACGGGGTGCTTCGGCGCGGCGCGCGGGGTGGTCGTCGTCACGCTCTACGGCGGCGACTACGAATGGGTGCGCGAGCGTGTGATGCTGGTCGGCGACTCGGCGATCCAGAAGGCGGCGGTACGCGACCTCCGCTTCCGCGCGCACGAGGCGCTGGAGGCGCTCGACGCCGACGGCGACGGCATCGACGACCTCGCCGCCCGCGCCTGGACGCCGCGCGGGGGCGGGACCGTGATTCTCAAGCTGGTCGACACACCCCCGCGCCGCTTCGAGCGACTCGCCTCGGGCTTCGCCTGGGAGCGTTAGCGAGGGTGCGGCGCCTAACGAAGCGACCGGAACGCCAGCAGCGTGTAGCGCTCGGTGTCGTCGGATCCGCCGTACGAATAGTCGATGTAGATGTCGGTGGGGAATCCGTAGGCACCGTCGTAGCGCCCGTTCACCCGGCGTGCGCGCGTGTCGATCGCATCCTGGACGATTCCGAACAGTCCGTCGATCGATGGGTAGTTGTACGCGGCGCTCCCCGGGATCGGCGCCGAGGTGCCGTCGATGACGCGCGAGACCACGTAGCCGTTCTGCACCTCGACCCGCACGTCGACGCCCCCTAGCTGGCAATAGCAGTCGTGGCGCACCACATACTCGTAGTCGCGAATGTAGCTGTTCGACCACGTAACCCACGCTCGATTCAAGTCGCGCTGCTCGGCGCGGAGATCTTCGGGTCCGAATACGTCGTCGCACGCGGTGAGCAACGAGAGGGCGAGGACAGCGCAGGCGGCGCGCAGCGCCGAGGTCGCGGCGCGTGAGCGACGCGCGCGCATGATGATCAGACGAGGGACGGACATGGACGACCTCCGCAGGAGACGGTGGCGACTGGGGGGACACGGCGAACACTCGTGTCTCGTCGCCAACGAACGAATCGTGCCGCGACGCGTGGGCGGCATTTCCCCCGTAGGGAACGGCGCGCGATGCGCGCGTGTCTCGCGAGCGGGACGCGTCCTTGCCCAATTCGCGAGACACGGCGATCGCGCGCGCCGCGCCTGCATCGCGTTGTTCGTCGTGTTCGTCTCGTCCCTCGCCGCATGTGCCCCCGGGCTGACTCCACTCCCCGGTCCGGCCGACCCGGCGCCGGATCCGATGGAGCTCCCGATTCCGGCCAACCCTGCGACCGCGGGTGTCCCGACGTCGCCGATCGACGCGCTCCTCCGCAGCAAGCAGTTGATGGTCCCGGTCGACGGCGTTGCGCCCGAGAAGGTGCCGGACACGTTCACCGCGCGGCGCGGTGCGCGCATCCACTCGGCGCTCGACATCATGGCGCCGCGCGGTACACCCGTCCTGAGCGCCGATGCCGGGCGTGTTTTCAAGGTGCGCTCGAACAGCCTCGGCGGGCTGACGGTCTACACCATCGATGCCGACGAGCGGCTGGTCTATTACTACGCCCATCTCGATCACTACCCCAAGGGGCTCGCCGAAGGGGAGCCGCTGCAACCGGGTGACGTGATCGGCTACGTTGGTACCACTGGAAATGCGCCCGACAACCTCCCGCATCTCCACTTCCAGGTCCTGCTGTATCGCGGGAACGGGCGCTGGTGGGACGGCGACCCGCTCGATCCGCACCCATATCTCGTCCGGGCTGGACGCGCGCGAGAACGACCCTGAAGCAATCGAACATGAAAGGAAAAGAACGCGCCGAGCTGCGGGCCGAGGCCCATCATCTCCAGCCGATGGTTCACATCGGGCACCAGGGCTTCACCGACACGGCGCACGGTGCGCTCGATGATGCGTTGCGCACGCACGAGTTGGTGAAGGTGGCGATCTCGCGTACGCTGGAGACTTCGCCCAAGGTGCTGGCGGGGGAGATGGCGGAGGCGGTTGGGGCCGAGGTGATTCAGGCGATTGGGCGGAAGGTGACGCTTTATCGGCACAATCCTGAGTTGTGGAAGAAGGCGCGGACGGTGGCGCCGTGGAGGGGGTGAGGGGAAGGGGGGAGCGCTCGAGGCTTTCCGTTGGGGCGCGTTGGCGGGGCTTAGCGACGATACCGCGCCCGTCGTGCCGCTCCGGCGTTTATTGTGATTGTCACGATCTGCTCGCGGGGATAACGGTTCTCACCATTTCGATGCCGCACACCTAACCCGTGCTGGCGAGGGGACTTGCTGCTTGCGTGGCGGTTGGTCCCGATAGGCGTTATCCTGGTCTAGGGGCGCGGATAACATTTGGTTCGCGGATGTTAGCCGGGTTATCTAGCGCAGGAGTATTGTCGTTAGGCGACCTTCCGACCCTCACCGATCAGTCCCGCATGCCACTACTCACGCCCTCGCTGATCGTCCGTTACATCGAGGCATCATTTCCGGGCGTGATGGCGGAGCCCAGCCTCAGAAGTGCCGCTCTCGAGGCAGGACACGCGATGCTTGTCGGGCCACTCGTAGCCCAGCTGGACACCCTCGACCAACGTCATCTCGCACTCGTCGAACCAGACGAATACTCGGCATACATCGCCGCCGTTGCGGCAATGCGTACCGCGCTGAACAACTGGAGCTTCGGCACTCACCACGCGTGGCAGGCGCGGCTGGTTGAGCTCAAGGCGTATCGTCGCCATCCAATTGACATCGTTCGCGACGTCCTCCGCGCATGCCCGGATGATGCGCCTGCGTTTCCAACACAGGAGTTGACGTTCCTAGGTGACGTCGGTCTCCAGGAAGACCTACGCCTCGATCTCGCGCACGCGACCGCCGAATTGTCGAACCGTGAGTTCAAGTCCTCGACGGTGCTTTCCGGGAGCGTGTGCGAAGCCCTTCTGTACTGGGC
>JBGAHX010000053.1:0-37701 GCA_044225935.1 Gemmatimonadaceae bacterium
CCGCCACCTCGCGCCGACGCTTCACCGCGCGCGCCAGAAGGAGGTTGGCCACGTTGGCGCATGCGATGAGCAGCACGATCGCCGCGACGCCGACGAGCCATCGCGAAATCGTGTTCTCCACCGACTCGCGCCCCTGGCTGTCGGTGCTGAGGGCGCCGAACGAGATGTTCGCCCCCGCCATCTCCTTGTCATTCCCCGTGTAGGCCGCGCGCATGAGCGACGTCGCCCCTTCATTCGCCTGCGTCGCAGTCACGCCCGGTTTGAGGCGCACCACGAGCCGCATCCACTGCGCATTCCACGAGGTCTGCCAGTGGTCCGTCACGCCCTGCGAGCGCAGGGCAAGCGGCATCCATGCATCGACCGGCCCGAGCTCCGGGCCGGTAAACCCGCGCGGCGCGACGCCGACGATGGTGTAGTCCACGTCGCCAAACCGCGCCGTGCGCCCGAGCACATCCTTGTCTCCCCCAAATGCGCGCTGCCACAGGCCATGCCCCAACACGACGACGCGCTGCGGAGCGTCCGGCGAGTCCTCGGTGGCGTTGAAGAAGCGCCCCAGCGCCGGCTGTACGCCGAGCAGGGGGAAGAGATCGGCGTTGACCGATGCGAATGGGACGAGCGTGGCATCGCTCCCCTTCCCGAACGGGATGCCGATGCGGTCGATCTGGTATCCCGCCGCCCCGGCGAAGAGGCGGGTGTCCCTGCGGAGCAGGTCGTACATGACCCACCCGTGCGCGCTGCTCGTCAGGTCGCCGCGCACCTCGTTGTGTTCCGTGCGGAAGACGCGCGCGATCTCGTGCGGGCGCACGATGTATTCGGGACCGCGAATGAGCAGGCGATCGACCACCCCGAACATCGCGGCATTCGCGCCGATCCCCAGCGCAAGCGTCAGCACGATGAAGGTGGTGACCAACGACTCGCGCCGCATGCCGCGCCAGGCAAGGCGAAGGTCGTCGCGGACATCGGTGAAGATTTCGCGGATGCTCATGTCCGTCTCCCGTCGTTGTGCCGAGCGAATCGAGGCATCGAGGACCTCGTCGAAGGAGCCGCCGAGGCGTCGCAACGCCTCGGCGTGTGCTGCTGCCGGTGTGTAGCCGATCGAGACGAGCTGCTCCACGCGCGCGTCGATGTACGAGAGCAGCTCGTCGCGCGCGTCGTCACGCGCCCGCCGCCGGTCGCGGAGGGGGATGCGAAAGAGTCGCGTCACGCCGGCGCGCACCTGGCCGAAGTTCATCGAACCCAACGCGGCATGGGATGTGGTTGCATACGTGGAGCGCGCTTCGCGCTCACCCCTTGGCGGACTTAAGGGCGAGGATCGCCCCGATCGCCGCGACGTGTCCGGCGAGTTCGGATCCCTCCTGCTGCAGGTGCGCCTTGCCGGCGGCGGTGATGCGGTAATACCGCGCGCGCCGTCCGTTGCTCGTTGTCCCCCACTCGGCGGTGACGAGGCCGCGCGCTTCCATGCGGTGCACCGCCTGGATCAGGGCACTGTCGTCGACCTCGAGGTGACCGTTTGATCGCGCCTCGAGCCACGAGGTGATCTCGAAGGCGTGCATCGGTCCCCAGGACAGCGTCTTGAGGACGAGGATGTCGAGCGTCCCCTTGAGGATCGCCATGATCGGCCAGGCTGAAGTGAACGGGGGGTGAGACTCTCCCCTCAGACACTACCCCCGTGCGGATAGTTTGCACAAGACCCGAGATTCGGCCGGCAACCGCGACGGCCGGATCGGACCAAGCCGATTGAAGCCGGATGAGGCGGGACGAAGTCGATGGGCGGGGCTCGATCAGCGCACGCGATCGAAGACGACGCCGCGCGTGCGCACCTGGCTCAGCTTGAACCCTGTGATCGCGCCCGTTCGGTCACGCGTGAAGTCGACGCGCGCCGCCGGGGCGACGAAGGAGTCGCGCGTGAGCGGCTCGAGCGCCATCCAGTCTCCCCAACGCATGCGTGCCTCGAGCGCATCGCCTCGCACGCGGAGTGTAGCCCACGAGTCCAACTCGGCGCTCGTGTAGCGCCCGGCATACGCTTGCCGTTGCGCGCTCGTGAGCGTCGGGGCGGCGGCGAGTCGTGGCGAGGGGCTCGTCATCCCTATCGCCTCGACCAGGATGGCCGGCGTGCCGTTGCCGGACGAGAAGACCACGGGCTCAGCGAACGCCGGCGTGGCGAACGACGAATCCGTCAGCGCCGTCAGTTGCAACGTGCTGCCGGCGATGAGGAGCTTGAGCGAGTCTCCGCTGCGCTCCACGCGCGCCACGAGGCCCGGTTGCGCTTCGTAGCGCCCGACCCATCGGTCGAGCGTCGTCGCGTCCACGCGTGCCGGACCTCCGGCGGGCGTCTGGCTCGCGGCGACCGCTGCCGGCGCCAGTTTGTCTGCGAGGTATCGATCGACGACGCGCCGCGCCATCTGCTCGGGAGCTGCCGTGTAGTCGTTGCAAAGGATCGCCACCGACAGGTGCTCCGACGGTACACGCAGGAGTTGCGCGCGAAACCCGATGAAGGCGCCGCCGTGCTCCACGATCGAGAGGCCGCGATAGGTCCCGGGCATCAGGCCGAACGCGTATCGTTGCGGGCGACCGCCGGCGAGCGGAACGGCCATCGGCGTCGTGACCTGCGAGATGAGTGCCGGGCCCCCGCGTCCGAGGACATTGTGATAGAAGTTCGCGTCCCACTTGAGCAGGTCGTTCACCGACGTCAGGAGCCCGCCATCGCCGACCAGCGCGAAGCTCGTGCGCACGATCGAGAACGTCCCGTCTCCCTTCGGTTGGTATCCTTCGGCACGGCGATCTACTATCCGCGTGTTGTCGTCGTGGAACTGCGTACTCGTCATCCCCAACGGGACGAAGATGCGCTCGGCGGCGAAGTCGCGCAGGGACTTCCCGCTCACTCGCTGCACCAGCTCGGCCAGGAGGAGATATCCCGAGTTGGAGTACGAATACTGCGACCCCGGTTCGAAGTCGAGCGCGCGCTGCCGAGCGATGAGGTCGAGCGCTACTTCCTGCGGCACTTCGTCGGCAAAGCTTCGCCCCGAGATCGCCCAGAGCCCGAGATAGTCGCGAACGCCGCTCGTGTGATGCAGGAGGTTGTGAATGGTGATGCGGTCAGCGTACGCCGGGAGCTCGGGGATCCATTTCCGGATCGGATCGTCTAACGACAGCTTGCCGTCCTCAGCGAGGAGCGCCACGCTCATCGCGGTGAACTGTTTCGACGTCGAGGCAATGTAGAAGACCGTTGAAGGATCGATGGGAACGTGCTGGTTGAGGTCGGCCATGCCGTAGCCGCGCGCATACACGATGCGGTCATCCCGATACACCCCGAGGGCGCACCCCGGCGTGTTGGTGTGATCGTACTGAGCGAAGATCGAGTCGATGGCGACGTGCGACGGATCGGCGAGGTGACGCCCCGTCACCATCGTCCCGGCGTGCACGAACGGGAGCGCCGCAACGGGCGCGAGGGCGAGCAAAGCCAGGGAGTTGCGCATCGACGAAGGCTCGGTGAGGGGGCGGCAAGTGCTATCGCTCGCGAGCGCGGCGAATCCTATCATGCAGGGTGCGCCGGACGCGCAACAGAGCCGCACGTTTACGGCGCGCGCGTCAGCGCCACCCTTCCCGCACCCGTGGCACCATGCCCCTCGACTTGCGCGGGCTCTGCCCGCTGATCTCGGTGCTCGACATGCCAGCGTCGCTCGCGTTCTATCGCGACCTCCTCGGCTTCAGCGTCGTGTCGCACTCGCCGCCCGCGCACCCAGATCGTCCAGATGATGTGGGATGGGTCTGGCTCAGGCACGGGAGCGCGGAGCTGATGCTCAACACGGCGTACGATCCCGAGGAGGAGCGCCCCGCGGAATTCCCGCCGGCGCGATTTGCTGCACACGGCGACACTGGACTCTTCATCGGTGCTCCCGATGTGGACGGTGTGTACGCGCACCTGCGCGAGCGCGGCGTGGAAGTCGAGCCGCCGCGCGTGGCGTACTATGGAATGAAGCAGCTCAACCTCCGCGATCCCGACGGTTATGGCCTCTGCTTCCAGTGGGAGGCGAAGGGCGACTCGAGCGGCGTCTGATCGCTGCGTGATCATCGAGTAAGCGCTGCCGCAATGACACGCGCGACGATGCTCCTTCCGATCGGCTCTCGGCTGCTTGACGACTGCGGCGCGCGGCATAACGTGGAGGCGGGCGCGCCGGGCGCCTCCCGTCCGCGGAAAGGACCGAGTCCACCGGGTAGGTGCAGCTAGGACAGCCGCGTTCCCACGAACCTCCTGTCGCCCGACGTCAGCGGACCACGGGCATACCCTGGAGGCTCGTCATGCCCGAACGCCGCCTGCCCGTCGTCCCCGACCTGGACCAGCTCAAGCACCAGGCGAAGGACCTCCTCCGCTCTCTCCACGCGCGCGACCCCGAAGCGGTCGCCGAGTTGCAAGAGCGACACCCCACCCCGATGGACCCCTCCGAGGCGAAGCTCGCCGACGCACAGCTCGTCCTCGCTCGCAGTTACCAGGCGAGCAGCTGGACGCGACTCGTGCAGGCGGTGCAGCTGGTCGACGCGATCTGGCGCGACGACATCGAGCGCGTGCGATCGCTCGTCCTCTCAAACCGCGACTTGCTGCACGAGCCGGCGCTCATCCGCACCAACAGCAACTGGGGGCCGCCGCTCAGCTACGCCGCCAACGTCGGGCGTGACGAGATCATCCGCATGCTGCACTCGCTTGGCGCGACCGACTTGCAGTTCGCGCTCGACCGCGCGGCGCTGCAGGGGAAGGTGAAGACCGCGCGCATGCTGCACGAGATGCTCGGCAAGCCCGCGCCCCCCGAAGGAGCGCTCGGCGGGTCGGCCTACACATTGAATGTCTCTGGCACTCACTTCGTCCTCGAACTCGGCGCGCCGGTCCGGGACGCCGAAGGGCGATGCCTCGCACCGGTCGACGTCGTGCTCGAAACCGATTCGCGTCGCCCCGCCGACAAGCATGCCATTCTCGCGCTGTATGAGGAGTATGGCTTGGTCTATCCCGACACGCCGACGATGGCGCTGCATCGCGGGCGCATCGACCTGCTCGAGCGACACCTCGCGCACGACCCCGCCCTCCTGCAGCGCACCTTTCGACACGAGGAGATCTATCCTCCCGCGATGCGCTGCCGGGACCCGCTCGATGCCACCGTCGGGACGCCGCTCGACGGGACGACGCTACTGCACATGGCGATCGAGTACGACGAACACGACATCGTGCACTGGCTCCTCGACCGCGGTGCCGACGTCAACGCTCGTGCAGCGGTCGGAAGGAGCGGCTTCGGTGGCTTCACGCCGCTGTTCAACACGGTCGTGTCGCAGCCCAACTTCTGGATGAACTTCCGCAAGCGCGGCCCGTTCGTCGCGCCGATCACCGAGCTCCTCCTCGCGCGCGGCGCCGACGTCTCGGTGCGCGCCTCCATCTGGAAGCGCATGCACCCCGGACACGGCGACCCTGAGCGGCGCGACTATCGCGACGTGACCGCTCTCTCCTGGGGGCGTCGCTTCGACGACAAGATCTTCGTGAGCGAGCCGGCGTTGCAGCTGATCGAGGCGGCAGGCGGAACGGAGTAGCGCGGGCTACCGCCTTGGGTGGCGGCGGGCGGTGGCGGTTCCCTTCGAGGGACCGTCGTCGCCCGATAGCGCCTGTCCCCATACTCTGCTGTGCCGAAGGGCGCGCCGCGCGTGACGAGCCGTCCGCGGCGCCGCGCGCACCCCTTGCCGGCGTACCCCTATGTGGCTTATGTGTAGCCACGGGCGCGAACGGCGCTCGCTTCCCTGGCGCTCCCCCACCCTGATAGCCATGGCCGGCTCCGACATCTACACGGGCAGTCTCGACCTGCTCATCCTCAAGTCGCTCACCTGGGGGCCGCGACACGGCTACGCCGTGGGGCAGTGGATCCGCCTGAGCACGCGCGAGGGACTCACCGTGCAGGAAGGGGCGCTCTATCCGGCGCTGCACCGCCTCGAACGCAAGGGATTCGTCGAGGAGGAGTGGGGGATCACCGATACCAACCGCGAGGCGAAGTTCTACAAGCTCACCGCCGAGGGGCGCCGGCAGCTGCGCGGAGAAGTCGCACGCTGGAAAGCGCACGTGGAGCTGATGAGTGCCGCCCTTTCTGCTGGCAAGCTTTAGGAGGATCGCATGTCGACACCACGCAAGACGGTGCATGTGAGCAAGGGAGCGGCCGGTACCTCGCGCGACGTGCAGCGCGAGATCGACCTCCACATCGACCTCCGCGCGCGCGAGTTCGAGGCGGAAGGGATGTCGCCCGAGGCGGCGCGCGAGGCGGCGATCGCCGCATTCGGCGATCGCGCGCAGATCGAGGAGGAAGTGCGCGGCGTGCGCACCACCGTCGTCCGCGAGCGCGCGCGGCGCGACTGGCGCTCCGAGTTGCGGCAGGACCTCGTCGTCGCCTTGCGCGGACTGCGGCGCTCCCCCGCCTTCACCATCATTGCGCTCCTCACGCTGGCGATCGGCATCGGCGCCAACACCGCGATCTTCAGCGTCTTGCGCCCGGTGCTCCTGCGCCCGCTTCCTTACCCGGCCGCCGACCGGCTCGTGCAGGTCTGGAGCGACCATCGCTCGCGCGGACGGGAAGAGCCCGAGTGGCTCACCCCGCCCGACTTCGAGGAGTGGCGCGACCAGAACACGACGTTCAGCGCGATGGCGGCATACCGTGGTTGGGCACCAGATCTCACCGGCTCGGGCGACCCGCGCTCGCTCGGCGGCGCTGCCGTCAGCGGCAACTACCTCTCGCTCCTTGGCGCCACGCCCGCCGCGGGGCGACTTCTCACCCCCGCCGACGACGACGCCGGCTCCGAGCCCGTCATCGTGCTGAGCTACGCCTTCTGGCAACAGCAGTTTGGCGGCGACCCCGCAGTCGTCGGGCGCACGCTGACGCTCAACGGCGAACCGTGGCGCGTCGTCGGCGTGACCGACTCGGCATTCAAGGCGCCGCTCGCCAGTGCGCCCGACATCATGCGCGCGATGCGGCGTGCACCGAACGACGGATGCGGTCGCGGGTGTGTGACGCTACGCGTCATCGGTCGCATGAAGCCCGGCGTCTCGGTCGCGCAGGCACAGGGCGACCTGGCCCGCATCGCCGAGCGACAGGCGCGTGATTTTCCGCAGACCAACAAGGGTGTCGGCGCCTGGCTCATCCCGTTGCACGAACAGATCACCGGACAGACCAAGCCGGCATTGCTGGCGCTCGCCGGTGCCGTCGGCTTCGTGCTTCTCATCGCCTGCGTAAACCTGGCAAACCTTCTCCTCGTGCGCGGGGCGGGGCGCACGCGTGAACTCGGTGTGCGCGCCGCACTCGGCGCGGGGCGCGGGCGCATCGTGCGGCAGCTCCTCGTGGAGAGTGCCGTACTCGCGATCGCTGGCGGGGCGTTGGGACTGGCGGTCGGTGCCGCCGGGAGCGGCGCGCTCGCGACGCTCGTCCCCGACAGCATCCGCCGGCTCCTCACGTTTGGAGTTGACGGGAGCGTCGTGCTGTTCACGATCGCGCTCACGGTGCTCGCCGGGCTCCTCTTCGGGCTTGCGCCGGCACTCAGCGCGGCCGGCGCCAACCTCATGGAGGCGCTACGGAGCGGAACACGGGAGATCGGTGAACGCGGCGGAAGGGTGCGTGCGTCGCTCGTCGTCTCCGAGATTGCGCTCGCCGTTGTCCTGCTCGTCGGCGCGGGGCTTCTCATGCGCAGCTTCCTCCTGCTGCAACGCGTCGACCTCGGCTTCCGCACCGACAACGTCCTCGTGAGCCCGGTCTTCTTCCCGCGGACGCGCTATCCCGAACCGCAGCGCGCTGTGCAGAGTTTCGACGACCTGCTCGGGCGCCTGCGCGCCAATCCTGCCGTCGCGAGCGCGGAGCTGTCCGACGTGACACCGCTCAGCGGCGGCGACCAGGACGTCACCGCAATCGCCATCGGCGAGCCGCCGCGCAGCAATAGCGCGCCGTCGGTCTGGTATCGCGCGGTGAGCGCCGGATACTTGCAAGCGATGGGGATGCAGCTCGTGGCGGGGCGCTACTTCACGCCTGAGGATCGCGCGGGATCGGCCCCAGTGGCGATCGTCAATGAAGAGTCGGTGCGTGCGTTCTGGGGCGGGAAGAGTCCGATCGGGCGAGTGCTGGCGACGAGCGAGGATCCGAAGGACCCACGCGCGACGATCGTCGGCGTCGTGCGGTCGGCGCGGCACGACGGGCCCAACCAGCCGTACAAGACCGAGATGTTCACGCCGATTGGGCAATTTCCCACGCGAGCGGCCAATATCGTGATCATCCCCGCCCAGGGTCGAGATGCAGCAGTCGACGCGTTGCGCGCTGCGCTACGCGAGGTCGATCCGCTCATCCCGCTCAACAGCCCCACGGCACTCGAGCAGCTGGCGGGAGACGCCGTCTCCCTTCCCAAACTGTACGCAACGCTCGTCGGACTCTTCGCTGCGGTGGCGATCCTGCTGGCGATGCTTGGAGTGTACGGAGTGATGGCCTACACCGTGGCCCAGCGCCGCCGCGAGATCGGCGTGCGGCTGGCGATGGGGGCGTCACCGTCCGGCATTCGGCGCCTTGTGCTTGGCCAAGGGGGGCGGCTGGCGGTGATGGGGGCCGTCGGGGGGATCCTTCTCTCCCTTCTCGCCGGGCGCGTCCTCAGCTCACTCCTTTTCGGTGTGCGCCCCTATGACGTCCCGACGCTGGCAACCGTGACGGTGGTGCTCGGCGCGATGGCGCTCCTCGCGTCATGGCTCCCGGCACGACGGGCGATGCGAGTCGACCCCCTGGAGGCGATGCGCGACGGTTAGACGCTCATCGTGCAATTGGTCGACGCTCTCGGGCCGGCGCTCGGCGACGGCGCGACGAGAGACTGTTCGTGCGATGACGTGTCGTCAGCCGGACGATTCTAGAGCGAACGCCACTCGGCGGCCATGCGACCGCGCGCCTGGCCGTCGGGGAGGCGCCCAGTCGCTGCGGCGAGGTTGTCTGCGACGTGCGACGCGTTGCTCGTCCCGGGAATCGCGCAGGTGACCTGTTCGTGCGCGAGGATCCACTTGAGCATGAACTGCGCCCAGCTCGCGATGTCGTAGTCGGCGACCCATGCAGGGAGCGGCTTCCCGCGTGCGCGGGCGAACGAACTCCCGCCGCCGAACGGGCGGTTGGCGATGAAGGCCACGCCGCGCTCGGCGCACACGCCCAGCATGCGTTGCGCGGCTTCGGGTTCGTCGAGCGAAAGATTGAGCTGCACGAAGTCGAGCTGCTCGGCGCGCAGCACGCGTTCGACGTCGTCGTGTGCCGATGCCTGGTAGTGGGTCACGCCGATGTACTTGACGCGCCCCGTATCCTTCCACGTGCGCAGCGTGCGCAGGTGTGTACGCCAGTCCAGGAGGTTGTGGACCTGCATCAACTCGATGCGTGGTGCCTTGAGCAGGGCGAGCGACTTCTCCATCTGCGACACGCCGGCGCGCTCACCCGACGTCCAGACCTTGGTCGCCAGCCACAACTTGTCGCGCAGCTTGGCTGCTTGTACGAGGTCGCCGACTACAGCTTCGGAGGAGCCGTACATCGGCGACGAGTCGATGACGCTCCCCCCTCCATCGACGAAGGCGCGCAGCGCATCGGCGCAGCGCGCGCGACGCGTCGCATCGCTCCCCACGTCGAAGCTCTGCCAGGTGCCGAGTCCGACGGCGGGAATGCGCTCGCCCGACGACGGGATGGGGCGGAAGAGAAGGGGAAGCATCGCTGGCTGTGGGTGTGGGAATGACTCGCGCCCTAACGCGAGCGCGAGCGCGCTGCTACCCGCACCGTGCAGAAAGCGACGTCGCTGCATGCTACTCCGTTCGGAGGGCCACCATCGCATCCACGCGTGACGCGCGCCAGGCCGGAATCATCGTGGCGAGGAGCGCCACTGCCCCCAACCCGAGCGCCACGACGAGAATCGTGACGGGATCGCGCGGGGAAATGCCGTACACCAAAGGACGCAGCGCGCTCCCGAGGAGCGATACCCCCACCACACCGACGGTGATCCCCACTGCTGCCAACGCCCCGCCCTGTCGCAGGAAGTGCGCGAGGATCTGCACGCGCGACGCGCCTAACGCCGAGCGCACGCCGATCTCGCGGATGCGCTCGCCGACCATGCCGGAGAGCACGCCGAAGATCCCCACCGCCGCGAGCACCAGCGCCGAGAGGGAGAACGCCTGGAACAACCGCTCGGCGAACCGTCGCTGCATCGCCGAGTTGTCCACGAGCGACGACAGCGTGCTCACCTCGGCGATCGGCATGGTGGGATCGACATCGTGAACGACGTCGCGCAGCCGTCGCGCGAGTGCCGAGGGGTCGAGCGTCGAGTGCACCACGAGGCGCATGTAGCTGTCGGCGAAGTGGTTCTGGTCCATCGGGAGGTAGATCTGCGGCATCAGGTCGGCGTCGAGCGAGAGGTGACGCACGTTCCCCACGACCCCGACCACGGTGCGCCACGGCGAATTCTCCGGACCGATCTGGACGCGCGCACCGATGGGATTGCGATCGCCAAACTGCTGACGGGCCAGCAACTCGTTGATCACGACGACGGGGGCGGTGGTTTGCCCGTCGCTCGGTTCGAGGAATCTTCCGCTCACCAGCGGAATGCTCATCGTCTTCGCGTAGTCGGACGTGACCGCGAACCTGAAGGCGTCGCCGGTTGCCACCGGTGGCGCGTCGCCCGTCGGTTCCCAGCGCACGCCGTACGAGTCGAAGTCATTGGAGAGGGGGAGCTGCGAGGTCAGTGCCGCGTCGAGCACACCCGGCTCGGCGCGCACGCGTTCGATGACGCTGCGCCACACCTGCCAGGCCGATGCGTTGTCCTGGAAACGTGCCCCCGATCCGCTCAGCGCCAGCGAGAGACGATCGTCGGTGGCGAAGCCGAGGTCGACGGCGAGGAGGCGCCGCACGCTCTGTACGAGGATGCCGGCGCCGCCGAGGAGCAGGAGCGCGAGCGAAAGCTCGACCACGACGAGCCCACGACGCACCACGTCATGGGCGCCGCGCGCGACGGTGCGCGACGACGCGGCGAGTCGATCGCGGAGTCCACGCGCTTCGAGGAAGAGCGCCGGCACGAGCCCGCTCACCATGCCTAACGCGAGCGCCAGCCCGGCCGCCAGGAGGGACGTGCTCGGACCGATGCGGACCTGGTCGATGCGCGGAAGCGATGCGGGGGCGAGCGCGACCAGCGCGCCGATCGCGGCATGAGCGAGCGCCAGTCCAAAGAGCGCGCCCAGCGACGACACGAGGAGCGCCTCGAGGAGCATGCTGCGCGCGAGGCGCCAGCGATTGGCACCAAGTGCGGCGCGAATCGTTGACTCGCCGCCGCGCTGGATCCCGCGCGCCACGAACAGATTGGTCGCGTTGGCGAGGGCGATGAGGAGGAGGAGCGCTGCGGCGCCGAGCAGGGCATACAGCGGGCCTTTTGTCTTCTCGATGAGCTCCGCGCGGAGCGGGGTGACCGAGATCCCGTGGGTGTTGTACACGTCGGGATACGTCGTGCGCATCGTGGCAAAGACGCCCTCGATGTCACGCGCGGCCGCGTCGAGCGGGACACCGGCCTTCACCCGCGCCACGCCTTGCAGGTGACGGCAGTCGCGGCAGGCCGAACCGGTCGAGTCGGCATAGCGCAGCGGTCGAATGATCTCGCTATGCGTGCGCTGCGCGTTCTCGAAGTCCGCCGACAGCACGCCGATCACGCGATAGTCGACACTGCCAAGCTTGAGGGTGCGCCCGACGATCGCGGTGTCACCTCCAAAGCGCTGCTGCCAGAACCCGTGATCGAGGATCGCCACCGGCTCGCCGTTGGGCGTGTCTTCTTCAGGGGTGAAGTCCCGGCCGATCGCCACTCGGCTTCCCATCACGCGAAGCCAGCTCGACGAAACGGAGATCCCGGTGAGGCGCGACGCTCCCGACTCGTCGATGAGGGTCGGCGTCCAGTACGCGACGGCGGCAACGGCATCGAGGGTCGAAGCCTGGCGCCGGATGTCGTCGATGGTCTGGAATCCCAGGCGCCCCTTGCTCCCGTCGCCGAACGTTTCGCGCAGCGTCACGATGCGATCGGCATCGCGAAAGGGGAGCGCTCCCCAGAGCGCCGGCCCCGCTACCGCCGTGATCGCGCAGGCGGCGCCCACGCCTAACGCGAGCGTGAGGCTCGCGGCAAGGGTGAAGCCGGGAGTGCGACGCAGGCGGCGCATCGCCAGCGAGATGTCGAAGCCGATATCGGTCATGAGCCCTCGCGTGAAGGGAATGCTGTGGTGATCGTGTTCGCGGCGCGCGCTGGCGGTCAGCGTCTCGCGCCAGAAGCGGCGGCGCGCCTCGGTGGTATTCCCCGATTCGTGGAAGCGCTCGACCAGGTCGCCGACGAGGAACTCGCGCTCGTGCTCGGGGACCCGGCGCTCGAGGAGCCAGAGTGCCAGCCGCGGCGGGTGTCGTGGATTTCGGTCGCGAGGCGACGTCACGTCACCCCTCCAACTGTGCGGTGAGCCCGTTGGAGAGCGCGCGCATCGCCTGCCACGCCTCGGCGATCGCCGCGCGCCCCTCGGGGAGCACGTCGTAGTGGCGCCGCCGCCGCCCCCCACGCTGCGGGAGCGGATCGCCCACGCGCGAACTCACGTACCCCTTCTCCTCGAGGCGAGCGAGCGCGGTATAGACCGCACCGAGCGAGACTTCGCGCCCTGAGCGTTCAGAAATCTCCCGCTGGACCTCGGCACCGAAACCATCGTTGCCGAGTCGCAGTAGGGCGAGCATCACCAGTTGTTCGAGATCACCGAGAGGCATTTTTATATCTCCGTGATTCCAGAATAAATGCCGTCGCCGGGACGCGCAACCGCTACGAGTTTGTAGGGACGAAGCGTCGCACGAGCGCCGGTGTCCGCGGGCGTCGAGGCATGAGATGGATAGGCAGAACCGCCAGCGCGACATATCCTCTCGTCTTCTCGTCTTCTCGTCTTCTGTGATCTCAAGATTCTTGGACCGCTACCTCCCCGAGATCGCTGCGGCGACGCGGGAGTGCCGCAGGCGCCTGCACGCACTCGTCCCTCGCGGCTACGAACTCGTGTACGACAACTACAATGCGCTCGTCTTCGGCTTCGGACCGACGGAGCGCACTTCGGACGCGGTGCTCTCGATCGCGGCGTATCCCAAGTGGGTCACCCTCTTCTTCCTGCAGGGGAAGTCGCTCGACGATCCAAATAAGCGCCTCGAAGGGAGCGGGTCCCAGGTGCGCAGTATTCGGCTCTCGGCGCCTGGCGATCTGGATGATCCCTACGTCCGCGGATTGATCGCGCAGGCGATCGCGTCGGAGCGCGATCTGTTCGAGAAGGCCGCGCCGCTCCGCACCATCATCAAGTCGATTTCGGCCAAACAGCGTCCGCGCCGCCCGCTTTCCAGCGCCAAAGAGACCCGCACCACAAGGGAGCGCAGCAGCAAGCCGGCGTCGAAGCTTTCGATGAAGACCGGTACGAAGTCCGAGGTGAAGACGAAGCCGGCGAAGAAGCCATCGGCGCAGACGACGACGAAGGCGAAAGCGGCTACGAAGCGCTCGAAGCGAGCCGCAAGATCAGACAAATAGATGGGAGCATCCCGCGGAGCTCGGACTCGGCACCGGAAGTGACGCCGATGACTCGATTTGCGCCCTGCGCGTCCCGTTCATCGGGGGGATAGCTCAGCCGGGCGAACTTGCAGCGTCCTCAGCCCCCCGGCTCTCATGCGACGCGTCGTCCCGATCTCGCTCCTTGCGTTCATCGTCCCTTCCCTCCTCTCGGCGCAAACGAGCGCAGACGACGCCTGCCTCACGCGACAGGGGAAGCCGATCCCGGTCATCGAGCGTCCGGCTACGGGAGGGGACGGACCGCTGTCGCTTCTTCTCACCGGTGACGGTGGTTGGGCGAACGCGGACCAGAAGGTCGCCGACGGACTCCTCGCGCGCGGAGCCGCGGTCGTCGGGATCAACATGCGCTCGTATCTCTCCGATGGTCGCACCCCCGACGAGACGGCGCACGATTTCGCCTGCGTCGCGCGATTCTACGGCGCGCGCTGGCACCGCGATCGCATCCTCCTCATCGGCTACTCTCGCGGCGCCGACATCGCGCCGTTTGTTGCCGCGCGCTGGCCCGCCGACCTGCGCGCGCGCCTGGCGATGGTCGCGATGGTCTCGATGTCGCAGAAGGCGAACTTCAAGTATCACCTCATCGACCTGGTGAAGGACGTGGAGCGCTCCGACGACATCGACATCGCCCCGGAGATCGCGCGCATGCGCGGGCTGCGCGTCATTTGTGTCTACGGCGACGGCGACACACACTCCGGATGCCCGACCGCCGACTCGACGATCGTGACGCGCGTCCCTCGCGCCGGCGGACACCGCGTCACGGGCGGCTTCGACGCGATCGTCGACCTGCTCGCCCCAGCCTTCGCGCCGGCTCCCCGTTAGGCACCTGCCGTTCGGTGGCTGACCGTTAGGCGGCCGGCCGCTCGCTACCGCGCCACCAGCCCCTTCACGCCGCCAGAAATCAGCGTCATGATGTCGAGGAGGATGCGCGGGAGCGACAGGCGCGCGGTGGTCGCCAGGTAGCGCGGCTCCCAGGTGGGGTCGAACTTCTCCTTGTAGCGGCGCAGCCCCTTGAAGTTGTAGACCGGCTCACCGTGCCGGTACATGAGCGACGCCATGCGCGTCCAGCGCGTGGCGAAGGCGTGCGACTCGAGTCCTGAGAGCGGCGCCATGCCGAGGCTCATGCGGCGATAGCCACGGTCGCGCCCCCACAGCATCAACTCGACGAAGAGGAAGTCCATCACGCCATCGGGGCTCGACGCGTCGTAGCGCATCAGGTCGACCGAAAAGTCGCCATTCCCCGCCGTGAGCACGTTGGCGAAGGCGACGATCGCTCCACCCGAGCGCACGACGGCGACGTCGAAGTTGCGCAGGTAGTCCGGATCGAAGACGCCGAGCGAGAACCCCTTCTCGGTCGTCGCCTTGTCCTGCAGCCAGTTGTTGGAGACGCGGGCAAGGGCGGGGAGGATGGCGTCCACGTCATCGCGCGCGATCACCTCGAAGGTGGCTCCCGCCCGCTGCGCCTCGCGGTGACTACGACGCAGGTTCTTGCGGCGCCCCCCCTCGAGCGCGAAGTCGGCCAGGGGGACGAATGCCTCTTCGCCGACCTTCACCACCGAAAATCCGAACTCGATGCAGAACGGGAGGAGGTCGCTCCCGATCTGGTAGAGCACCGGCCACCCGCCGGCCTTGTCGGCGAGCGCCATGAAGCGGAGGAGGAGCTCTCGCCAGGCGCGCGGATTTCCGGTCGGCTCGTGCAGCGCCACGAAGCTCCGTCCGCGCACGGCGTACATGAGGAAGGCGTCGCCCTTCTCGCTCACCAGAAACTGCTTGTCCCCAAGCAGTGCGAGGTTTGACTCGACGTTCTCCGACGTGGGGAGGATGCTTCGCACCGCTTGCAGCGCCGAGTCGTTAGGCAGGTAGCCGTCGTGCCCGCGGTGGCGCAGGAGGCGCAGGAGGCCCATGGCGCCGAGTGCGATGCACCCGCCGATCGTCGCGCGCAGGAAGCGCGGCGCGTCGCCGCGCACGGCGAAGCGCCACCAGAGCTCCTGGCCGAACTCCACGTGCCGGTAGGAGAAGAGCCCGATCCCCACGCTCGCCGCCACGATCGCCGCCATCGAGAAAATCCACCCGGGCGTCAGCGGTTCGCTGGTGAGCGATGACGTGCGGTAGAAGAGCGCGCGATTGGGAAGGAGCAGCAGCAGGATGAACGAGAGGGCGAGCGCCTCCTCGAAATCGAAGCCCTTGAGGAGCGAGGCCACGATCCCGACGCCGAGGAGCGTGCACGCCATCGACCAGGCCGCGTCGAGCTTGCGCGTGAGTCCCCAACCGATCACCAGCAGCGACGCACCGACGACGCTTCCGCTGAAGTGAGACAGTTCAACGATCCCGAGCGGGAGGACGTCGACCAGCATCCGCATGCGCCCGTGCATCGCCGGCGTCGCCCCCGAGACGAGGAGCATCGCCCCGCCGAAGAGCGTCATCAGGCCGATCGCCCCCGGGAGGAGCGGACGCGCCACCTTGTCCACGAGGCGCTGCGCTCCCCCAACGGCGCGCTGCAGGTGATGCCGCCTGAGCCACGCCTCGTGCGCCGAGAGCGCCCCGACGGCGAGCACGAACGGGACGAAGTAGAAGATGGCGCGATAGGCGACGAGCGTGCCGAGCAGGTCGCCCGGCGCAACGTGATCGCCCAGCTGCAAGACCATCAACGTTTCGAAGACGCCGAGCCCGCCCGGGACGTGACTCACCAGCCCCACGACCTGCGCCAGAACGAACGCCGACGTGAAGGCCCAGATCCCGATCGGCGCCCGATCGGGAAGGAGGACGTACAGCACGCCGGCAGCGAGGAGCCAGTCGGCGAAGCCGAGGGCGACCTGCGCGAGAGCGAGCGCGGCGCCGGGCATGCGGAACTCGCGCCCGCGCACTTCGAGCGTGCGACCGCCCCAGCGGGCGGCAACGAGGAGGTAGGCCAGAACGGCGACGAGTGCCGCGACACCGATCGCACGCGCTGCTCCCGCGACGAACGGGAGGTGCGCGATCATCGCCGGTGGTTCGCTCGCCAGCGCCACCCCGCTCACGGCCGTGACGGCGAGGAGGAAGGTGAAGCCGGCGAATCCCGCGGCCACGGCGATCTCCCCGGCATCCAATCCCCATGAAGACCAGAAGCGTGCGCGCACCACGTTCCCCGTAACGGCCGGAAAGCCTAACGTGTGGCTCAGTCCGTAGGCGATGCACGAGGCGAGCATCACGCGCCGCGTTCCGAGTGCCCGGCGCACGTAGCGGAGCGCGAGGAGGTCGTAGCCGGGAAGGAGCGCGTAAGTGGCGATGGTGAGCGCACAGGCGAGCACGAGTTGCGAGGCGCCGATATGCGAGAGCGCGGTGGAGATCGCCCCGGCGCGCAGCGTCGTCACTTCGCTCCGCCAGACCGCGGCGAGGAGCGCGAGAATCGCCAACCCCGCGGCAAGCCCCGCCGCGCGGACGAGCACCCGCGCCCAGCCATGTGCCTTTAGGTGTGACTGGAAGCGCGCGCGCAGCCGCGTGACCGCGGCGAGCGGGCGCTCCTGCTCCGAATACTGTCGTGTTTCATCCATCGCTGTCGCCGCTCGGAGTGGCGCGACGGACCACATGTCCGCGCACCGCAAGCTCGACGGGACCACCTTGCGGGGCGATTAATCGGGCGGGACGACTCGGCGCGCAGGAAGCCGGCGATGGGGGGTCACGTCTGCGCCCCCATCGGCGCGGTCACCCGCGCGTTAAGCGCTTACCGGCGCTGGCGCCTCGGCGGTGTGCGCGGCCTTGGGGATGACGAGCCGGAAGGTGCTCCCGCTGGGGGACGAGTCGACGAGGAGGGCGTCGCCATTGTGGGCACGGGCGATCCATCGGGTGATCGCGAGCCCGAGGCCGGCGCCATCGACCGATTCGGTCGCGCGCGCCTCGTCGGTCCGGTAGAAGCGCTCGAAGAGCCGCTCCCGGGCGGCTGGCGGGATCCCGGGCCCAGCGTCGCTGACGTCGATGCGCCACGCGTTTCCGTCGTCCGCGAGCTGCAACGCCACGTCGCCACCGTGTCGCGAGTACTTGATCGCGTTCACGAGGATATTCGAGATGGCGCGACGCAAGAGCCCTTCGTCGCCCATGATCGGCGCCTCGTCTTCGCCCGTCAGTTGCAAGGAGACGCCCCGCGCGCCCGCCAGCGTGCGCACCGAACGCACGCTGTCCTCGAGCAGGTCGTGGAGATAGAGAGGCGTGGGACGGAGCATCGCCACACCGCTGTCGGCGCGCGCCAGGAAGAAGAGGTCGTCGACGATCGAGCGCAGGCGCTGGCTCTGGTCTCCAATGACGCGCAGCGAATCCTGCAGCTCCTCCCGCGATCGGTCCCCCTTCGAGAGGGCGAACTCCGTCTCCCCGCTGATCACCGCCACGGGGGTGCGCAGCTCGTGCGATGCGTCGGCGGAGAATCGCGCCTGCGCCTCGAACGACGCCTCGAGCCGCGCCAGCAGTCCGTTGAAGACGGTCGCCAGCCGGCCTAGCTCATCGCCGGGATTGGCCACGGGGAGGCGCTGGTGGAGGTTGGTCGCGCCGATGCGTTGCGCCTGACGGGACATGTCGTCGACCGGCGACAGGCTCTTTCCCGCCAGCCACCACCCGCCGACCGACGCCACCAGGAGCACCAGCGGGAGCCCCACGCCGATCGCCAACCGCGCATCGCGCAGCATCAGCGTGCGCGCAGTCATGAGCTGCGCCACGCCGATCATCACGTGACGCTTCGATATCACGTACGGCAGGGTGAGCACTCGAACCTCCTGATCCTCACCGCGCAGCGTTTCGAGGGCCGGGTCACGCGGCGATTCGCTCGCGCTCGTGGCCAGCGCCGCGGTGAGCTGCCGTTCGAGTGGCCGAAGCCCGGTGCGCCCGATCCGCGGTCCTTCATACGACGCGAGCGTTCGACGCGTCGACTCATCGATCACCGAGACCGCGATGTCGGGAAGTCGCAGCGCACCGACGACGCGCTCCGTCGCAACCGTGTCGGCGGCCCCCTCGCGCCGTTCGAACTCGATCGCCGCCGCGACCGTCGCCGCCGACTCGGCGAGAAACTCGTCCACGCGCTCCTGGCTCGTGTAGGCGAGAAATGAGTAGGCCGCCAACGCGAGAAGTGCGAGCAAGGGGGCGAAGATTGCCGCGTACCAACCCGCGATTCGCAGGCGGATCGACAGCGCGGGCATCGGCGTTACCGCTCCCCTGCCTTCTCTGTGTCGCCCTCGGCGAGCAGGTACCCCGCGCCGCGTCGGGTATGGATCAGCGGCGGGCCGCCGTCGTCCAGTTTCTTGCGCAGTCGATTGATGAATACTTCGAGCGCGTTGTTGAACGGGTCGTGGTTTTCGTCCCAGACATGTTCGACCAGCTCAGCGCGCCCGATGACACGCCCGGCATTGCGCGCGAGGTACTCGAGGAGGACGTACTCCTTGGTCGTGAGCGGGAGGACGCGCCCCCCGCGTTCGGCGCGCTGTGCGCCGAGATCGACCATCAGGTTCCCGACGTTGACCACCTGCGGCGTGAGCTCCGGCATACGGCGCAACAGGGCGCGCACGCGGGCGTGCAACTCCGTGAGATCGAACGGCTTGGTGAGATAGTCGTCGGCCCCCGCGTCGAGCCCCGCCACGCGATCGGTCACCGCGTCGCGCGAGGTGAGCATGAGAATGGGGACCCGGTTGCGGCGCTTTCGCAGCTCCGCGCACACCTCGAATCCGCTCCGCTTGGGGAGCTGGACGTCCAGCACGACGACGTCGTACGGATTGACCGCCGCTTCGACGATCGCCGACTCGCCGTCGCCCACGATGTCGACGGCGTATCCCTGCTCGCGGAGTGATCGACCGAGGAGGTCGGCGAGCCGAGCGTCGTCTTCGACGAGAAGGAGTCGCATGGCGGAAAGGTTCGGAAGCGCCGATCAACGTGTGGCGGAGTGGTCCCATCCATCCGCAGCGCGGGAGTCGTCTGCGCGTTACCGCGTCCCCCCGCGCCTGCCGAGTGGAAGATAGTCCGAATGCTGGACACGGCTACAGGCGTTGAGCGCACAGCGCCCGGCTGACGGGGCTTTCGGCGATCGGTCGGGGGCTGCGGCGCCGGGCTGCATCGCCTCGGCTCCTTCTCGCTCCCCCTCCCCTAGCGGACCGCAGCATCGACCCTAGCTTTCCGGTACATGCACGATTCTCGCGATCGCCTGGCGTTTACGGAACAGACGGAGCTGCCGCTGGTTGGCCGAGTCGCCGACCTCGGCGCTCTGCGCATTGGGCTCGACGACGCACTCGAGGGACGAGGCGGCACGATCATCCTTTCCGGCGAGGGAGGGATCGGCAAGACTCGGTTGGTGCAGACGATCGTGCGCGACGCGCTGCAGCAACAGATGATGGTGGCAGTGGGGGCCGCGTACGCCATCGAGGCCGGGATGCCGTACGGAATGATCGCCGACGCGCTCGTGCCCGCCGTACACAACCTTCCGTCGTCGACGCTGGCGGTCCTCGCGCGTGGCGCGGAACACGAGCTCGCAACGATCCTGCACGGACTCTCCCTCGCGGAGACAAAGGGCGCAATGCCACTCGTCGCCGAGTCGGACCGCAAGGCGCGCCTGTTCTGGCAGTTCGCACAATTTCTGGGACGGATGTGCGAGAAGCAGCCGCTCCTCCTGGTGCTCGAGAATGCGCACTGGAGCGACCCCTCGTCGATGGAGCTGGTGCATTTCCTCGCGCGCCAACTCCACGGGGCCCGCTGCCTCCTGATCGTCACGTATGCCGACGACGAGCAAGAACCACCCCCACATCTCGCGCGCACGGAACGGTCGCTCGTCTCGCGCGGCGACGCATCCGTACGGAAGCTCCGGGGAATCACGCGCCACGATGTCGCCGACGTCCTTCATCGCCTGTTCGCGCTCCCCGGCGAAGCGCTCGCGCCGCTCGCGGACCGACTGCACGACCGTGCGCGCGGTAATCCATTGTTTGTCGACCAGCTGATCCGTCACCTCGTCGAATCGTCACAACTTTCCTACGATGGGCAGCGCTGGGTGCTGGCGAACGTCGACGACATCGGACTCCCGGCGAGCATTCGCGACGCGCTGCGCGCGCGCCTGGTGGAGGTCGACCCAACTGCGCGCCGGCTCGCCGAGGCGGCAGCGGTGATCGGCACGCGCACCAGCCTGACGCTGCTGCAAGGAGTCGGACGCCTCGACGCCAGTGCGTTCGCCGACGCGATCGACGCCCTGTGCGCCAAGCGCATCCTGCGGGAACTGCGCGAGGGAGCGGTCCCGCAGTACGAGTTCGTGCACCCGCTCATGCAGCTGACGGTGCTCGACTCCATCACCGCCGCGCGTCGCCGGGCGCTGCACCACACCACCGCGGAGGTGATGGAGCGCTCGTACGGGACGGGCGCGCTCGCGCACGCGCCGGAGATCGCCGCGCACCTCGTCGCTGGGCATGCCCTCGAGGGCGACCCGCGGGCCTTGCGCTTCGTCGCCGCCGCCGGTCGCGACGCGCTCGAGCGGCACGCCGATGCCGAGGCTCTGCAACTGCTGCGGGACGCGCTCGCCATCGCCGACTCCCTGGCACCCGGCGATCGCGACGACGCGACCTACCGTTCGTTGTTGGAGGATCTCGCGCGCGCGCGACAGCGGTGCGGCGACCGCGATGGCGCACTCGCGCTCCTCCATCGTGCGATCACGCTCGCCACCGAGCAGGGAGATCTCACCGCGCGCGCACGACTCCTCCGACGACTCGGGCTCTCGCTTGGTTTCTCCGGCAATCCCGAGCTTGGCCTCACGCATCTCGACGACGCCGAGGCGACCGCACGCGCTGCGGAACGGCGAGAGCTGGTCGTGCGCACGCGTGTCGCGAAGGGAATTCTGCTGCAGTCGTTGGGGCGCAGCGACGAAGCGAAGGCCGCGATCGAGGAGGTGCTCCCGGTCGCGCAGGAGTCCGGCGACCGACGGCTCCAGGCACAGGCGCACCGCGCGCTCATGCAGCTCTACGGATTCACCGGGCCGATCGACGTCGCGCGTGAGCATGGGAAGGCCGCGCTGCGATTCGCGCAGGACAGCGAAGAACGGGTGATCCAGTGGTGGGCGCATTGGGGAATGGCGGTCCTCGAAGGACTCGGCGGGAACGCCGAGTCGGTTGCCCACCACCAGCAACACGCCGATGCGATCGCCACCGAGCTGCGCTCGCCTATGCACCAGCTGCTGGTCGCCGAGATCGCCGTGGAGTACGCATCGGGTGTGGGCGAATGGAACGAGGGGCTCCGTCGCGCCGAACGCTCGATTCCCCTCGCGCGCGCCATCGCGCCGGCAACCGTGCTTCCTCGCATGCTGGTGTGGACGGGGCTCGTCCTCATCGAACGTGACGAAGTCGAGCGCGGGCATCAGTTCCTCGAGGAGGCCTGGGAGCTCTCGCGCGCGGAGGAGGTGCAGGCATCGCTCGATCGCGGCGAGACGCCGGCAGCGGCCGAGGTACACAACGTCATCCTTGCGCACACCGGGATGGCCGCCCTCGCACTTTCGCGCGAGGAATGGCGGCGCGCGCTCGACTTCGGTCGACAGGGGCTCGCGATCGCCGATCGCTTCGGGTACGTCGTCTGGGCGATTCACCGCCTCATGCCGCTCATACTCGAGGCGGGGCTTTGGCTGCAGGAGTTCGAGGTTGTGCGCGAGGTAGCGTCGCGCTTTCGGGAGCAGTCCACCCTCATGGGGCACCGACTCGGCCTCGCCTGGGCGAACGCGGCCGACGCGCTTCGCGTTCGACTGGAAGATCGACGCCCGGAGTTCATCCCGCCGATTCTTGCAGCTGCCGATCAGCTCGATGCGATCCCCTTCCCGTTCCACGCCGCGCGGCTACGGCGTCGGGCGGCCCAACTCATGGCAGTCGACGGGGAACTGGACGGCGCCCGTCGCGAGATCCGTCGCGCGCACGACGTCTTCGTGCGACTGGGCGCCGAGCGGCAACTTCGCGGCACACGCAGCGACATGCGCACGATGGGCATTCGTCTTCCGGCGCGACGCACGACCGACGGCGCGCATTCGCTCACCGGTCGCGAACTCGACATCGCGCGCCTCGTCGCGCTCCGCAAGACCAACAAGGAGATTGCCGTGCATCTCGACATCTCGGCGCGCACTGTGAGCACGCACCTCTCCAACATGTTCGGAAAGCTCGATGTCGATTCGCGAGGGGCGCTGGTCGACCTCCTGCGCTCCTTCCCTGGGTTCGTCGAGGCTCCGACGACTCGCTGATCCGTGCGACGAAAGGGCGGTCGGCGCGCCGCGCACCGACCGCCCTCCATTGTACGAGCGCAATGCGTCGTTAGCGTGACGCCACGAACGCCGTCGACGTGGGAATGCGCAGCCGGTAGCGATCGTTCAGTGCGCGCGCTGCGGCCGCCGCGAGCACGGCATGCCCCGCTTCACTCGGATGGATGCCATCGAGACTGATGTACGGTCCGTATGGCTGCGCCGACGTCATCAGCTGCACGGAGCTGAACGTGGGCTTGAGTCCGGGGAGTCCGTAGAGCGACTGCAACTCGAAGTAGGCGGCGCCGATGCGTGATGCGGTACTGCGGATGTGTGACGACATCGCGGCCATGGTGCTGTTCACGACCTGCGCCTCGGCCGGCGTGAGGACGAAGTCCTGCACGCCCAGCCCGCCGTCGGCGCAGGAGAAGGCGTAGGGCGGGAGCCCGTTGGCGCGATTGAAGGCGCCCGTCGCGATCGCGGTGGGAATGCGCACCGGAACGAAGACCAGGTTCGCGCTCCCGTCGCAGTCGCTGGAGACGCTCACGTGGAAGGCGGCGAGCAACGTCGGGGCATCGGCGAAGATCTCGCTCCCGCGGCGGAAGCTGGGGAAGGTGGCGACGTCGGAGATGAGTCCCGTGAGGAGGACCTGCTGCGCGTACTTTGCGGCCGTGTCCGCGACCGTGTTGTACAGGGGGATCCAGTTCGCCGTCGGGAAGATGGTCACGCCGGGGATCGCCACCCCCGAGCGTGCCTGCAGGACTTCGTTCGCGCCCAGCTCGATCGAGAGCACCTTCGGATTCTGGGCGGCTGCCGCGGCGAGCTGCGACATCCTCGGCGGAAGGATGTTGCGGGCGAGGCGCGAGAAGAGCGGATGCGTCATGTTCTGCGGCGTCGCGTTGATGGCGTCGAGCGTCGTGGCGCCGGCCAGTGCGAGGTTGCGCGCTGGGAGGTCGATCCCCGGCTGAAGCGTAGTGCAGATCGCGGCGGCGTCCGACACGTTCTGTGGCTCGCCCGTCGTGCGCTTGTTGGCCGCCAGCGGCGCGACGATCGGCGCCTTGCACCCCGTCCCCTGGATGTACGGGACGTCCATCTCCATCCCGGAGAGCCGCGAGAGCTGCGCCGGCCACGACTGCGACTGCGTCGTTGCGTTCACGCCGTCCGACTGCCATCCCATCGAGACGCTCGTCCCGATGGCGACATAGCGCTTGAGGACGTTGCTCGCTGCCGCTTCGGGCACCACGACCGCGTGCGGCGGGGCGGTGACGCTGGGTGAGTCCGCGTCGCTACACGCCGTCAGTGCGAGGACAGCAACGGCGAGCGCGATGCGAGTTCTGGTCTCCATGTGGTCATCCTCCGGAAGATTGGTCTGGCGCGCTCCGTGTGAGCGCGACGCCAAGATCCGGGAGCGCGGTTCATCTCCCCATCGGACGGGTGACGTAGCGGCGCGGCAGGAATGACGTAGAGGATGACGTAGTTCGACGGAGGGCGGGTCGGGCTACGCTCCCGACCGCGTTCGGCGCGAAGCCGCGAAGCCGCGAAGCCGCGAAGCCGCGAAGCCGCGAAGCCGCGAAGCCGCGAAGCCGCGAAGCCGCGAAGCGGGAATTTCCTGTAACGCTCCGTTTAGCCAGCCGCCGCTAGCCTATGCGCGGGACCACGACGCACCCGTTCGCGGTCCTCGCCGCACCGACGGCGTTGACCCCGACACATTGCTGGAGAACCCCCATGTCCGCACGACGCGCAGTCACCGCCGCCGCCCTGTTCCTGTCCGCGACCGGACTCGCCGCTCAGGGCACGCCGGCGAAGAAGCCGACACCCGCCAAGCCGGCCGCCACCGCAGCTGCGAAACCCGCCGCCAAGGCCACCGACTCGACGGCCAAGGCGATGGACTCGACGAAGAAGCACGTCGCCGCCAAGAAGCACAAGCCGTCTAACTGATCGTAGCAGGGGACCCTCCGTCGTGAGTGCGCGTTGCCCGGGGGGGGACGCCACTCATGCCGGAGGGTCACTGCAATGCGTTGTACCCGAGCACCGTTTCTTCGCACGCTGCCGCTGGTGCTCGCGGCCACCCTCGGCGCTGCGGGATGTGTACGGACGGCCGAGGCGACAGTAGCCGAATATCCCGCGCACGTCCCCGGTGATCGCCTCGCGCTGATCCTCACCGGCGACGACGGGGTGACACCCACCATCGAGTCGCTCGCCGACCACCTGGCCAACGCCGGAGTGCCGAGCGTCGTGCTCACGCCAGCTGCCGCGTCGCAAACGCCCGACGCCGCCGGCGCCTCGATCGATCGCATTGCCCGCGCGCACCTCAAGAATTGGTCGCGCGACCGGCTCGTGCTCTATGGCACCGCCCGCGGTGCGAGCATCGCACCGTTTGTCGCCAATCGCATGGGGCGCGACCTGCGCGACCGCGTGGAAGGGATCGTTCTCTTCGGCTTGCAGTCGCGGGTCTCCTTCACGCGCCGCTGGCAGAAGCTCTGGCGTCAGACGCCGAGCCCCACCGACCTTCCCGTACTTCCCGAGTTGGAGCGACTGCGCGGGACACAGATCGTCTGCCTCTATCGCGATCCCGCGCGCGACTCGTTCTGCGCCTCGCTCGACCCGACGCTCGCCAAGCGCGAACCCGCCCCCGTCCGCGCCGACGATGAGAGCGAGGGGGCGGCACTGGCCGCGCGCGTCACGCGGATGCTCCCAAGCGAGACGCGCGCACCATAGTCGCGACGATCAGTACAGCAGGATGGCCTAACGCTTGTAGCCGGGGCCGCGCACGACCACGCCGGGCTTGGCGCCGGTGTGCGTCCCGTCGCGCACGACCGCCACGCCGTTCACGAAGACGTCGCGTATGCCGGTCGAGAGCTGGTGCGGCTTCTCGAAGGTGGCGTTATCCTGGATCGTCGCCGGGTCGAAGACGATCACGTCGGCCTTGAGCCCCGACTTGAGCACGCCACGATCGGTGATGAGGAGGCGCGTCGCCACCGCCGACGATGCCTTGCGCACCGCATCCTCCAGCGTAAGCACGTGCCTCTCGCGCACGTAGCGTGCGAAGATGCGCGGGAAGTTGCCGTACGAGCGCGGATGTACCATCCCCTCGGCGGTCGCGGGGTCCTGCGAGCCGGCGTCGGTCCCGAACTTGATCCAGGGCTGGCGCAGCTGCAGCTCCATGTTGTCCTCGCTCATGAGGAAGAGGATCTCACCGAGGCCGAGCTTTTCCTGGACATTGAGGTCGATGATCGCCTCCGCCCAGTCCTTGCCTAACGCCTTGGAGATCTCGTCGAGGCGCTTCCCCTCGAACTTCTTGAGGGTGGAATCCTTGAAGCCGACGACCATCACGTTGGCCGGCGTGGCGATCTGGCAGAGGTTCTCGTACCCCGCATCGACGGCGTGCATCTCGTCGATCATCGTCTTGCGGAGCGACGAATCCTGCAGGTTCTCGAGGAGGCGCCCGCCCGAGGCGTACTTGGGCGGGATGCAGGCGGAGAAGGAATTGCCACCGGCCGGATAGAGATACATGTCGGCCTGGATGTCCTGCCCCGCGGCGCGCGCCGAATCGATCTTGGCGATCGCCAGCGGCATCTTGGGCCAGTTGCGCGGTCCGCTCGCTTTCAGGTGGTAGATCTCGACCGGGACATTTCCTTCGCGCCCGATGCGCAGCGCCTCGTCGATTGCCTCGAGGAACTTGTCTCCCTCGCTCCGCATATGGGTGATGTACACGCCACCGTACGGCGACATCGCCTTGGCCGCGTCGACCAGTTCTTCTGTGGATGCGTAGGTGTTCGGTGGGTAGATGAGGGCACTGGCCAGACCGAAGGCGCCGTCCTCCATGGCGCGCGCCATCGCCGCGCGTGCGGTGTCGCGCTCGGCCTCGGTGAGAGCGCCGGACTCTTCACCCTTCGCGTAGACGCGGAGCGTCCCGTCGCCGAGGAACGATCCCACGTTCTGCGACGTGCCGCGCGCGACCATGTAGTCGAGCCAGGCGCCGAAGCCGTGCGGCCCGGTGAACTTGGTGAGTACGGCACGCACCGCCGTGTCCTTCTCGGCGGCGAGGATGTGGTCGTTCACCGGGCCTAACGAGGCCCCTTCGCCGTGGATGGCGGTGGTGATCCCCTGCGTGATCATCGAGAGGGCGCGCCCGTCTCCCTTCATGTAGTGCTCGATCGAGTGTGCCTGGATGTCGATGAAGCCCGGGGCGACGACCTGGTTGCTGGCGTCGACACGTGTCTTCACCGTGGCGTTCTTGAAGGCGCCGCGTGGCCCGATGGCGGCGATGTGATCGCCCTGGATCGCGAGGTCGCCGTAGTACCAGGCCGCCCCGGTCCCGTCGACGATGCGCCCGTTCTCGATCACGACGTCGTAACCCGAGGGGGTCGCGTCGCGCGGAGCGCAGCCGGCGAGCGAGCCCGCGAGGAGTGCCGCCATCGCGGCGAGGGACCGGGTGACGGCGGAGCGTGGAGCGGGCATGAGTGGGCGGGGTGGAGGTCGCGGAAGTCACATCGGGCAGGACGCGCCGCCCGAGGCGCACGCGTTCGCTGACCCAGCCCAAATTGTATACACTGTCGCGTACGTCGCTACCCGCGCGGGAGGATTTGCATCGCCCGTTCGCCGCATCGCCCGGATGCGCGCGGTGCAAGGATTGTCGCGCTCCCGTGCGGCGGCGATCCTTCGATCACCCCCGACCGTAGCCCCGCGACGTGATCACGGCGTGCATCTGGTGCAATCGTACGTTCCCGGCCAACGACAGCGTGGAAGCGCTGCCGGTGGGGCGTCGCATTGCGTTCGATGAGGAGCGCGGGCGCCTCTGGGTCGTCTGTCGCGGGTGCGAACGCTGGAACCTCGTCCCCATCGAGGAACGGTGGGAGGCGATCGAGGAGTGCGCGCGCTCCTTCCGCGACTCGCGCCTGCGCGCAAGCACCGACCAGATCGGGCTCGCCCGCCTCGCCGACCGGACGGAGCTGGTGCGCATCGGACGCCCGGTGCGCGCCGAGTTCGCGGCCTGGCGCTACGGCGATCAGTTCGGGCGACGGCGGGTGCGCGCGACCGCGCTCGGGATCGGCGGAGTCGCGGCGGCGGGAGCGCTTGCCGGTGGTGCGATCACCCTCGGCGTCTCGCTCGTCGCGCTATTTCCGCTCTTGCAGGTCTCCACGATCCTCTTCAGTGCGGCGACCGCCGGCCCGTTGTTTCGTCAGGCACCCATCCCCGATCCCGAGGGGGCGGGGAGCATCATCCCGGTCGGTCACCCGCGACTGATCACCGCCAGCGACGCGGAGGGCGGGTGGGGACTGGAGATCGCGTACTATGCGACGCTCGATGGCGCGGGGAAGCCGAACGAGAGTTGGTGGCAGCGCGAGATGAACAAGTCGGCCGGCATGGGCTCGCGACGGTTTGTCGGCGCTCCCGCGCGCGCGATTCTCGCCCACCACGCCCCGCGCCTCAACCGCACCGGCGCCTCGTCGACGCGCATTCGCGGCGCCGTCGACTTGATCGGCGAAGCAGGGAGCGCCGCCGCGCTCCCCGCCTTCCTTGCCCGTCATCGGAGCCGCTTCACCTCGCAGCAGGTCTTTGGAGACTCGGGAGCGCTCCCGAGTCTGGGGCGCGAGGTGCGACTCGCGCTCGAGATGGCGGCGCACGAGGAAGTCGAGCGGGCAATGCTCGAGGGGGAGCTTGCCGCGCTCGCCGCGCAGTGGCGAAACGCGGAAGAGGAGGCCGCCATCAGCGACGACCTCCTCATCCCCGAGAGTGTTCGCGACACGATGGCGCGACTGCGCAACGCCGTGCGCCCCAGCGAGAACGAACCGACTGATGGCGAGCGATAGTCGACCGATCGCCGAACGATCGCAAGCAGGTCGCGGCTAGACGGAACAACGTTAGGCGCCCGCTGCGCCAGGCCGCGCCGCTACGCCAGCACCGGCAACCGCCGGATCTTCTCCTCCCACTCGCGCGGCCCCGTCTCGTGCACGTTGCTCCCCGCCGAGTCGACCGCGACGGTGACCGGCATGTCCGCAACGTCGAACTCGTAGATCGCCTCCATCCCCAAATCGGCGAAAGCAACCACCCGCGAGGCGCGAATCGCCTTGGACACCAAATACGCCGCCCCGCCGACCGCCATGAGGTACGCCGCCTTGTGCTTGCGAATCGCCTCGAGCCCGGTCGCCCCACGCTCGGCCTTCCCGATCATCGCGATGAGCCCGGTCTTCGACAGCATCATCTCGGTGAACTTGTCCATGCGCGTCGCCGTCGTCGGCCCCGCCGGACCCACCGCCTCATCGCGCACCGGATCCACCGGCCCCACGTAGTAGATCACCCGGTTGGTGAAGTCGACCCCCTCGGGGAGCCCTGCTCCCGATGCGTAGAGGTCGGCGATGCGCTTGTGCGCCGCGTCGCGTCCGGTGAGGAGCTTCCCGTTGAGCAGCAAGCGGTCGCCCGCCTTCCACGTCGCCACGATCTCCGGGGTGAGCGTGTTGAGGTCGACGTGCTTCGCGTTCGCGTCGGGCTTCCACGTCACGTCGGGCCAGTCCGAGAGGGACGGCACGGGGAGCTTGGCCACCCCCGTTCCATCGAGCGTGAAGTGCGCGTGCCGAGTGGCGGCGCAGTTTGGGATCATGGCGATAGGCTTCGACGCGGCGTGCGTCGGATAGTCCATGATCTTCACGTCGAGCACGGTCGAGAGCCCGCCGAGCCCCTGCGCCCCGATGCCGAGCGCGTTGACCTTGTCGTGCAGCTCGATGCGGAGTTCCTCGACCTTGTTCTTCGGGCCGCGCTCTTTGAGCTGCGCCATGTCGATGTGGTCCATCAGCGATTCCTTGGCGAGGACCATCGCCTTCTCCGCCGAGCCGCCGATCCCGATCCCCAGCATCCCCGGGGGGCACCATCCCGCTCCCATGGTCGGGACAGTCTTCATCACCCAGTCGACGATCGAGTCGCTCGGGTTGAGCATGGCGAACTTGGCCTTGTTCTCCGAGCCGCCCCCCTTGGCCGCGAGCTTCACCTCGACGGTATCGCCCGGAACGATCTCCGTGTGCACCACCGCCGGCGTGTTGTCGCGGGTGTTCTTCCGGCTGAATGCGGGGTCGGCGACGATCGAGGCGCGCAAGACGTTCTCAGGGAGGAGGTAGGCGCGCCGCACCCCTTCATCGACCATCTCCTGCACCGACATGGTCGCATCCCAGCGCACGTTCATCCCCACCTTGAGAAAGACCACCACGATCCCGGTGTCCTGGCAGATCGGGCGATGCCCCTCGGCGCACATGCGCGAGTTGGTCAGGATCTGGGCGATGGCGTCCTTGGCCGCCGGGGATTGCTCACGCTCGTACGCCTCGGCCAGCGCCGTGATGTAGTCGAGCGGGTGGTAGTAGGAGATGTGCTGCAGCGCGTCGGCGATCGACTGGACGAAATCGCCCTGGGTGATGGTGGTCATGGAAGGAAAATGGAGGAAAGCGCCGGGCTTCGCATCGGGGATTCCACGCCGAAGCGGGCGCGCCAGGTCCTCGCGACGCGAGTCGCGTCTCACGCGCGTCATCGCCGGTGAATTCTCGCGAACTCGAATCGTTCGCGCGCGCGTCGCGTACTACGTACGCACACGCTCGTCCCACCACCTGCGGACGACGGATCGTAATATTGACGCGGCGCCCCATGGCAGTCGGGGCGCTTTGCGCGGAGATTTGATGCAACCTACGGGACGATCCGGTTGTCCCAGCACCGGCTTAGGCACCATGAGACATTCGCGGAAATTCCTCACCATCGGCGCGCTCGTCCTCGGCGCCGCCTGCGCGCGCTCGCACCCCGAGACCGCGCTCTCTCGCATGGGGCCGGAGGCCGCGAAGGAACGCGCCCGCTCCGACTCACTGCGCTACCCCTACACGAAGGCCGACGTGGACTTCATGCAGGGGATGATTCACCATCACGCGCAGGCGATCCTCATGTCGCGCTGGGCGCCGAGTCACGGTGCGTCGCCGGCGGTCATGCGCCTCACCGAGCGCATCATCAATGCGCAGCAGGACGAGATCACCCTCATGCAGCGGTGGCTCGAGAACCGGAATCAGGACGTCCCCACGGTCGACGCCAATGGGACCGTGAAGATGGCCGGGATGAATCACGCGGCGGGCCATGACATGAGCAACATGAGTAGCATGGCCGGCATGGATCATTCGATGATGATGCCCGGGATGCTCACGGACGATCAGCTCAAGCAGCTCGACGCGGCCCGTGGGCAGGAATTCGACCACCTCTTTCTTACCTTCATGATCCAGCACCATCGCGGTGCGGTCTCGATGGTCAAGACGCTGTTCGAGTCGCGCGGCGCCGGACAGGACGAAACGGTTTTCAAGTTCGCCGCCGACGTCGAGGTCGATCAGTCGACCGAGATCCGTCGTATGCTCCAGATGTTGATCGAACAACCTGCATCCCCTTCTCCCACCCCTCAGGAGTTCTGAATGAGCACGTTTGGTCATCCGGCTCGCCTCTCGCTCGTTGCCGCGCTCGTCGTGGCGGCGGCGTGCGGCGGGTCCAATCGTCCGGCGACGCCTCCTCGCCCCGTCGTCGACCCACGCAATGACGCGCGCGTCGGCCTCAAGGCCGGCCTCATGGATGCGGGCGAAGCGACCGAGAACCTCAAGGTCGTCGCCAAGGCCGTCTCCCCGCCGGGCTTCCTCGGCATCACCAACTCCGACCTCGCGTTCACGGGCAACTACGTGATCCAGGGGAACTACAACGGGCCGGTGATCTGGGATATCTCCAACCCGGCAAAGCCGGAGCTCGTCACCGCCTTCACCTGCCCCGCGTCGCAGAACGACATCTCGGTCTACAAGAACCTGATGTTCATGTCGGCCGAGGCGAACAACGGGCGCGTCGACTGCCTCCCGGGGGGCGTCCCCGATACGGTGAGCGCGCTCCGCTTCCGCGGCGTGCGTGTATTCGACATCAGCGACATCAAGCATCCCAAGATCGTCGCCAACGTGCAGACGTGCCGCGGCTCGCACACGCACACTGTGGTCGAAAGCCCGAAGGATCCCGACAACATCTACATTTACGTTTCCGGCTCGGCCGGCGTCCGCTCGCCCAACGAGCTCGCCGGGTGCGTACGCGACAACCCGAACGAGAACCCCAACTCGTCGCTGCTGCGCATCGAGATCATCAAGGTGCCGCTCGCGCATCCCGAGCAATCGGCGGTGGTGAACAAGGCCAACATCTTCAGCGGGCTGACGACGACTCCGTCGCACCATGAAGGGGAGGAGGATATGGACAAGGCGGCCAAGGCCGCTGCCGCCGCGCGCGCCGCGGGGGGCTTCACGGCCAAGATCCCGTCGTCGGGACAGGAGATCGTCCTCGGGAGCCAGTTCATTCGCCCGATGCTCGACAGCGTCGTGAAGGCGCGTGGCGGGAGCGGCGCCCCCACCGGCGCCGACTCCACGGCGCTCCGCGACAACCTGCAGGGGATCATCAACAAGATGTTCGGCAGCGCGCCGGCCCCGGGCTCGCCGATCGCGGCCGGGCGTCAGTGTCACGACATCACCGTCTACCCGTCGTTAGGGTTGGCCGGTGGCGCCTGCGAAGGACACGGCCTCCTCATCGACATCACCGACCCGGTCAACCCGGTTCGCCTCGACGCCGTCGCCGACTCGAACTTCGCCTACTGGCACTCGGCCACGTTCAACAACGACGGGACGAAGATCCTCTTCTCCGACGAGTGGGGCGGTGGCGGCGCCCCGAAGTGCCGCGCCAGCGACAAGCGCGAGTGGGGCGCCGACGCGATTTTCCGCATCGAGAATCGCAAGATGAAGTTCGAGAGCTACTACAAGATCCCCACGATCCAGTCGTCGAACGAGAACTGCGTGGCGCACAACGGGTCGCTCATCCCGATCCCCGGGCGCGACGTGATGGTGCAGGCCTGGTACCAGGGCGGCATTTCGGTGTTTGACTGGACCGACCCGGCGAAGCCGTTCGAGGTTGCGTATTTCGATCGCGGCCCGGTCGACTCCACGCAGATGCGCATGGGCGGTTCGTGGTCGGTGTACTGGTACAACGGTTCGATCGTGAGCTCCGAGATCGCGCGCGGCATGGACGTCGCCGACCTGACGCCCAGCCAGTACATCTCGCAGAACGAGATCGACGCCGCCAAGACGGTGCACTGGACGCACCTGAACGCGCAGGGGCAGCCCAAGATCGTGTGGCCGCCGTCGTTCGCACTGGCCCGCGCCTACGTGGACCAGCTCGAGCGCAACAAGTGCCTCTCCGCCGGCCGCATCGCCGAGGTTCGCTCGGCGCTCTCGGCCGCCGAGCGCGCGCCGGGCGCGCAGCGGTCGTCGGCACTCTCCACGCTCGCCGGCCAGGTGGAAGGCGACGCTCGCTCGTCGTGCGACGGCGCCAAGGTGCAGATGCTGATCAAGTCGATCCGCGACCTGCAGAACGCCACGGTGTCGTAAGCGAACAGCGCGACAGGAGAACGGGCGCGACGGGAAGTTGCCGTCGCGCCCGTTTTTCTTTTCGGGCCATGTCGAATTGGGGAGAGCGGCTCCGACCGGAAGACGGGCGCGCCGATTCGCGGCGCACGCCGCACGATTCCGTCCTGAGCATCCGAGGATCTGAGCATGACATTGCACGAGCCGACTCCCGACAACGCGGCACACAAGGTGACCCCCTTCCTCTGGTTCGATGGAAATGCCGAGGAGGCGATCACGCTGTACACCTCGCTCGTCCCCAACTCGCACGTCGTGCGCATCGACCGCGCGGGGGAGCACGTGATGTCGGGGACCTTCGTGCTCGACGGGCGCACGTATCACGCCTTCAACGGTGGGCCGATGTTCAAGTTCACCGAGGCGTTCTCTCTCATGGTGCAGTGCGACACGCAGGAGGAGATCGACCGGCTCTGGTCGCGTCTCACCGCCGATGGCGGCCGAGAGAGCCGCTGCGGGTGGCTCAAGGACAAGTTCGGCTTGTCGTGGCAGATCGTGCCGCGGTCGTTGCGGAGTCTCCTGCAGCACCCCGATCCGGCGAAGGCTAAGCGTGTGCAGCAGGCGATGCTCTCGATGGGGAAGCTCGATATTCGGGGACTCGAGGAGGCATGAGCAACATCGACGCGCGTCGTCGCGGCGACCGAAGAGTGCGAGCGGCGCGCGGCGGGCGCAGCGAATCGCTGGTGTTCGTGACGCGCCGCGTCTTGCCCGATCGCTGCGCGCAGGTCATCGTGCGTTGGCGCGCGCGGTCAGGAAGGGCACAAAGTAGACGCAGCGCGCGTATCAGCACCGGTTCACGAGCTGGATCGCAGGCGCCTGGGGGGCGGGTGGGAGGCGATGAGGATGGGACGGGGTGTGGGTGAGGGAGGTGGTGCCCGCGCATCCAGTCCGTGTCCCGGGTGCGACGCGATTCGAGACGATCACACGCAGGAGACGCCGCATGATCCGAATCTCGTTCGTCGCCCTCACGTTCGTGCTCGCACCGCTGGGGACGCTCTCGTCGCAGCAGGCAATGCCCAGCGCAGTCCGCTCGACTGCCGCGCCGAGATTCAGCGCCGATGCCTGCGATTCCTCGTACCGGCGCGGCGAGATCGTGGCGCAGAGTTCGCACTCGACCGGCGGATGGCGAGCCGCGGGATTCGCCTCTGGCGTGGCGTTCTCGTTTCTCGGAGTGGCCGGAGCGACCGTGCTCGCCGGAACGTCGGGGGCGGCGCCCGATTCCGTTCCGGCGCAGGAGGTGTCGTCGTGCTATCGCGACGGCTACAGCACGCGGGCAAAGGCGCGCAACAAGTCATCGGCGCTCAAGAGCGCGCTGATTGGGGCGATCGTGCTGCCGGCGGCGTACATCATTCGACTGAGTACGCGCTGAGTAACCAGCGCGCAGCGGTCGTCGAGCGCCCATCCTATCGAGGAACGACGCATGAACACCGTGTCGCGCACCCGCAGCCTCCGCGCCCCTCTCCTCCTCATGCTCGCCGCGCTTTGTATGCTCGACGCGTCGCGCTACGGCTGGGGCGCCGCGACGATCGAGGGGGATCGCGTGAAGTGGGGGCTACGCTCGATGGGGCGCTCGCCGCTCCAGCCGATCATCGTCGTCAAGGACTTCTGCTGGTGGGCTGATGGCCCGCAGGGGCTCTGCTCACTGGAGCCCCACAGCGACTGGGCCGCGATCATCTTTCGCGTCGCTCAACCGGTCGCGCTCGTTTGCGTGGCCGCACTCGTCGCCGCGGCCGCCGTCTTGTTCTGGAGAACGGGACCCGGCCTTGCGACCACCATCGGCGCGGCGCTCCTCACCGCCGCACTCGGCGTCGCTGCCGTCGCCGCCTCGCAACGCATCGCGATCTACGTGGAGTACGGGACCGATCCGGGGTGGAGCGGCTCGCTCACCTGGCGCTTCGCGCTGGTGGCCATCGGCGCCGCGCTCCTCCTCGCCCCGAAGAGACGGCTCGCACCCCCATGAACGCTGTGGTCAAACGACTCGTTGCCGACGACGTGCGATTGATGACGGCGCTCTCGGCAATGTTCGCCGAGGCGTTCGACGATCCAACCAACTACACACAGCATCCACCGAGCGAGGGCTATCTGCGCCGGCTGCTCGACAGCGATGCGTTCATTGCCCTGGCCGCGCTCGACGACACGGCGGTCGTGGGAGGGCTCGCAGCCTACGAGCTGCGCAAGTTCGAACAGGAGCGGAGCGAGATCTATATCTATGATCTCGCCGTCCTCGCCTCACACCGCCGGCAGGGGATCGCGACCGCGCTGATCGAGGCGCTGCGGGAGATCGCGGCCGAGCGCGGGGCGTGGGTGATCTATGTGCAGGCCGACACGGGGGAGGAGGACGCGGCGGCAATCGCGCTCTATACTAAGCTCGGCACGCGTGAGGATGTGCTCCACTTCGACATCCCCGTGCGCCGCCCTAACGAGAGCTGATCGGCACCCGGGGCTCTCCGCCCGCTCGCGCCTCACGTCTGACCCATTGTCACATGCTCACCTCACGTCGTTCGGTACGCCGGGGACGTCGCCTCGGCTGGAGACTTCTCCTCGTCGCAGCCTGCGCCCCTCTCGCTCCGCTTCCTCTTGCCGCGCAGGCTCCTGCGTCCGCGACCGGCGCCTCCGCGCGCGCCGCCGCCCGCGTGTATCGCGAGGGCCACGAGGGGGACATTCTCACCGACTTCGCCGAGCTGCTGTCGCTCCCCAACCTGGCCACCGACTCGGCCGGGATCTGGCGCAATGCGAACCACCTGCTGTCCATGCTGGAGAAGCGGGGCTTTGGCAATCGCCGACTGCTGACCGTGCCCGGCGCGCCCCCCGCGGTGTACGCCGAACTCCCGGCGCCCGGGGCAACGCGCACCCTGATCCTGTACGCGCACTACGATGGCCAACCGGTCGATCCGAAGCAGTGGACCACCCCACCCTGGTCACCGGTGCTGCGAACGGCCGAGGTGCACAAGGGGGGGACGGTGGTCCCCATCCCCACGGGGAGCGGGAAGGTCGACGGCGAGTATCGCATCTACGGACGCTCAGCTGGCGACGACAAGGCATCGATCATGGCGATCATGTCGGCGATCGATGCGATGCGCGCCGCGAAGCTTTCCGCGTCGGTCAACCTCAAAGTCTTCTTCGAGGGTGAAGAGGAGGCCGGCTCGGGTCACCTCGAAGAGATCCTGCGCACCTACAAGTCGCAGCTCACCGGCGACGGATGGATCTTCTGCGACGGCCCCGTGCACCAGAGCGGGCGCCAGCAGCTGTCGTTCGGACAGCGCGGCGTGACCGGCTTCGAGCTCACGGTGTACGGCCCCACGCGCGCCCTGCATAGCGGACACTATGGCAACTGGGCACCGAATCCGGGGGCGATGATCGCCACCCTGATCGCCAGCATGCGCGACGACGACGGGCACATCAAGGTGGCCGGCTACTACGACGACGTGAAGCCGATCACCCCTGCCGAACGCGCGGCGATCGCGCGGTTGCCCAAGTACGACTCGACGCTGCGCGCTGCACTGGGACTGGGGCGTTCGGAGGCTAACAATGCGTTGCTTGCCGAACGCATCATGCTGCCAGCCTTCAACGTGCGCGGCATTCGCGTGGGTGGGGTACGCGAGACCGGCTCCAACACGATCGCCACCGAAGCCTATGCCTCCTTCGACCTGCGGCTGGTCCCCGCGCAGGATCCGGCACGCGTCCGGCGGCTGGTGGAGGCGCATATCCGGAAGCAGGGATACTTCGTGACGAACGACAGCGTGACCCCGGCGATTCGGCGCGCGCATCCGAAGGTGGCGCGGCTGGAGTGGGACTCCGGCTACCCGGCCTCCCGCGTGCCGATGGACGGCCCGTTCGGCAAGGCGCTGCTAGGGGTCATCGCCGATGGGGCGAAGGAGGCGCCGTTGGTCAACCCGACCGTCGGGGCCAGCGGTCCCGCGTACCTGTTCGAGCAGGTGCTCAGCGCGCCGATGATCTCGCTCCCGATCGCCAATTTCGACGACAACCAGCACGCAGCCGACGAGAACCTGCGGGTGCAGAACCTGTGGGACGGTATCGAGCTGTACACGGCGCTGCTGACTGGGCTGGGGAGGGCCTGGGGGGCTCGGCCGGTGCCGTGAGGTAACTCGGTGCAGCGTCGCGCACGGTCGTGGTTGCGCGACGATCGCAGAGGTGCCGCGTCAGGCGCCCGGTCGCGTACAGCAGGACCTCATCACCGGGGCCGGGTCGGCGCCGCGAGCGCGCCGACTGTGCGCGCCCACCGGGCAGGGTTCCACGAGAGAATGCTCGCCTCGCGCACCGAACCCTGAACGGCAACGCTCAGGTCTGCGCCCAGTCGCGCCCCTTGCTGGCGCTCGCCGACGTCTCGCACCCGCACCCCGCATCGCACCCGGCGGCGCCGCGTGGCGCGCGTGCCGACTGCAGCGCGCGCCACACGCGGCGCCCCGTGTACAG
>JBGAHX010000124.1:0-3960 GCA_044225935.1 Gemmatimonadaceae bacterium
TTGTTGAGTCCCATGGCATTGTTGATGACGCCGATGGTGAGGATCCCCACCAGCGTCCCGGCGACGCTCCCCGCGCCGCCGCTGAGCGACGTTCCACCAATGACCACCGCGGCGATCGCATCCAGCTCGTAGGCGACGCCGTCGTTCGGATTCCCCTGCTCGAGCTGGGCGCAGTGCACCAACCCGGCGAGCGCCGCCAGTACGCCGGCAATCACGTAGACGCCCGCGGTGTGCCAGGGGACGCGCACGCCGGCGAGGCGTGCAGCTGACGGATTGTCGCCGATCGCATAGAGGTAGCGTCCGCCCCGCGTTCGCGCGAGGAAGAGGTGCATGGCGACTACGGTCAGGCCAAAAATGAGCGCTGGCGCCGGGACGTAGGGAAGGAGCGGCGCCGCCAACCCCCGCACCGCCTCGCTCGCTCCTCCTTCGCCGAAACCGAGCGGTATGGCAGTTCCGCCGCTCAGCCAACGCGCGGCACCGCGCGCCGCGCTCATCGTAGCGAGCGTGGCAATGAAGGCGGGAAGCCGCCAGCGCGCCACGACGACTCCGTTGAGCAGTCCCCATGCCGCCCCCGCGACGAGCACGAGGAAAGTCGTCGCCGCGAGCCCGACCCCGCGCATGAGCAGCCACGCCGAGAGGGTTGCAGCGAATGCGAGCATCGAGCCCACGGAGAGGTCGATCCCACCGGCGATGACGACTGCGGTCATCCCCACCGCGAGAATCCCCTTCTCGGCGACCTGCCGCAGGATGTCGGTGAGGTTGCCGACATCGAGGAAGACGAGGCGACCGCCGCGTGTGGGGGAGAAGACGATGGCGATGAGGAGGACGGCGAGCAGGCCGAACATCCCACGCGAGCGCGCGAGTTGATTGCGAAGCGAGGCGCTCGTCGCGCTCGGGAGGGGAGGCGCCGCGGGGGGCGATGCGCCGCCAGATGCAACGCGCTCCGCCGATGCAGGCAACGTGCGGTCCCCCTTGTCGCCTTGCGGCGCCCCCGCCGCCGCGGCAAGCACCGCTTCTTCGGTGGCGCGGTCGCGATCGAATTCGGCGACGATGCGCCCTTCGCGTACGACGAGGATGCGATGGCACTGGGTGAGCACCTCCGACATGTCCGACGATGCCAGCAGCACCCCAAAGCCTTCCTGCGCCAGCGCGTGCAGTTCGCGATAGACGTCGGCGCGGGCGGCCAGGTCGATGCCGCGAGTCGGCTCGTCGAGGAGGAGGAGTCGCGGAGAGGCGAACAGGCAGCGCGCGAGGAGCGCCTTCTGCTGGTTGCCACCGCTCAAGGTCCCGATGGGCACCGACGGGCTCGCCGATCGCACGTCGGTACGCGCCATGAGGGTGCTGGCTTCGCGAGAGTGGGCACGTTGGTCGACCCAGCCCCAGCGGCTCACGCGCTCGAGCGCCGACATCGTCACGTTGCGATCGACCCCAAGCTGCGGAAAGATCCCGTCCGTCTTGCGCTCCTCAGGGAGAAGGACGACGCCGGCGTCGCGCGCGCTCGTGGGCGTGGACGGGCGATACTCGCTGCCGTCGAGCCAGATGCGACCCGTCACCGCGCCGCCGTGCGCACCAACGAGTGCCAGCAGGAGGTCCGTTCGCCCCGCACCCACCAGACCGGCCAGCCCGACGATTTCGCCGGCGCGCACGCGGAGCGACACGTCGTCCAACGGGGCGCCGGCTGACGCACCGGTGCTGCGTTCGACCGTGAGGTGCTCGATGCGCAGCACGTCGCGCGCAGTCGGCGCCACGATCGGGAGTTCGCTGGGCGGGAGTTCGCGCCCGACCATCAATCGCACCAGCTCGGGGGGCGTGAGCCCGGCGGCGGGGCGCGTGGTAATGCGCTCGCCGTCGCGCATCACCGTGACGCGGTCCGCCAGCCGCAACACCTCGTCCAGCTTGTGCGAGACGTAGACCACGCCGACTCCCGCCGCGGCGAGCGCGCGGATCACGCGCTCGAGCTGTGCCTCTTCGCCCGCGCCGAGTGCCGCGGTTGGTTCGTCCATCACCAGGCAGCGCGCCTTACGTGCGAGCGCGCGCGCAATGGCCACGAGCTGGCGATCGCCGGGGGCGAGGTCGCGGAGCGAAGCGCTTGGCGCGATGTGCGAGGCACCGACGGCGGCGAGCTGCTCGCGAGCCGCCGCGTTCAGCGCGTCGCGATCGACAAGCCCGGAGGCGCCGCGCCGCTCGCGCCCGAGGGAGATGTTCTCGGCCACGCTCAGCGACGTCACCAGCTGCAATTCCTGCGGGATCATCGCGATGCCCGCGGCGAGCGCCTCGCGCGGCGAACGGAAGTGCACGACGCGACCGTTGACCGTGAGTGTGCCTTCGTCGCCCTGCAAGGCACCGCTCAGGAGGCGTCCGAGCGTCGACTTGCCGGCGCCATTTTCTCCAACGAGGGCGTGCACCTCGCCAGCGCGCAGGTCGAAGTCTACACGCGACACCGCACGCACCCCGGGAAAGCCGATCCCGATGCCGCGCGCTTCGAGGAGGGGGGCGGGCGTCTCCGTCAGTGGCGCTGCTCCGCTGGCTGATGGCGATCGAGTGTATCGTGCAGGTCGCCGCAAAGTGTCACCGAGATCCCCATCGCCTCGGCCATGGCCGCCTTGCGCACGAGGGCGCGCAGAGCGAGTGCAGCATTCGTCGCGTAGGCAACCTGGATGTGGTTGGCCTGGTGCTTGGCCATCAGCTGATCGCGCGACACGCCGTACAGGACGGCATGCATCACGGGCCACTGCGGCGTGGTGGCGGCCCAGCGGCGCGCGGTCTCTTCGTCGGAGAGTCGGACCACGCCGCCTCGCCCGATGTCCATGTGCAGGCGATCTCCCGCGACGTAGATGCGGCTCCAGACGATCTCGCCGGGGCGGCTGACTCCCTTGAGCGTCGAGCCGCCGCGCGGGAAGTACATTGGCGGTTGCCGTTCGCCGGTCGCGCCGGAGTAACCGCCGATGAAATGCGACGCGGGAGCGGCACCAGATATCTCGAAGAGCCAGACAAACTCGTCGACGCCGCGCTCCTTCACTGGAGCTCCCCACCGCACATCGTGGAGCGTGTTCGACGGGTCCATGCCGAGCGCGCGCCAGGTGATGTCGGTCAGCACACCGTCGACGCCGGCGCACTCGTCGACTTCGTTGAAGTGCGTGATCGCGCGTCCCGGGCGAATCTCGACGCCACCGTGGTCGAGCACGGGAGGACGATCGGGGTTGTTGAGGAGCCCTTCGGCGAGGTCGGAGGCGACGCAGGTGTCCTTGAGTCCCTGCTGGTATTGAATCCCGATCGCCGCACAGCCGAAGTCGTGCGCCATGCGCGCCGCCGCGTCGTACATGCGGAGCCCTTCGAGCACCTGGCGCTCGGTCAGCGTCGTCGCCTCGTCGTTGCCTAACGCAAAGCGCATCCCGCGGGCCAGGAGCCAGTCGTAGTGACGCCGGGCGGTCGATTCGGGGACGTCCTGCATGGCAGCGAAGAGCGCGCTCTGGCTCAACCGCTCCTTGAATACTCCAAGCGCGTGCAGCAGGTGATCGGGAATGATCGCGTTGAACATTCCCATGCAGCCCTCGTCGAACACGCCGAGGATCGCCTGCTCGCACTGCAGCTGGCGGCCGGCGTCGGCGCCAGCGGCGCGTTCGGCGTCCAGCGAGGAGGGGAAGGAGTCGGCAGCCATTGGGCGTGCGTGCGACGTGTCGTGCACGATGCGACCGGTCTGCAGCCATTCGGCGAGCGCGGACTGCGCAAAGTCGTCGCTGAAGTCGGCGCTCCAGATGGTCGAGTAGTCGACGCCGGCCTTGGTGAGCGAACCGTTGAGATTCAGCATCCCGACGAGCCCGGGCCATTGCCCGCTCCAGTTGGCGAGCGTGAGGATCGGTCCGCGATGCTTGGTGAGCCCTGGCAGGACATGACTGCTGTACTGCCAGACCGCCTCGGCGACTACGAGCTGCGCGTCGGGGTCGATGGTCCGGAAGACCT
>JBGAHX010000125.1:0-3927 GCA_044225935.1 Gemmatimonadaceae bacterium
GGATAGGACGCAGCGCCGTTGCAAGGACCTCGTACCGCCACGACGTACGGCCACACCAGCTCCTCCCCAGACCGTCCGCCTACCGCCCCGCCTCAAGCCGCGCCCGCGCCCCCTCTCGACTCTCCGTCACCGTGACATGCCGCCCCGCGCGCGCGAGCCCCATCCGCGGCACCGAACCGTACACGCACTCGAACTCACCAGCGCGCACCCGATACGTCTCGTGCCAGATGCCAACGTCGCCGCTCGCAATGCGCACGTTGCGATTGAACGCGACCCACGCCGGCCAGTGCTCGCCGTCGTGCATTCTGGCGTATGCCTCCAGATGATCGAACGAGCGCCAATACTGCACGATGATCCCAAAGCCCTGATGCGTCGCCAGACATCCTGACTCGGGGCGACTGACGAGCTCCTTCAGGATACGCGGCATCGCCGCGGCGACGGGAAGCCACTTGTGGAGCTTCCACGGGCGATTGATGCGCATGCCGATGATGAAGACGACGAAGTCGCCGTCGATCTCGGCGGTCATGCGCTGCGGAAAGACGGTGGCCATGACGCGGGCGGAGAGGAGTGATGAGGCGCGATGGCGCGGCCCGAAAGCTCGGGACGGACGGCGCGAATCTCAGACTCCTGGCCACGATGCACAAGGCAGCAGCATCGCTTGCGCGCATAACAGTCGTAGCCTCTGGCGGGCGAACCCGCGGTGCGCGTTTTCTGGCCTCGTGAGGCTTCGCGCGGCCGCGACGGACCAGAGCGCTCTCAACCTCATCTACCTGTTTGGCTACTCCGGCCAAGGCCAGCTGCGGATCTTTGGGCCCTCCAACGAGAAGTACCACGTGCGCGGCGGCAACGATCAGATTGTCACCCAACTGGCGGCGCGCCTCAGCGGTTCGATCACGACGGGCGCCGAGGGGATCGCGCTGGCCCACACGGGTTTGGTGTCGTCGGCGCTCGGCTCCGCCACGCACTTTTTCCCTTCCCTTGCAGGTGAGCTTGATCCTTCGGCCTCAAGACCGAGTGCGTCGCACTTTTCAGCTGATCTCGGAGCACGTGACGGATTCCGCAGAGAGTGGTCGCGCTCCTTTTGCGCCGCTTGCCTTCACGGCCCGCTCGGCGCAGCATTCGATCATGGCATCGCCCGTGTTCGATTTCAGCCACCTTTCCGCGGAAGAGCGGATGCAGCTCGCGGAAGACCTCTGGGATAGCCTGCCGGAGCGTCAGATCCAGCTGTCCGACGCACAGCGCGCGGAGCTTGAGCGGCGGCGCGCCCTCCACGATGCGGATCCCGCGCGCGGCCGTCCGTGGCGCGACGTACTCGACGAGATTGAACTGCGTACAAGATGACGCGCCCGCTGGTCGTCGAACCTGAGGCGGCAGCAGAGCTGGAAGAGGAGATCGCCGTGACGGCCGTCTTCCACCATCGCCGCGATCCGGCGCGCTGGCAGTCGCGTCGCTAATGCCGAACATGCGCTGCAGCAAGCGGAGTGATCACTCCGCCCTCAACGCCTCAATCGGATTCACCCGCTTCGCCCGGATCGCCGGAATCGCGCTGGCGAGAATCGCAACCGCGACAAGCAGCGCAGCAACGCCTCCAAGCACGAGCGGGTCGTGCGGCGACGTCTCGAACAGGAGTGGCTCGAGGAATCGCCCCGCACCAATCACCACGATCGTCCCCAGCGCCACACCCGCCAGCGCCATCGACACGCTGCTGCGCATGATCAGGGCAACGATGCGCGCCGAGTGCGCGCCGAGCGCGATCCGCACCCCGATCTCCTGCGTGCGCTGAGCCACGAAGTAGCTCATTACGCTGTACAGGCCGACCGCCGCGACGATGATGGCGAGAAGTCCCATCAATACGAATATCGTCGCCCCTAGCTTCCACGGTCGCACCTGCGGGTCCACCTGGTCCTGCAACATCCGCATGTACACGAACGAGATCGATGGATCCGTCGCAAGGATGAGCGGGCGCAACGCCGCGATAGTCTCCTCCTCGGCGCCGCGCTGTGGACGCACGAGGAGCGATGTGCCGCCGAAACCGTGCTCCTGTCCGAACGGGATGTAGTAGTGCATCGACGCCCCCTCGCGCAGCTCGAACGAGTGCGCGTCGGCGGCGATGCCCACGATGCGGGAACAGACGTTGAGGTCCTCCTTCGATTCGCCCCAGTACAGGCAATCCCCGATTGGACTCTTCCCGCGCCAGAGCGTGTTGGCCATGGTCTGGCTCACGATGGCGACGGGCTCACTCCCCTTCCGGTCTTGCGGCGTGAAGGCCCGCCCGGCGAGGATCGGCGTACCGACCGTCTTGAAGTAGTCGTCCGCGACCGCACTGATGTTGGCGCCCCCACCCTCGAGCGTCGGTATCGAGTCCCAGCCGGGGACGCGAAGATCGACGCCGAAGCTGCTTTGAAACGACAACCCAACCGTTAGGCTCGCCGCTTCGACCGAGGGAACGCTTCGCGCGCGCCCCATGAGCTCGCGAAGCACCGCCGCGCGGCGTTCCACCTCTCCCGCGTCGCCAGGATTGTCGATGCTCGCGCCGGACGGATAGCGGAGAGACACAACCATGACACGGTCGGGTTGAAGTCCGAGGTCGATCGCGTGCACGCGAAGGAGCGATCGCACGAAGAGCCCAGCGCCTACCAGCAGGACGAGCGAGAGCGCGGCTTGCGCGACGGTGAGGATTCCGCGCAGGCGCGACGAACGCCCGCCGCTCTCGCGGTTGCCCGCCTTTAGCGCGCCGGTGAGATCGGGGCGACTGGCGCGCAGCGCCGGCACGAGCCCGGTCAACACGCCGACCGCGAGCGCAATCGTGAGCGACACCGCGAGGACTCGTGCATCGACCGGCGCCGAGGGCCACTCGACGCCGGGGAGCAGGACCCGTCGCATCAGGAGCGCGGTGGCATACGCCACGGCCAGCCCTGCGGTACCCCCGGCGGCCGCGAGCATCATGCTCTCGGTCAGCAGCAGTCGAATGAGCCGACCACGCCCGGCGCCGAGCGCGACGCGCACCGCCACCTCACGCCGGCGCTTCACCGCTCGCGCCAGGAGGAGGTTGGCCACGTTGGCGCAGGCAATGAGCAGCACGATCGCCGCCACGCCGACGAGCCATCGCGAGATCGTGTTCTCCACCGACTCGCGCCCCTGGCTGTCGGTGCTGAGGGCGCCAAACGAGATGTTCGCCCCCGCCATCTCCTTGTCATTCCCCGTGTAGGCCGCGCGCATGAGCGACGTCGCCCCTTCGTTCGCCTGTGCCGCGGTCACGCCCGGTTTCAGGCGCACCACGAGCCGCATCCACTGCGCGTTCCACGAGGTCTGCCAGTGGTCCGTCACCCCCTGCGAGCGCAGGGCAAGCGGCATCCAGGCATCGACCGGCCCGAGTTCGGGACCGGTAAACCCACGCGGCGCGACGCCGATAATGGTGTAGTCCACGTCGCCAAACCGCGCCGTGCGCCCGAGCACATCCTTGTCTCCCCCAAAGGCGCGCTGCCACAGTCCATGGCCCAGGACGACGACGCGCTGCGGCGCGTCCGGCGAGTCTTCGGTGGCGTTGAAGAAGCGCCCCAGTGCCGGCTGTACGCCGAGCAGGGGAAAGAGATCGGCGTTGACCGATGCGAATGGGACGAGCGTGGCATCGCTCCCCTTTCCGAACGGGATACCCATGCGGTCGATCTGGTAGCCCGCCGCCCCGGCGAAGAGACGGGTGTCGGATCGCAGCAGGTCGTACATGACCCACCCGTGCGCGCTGCTCGTCAGGTCGCCGCGCACGTCGTGGTGCTCGGTGCGGAAGACGCGCGCGATCTCGTGCGGGCGCACGATGTATTCGGGACCGCGAATGAGCAGGCGGTCGACCACACCGAACATCGCGGCATTCGCGCCGATCCCAAGGGCGAGCGTCAGCACGATGAAGGTGGTGACCAACGACTCGCGCCG
>JBGAHX010000054.1:0-32888 GCA_044225935.1 Gemmatimonadaceae bacterium
TGTCGCGCTCCGTTCGAGCGCGTCGATGCGTGCTTCGAGAAGCGCGATCTCCGCATGGGCGGCACGGAGGTCGGCGCGTGGCGCGGCGGACGCAGCGGCCAGTGAGATGAAGCCGACGCCGGCGGCGAGCGATGTCATGATGGTGCGCATGGGATTCTCTGTCAGGGGTTAGTGTTGCCTGCGCCCGCCGCCTGGGCGATCTCCTTCACCAGCTCGCGTGACGCCGCGACGAACGCCTTCCCCATCGGCGACTCGAGAAAGGCGGCGTGGTCTCCCACATCCCAGGATCCCCATGATGACCAGACACGCCCGGCGTATGCCTTGTCCTTGTGCGCCCCGCGCGTCGTCTTGGTGAACAGTCGTTCGCCGCGTGTCACGTCGTAGAGCGCGCCTCGCAGCACCGCCTTCGCCTCGATCGAGTGCACGGTGAGATAGACGGTCTGCCCCTTGATCTTCGGGAGCCAGCCGCCGCGGTTCGATTCCTTGTTCGATGCCTCGAGAATGGTCGCGACGAGGACGTACCGGGTTCCGCGCTCCTTCCCGAGCGCAATCGCCCGCTCCTGGTCGATTGCCGCGGCGCCCGACGGTTCGCCGATGGTCACGCCGATCAGTGGCGACCCTGTCGCCAACTCGTCGATCAGTACCTGGCTCGCGGCCACGCCGGCAGAGCGGTTGTTGCCTCCGGTTCCGTCGATGAGCGGGAAGACCCCAACCTGGCGGTGCGTGTCCTGTGCGCGCAGCGTGCGGGGTGCCGCAGCCGCAGGGACCAGCAGGAGCGCGACAGCGATCCGCGCTGCGAGAACGGCTCGATGACCTGGCATGCGGGTGCTCCTCGTGTTGTCGGAAATGGCGGAGATCACAGGCGCCCCACGGCGATGCGCGCGAACTTCACCGCGCCGACGTCGTCGAGCTTGGAGCCGCGGTGTTGCAGCTGAAGCATGCGATCTCCCTTGAGGAAGTACCGCGTGCCGGCCACGCCCGTGGTCGTCTCATCCCATGGACCCGCAACGCTGGTGGTGGCGCGTTCGCCGGTGACCAGGCTCGTTAGGCCGCCGATGCCACCCATCATCCCGTAGAGCGTCTTGCCGTCACTCCAGTTCGGCGTGAGCACCACGACGTGATGACCGGCGGTGTAGTACGTGCAGCTGGCGCCGTCGCCATGCGCCACTGGCGTCAACTCGCGCGACCGATACGGCGCAAAGCGCAACGTGCCTAACACCGACTCCGCCTCGGCACGCGTGACGAGCGAGCACGGATCGGGATCGCCTCCTGCGACCGTGGGATCGGCTGGTGCGTTCGCGAACGGGACGTCGGGGAGCTTGGCCATCACCGCGGCGGCGAGTGGCTCCACATCCTTTGGAGAGAGCGAGACGTCGTTGATCGCGACCAGAATACCGGCATAGCCTTCGCGCGCGGCGAAAAGCCCGGCCGGGAGCCCGCTGACCCAGTCCCACTGGCGCGTCCACTTGCCGTCGGCCGAGGCGAACATCCCCATGCTCGCGGCGCCGAGCCCCGACTCCATCTCGACGCCGTCGATCTTCACCTCGAGCGAGACCATTCCCGATGTCTCGCCGACTTTCGGCTCCAACTCGTACATGCACCCCGACCCGCCGGCCGATGGCGTCAGCGACTCGGCGCTCGACACGCGGACCGGGACGCCGCGGATCGTTCGGCCGAGCAGCCGCGCGACGTCGGCCGGCGCGACCCACGCGCACGGATCGGCCGACAACGGTTGCGTCTCGAAGCCGGCGACGTGTGCGGCTGACGGTGCGGCGACCGAGGCACGCACGGTCGCCCCCTCGGCGGCGCGCTCACCGCCGCCGCAGGCCATCACTCCCAGAGACGCGATCGCCAACACGCTCACGAGAATGCTTCGGCGGCCACGTCCTTGACTTGTGCCCGGTGTGCTCGTCGTTTGAAGCGTCATCCTGTGCTCTCCGATCGAAGTGTCGGGGGTCAGGATGCGCGGGCGGTGTTACGGTGGGCTGCTCCCCGGCGTTACCACCGGAAATAACGGGAGATTTGGGGTCGAGCGTCGTGTCATGATCCGACTTTACTCGCTGGGGCGCTTCGAGTTGCGCGCTGGCGGCCACACGACTGGCGACGTAGTCCCCACGCAGCCCAAACGGCTGGCACTGGCGACGTATCTCGCGTTGGCCACCCCGCGCGGCCTGCAGCGCCGAGACGCACTGCTCGCGCTCTTCTGGCCGGAGAGCTCGCAGGACGAGGCGAGAAACGCACTCCGTCAGGCACTGCATCATCTACGGCAGCAGCTCGGCGATGATGCGTTGCAGACGGTGGGTGACGACCAGGTGGCGCTCGTTCAAGGACGGGTCTGGTGCGACGCCATCGAGCTGGAGGAGTGCGCGACCGCGGGGGACGATGCGCGGGCGGTCGAGCTCTACGAAGGCCCGTTCCTGGATGCGGTCTTCATTCGCGGTGTGTCGACCGAGTTCGAGGAGTGGATCGACCGCACTCGCACGCGACTCCGCACCACGGCGTCGGAGTCCGCTCGTCGTCTCGCCGAGCGCGAGCAGCGCGAAGGGCGTGTGACTGCGGCGATCGCCGCGGCACGTCGGCGCTGCGAGATCGATCCCGAGAACGAGGCAGCGGTTCGCGCGTTTCTCACGCTGCTGGACGACAATGGCCAGCGCGCCGACGCGGTGACCGAGGGGGAGCGATTCCGCCAGCTGCTGCAGCAGCGATACGAGATCGAACCATCCCCCGAGACCGAGTCGCTGATCGAGTCCATTCGCTCCGGCGCGCGCGTGCCGACCCTCGTGCAGCGTACCGACCCGAAGCCATCGCCTGTTGCGAGCCCATCGCCTGCCGCGACGCGCTCTCCAGTGCCGCAGGACGGAGCGAGCGATGCCGCGCTGATCGCCCAGCCGCGACCGCGTCGGAGCTGGGCGATAGCGGGAACGATCGGGATCGCGGCAATTGCGGTGTTGGCCCTCTTCGTCTGGCGAGGCCGCACCGCGACGACCGCCGCGCTCCCTCCCGCGCCTCCAGACCGCATCTTCGTCACGGACTTCACCGACGTCACGCCGGGGACGAGACTCGGCGCGCTCGTCGCCAACGCTCTCCGCGTCGACCTCGCGCAGTCCGCGCGCCTGCACGTGCTCACCACGGCGCAGGTTCGTGCTGCGGTGCGCCTGCTGGATCGTCCGGTCGAGGTGGCGATCGATGATTCGCTGGCGCGGGCGATTGCCATCCGCGAGGGGGTCAAGGGGTTCGTCACCGGCGACGTGCACGCGGTGGGCTCGACGATCGTACTGGCGGCGCGGTTGGTGGCGGCGCCTAACGGCGACGAGCTTGCTGCGGCACGCGAGGTCGCCCGCGACAGCGCCGACGTGATCCCGGCGATCGAGCGCCTCTCGCGCGCTCTCCGGCACCGGATCGGCGAGAGCCTCGTGCAAGTGAACGCGACTCTCCCGCTCAGTCGCGTGACCACGTCATCGCTGGCTGCGTTGGGGAAGTACACCGAGGGGCTGCAGCGCATCGACGCCGGCGACCGGGCCGGAGGTGTGGCGATGCTGGAGCAAGCGGTGGCGATCGATTCGGGATTCGCCACGGCCTACCGCATGCTCGGGTCCACCTACGGCGTGCTCGGTGAGCCGGCGCGAGCGACCGCGGCGTTAGGCAGGGCCTTCGAGAACCGCGGGCGCCTGACGACGAAGGAACGCTACCTGGTGATGGGGAGCTACTATCGCAACGTGACGCAGGAGTACGGTCGCGCGGTGGAGGCGTACCGCGCGCTCCTCGCTCTCTACCCCGACGACATCGCCGCCAACAACAACCTCGCGCTCACGCTCACGTCGCTTGGACAGCACGCTGCCGCCGAGACGCTCCTGCGCCGCGTCATTCTGGCGGACTCCTCGCAAGTGAACGCGCGTCTCGTCCTCGCCGAAGGGTTCGCGGCGCGCGGACGCTTCTCCGACGCCTGGGAGGTGATAGGCGACGCCTCGAAACGCTTCCCCGATCACCCAGTGGTCGCCCTCACGCGCATCTACATTGCAGCTGCCGAGTCGGACTGGCCCCGCGCCCTCGCGTACGCGGGGGAGCGCCTGCAGCTGGTGACGGCCAGCGTGCAGCGCATCGATGCGCTGCAGACGCTTGGGCAGATCGAACTCCTCACCGGGCGCCTGCGCTCGGCACGCGATCATCTCGAGGAGTCGATGCGGTTGGCGCGATCGTCCGGTTCGCCACGAAAGTACCTGTGGAGCGCGATCGTGCTGGGGTGGCTCGACCTGCGCTATCGCTTGCGCCCCGACGACGCGCGCGCGCAACTCAAGCGTGCGCTCGCGACCTATCCACTCGCGCGCCTCGCCCCCGATGATGTCCCGGATGTGGAACTCGCGTCGCTGTACGCCGCGCTGGGGCTGACCAATGAAGCCCGCGCACTCCTCCAGGATTCGAGCGTAGCACCAGGGAGTGGAGAGCCGCAGCTGCTCGGCATCGTGCGTGGCGCCGAAGGAAGGTGGAGAGACGCGGTGGTAGCCCTGCGCGAGGCATCGACTGCGAATTCGGAGTGCCCGATCTGCGCGTTGCCGCAGCTGGCCGAGGCAGAGGAGCAGGTAGGGAACGTCGATGCCGCGATTGCTGCTGCCGAGAAGTACGTGCGCACCCCGTTCATTCAGCGTTTCGAGCCCGACGCTGCGCACCTCTCCGAGACACTCCTACGACTCGGCGCACTCTACGAGCAGAAGAACGACGCGGCGCGCGCGACGCAGGCGTACCAGCGACTGCTGGACACCTGGAGCGGCGCGGATGCGGAGCTCGCGTCGCAGGTGGAGCGGCTGAGGGCGCGTGTTGCCGCGACCAGGTCGCGTGGCGCGTCGAGTACCGCGGGAGCGCCGACGAGTTAGGCAACTCGCCGGCGCGGAATGAACGCGCCGTGCCTAACGCGCCCCTACCGTCTGCGAGAACAGCTCGGGCTTGAGCGGCAATCGTCGCGCGCGCACGCCAGTCAGCGTGAAGAGTGCGTTCGACACCGCGGCAGCGATCGGCGGAACGCCGGGTTCGCCGACACCCCCCGGTTCCTCGTGACTCGGCACGACGAAGACGTCCACCTCGGGCATCTCGTCCATCCGAAGCATCCGGTAGTTGTTGAAGTTCCCCTGCTTCACGCGCCCCTTCTCGATCGTGATCTCGCCATAGAGCGCGGCCGAGAGTCCGGCGACGACCGAGCCCGACATCTGCGCGGCGACGATGCGCGGGTGGATGATCTGCCCGCAGTCGGCGACCAGCGTGACCTTGTGGATGCGGATGCGCCCGCGCTCGAGCGAGACTTCGGCCACCTCGGCGACGCGTCCGCCGCGATCGTTGAGGAGCGCGACTCCGCGCGCACGCCCGGCCGGAACGGCGCTCCCCCACTTCGCGCGTTCGGCGGCGAGCTTGAGGACGTGATGCATGCGCGGATCGTTTGCCAGCAACTCCAGGCGAAACTCGACCGGATCGCGCTTGGCGTGTGCCGCGAGTTCGTCGATGAACGACTCGAAGATGAAGGTGTTCTGCGACGGCCCCACCGAGCGCCAGAAACCGACCGGCACTTCGTTGGAAGCCTTGCAGTACTCGACGTGGTAGTTGGGGATGGAGTACGGCGTGTCGGCGATGGCGGCAACGGCGTTGCTGTCGATCCCATTGCGCCCGCCGCTGATGGGTTGTGCGGCGACCCGCACGCGCGCTGCGACGAGTTTGCCATCGGCGCTCAATCCACCGGTGAGGCGCACGTGGGCCGCGGGGCGATAGAAGTCGTGCTGCATGTCTTCCTCGCGCGTCCACACGACCTGCACTGGTCCTCCGATCGCTTTCGACGTCTCGAGCGCATCCTGCACGAAGTCGGTGCTGGAGCGGCGCCCCCACCCGCAGCCGAGGAGCTGCACGTGCACGACGCTCTTGTCGAGCGGTACACCGGCGAAGCGGGCGGCCGCCTGCTGCACTCCCTGCGGGTTCTGCGTGGGAGCCCACACCTCGACGCGATCGCTGCGAACGTCGGCAGTGCAGTTCATCGGCTCCATCGTGGCGTGCGCGAGATACGGCGCCTCGTAGGTGGCGTCGAGCGTCGCGCTCGCCTTGGCCATCGCCGTGTCTACATCGCCCGTGCGCGCCGCCTCGATCCCCGGCGCGTCGGCGAGCGCCGAGAGCGACTTGAAGATCTCGTCGCTGCTGGCGGTGAAGCCGTCGTTCTCGTAGGTGATCTCGAGCGCGCGCGCCCCCTGGAAGGCGGCCCAGGTGTGGTCGGCGACCACCGCGACACCGGTCGTCAGCTGCACGACGTCGCGCACGCCGGAGACGGCGCGCGCCTTGGTGGCGTCGAACGACTTCACTTTGCTCCCGAAGACCGGCGGATGCACGACGGTCGCGAAGCGCATCCCGGCCGGACGCGCATCGATGCCATAGTGCGCCCGCCCCGTCACCTTGTCGGGAACGTCCAGCTGCAACGGAGACGTCCCGATGATCGAGAAGGCGTCGGGCTTCTTGAGCGTCGGCTCCTGCGGGACTGGGATCGTCGCCGCGCGTTCGGCCAGCTCGCCGTAGCTCGCCGAGCGCTTGCTGGCGTCGTGATGCACGCGGCCGCGCTCGGTGCGCAGCGTCGACGGGCTCACGCTCCAAAGCGCCGCTGCCGCGCCGATGAGCATCTCGCGCCCCGCCGCCCCCGCCTTCCGCAGCGGATCCCACGAGCCGTTGCGCACGCTCGTGCTCCCCACGGTCATCATGCGCCCGAAGCGATCGGGGTGCGCGTCGGCCTGCACGATGCGCACGCTCGACCAGTCGGCATCGAGCTCGTCGGCGACGACCATCGGGAGCGCGGTGCGCACGCCCTGTCCCATGTCGGACCTGGCGACAGTGATGGTGATGGTGCCGTCGGGATCGATCTTCACGAATGCGTTAGGCGCGAACGCTCCGTCGCCGTCGGCGTTCGGTCCGCGCCCGGCGCCGAGCGCGCCGACTTCGGGAGCGTAGACGATGAGGAGGAGTCCGCCGCCGGCCACGGCGCCCGCCTTGAGAAAGGTGCGCCGGTCGATGGGACGAGTGGATGTCATGGCTCAACCCTCCCTGGCGGCGCGGTGGATCGCCGCGCGGATGCGGTCGTATGTCCCGCAGCGACAGATATTCCCCGCCATCGCTCCGTCGATGTCGGCATCGCTCGGCGCGCCGTTCTTCGCGAGGAGTGCGGCCGCCGACATGATCTGTCCCGACTGGCAGTAGCCGCACTGCGGGACGTCTTCGGCGATCCACGCCTTCTGCAGCGGATGGTCGCCCGCCGATGAGAGTCCCTCGATCGTCGTCACCGCGCGCGTTCCCACCTGCGACACGCGCGTCGCGCAGGAGCGCACAGGTGCGCCGTCGAGGTGCACGGTGCAGGCGCCGCACTGCGAGATCCCGCAGCCGAACTTGGTCCCCGTGAGGTTGAGGATGTCGCGGAGCACCCAGAGGAGTCTCGTGTCGGCATCGACGTCGACTTGGCGCGTCGTACCGTTGACCTGGATCGAATAGAGAGGCATGGCGACGTGGGAGCGGGTGACCTGGACCGGTCCACCGTCTCAATGTGTCCCCGGGTCCCGATCGTGACAATGCATACAGCGATCGCCCATCGCCGCGACGGGATACTCGATGCATCATCGTGCAGCGAGCTGTGCCGAGCATGCGTACTATACCGTCCCACCGAACATCCCCACCGAACGTCGCTCTCCTCGCCCCCCCGCGAGCCGTCTTCTGACTCGACCACAGGAGGAACCGATGATCAACCGACGCGCGTGGCTCCGCTCCGCCGCCGGCACGGGAGCCGCGCTGGCGCTGGCTCCGCGACTGCTCGAGGCGCTGCAGCAGGGATCGATCGTCACGAAGGCCATTCCCGCCACGGGCGAGATGCTCCCTGTCATCGGACTGGGAAGCTCGGCCACCTTTGCCTCTGTAGCGCGCAGCGAGGAGATCTCGGCGCTCAAGGAAGTCTTTCGGGCAATGGCCGATCGCGGCGCAACGCTGTTCGACACGGCGCCCGGGTACGGCGCGTCGGAGCAGGTTGCGGGCGAGATCGTGAACGAGCTCGGTGTCGCTGACAAATTCTTCTGGGCGACCAAACTCAACGTCGCGGGACGTGGCGGAGGGAGCGCCGATGTGGCCGCTGCGCGGGCGCAGCTGGAGCGCTCGTTCGCCATCCTCAAGCGTCCGAAGATCGACCTCATCCAGGTGCACAATCTCGGCGACGTCGCCACGCAGCTCCCCATCCTGCAGCAGCTCAAGAAGGAAGGGCGCATTCGCTACGTCGGCGTGACGACAACCTTCCCGCAGCAGTACGGGGAGCTCGTGCAGCACATGCGCAACGAGCCGCTCGACTTCATCGGCACCGACTACGCCGCCGACAATCGCGATGTGGAGGAGGTGATCCTCCCCCTCGCGCGCGAACGGAAGATCGCCGTGCTGGCGTACGCGCCGTTCGGGCGCACCGCGCTCTTCCGCCGCGTGGGGGATCGCCCGGTTCCCGAGTGGGCCGCCGAGTTCGACGCGAAGACCTGGGCGCAGGTCTTCCTCAAGTTCGTCGTTTCACACCCCGCCATTACCGCTACGACCCCGGCCACGAGCCAGGCGCGGCACATGCTCGACAACATTGCCGGCGGCGTAGGGCGGCTGCCTGACGAGGCGATGCGGAAGCGCATCAGCGATTTCGTCGACCAGCTCCCGCCGCCGCCGCAGCGCAGTCGCTGACAGGAACACCACCGTCGTTCCCGCTGTCCCATCACTCACCCTGGAACACACATGTCAGGTTCGGGCGGTTTGTCGGTCCGGTTGCGGAATGCGGTGGGGGCGCACGAAGGCGAAGGGGCCGTCCTGCTCTGGTCGACGGCGTACTACTTCCTCGTGCTCTGTGCGTACTACGTCATTCGCCCCATTCGCGACGACATCGGCGCCGCGAGCGGAGCAGAGAAGCTGGCCTGGCTCTTCACCGGGACGCTGGCGGGGATGCTCCTCGCGCATCCGCTGTACACCGCGCTCGTCTCGCGCCTGACGAGGCAGGCCTTCATCTCGTGGGCGTACCGCTTCTTCATACTCAACCTCGTCATCTTCTATCTCGTCTTCCGGAGCGCGGATCCCAAGCAGGCGATCTGGGCGGGGCGCATCTTCTTCATCTGGACGAGCGTCTTCAACCTCTTCGTCGTCTCCGTCTTCTGGTCGCTGATTACCGACGTCTTCCGCCCGGGGCAGGGGAAGCGCCTTTTCGGCTTCGTCGCTGTAGGGGGGACGCTCGGTGCGATGCTTGGCGCGACGATCACCACCACGCTGATCAACGTGCTCGGGCCGGTGAACCTGATGCTCGTCTCGGCGCTCATCATCGAGCTGGCGGTGCAGGCGTCTCGCATCCTCGACCGGCACGAGCAATCGATGCGCGCGGCGGCGGCGGCCGAGGGGGAGCCGGAGGGGGCGGCCGGCGCTCGGGATGCGTCGAAGGAGGTGATCGGGGGCGGGGTGCTCGACGGAATCAAGCACGTCTTCTCGTCGCCGTACCTCTTCGGGATCGCGTCGCTGATCATGTTCTACACGATCTCGTCGACCTTCCTCTACTTCCAGCAGGCCGACATCGTCGCGCGCGTCTTCAAGGACAATCCGGCCGAGCGAACGCGGGTCTTCGGCGCGATGGACATCGCGGTGAACGGGCTCACGCTGCTGGCCCAGCTCTTCCTCACCGGGCGGGTGATGAAGTGGCTCGGGGTCGGGTTCGCGCTGGCCTTCCTCCCCCTCCTCACCCTGATCGGCTTCGGTGCGTTAGGCGCGGCGCCGGTTCTCTGGGTCGTCGTCTGCTTCCAGGTGGCGCGGCGGGCGGGGAACTTTGCCATCCAGCGTCCGGCGCGCGAGGCGCTGTTCACGGTCCTCCCCCGGACCGACAAGTACAAGGCGAAGAACTTCAGCGACACCTTCGTCTATCGCGTCGGCGACCAGGTGGGGGCGTGGTCGTACACGGCGATGGCGGTCTTCGGGCTGGGGGCCTCGGGGCTCGCCTTCACCATGGTTCCGTTCTCGGCGCTTTGGCTGGTGCTCACCGTGTGGCTGGGGCGGCGGTACGTCGTGCTGGAGCGCGGGGGCGCGGCGCAGCGGTAGCGCCGGTTCACGAGGTGGCGGTTCCCCGATGCGCGGGGGCGAACCGCGGGTAGTTTATCCGCGAGCCGCCGTACGTTCGTGGACCCGCCACCTCACCGCCCATGCCCCACCCCTCGCCACGCGTCCAGCGATTCCGTCAGCTGCACGAGAGCGGATGCTTCGTGATCCCCAATCCGTGGGATCTGGGGAGCGCGCGGGTGCTGGCGGCGTTAGGCTTTCCGGCGCTGGCCACCACGAGCTCAGGCTTCGCCTGGACGCTCGGCCGCCGTGACAATCACGTCACGGTCGAGGAGGCGCTCGGGCACTTCGATACCATCGCCCGCGGCGTCGACGTCCCGGTGAACGCCGACTTCGAAGGGGCCTTCGCCACCGACCCCGCATTCGTCGAGACCCACGTCGCCGCGGCAACGACGACGGGGATCGCCGGACTCTCCGTGGAAGACTCGACGGGCGACGCGACCGACCCGCTCTTCGACTTCACGCTCGCGGTCGACCGCATCCGTGCCGCTCGTCAGGCGATCGATCACAGCGAGACTGGCATCCTGCTGACCGGGCGCTCCGAAGGCTTCATCGTTGGGCGCCCCGACCTGCACGAGACGATTCGACGCCTCGTCGCCTACGCCGACGCCGGCGCCGACTGTCTGTACGCTCCCGGACTCCGCGCCGTGAGCGACATCGCCGAGGTGGTGCGCGCGGTGGCGCCCAAGCCGGTGAATGCGCTGGTGTATGCCGATTTCGCGACTGTTGCGGAGCTGGCGGCGATCGGCGTGCGGCGCATCAGCGTCGGTGGTGCGCTCGCGCGGACTGCGTGGACGGGGTTCGTCGCGGCAGCGAAGGAGATCGCCGAGCATGGGACGTTCGGGAGGCTTGCGGAGGCGATGCCGACGCGGGAGATCGAGTCGTTCTTTGATGGGTGATTCTAGAGCGCGTACCAGGCTGTAGAAAAGAGCTATTAACCGCGGAGTCCGCGGAGTCCGCGGAGAGCATTGTCGAGCGGTTCTGCACGTCTCCGCCTTGAATTCTCGTCGGTCACCCTCCGCGATCTCCGCGGACTCCGCGGTTCAATCTCTTTTGTAGTTGTCGTGCCTTGAGAAGAAGAATTCAACACAGAGGCTCGAGCCGGCAGTCCTCCGCGGACTCCGCGGTTCAAGATCTTTTGCAGCAGTCGCCCCTTGCAAACGAGCGTGGAATGCACGCCGTCCTCCCCCGCAGCTTCGCCCGCATGCCTAACGCCGAGCACTTCATGAAACGCATCCGCCGAATTGTAACGCTGGCCATCCTTGCCACCGGAGTCGCCGCGTCGTCGGCAAACGCGCAGGGAAGCGCGCAGCCGCCGTATCCGCGTCCCAAGGGGATGTACGAGGTGGAGGTCGAGCGCTCGATCATGATCCCGATGCGCGACGGCGTGAAGCTGGCGACCGACATCTATCGTCCCAAGGGGGTGACCGGCGCCCTGCCGACGATCCTCATCCGGCTCCCCTACAACAAGTCTGCCTATCGGGGTGCGACGGTGCCGGCGGACTTCTTCGCGTCGCACGGGTACGCGGTCGTGGTGCAGGACGTGCGCGGGAAGTTCGCGTCGGAGGGAGAGTTCCACGTCTACCAGGGCGACATGACCGATTGGACCGACGTCTTCAACTGGATCGGCGGACAGTCGTGGTCGACGGGCAACATCGGGACGTACGGCTGCTCGTACCTCGGCGAGGGACAGATCATCGCCGCGCAGCAGCGGCATCCCCGGCACATCGCCGCGATTCCGCAGGCGGCTGGCGGCAACATCGGACGCGTGGGGCGCCGGCGTGAGTTCTGGGGGTCGGTCGAGGGAGGCGCGTTTTCCATCTCGATCAACTTCGGCTGGATGCCGGTCTTCGCGTCGATCGACAAGGGAGCGCGCCCGATGCCGAATGTCGATCTCGCGTCGTTCTTCAAGACGCTCCCGGTCATCGACATGCCCGATCGCGCCGGTTCGCCGACGTGGGACTGGAAGAACTTTCTCGAACGCTCGCCCGACGATCCGTGGTGGGACGCCCAAGGGTATTTCGCACCGAACGACAGCGTGACGGTAGCGGCGCTGCATGTCTCGTCGTGGTTCGACATGGCGCAGGAGGCGCTCGAGATCGCGGGACTCTTCAAGGCCAACGCCCTCAACGATCGCGCGCGCAACGGACAGTACGCGATCATTTCCCCAACGGTGCATTGCGCCTCGGAGAGCGCGTCGAGCGAGACGATGGTCGGGGCGCTCCCGGTGGGCGACGCGCGCCTGCACTACTGGGAGACGTACCTCAAGTGGTTCGATCGCTGGCTCCGCGGCAACGAGCGTGCACTCGACGGAATGCCGCACTTCCAGTACTACGTCATCGGGCGCAACGAGTGGCGGAGTTCCGACACCTGGCCGGTGCGCGGGATGAAAGAGGTGCCGTACTACCTCAGGAGTGCCGGCGGGGCGAACTCGGCGGCGGGAAACGGTCGCCTGAGTCTCGCGCCGCCAGCGCGCGAGCGCGCGGACACCTTCACCTATGATCCCGACAATCCCGTCCCATCGCGCGGCGGTTCGATCTGCTGCACCGGGAATCCCAAGGACCAGCCGGGCTCGTACGACAACACCGACATCGAGACGCGTCCCGACGTGCTCGTCTACACCGGCGATGCGCTCACCGAAGGGCTCGAGCTGACCGGTCCCATGCGCGCCGTGCTCTACCTGAGTTCCGACGCAAAGGACACCGACGTGACCGTGAAGCTCCTCGACGTCTTCCCCGACGGGCGCGCGATGAACATGCAGGAAGGGATCACCCGCGTGCGCTATCGCGAGGGATTCGATCGTCCGCGCTTCATGGAGAAGGGGAAGGTGGTCGAGGTCCCGGTCGACCTGCACGCGACGTCGTGGTTCCTCCCCGCGGGGCATCGCCTCAGGGTGGAAGTGTCGTCGTCCGATTTCCCGCGCTTCGACCGCAACCTCAACACCGGCGGCAACAACTACGACGAGGTCACCTGGAAGGTCGCGAAGAGCGCGATCCACCACACAGCGACGCAGCTCTCACGGCTGATCCTCCCGGTCGTGCGGTAGCGTTCGCTCCTCGCTCGCAGGAGTCAGGGACTGTTGCACTTCGGGCGCGTGCTTCCTGCACGCGCCCGCTTGTCATTGTCGACACGCCTGACGAGTCCGCAACAAAAGATTGGCAACGTGGGATGTGTGTCACGGAACGGCGGCGGGAATGCGCCCACCTTTGGTCTACAGAACGACAGGCGGGGCGTGCGTACATCCGGTCTCACCGCCCCCTCCGGCAGCGCTCGGCGCGACGTGAAGCGCGCGCCAGCCGCCGATACACCTCATTGAAGAAGCGGAGGAGAAGGTCCATGATTTCAAAGCTCAGCGCATGGCTCGTGGCCGGCGCATTTGCCTCGGTTGCGGCTGGCGGGACGTGGCGCGCCGATATCGAACCGACGGGCGGCTCCACCGTCAAGGGGATGGCGACTGTAGAGGCGACCGACAGCATGTCGGCCAAGGCGCACATCTCGATTTCCGGTGCGAAGGAAGGCGATGTCCTGCCGTGGCACGTGCACTCCGGTACCTGTGACAATGCGGGGCCGCCGATCGGGACGGCGTCCGCCTACAAGCCGTTGACAGTTGGGGCCGACGGTAACGCCATGGGCGACGCCACGATGACGGTGGCCCCCACCGATTCGTCGAGCTACGTCGTCAACGTGCACCGCTCGGCGAGCGACATGTCGGTCATCGCCTGCGGGCTCCTCAAGAACGGCCAGCCCACGACGCCGCAGTAACGGCATTTACCGAATAGCGGCGTTCGCCGGCTGCGTCAGCCGGCATTCTCCTGAATGCGCGCCTTGACCAACTTGCGCACGAGGGAGACGGGAAGGGGGCGGTCCGCGGCAAAGCGGATCGTCCCCTTGCTCGTATCGTACCCTTCCAGGTCGTCGGCGAAGTCTGCGACGGTGCGCGCGCTCATCAGGTAGAACGCGCAGTGGCGCGCGGTCGCACCGTAGCCAACCAGCATCCCGTTCAGCTTGAACGCCGGAATGCCGTAGGAGATGCATTCCTCCGCCTTGGGCGCCGCGCCCTTGATCGTCGCGCGCAGCTTCTCGAGCGCGGCGCGCTTGTCGTCGGGAAGGGCGGCGAGGTAGGTGGCTACCGTTTTCGTGGTGGCGGGCATGGAAGAGTCGACGGGAGACGGGAGACGGGGGACGGGAGTTCGGCGCGCACAAGGCTGGGTTGGACGTGCGGGGGCGTCAAGGATCGCGGGACGTGCGTGGAGCAGCGTGCTTCTCCCGCTTGCTCGATCGCTCGGCGCGCGGCAAGCTTGCGCGCATGACATCACCCCGCGATTCGGCCACGCTTCTCCGACGCGCCACCGAGGCGATCGATGCGGGAGAAGACGCGCGCGCCGCGACGGCGCTCAACGAGCTGCTGCAACGCGAGCCCGATCACGCCGAGGGACTCTGGCAGATGGGGCGCTCCCTCGCGCTCAAGGAGGCATACGCCGAGGCGGCGGTTCACTTTCGGCGCGCCGTCGAGCGCGATCCCGCGCTGAGCCATGTGATCTTCCGGATCGGGCCGCACCGCATCACCCTGCGCGACGTACCGGGGTCGGGGATGCCCGCGCTCGTCCTCGAGGAGTTCGGGCAGGGGATGTATGGATTGCGTGACCGTCGATTTGCAGCTGGCGAGGTCGTGGTCGACGTCGGTGCCCACATCGGTGCGGTCTCCATCGTCGTGGCCAAGCTCAACCCGCTGGCCCGCGTCATCGCCTACGAGCCCTCCTCCAGCAACTACGCGCGGTTGCAGGAGAATCTCGCCGCAAACCAGGTCGCCAATGTCGAGGCGGTGCAGGCGGCGGTCGCGGGCGAACGCGGCACGCTCGAACTGATGTGGTCCGAGGTGCAGACCGCCGGCGCGAGCGCGATGCTGCCGGAGTCGGGGAAGCAGGCGCTCGAGGGGCAGGGGTGGAAGCGCGAATCGGTAGCGTGCGTCACGCTCGACGATGTCTTCGCGCGCCACGCCATCGAGCGCTGCGCCTTCCTCAAGCTCGACTGTGAAGGAGCCGAGTGGGGGATCGCGCGCAACGCCGAAGCGCTCGCGCGGGTCGACACTCTCGCCCTCGAATTGCACCTGCCGGCATCGCGTCAGGGCGAAGGGGTGACCGCGTTGCAGCACGAGTTCGCCGCCGTTCTCTCGCAACGACCGCGCGTCCCCGACACCGTCGTCTCGTCGACCGTCTGGATGCGGTTCAGTTGACAGAACGGGCGCCCTCGCGAGGCGCCCGTCGTGTCATGCGTCAAGTTCCGCGATCGGTCACGGCACCACGCGCGGCTTCCCGATCTGGTACTCCTTGGGCGGGATGTTCCCCTGCAGGTTCGTCACGAAGTAGTCCCACCGGCGGCGCATGATGTAGTTGGAGTCGACGCCGTAGCCGTGGCGCGCGTGCGGGAGCATGATCTGGTCGAAGTCCTTCCCCGCCTTCATGAGGGCGTCGGCCACGAGTTCCGTGTTGTACGGCGGCACGTTGTCGTCCATCATCCCGTGGATGAGGAAGAGCTTCCCCTTCAGGTTCGCCGCAACCGTCTGGTTGGCCTCGGCGGCGTAGTTGTCGCTCGGCCCGTTCTTGGTGAGGAGTCCCTGGTAGCGCTCTCCCCAGTCATCCTCGTAGTTGCGATTGTCGTGGTTCCCCGACTCGGCGATCCCCACCGAGAAGAAGTCCGGGGCGCGGAACATCGCCGACGCGGTCGCGAAGCCGCCCCCCGAGTGCCCCCAGATCCCCACCTTGTCGATGTCGATGTAGCGGTAGCGCTGGGCTAACTCCTTCATGCCGGCGACCTGGTCGGGGATCGTGTTGTCCCCCATGCGCCCGTAGTAGTAGTCGTGGAACGACTTGGAGCGATCGGGGGTCCCCATCCCGTCGATCTCGACGATCACGAAGCCCAGTTCGGCCAGCGCCTGGTTGTCGCCGCGCGACGGAACGAACGAGCGCGGCCCCACGCTCCCCGACTGCGGGCCGGGATAGATGTGGTTGATGATCGGATACTTCTTGGTCGTGTCGAGCGTCGACGGGAGGTACATCAGCCCGTAGATGTCGGTCGCGCCATCGCGCGCCTTCATCCGGATCGGCACCGGCGGGCGCCACCCGCTCGCCACGAGGCGCGAGATGTCGGCCTTCTCCAGCGTCTGCACCAACTTTCCGTTGCGGTCGCGCAGGACGGTGACCGGCGGCGTGTCGGGCGTCGAGTAGGTGTCGACGAACCAACGTCCGTCGGGTGCAAGCGAGACCGTGTGGTTGGCCACCTCGGGGGTGAGGAGCGTCAGCCCCTGCCCGTCGAATCCGATGCGGTAGAAGTGGTTGAAGTACGGATCGCGCCCGGTCTCGCGCCCATTGGCAGTGAACCAGATCTGCCGCGCCTTCTCATCGATGCGGAGGACGCCCGAGACGTTGCCGTCGCCGGTGGTGATGCGGTTCTTGAGCGTCCCGGTCGTGAGGTCGTACAGGTAGAGATGCGTCCAGTTGTCGCGCTCCGACCACCAGATCAACTCGTTCGTCGCCGGGAGGGCGCGGAAGAGGTCCTGCGGATGTCCCGCATCGCCGATCTGCGTGGCGCTCTTCTCCTCGAGCACCGTGCGAACCGCGCCCGTGTTGGCGTCGGCGATGCGGAACCAGGCCTGCTTGTGATCGCGCGAGCTGGAGATGAACGAAAGCTGCTGTGAGCCGCCGGCCACCCACTGTACGTCGCAGATGTCGAGTCCGCAGGCGATGTGGTCGCTCACCGTCGAGCGGTGGGCGTCGGGGGGCATCTGGAGGCGTACGAGCTTGGGCGCTCCACCGTCATCGAAGCGGACGATCACCCGCGACACGCGGAAGATCACGCTGTCGCCGGGCATCGGGTACTTCCAGGCGTCCAACTTGGGATTGCCGACGTTGGTGGTGACGAGGTACATGTCGCGCACCCCGCGCCCGTCGTGCTGGAAGGTCGCGTAGGCCTTGGAGTCCGGCGACCAGGTCCCGACCGGGTTGTCGTTATGCACCCAGCCGGCATTGTTGGTCGCGTAGCCGAAGTCCTTGATGCCGTCGGTGGTGAGCTGCGTCTCGGCGCCCGTGGCCAGGTCGCGCGACCAGAGGTTGTACTGGCGAATGAAGACGGCCTTCTTCCCGTCCGGCGAGACGCTGCTGTTGGCCGGAATCGCCGGTGCGGCAGTCGCCGTGCAGCTGTAGGCGACGAGGTCACAGCTCAGGCGATTCCCGCCCATCGTAGACGTGAGCGTCTTCCCGTCGGCGGTGAGGTCGAACGACTGGAGGGGGATGCGATCGGCGTCGATCGTCCGTCCGGTCGCCGTGCCTAACGCCGCGGCGAGCTTCGCCTGGTCGAAGACTGGCGTACGCGACTTCTTCGCCGGATTCACGAGGAAGAACGCGCCACCGCCCCCCGGCGTCGTCGCGCGATACCAGAAGCGACCGTCGTCGAGCCAGGTCGGGCGTCCCGCGGTTCCCGAGACCAGAGGGAACGTGGTCTGCCCGAGGAAGCGCTCGGCGCGCGCGTAGTCCTCCACGGTGAACTGGTAGGGCTTGGGGGCGGCGCCGGATTGTGCGAGGAGCGGCGACGCCAGCGCGACGGCCGGGAAAACGAGGGCGGCTCGAAGGAAACGCATGGGTTGTCGAGGGCGGAGAGTCGGCGCGGTCACCATCGTCGACCGCTCCCGCAATCTACCGCGGGGGCACGGAGGCGCGAGGCGCGCCGGGGCGAGTCGACATGGGAACGAGATACGGTGTCGCTACGCGCGATACGCGAAGGGCGCGAGCAGAGGGAACTCCCCTCCGCTCGCGCCCCCTCCCGCGCCTGCCGACTTCGCCGTAACTGGTCTACGGTCGCTTCGGCTTGTCGAAGGTGTCCGTCCCCTTCGTATCGGTCTGCAACTCATCGTCGTTCACCCAGTACTTGGGGCCGAACGGGACGGCGCGCGGCCAGATCTGGTCGAGCGACATCGCGTCGTAGAGCGTCCCCCCCTTCATCACGAACTTCGCGTCGGCGGTTGCCCGGATGTTGTCGAGCGGGTTGGCGTTGAGCACGATCAGGTCGGCGATCTTCCCGACCTCGAGGCTCCCCAGGTCCTTGTCGGCGCCGAGGAAGCGCGCGCCGTGCAGCGATGCCACCTCGAGTGCTCCATGGTTGCCTAACGCCGACGCCCCCATCCACAGCTCCCAGTGCGGCGCGAGGCCGTGGTGCTCGCCGTGGCTCCCCAGCGCCCCCCAACCACCTTCGGCGATGATGTCGGCCATCGCCTGGGCGATGAAGGGGAAGGAGTAGTCGGTCGCCGGTCGCAGCATGCGCGTGCGCGTGGGCGGGACGAGCGCACGCCACGGGAACCAGAGGCGCTGCTTGGGATCCTTCCAGACGTCGGACTCGCCGAACCAGTACTCGATGCTCCACGCCGCTGGGCCTGCGACGACGAGCGTGGGCGAGTACGTCGCCCCTGCCTTGCCGAGGAATTTCGCGCCGTCGGAGTACATGGGGACTTCGCTGAAGGCGTGCTCCCACCCCGTCTGCCCGTCCATGATGAAGCCGAGGTCCTCGAAGAAAAAGCCGCCTTCGGAGGTGAGGTTGGTCCCGACGGTGCGAGCCGCTTCGGCGGTCCACTGGCGCTGGTCGCGTCGAGGCTGCGCGTACTGCTTGATCCCGGTGGCGCCCCAGTCGGCCATCTTGCGCACCATCGCCAACGCATCGCGCGGGTTGTTGATCTCGTTGGCGCGCGCGGCGTCCCCTGCGGTGATGTTGTCGCCGGTGCTGAAACCGCGCGGCCCGATGATCTCGCCCGCCTCGATGAGCTCGGCCGTCGGGAACATGTTCTGGCTGTACATCGAGACGTCCATCGTCGTCGTGACGCCGTACGCCAGGTAGATCGCCTGCTCGAAGTCGTGCCGCGGGCGCATCCCGCGCCACTCGCGGTAGTGGTGCGAGTGCATGTCGACCAGCCCGGGGATGATGGTCTTCCCCGCCACGTCGACCACGCGGTCCACGCCGGTCGTGCTGCACTCCCCTACACACGTAATGCGGCTCCCCTTCACCACGATCGTCCCGTTCTCGATCACCTGCCGCTTGTTGAGCGTGATGATGCGCGCCCCGGTAAGCGCGACGGTGCCCGTGGGGAGGGCACGCGGCACCGTCAGTTGCAACTTGAGGGTGTCGGTCTTCCCGGTGCGCACGTGGTGCACATAGTACGCGGCGCCGCTCGAATACTCGAGCGTGCTGTCGTTGCGCCAGCGCGGAAAGAGCCCGCCGTCGCGCGTGAGCTGGGTGACCGGGAGCTGCCCGCGGCGCTTCTCCACGCGCTGCGTCGCCGAGCCGATCCCGCCCCACACGAGAGGCGAGACGTAGACGTTGTCCCCTTCCTGGAAGGCGACGAAGGCCCCGTTAGGCGACGGGATGATTTCGTCCGCGTTGGGGAAGGCGAGGTGGTCGCGCGGGTCGGTGCCATCGAGGCGCACCGAGCGAAGCACGGTCCCGCCGCCGCCGCGCCATCCTTCGCCGGCGCGTTCCTCGGGCCAGAAGACGCGCCCTTCGGGGCCGACCGACGGGCGGGGAAGCTGACGGCGCGCCTCACCGCCGATGGAACTCCCGGTCGGGCGATTGATCATCGCGATCGCGCGTCCAGTGTCTCCGGTCGCCGTTGCCATCGCATCGAAGGCGACGATGTCGAACCAGACGTTGTGCGTCATCGTGCGCCCGCGCGCGGTGGCGCCGTCGCCACGCGCGACGATCACCTGCTTTCCGTCGGCGGTCCACGTCGGGTCGGTATAGTCCCCCGGCTCTCGCGAGAGGCGCTGCGGCGTACCGCCGGTCGATGCGACCTTCCACACGTGCCCGCGCCCGGTGTCGTCCCAGGTGACAAACGAGATAAAACGGCCGTCGGGACTCCACGCCGGGGCGAACTCCAGCGGGGAGAACGACGTCGGCGTCACGCGCTTGGGCGCGCCGCTCGCTCCCTCCTGCACGTACACGCGCCCCACCGCCTGGAACGCGATGCGGTTCCCGTCGGGGCTCGACGACGGCCAGCGGAAGAACTTCGCCGTCACCGGACCGTCGGAGATCCGGAATTCGTTGCGCGCCATCTGCGACAACGTCCGATGCACGGTTGCGGTGAAGGGAATGGTCGAGACGTTGCGCGTGGCGACGTCGAGGCGGCGCAGCTTACCGCCCTGCGTGATGAGGATCGACTTGCCGTCGGCTGTCCACTTGTAGCGCGGGAGGATCCCCACCGTCTTCGACCCGCTCGCCGCCATCGGCTCGATCGGGTCCATCACCAGACGCTCGGCGCCGGTGTGCAGGTCGCGGAGCCAGAGCGCGGTGCGCGGGCCGAAGCGATGCCCCTTGAACTCGAGCGTCCCGTCGGGGATCTGGCGGGCGAAGGCGAGCCAGCGCCCGTCGGGTGATATCTCGGGAGCCGCTGCACCGCCGCTCGAGAAACGGCCAGCGGCCGCGCTCCCCGTCTCGCCGGCGGTGATGTCGACGATCTCCCCGCCATCGAACGAGAAGCGCCGCAGCTGCAACGCGCCGCCGAGCGGCTCGCGCCCGTCCACATCCATCGACACCTGGTAATAGAGATACTTTCCGTCATTGGAGACCGACGGCCACGCCGGTGCTCCATTGTTGCCGCCGCTCCCCGGCGCGACGAGAGGGACGCCGGCGCCACCGTCCTTGTGGTACATCCACAAGCCGCCGACCGGCGCGGGACCGCCGCCGCCGCGCCCTCCCTTGCGCACAACGATGAACCGACCGTCCGGCGTCCACGCCGGCTCGAACGCCGTCGCATTGAGATCCGTGAAGACCGCGCGCGGATTCGAACCGTCGGCGTTCATCACCCAAAGGTTGTATTGCCCCTTGCGGTCGGTGATGAAGGCGATCGTTTGTCCGTCGGGCGAGATGCGCGGCTGGAAGTTGAGCGCGACGCCACTGTTCTGCGTGAGCACCGTCGCGGTGCCGCCGGCACTCGGCATTCGATACACGTGGCCGAGGAGGTCGAAGACGATCCAGCTTCCATCGGGGGAGAGGTCGGCCGACATCCAGGTCCCCTCGCTCGTCGAGAAGTCGATGTCGCGCGTGGTGCCGCGGGCGGCGGTAACGTCCCAACGGGACGTGTCGTTCGCAGTGGTGGGGCGCTGGGCGAAGAGTGGCGACGCGACGGCGAAGAGCAGCGTCATCGCAATGCGACGCGTGGCGGCGAGGAAGCGCATGGCGTTTGGGCGAGGGGGGGACGCGCTAGCGGCGGCGCCAGCAGCGCAGCCTCGCACCAACGTTTGGAGTGGTCAGAGTGTTGGCAAGGGTGGGCGACGCACCGGGACGCGTTCTCCGCGGTTGAATAGCTTTTCACCGCGGAGTCCGCGGAGTCCGCGGAGAAGTTGGGCGTGTTCGACACGCTTGGGACGGGGTGCGACGAGAAGTGTTGGGCGCATTGGGCGGATTGGGCGGATTGGGCGGATTGCGCGCATTGCGCGCAGAGGGCGCGCTGGGCGCGTTGGGCGCGTTGGGCGCGTTGGGCGCGTTGGGCGCGTTGGGCGCGTTGGGCGCGTTGCGCGCGGAGATCGCGGAGATCGCCGACGCGTGGTGCGACTATCTCTTTACGCGGAGTACCGCCGCCCCCGCGAGCTGCCCCGCACGCAGGTCAGCCAGCGCCTCGTTCGCCTGTTCGAGCGGATACTCCACCGTTGCACACGTCACTGGAATGCGCCCCGCGAGTTCGAGAAACTCGAGTCCGTCGCTCCTCGTGAGGTTCGCCACCGATCGCACCACCCGTTCTCCCCAGAGCAGGTCGTACGGAAACGCGGGGATGTCGCTCATGTGGATTCCGCCGCAGACCACCGTCCCGCCACGCGCTACCGCGCGCAGCGCCAGCGGCACCAACGCGCCGACAGGTGCAAAGATGATCGCCGCGTCGAGCGGCTCGGGGGGGAGTTCGTCGGATGCTCCCGCCCACGCCGCGCCGAGCGATCGCGCGAATGAACGGGCCTGTGCATCGCCGCGCCGAGTGAAGGCGAACAGCTCTCGCCCTTCCCAGCGCGCCACCTGCGCGACGATGTGTGCCGCCGCGCCGAACCCATAGATCCCGAGGCGTCGCGCGTCGCCCGCCATACGCAGCGCGCGATAGCCAATCAGGCCGGCGCAGAGGAGCGGCGCGCCCCCGACATCGTCGAATGCCTCGGGAATGGGGAAGCAGAACCGCGCATCGCACGCCACGTACTCGGCATAACCGCCGGGGAGCGTGTAGCCGGTGAAGCGCGCCTGCGCACAGAGATTCTCGCGCCCGGTCTCGCAGTACTCGCAGGCGCCGCACGTCCACCCCAACCATGGAATGCCGATGCGCGTCCCCAGCGCGGGTGTGTCGACGCCTTCCCCATGCGCGACGACGGTGCCGACGATCTCGTGCCCCGGGGCGAGCGGGAGCGTTGGATCGGGAAGCTCGCCGTCGACCACGTGCAGGTCGGTGCGGCACACGGCGCAGGTGTGCACGCGCACGAGCACCTGGCCACGGTGCGCCGTGGGGATCGCGATCTCCGCCAGCCGCAACGGAGTCCGCGCCTCTTCGAGGAGCATCGCCCTCACGGATGCGTTCCCTCGCGACCACCCCTCGTCGGAAGGAGCACGCAGAACTCCGTGCGGCCAGGACGCGGATCCACTTCGATCTCGCCGTCGTGCATGTGCACGATGCGCCGCACGATGTCGAGTCCGATCCCCATTCCCTGGCCGACGCCTTTTGTCGTGAAGAACGGGTCGAATATTCGCGCCACCACGTCGGGTGAGATACCCGCACCGTCGTCGATCACGCGCACAGCGACTCCTCGCGTCTCGTTCGTCGCGCTGACGATGACTTCCCCGCCAGGGCGCGCCGCATCGATCGCGTTCTCGAGAAGGTTGGACCAGAGTTGATTGAGATCTGCGGCGTGCGCCACGACGAGGGGGAGGTCAGCGCCAATGTCCATCCGAATGGTCACCGCTCTCCCCGCCGCGCGTCCGGCCAACACCGCGACCGTATCGGCGAGTCCCTGGGCGACATCGATCGGATGCGGCGCCGCCGTGCGGTCCATGTTCGTGAAGCGCTTGAGCCGATCGATGAGGTCGACGACGCGAATGCTCGCGCCTTCCACGTCCATCGCGTTGGAACGCGCCGCACAACTGGCCGCGATCCAGCGAAGCGTCGGCTCTACCGCCGAGGGTGGAAGGGCGCTGGCTATCGAGTCCAGCACGTCGACGGTGACGTTGGCGCTCGCCAGTGCGGTCGCGGGCGATGGGTCCGCGCCGCAGGCCTCGAGCCATTCGGTGATCTGATCCTCCCGATCCAGGAGCGCGAGGGGCGCCAGTCGCTGCGCACCGGTGCCCCGCATGCAATCAGCCATTAGCTGTTGGACGTGCGCAAACTGCGCCTCGCTCAGCTTCTCGCGGCCGAGTGCGTACGCGGCAGCGCCCACATCGGCGATCGCGGAGCCCAGGTGCTTGGCGCTCCGTACCGCTGCTGCCGACGGGTTGTTGAGCTCGTGGGCGAGGCCGGCAGCGAGTCGTCCGAGCGACATCATCTTCTCGTCTTGCCAGACCATCGCCGCGGCCATGCGCGCCCGATCGATCATCGCGTGCACCAGCTTGCCCGTGATCACCGGACACTCGCGGATCAACTCGGAAAAATGATCGCGGTGGACGACGAAGACGTCCGTCTGCCCGACCGCCACCGCATCGCCGGGCGGTTTCACCATGCGCGAGAACGGGAGGAATCCCGCGAGCTCACCCGCGCTCGTTTCCAGGTTGTGAATGCGCCCCGTCCCGTGGCCGAAATGGACCGCCACGGAGCCGGTGAGCAGGACGAACATCTCAGCGGTCACCTCCGACTTCGCCACGAGTACGGTGCCGGCCGGATACGACCGGAACTCCCCGTGGGCGAGCAGCCACTCGAGCTCGGGCCTCGGCGTCCCCTGCAGCGTCCGGTGCTCCGCCAGACGGTCGATCATGTCTTGTGGTAGCGACGCTCCCTCCAGCCGGTGGTGCGAAAAGCTATCGGCGAAATGCGAACTCGTCAGAGGGAGTGCAGTTCGGGAGGTCAGCGCACCCCGATCAACCCCGTCGCGGCATCGCGAAGCTTCGCCGAGTCGAAGCCGATCCCGCCTCGGAAGACGGTGCGGACATTGTAGATGTCGGTGGCGCGCGTGGCGGGGTCGCCTTCGACCACCACCAGATCGGCCTGTCGACCGATCGTCACCGCGCCGACGTCGTTGTCCATCCCGAGGATCTTCGCCCCGTTGAGCGTCATGATCTGGAACGACTCGGGCGTCGAGAAGCCGGCTTCACGGAGCATCTCGTAGTTGCGCAGGTCGCCGAAGCCGGGGAAGAAGCCGGTCCCCCAGGGATCGGAGCCGGCGCCGAGGAGGCCGCCAGCTGCAACGAAGTCGCGCTCCCACCGCATCATCTTCTTGAGGAGTCCGTCGGTGACGATCAGTCCTCCCTTGGCGATGTTGGCGTAGTTCTGCTCCACTTCGCGCCGCACCTCGGGATCGAGCATCGCCATCCCACCGGTGTCGGGATGGAAGCGTTCAGGGGAGAACGATTCGTAGACGGCGAGCGTCGACACAACGGCGGTGCCGCGCCTGGCGATCGCGCGAATCGACTGCTGCACGGCGTCGCTGGTCACGTCGACGTCGGTCTGGATGTGCATGTTCTCCGGCGGGCAGACGTCGGGGCGCTTCCCGGGGACGTAGTCGCTCGCGGTGATGAAGCCGTGTTGCAGCGCGTCGAGCCCCAGCGCGCTTGCCTCGCCGAAGGTCACCGAGCAAAGGTGCCCCGTCACCTTCACGCCACGGGCGTGCGCCGCCTTGATCACGCTCGCCAGCATCGCGCGCGAGATCGTCCCCTGCACCTTGACCCAGGTGGCGCCTTCCTTGGCCCAGTAGTCGATGACGCGCGTCGCTTCTTCGGGAGTGGCGAGGGCGCGCGCGTTCGTGCTGCGCGATGCTGCACCGTCGAGGTAGGGGCCGGTGATGAGGAAGTTGGGGCCGGGGATGCGACCGGCGTCCACCGCCTTCTTCATCGCCAGTTCCTGGTACGGGAGCATGCTCCCCGCCGTCATCGCCGTCGTCACTCCAAAGGCGAGATACAGGAGCGGTCCCGAGGTGCTCATCTCGGTGATGCGCTTCACGCCGCCGAAGTACGTGTGCTCGTGCAGTCCCACCAGTCCGGGGAACACGGTGTGCCCCGCGAGGTCGATCGTGCGGGCACCAGCGGGGACGCGTGTGCTGGCCGATGGGCCGACCTCGGCGATGCGCGCGCCGTCGATCACGATCGTCTGGTCTTGTTTCGGCGCGGCCCCCGTTCCGTCGATGAGCGTGACGTGCGTGAGCGCGACTATTGGGGCGTCGACGCTCACGAACGGGCGAAGGGCGTCGGTGATGGCGGGGCGCGTCTGGGCGCCGGCGGCCAGCGGAGCAGCGAGTGCGCCGACGCATGCAAGGATGAGATGGAGCTGGCGGCGAGCTGAGGTTGCGCGCATTTGGGATTGTTCAGGGAGAGAGCGGACTACCGACGAGCGAACCCGACCATGATCAGGAAAACATTTGAACCGCAGAGTCCGCGGAGTCCGCGGAGGGGTGCCGACCTGCGCTTCTTGCCCCGCGCACACTTACCTCGACGTCGCAGTTCGGGCGCCCCGAGACATCGAGAACAAGAAGTTTGTTCACAAAACTGTTTGGAAAAAAAGCCAGCACCCGCGCCGTCGCCGCTACCCCTCCGCGGACTCCGCGGACTCCGCGGACTCCGCGGTAAAAAAGCTCTTCACCACAGAGGTCACCGAGGACACAGAGAAAGCGGTCGGTCGCTGCGTCTGAGACGTTCCTCCTCCGCGTTCTCCGCGGACTCTGCGGTAAAAATGCTCTTGACCGCTGAGTCCGCGAATAAGGGCGGGACGAACCGTTCCTGATCCGACTGCTGCGCCAGCGAGTCGTAGCGCGCCACAGTATTGACGCCCCCGTCAAGCGGATCGATAGTTCCGCCCCCTCCTCGGCGACGGCAAGTAACCTGGCCCGCCGCCGCTCCGAGCAGGGGCTGGGCGACGAATCGCCGAACGACCGATGAGTCTTTCACGCGAGTGCAGTCAAAGTCGAGCCAGAAGCTGCTGACAACCCACGACCAGTCCCCTCCGACGGCGGGCGCCGCGCGCGCGGGATGGTTTCTCGAAGGTTCACCCAGGAGGCGATGATGAGCGGTGTGCGCGTGCTGGTCGGTACGAAGAAAGGGGGCTTCGTCCTCGAGTCGGACGAGGCGCGCAAGAAGTGGGACGTCAGCGGCCCCTTCTTCGGCGGGTGGGAGATCTACCACATGAAGGGCTCGCCGGTGAACCCGAACCGCATCTACGCCTCGCAGACCAGCGGATGGTTCGGGCAGATCATGCAGCGCTCCGATGACGGCGGAAAAACGTGGGAGCCGGTCGGGAACGAGTTCCCCTACAGCGGCGAAACCGGGACGCACCAGTGGTACGACGGGACACCGCACCCGTGGGAGTTCAAGCGCGTCTGGCACATCGAGCCATGCCTCCGCGATGCCGACACGGTCTACGCCGGCGTGGAAGATGCCGCGCTCTTCCGCTCCACGGACGGCGGCAAGTCGTGGCAGGAACTCCCCGGTCTCCGCAACCACGCGAGCGGCAACCGCTGGCAGCCGGGTGCCGGCGGACTCGGGCTCCACACCATCATCCTCGACCCTGTAGATCCGCAGCGCATCACGATCGCCATCTCGGCGGCCGGTGCCTTCCGCTCCGATGATGGCGGCGCCACCTGGAAGCCGGCCAACAAGGGGCTCAAGTCGAAGTACCTTCCCGACCCCAACGTCGAAGTCGGCTTCTGCGTGCACCACCTCGCCATCAACCCCGCGAAGCCGAGCCGCGTGTACATGCAGCTCCACTGGAACGTGATGCGGAGCGACGACGCCGGCGACAACTGGGAGTTGATTTCGGGGAACCTCCCGAGCGACTTCGGTTTCCCAGTGGAAGTGCACGCCCACGACCCCGAGACGGTGTACGTCGTGCCGATCAAGAGCGACTCCGAGCACTACCCGCCCGACGGCAAGCTCCGCGTCTATCGCAGCAAGACCGGCGGCACCGAGTGGGAAGCGCTCACCAACGGGCTCCCGCAGGAGGATTGTTACGTGAACGTCCTTCGCGACGCGATGGCGGTCGACCGGCTCCCGTCGTGCGGCGTGTACTTCGGGACGACCGGCGGTCAGGTCTACGCTTCCGCAGACTCGGGCGACAGCTGGCAGGCGATCGTGCGCGACCTTCCTGCGGTGCTGTCGGTCGAAACGCAGACGCTCGCATGATCCGCGTCGTCCTCCCCTATCACCTGCGCAACCTCGCCAAGGTTGGCGCCGAGGTCTCGGTCGCGGTCGACGGGGAGGTCTCGGCGAGCTCGATCCTGGACGCGCTGGAGGCGGAGTATCCCGTGCTGCGCGGGACGATTCGCGATCACGGGACACTCAAGCGGCGACCGTTCCTGCGGTACTTCGTGTGCGAGGAAGACCTGTCGCACGAGCCGCCCGAGACCCCGCTCCCCGCGGCGATTGCGGAGGGGAGGGAGCCGTTCATGGTGGTAGGGGCGATCGCGGGTGGTTGACGCGATGCGTGCCGAGGCAGCGATCGGCCGTTAGCAGTTAGTGCCTTGACGCCCCGCCTCCGCCGTTCGGAGCGGGGCGTCTTGTTTCCGGTTACTCCGGCAACAGTCCTTTGAGGTCGGCGGGTGAGAACGGCCCCGGCTGGGCGATCAGCGCGCGCGCCGCGTCGACCTGCCCCCAGGTGTTCCACAGGAGCACACCGCGCACGCGCCCGCCGTCGAGGTAATAGACCACACCTTCGCGGAAGGGATCCTTCCAGTCGGCCACCGTCTCGTGGCGCGCATCGACGTCACCGACCGCCTCGTAGCCAAGGTCGAAGAGGTCGGAGTAAAAGAACGGGAGATGGTCGTAGCGCTCGCCGGCACCGGCCATGTTGCGCCCGGCGATCTTCCCCATCGTGTTGGCATTGTCTTCGTGCTCCACCCGCATGCGCGTCCCCAGCGCCGGGTTGTGGAAGCGCGCCACATCGCCAGCTGCAAAGATCGTGTCGTTGCCGGCACGCAACTGCTCGTCGACCACGATCCCATTGTCCACCGTGAGCCCGGCTTGCTCGGCAAGCGTCACGTTAGGCACGATGCCGAGTCCGGCGATTACTGCATCGGCGGTGAGCGGGCCGGCAGTCTTCACCCCCACGGCGTATCCACCGCGTTCTCCCGTGGCGATGCGATTCACGCTGTCGTTGAGGTGGACAACAACTCCCTTCTCCCGGTAGTAGCGCGCCACGAAGCGGGCGAGATCGGCGGGGAAGACGCGTGCCCCGATCCCCGCTTCGGGGACCACCATGCTCACCTCGCACCCCTGCATGCGCACGGCAGCGGCCACCTCCGATCCAATGAAGCCGCCACCGATCACGATGAAGCGCTTTCCCTCGGTCGCCAGGCGATGCGTCGCGCGATAGTCGTCGAGGGTACGGAAGTAGATCACCCCATCGGGGGCGTGCTCCAGTCGTCGAGGGGTGCCGCCGGTGGCCAACAGGAGCTTGCCGTAGCGGTAGTGCTCCCCGGCGTCGTCGGTCACCGTGCGGGTAGCGCTGTCGAGCTGCACGCCGCGCCGCCCCAGATGCACCGTTGTTCCCGTCGATGAGGTGGGGCGCCACAGCCCCTCCTCGCCCTCCTCCTTCCACAACCCTTTGGAGAGTGGGGGGCGGTTGTACGGCGTGTGCGCTTCGGCGGCGAGCATCCCGATCGTCCCCGATGGGTCGACCTCGCGAATGCCGTGCGCTGCAGCGTCGGCGGTCATCCCGCCACCAACAATCAGGTAGTCGTACGAGGTCATCGCATCACCTCGGAAATTCGGCCTCGAAGAAGGAAAGGGAGCGGGCGGTCGACGGCAGCGTGACATCAGCCGCCTCACGCGCCGCCCGTCGATTCTACGGAGCGGTCGCCGAAGCGGGAAGCGCTTCGAGCTGGCGGGCGACGCTTCTTGACTGTACGACGAGGACCGGCATGTTGAGCGATACCGCGACGCCGTCGCGCTCCCATCATCTGCCACCCCCCCTCGCGGATGAGCACATCGCGCAGGTCATTCGTTGCCACTGCCGCCGGAGTCGGTGCGGCGTGGCTCATCAGCGACTGGACAGCGGTGGGCGAAGCGCTCGCCCATTCCACCAACGCCGCGCAGCAGTCTCCACGTCCGGCATTCCGCACGCTCACGGCCGCCGAAGCGACAGAGCTCGAGGCGATGGCCGAGCGAATCATGCCGACGACCGACACTCCCGGTGCGAAGGAAGCCGGGGTGATTCACTTCATGGACCAGGCGCTCGGCGGCTTCGAGAAGCAGGTCCTCCCAGACCTGCGAAAGGGACTCGCCGACCTCGGCGCGCGCGCCGCCAGGAGCAAGGCGGGAGCGAAGTTCTCGGCGCTTTCCGCAGCGCAGCAGGACGCCATCCTCACCGACATCGAGAAGAGCGAGTTCTTCCAGGGGGTCCGCTACCTCACGATGGTCGGGATGTTCGCCGATCCACGCTATGGCGGAAACCAGGGGGGCGTTGGCTGGAAGATCCTCGGCTTCGAGCATCGCCCCGCCTACACGCCGCCGTTTGGCTACTACGACGCCGAAGCGGCCAAGCAAGGAGGGCGCTGAGCCATGAACCAGCAACCCACGGCGAAGTATCCGCTCTCGTCGACCGTCGACTTCGTGATCGTCGGCTCCGGTGCAGCTGGCGGGATCCTCGCCAAGGAACTGTCGACCGCCGGCTATTCCGTTGTTGTACTCGAGCGCGGCCCGCGCCTCTCGCCACAGCAGTTCGAGCACGACGAATACAAGTACTTTTTCCAGAACTACATCGGCGCCAAGACGCCAGTCACCTGGCGCCAGACGCCCGACGAGGTTGCGAAGTTCAAGAAGGACGCCGTGTGGGGGGCGCACATCGTGGGCGGGAGCAGCGTGCACTTCACCGCCAATTTCTGGCGCCTGCGCCCGGTCGACTTCAACGAGCGCTCGCGACTCGGCGCGATTCCCGGCGCCGAACTCGCCGACTGGCCCATCACCTACGACGAGTTGGAGCCGTATTACACGAAAGTCGACTGGGAAATCGGTGTCTCGGGGGAGGCGGGGGGATGGGGAGAGCCACGCCGTTCGAAGCCGTATCCTGTCCCGCCGCTCCCCGTGAAATCGTCGGGAATTCTCTTCGAGCGCGCGGCGAAGAAGCTCGGCTGGCATCCGTTCCCCGCGCCGATGGCGATCCTCTCGCGCCCCCACAACGGGCGCCAGGCGTGCCAGAACTGCGGCTTCTGCCAGGGATACGGCTGCGAGTTCGGCGCCAAGAGTTCGACGCTCGCGGCGATGATCCCGCTCGCCGAGCGCACCGGGAAGTGCGAGGTGCGCCCTAACTCCTACGTGCGCAAGGTGGAGCTCAACGCCGCCGGGCGCGCGACCGGAGTGATCTACTTCGACGCCGCCGGGAAGGAGCAGCTGCAAAAGGCGAAGGCCGTGGTGCTTTCGTGCAACGGCGCCGAGACGAGCCGGTTGCTGCTGATGTCCAAGAGCAACCAGTTCCCGCAGGGGCTGGCCAACTCGTCAGGCATCGTGGGGAAGCACCTGATGTTCAACGGCGGGGCGATCGTCCCGGGGATCTACGAGCACCCTCTCAACGAGTACAAGGGGGCGCAGGTCACCCGCATTGCGCTCGACTGGTACGACTCGGATCCCAAGCGCGGCTGCTACGGTGGCGGCGGGCTCGATGCGCGCGCCGACATCACCCTCCCGATCTTCTTTGCCGTCAACGGTGCCGCGCCGGGACAGAAGAATTGGGGAGCGGACTACAAGCGCTACCTCGAGCATGGCTTCACTCGCCAGATGACGGTGATGGCGCACACCACGTCGCTCGCCGTGGCGAACAACAGCGTCTCGCTCGATCCCACGCTCAAGGACGAGCGCGGGCTCCCGGCGATGCGCATCACGTATCGCGACCACGAGGACGACCTCAAGTTCGAGCGCTGGATGCAGCAGCGGGCGATCGAGATCCACAAGGCCGCCGGTGCCAGGGAAATCGCCCCGCTCCCGATCGAGGTCCAGAATATGGCGGTGCACTTGTTAGGCACGTGCCGCATGGGGAACGACCCCAAGTCGAGCGTGGTCGACCGCTTCCACCGGACGCACGACGTGAAGAACCTCTTCATCTGCGACGGGAGCAGCATGGTCACGTCGGGACGGGGGCAGCCGACGATGACGATCATGGCGCTGGCGTTCCGGGCGGGGGAGAAGATCGCGGAGTTTGCGAAGCGGGGGGAGATCTAGCCGGAGGGCTCGCCGCATCCTTGCCCCGCCGCGCCCGAAGGGGGATAGTTCGAAGGCTCGCCCTCGAACCGTCCCCCTTGCTCGTTCCGCCATGGACTCCGCCCGTCGCGATTTCCTCCGCACCTCGGCGACCACCACCGCCGCGCTGACGCTCGGCCCCATGGTCGGTGGCGCTGCAGCCGCCGCCGAAACGGTCGCGCCCCCCGTTGCGGCTGCCGACGATCCGCATGCGACGGAGCGCCGCCTCATGCGGGCGCGCCCGATCGCGCTGGAGAAGATTCGCCTGACCGGCGGCCCGCTCAAGCATGCACAGGAGCTCGACGCCGCTTATCTCCTCGCGCTCGATCCCGATCGCATGCTGCACTTCTATCGCGTGCGCGCTGGGCTCCCCCCCAAGGGCGAGCCCTACAGCGGGTGGGACGGCGGCGGGCGCAACCTCACGGGACACATCGCCGGTCACCATCTCTCGGCGGTCTCGCTGATGTACGCGGCCACCGGTGATGCGCGCTTCAAGCAACGCGCCGACTACATCGTGGGCGAATTCGACCTGGTGCAGCAGAAGCACGGCGACGGTTACCTCGGCGCCCTCGAGAACCTCCCCGAGGCGTACGCGCGTCTCTCGCGTGGCGAGATCAAGTCCGGCGGGTTCGACCTCAACGGACTCTGGTCCCCCTGGTACACGCTGACCTGGTGCAGCAGAAGCACGGCGACGGTTACCTCGGCGCCCTCGAGAACCTCCCCGAGGCGTACGCGCGTCTCTCGCGTGGCGAGATCAAGTCCGGCGGGTTCGACCTCAACGGACTCTGGTCCCCCTGGTACACGCTTCACAAGACGTATGCCGGGCTGCGTGACGCCTACCGCTACACGGGGAATGCGCGCGCGTTGCAGCTGGAGGCGAAGTACGCGGCGTGGGCCGAGAAGGTGCTCGCCCCCCTCAGCGACGCGCAGGTGCAGAAGATGCTCCTCACCGAGTTCGGCGGGATGAACGAAGTGTTCGCCGACCTCTACGCCGACACCGGCGACGCGCGCTGGCTCGCGCTTTCGCATCGCTTCGAGCATCACGCCGTCACCCTCCCGCTCAAGCGGCACGAGGACAACCTCTCGGGGAAGCACGGCAACTGCCAGATCCCCAAACTCATCGGGTCGGCGGCGCGCTATGGCTACACGGGCGATGCCGACGATCTCATCGCCGCGTCTTTCTTTTGGGACCGCGTGGCGCGGCACCATAGCTACGCCAGCGGGGGGCACGGGCTCAACGAGTACTTCGGCCCCCCCGATGTGCTGAGCCCGCGCGTCGATGGGCGCGCCGCCGAGACGTGCAACGTCTACAACATGCTCAAGCTCACCCGGCGCCTCTTCTCGTTCCGACCTGACGGCGCGTACGCCGACTTCCACGAGCAGGCGCTGTTCAATCACAT
>JBGAHX010000126.1:0-4022 GCA_044225935.1 Gemmatimonadaceae bacterium
AGCGGGCGATGGTCCCTGGTCGATCCACGCGTTGGCGAAGTCGAGCGACCCCCACAAGCCGGCGCTGGCCGGGTGGCCGTTCACGAGCGAATTCCGGCGTGAGATCACGCGGCGCGTCTGCGTCTTTGTGTTTGCGAAGATCGCGCGCACGCTGTCGCCGGTGAAGATCATGGCGTGTTCCTTCGCGGAGGCGCTCATGCGGGGAACTCCGTGTGCCGCACGCCGTCGAGCACCGCGAGCTCGTGCGCGCGGGGGTTCGACGTACCGCCTAACTGCTTGAGGAAGAATGCGACGCCGTTTCCGGCGCACTGGTCGCGCAGCGAGCGTGCCCAGTCGAGTTCCATCGGCCGCGCGTCCGGTCCACTCTCGCCGCCGACGATTATCCAGTCGATGAAGTGAAGCGGCACGATGTCTGCGCCCATGCGTTCAGGGAATAGCGAGCGCTCCAACCCATCGAGACGCACGGCGCCTAACAACGGCTCGGCGCTAACGAATCTGCGGGTACGCGGGAATCTCTGCGAGCCGCGCAGCTGTAGGCGTGTCGTTGGTTCTCGACCGACACGCCGAGCCAAACGTTGCGGTAGGCGTCGCCCCAATCCTCTGGCAGATAGCCGCCGACACGCTCAATGCGCTTCGTCAGGATTTGATACGTGAGGTGCGGCGTCTGCCGAATGATCTCCCACGCCTCCGAACGCCACTCATCTGCGGCCTCGTGGAAGAAGTCCGACCACGAGCACGTGAAGACGCGCGCTGGATTCCTCCAGCGGAGCGGCGCGCCGAACGTCGTCTTGGATCGAGACGATGATCTCCGGCTTCTGTCCGTAGCGGTGCTTCTCTCGGTACATGTAGCAGTGCGCGCATCCCGGCGAGACCTGCGTGCAGCCGTGCCAGGGATTCCACGTCTTGTCAGTCCATTCGATCCCAGTGCGTTCGCTCATCCTGGCGTCCTCGCGTCGGCGAGCGCCGGAATCGAGAACTCGATACGCACGCCGGAGCACGCAGACCAACGAGCAGAAGAAGCCGATCTCGTGGATCGCGTGCCCGATGCGACCGACGAGCCACGACGACGGGTCCGCCTGAATCCTCAGCCCGACAGCCGCAATGGTCGACCAGAACGCCATCCAGAGCACACGCGTGACGAGCGTCATGACGCCCCCTTGCGCCGCGCACGTGCGCCTTTCGGCTTCGGCGCGTTGGCCTCGCGGTGTGCCCGGATTGCCTCCAGCGCGACCGCGTACTCCGCCGGCGTGAGGCGCAGGCTGGAGACGGCGAGGTCGGCGACGTGAGGCGCGAGCATCCCGTGCGGCTCACGCGTCGAAGAAACTTCGACGTACGCCAGGTACCGAGGATCGTGCGCCTTCGCCGCCGTACTCGGCGAGCGAAACGCAGTCCCGACCGATCCCCACATTGCGGCGTTGCGTAGCACTTCGGCCGCGAGGCGCGACTTCGGCACCAGCCGGATCGTGTGCAGGTCGACGATCTCGACGTCGATGCGCACGTCGTTCGGGATGTCTGGAAGCCCGACGAGTGGCTTCCTGGCTAACCTCAGCGACGACGGTGTGCGCAGTTGCGGACGTGTAGCTTTCGTTCACGGCGCCACCTCGCAGACCGCACCGGTCTCGTTCCACCGACGGCAGCCCGCCCGCCACGCGGACTGCGTTGAGCGGAATGAGTTGGGCGTCGAACAGCCGCACGAACAGGTTGGCCTCCGCGCGATAGAGGGGCGGCACTTCGGCGATACCGTCCGCGCCAAACGCTGCGTGCATCGGACAGTTGGACCAACTGTGACAGCCCCACACCGTCGGTGTCGCGACCTCAGCGAGCGAACGCCCACCGGCTGTCAGCAGTGCGGGCACCAACTGCGTGAGGTAGTCCTCCCACACCACGCGGCTCGGAGGTTCGCGCCGACGAGAGCTGCGCCGTCGTCGAGGCTCGCGCCGCCGAGGCTCGCGCTGCGGGGTTCGCGCCGACGGACTCGCCGTCGTTCGCCGAGGGCTCGCGCCGTCGAGGGCTCGCGCCGTCGCGCTGCGTTCGCGCTGCAGGGTTCGCGCCGACGCGCGCTGCGAGGTTCGCGCCGTTCGCGCCGACGAGGCTCGCGCGCGGAGGTTCCGCTCGAGGCTCGCGCGTCGAGGCTCGCGCCGACGAGGGCCGTCGAGGCTCGCGCCGTCGAGGCTCGCGCCGTCGAGGCTCGCGCCGACGAGGCTCGCGCCGTCGAGGCTCGCGCCGTCGAGGTTCGCGCTGCGGAGGTTCGCGCCGTCGAGGTTCGCGCGGGCGAGGTTCGCGCGGGCGCCACCCGCGCGCCCACGGTACCAGTCGCCGTGCAGTCGCACGATCTCGTTGAGCTGGTCCTGCGTGAGCGGCGTGCCGTCGGCCAGGTGCATCGTGGTCATCCGTGGCGTCTCCTGCGTGGGGTGGATGCTGCGTTCGAGTGAGCTATCGGGTCAGAACGAGAGCGAATGCTGGGGCGGTGGTGGTGGCGCCGGTCGGTCCGCCGTACCTAACGAGGACGTGGCGCCGCTCCACCAGACCGTGACGTCAAACGGGCCCGTGCGTCGCGCCGCCTTGAAGAGCAGCTCCATCGTTTCCGGGCGGTCTTTGAAGTACACGGCCTCGCGGTACAGCAGCGCGATGAAGTCCGCCGCTTGGTACATGCCAGACGAGCCCGCGAGATCGTACAGCTCCGGGCGCTTGTCGGGACGCTTCTCGACGTCCTTGTAGTTCAGCTGCGTTGGGGCGATCACGCACGTCTGCGTCTTCTTCGCGAGTCCCTTGAGCGCGTAGGCGATCGCCGTCAACTCCTCGTCGCCGCGCCGCCCCTTCATGGGGAATCGGACTAACTGCAGGAAGTCGACGACGATCACGCCGAGGCGCGGATGGGTCGCCTTGAGCGCGATCGCGCGCGCCAGCACATCGTCGAGCGTGGGCGAAGCCGCGTCGTCGATGTACAACGGCAGCTTCGCGAGGCGCGCCGCTGCGTCCGACAGGCGCTCAATTTGCCAGCGGCTGAGGCGCCCGCTCGCCAGCACGTGGATCGGGATGCCGCACGCCGCCGACAGCAGGCGCTCCGTCACCTGGCTCGCGCTCATCTCGGCGGAGACGATACCGACCGTGGTGCCTAACTGCGCGTTGTGGACCGCGATGTTGTGCGCCCACAAGCTCTTTCCCATTTTCGGCACCGCGCCGATGATGACGAGCTCGCCCGGGCGGAAGCCGTGCGTCTGGTCGTCGACCGCCGCGATACCGCTCGGGAAGCTGAGTGCTGCGCCCGTCATCCGGCGCTCGATCTCGTCGAGCACCGCGTACGGCGCGATCGGCTGGTACCCCTGCCCTGATGCATCGTCGACTGCGAGCGGCAACACGTCGCTCGCCAATTGCTGCGCGATCTGCGCGGGGTCGAGCCCCTGAAACGCGGCCTCCATCGCGACCTGCGCGTGCGCGATCACCGCGCGCCGCTGCGCATGCTGCCGGACGATCGCCGCGTGATGCGCGATGTTCGCCGCCGTTGGGACAGCGTCGACGACCTGGGCGAGGTACTCGATGCCGCCGACGGCGTGCAGCATCTCCTGCCGGCGAAGTTCGTCGGCGAGCGCGACGACGTCCGGACGCCCCCCGCGCGCGTCGATCGCGAGCATCGCCTCGTAGAGACGCCGGTGCGCCTCGCGGTAGAAGCACTCGGGGATGAGCTGCTCACGCGCCACGCCGAGCGCTTTGGCGTCGAGCTGCATGGCGCTCAGCACGGCGCGCTCCGCGTCCTCGTCGTGCGGCGGCACGCGCCGCGCGGGACGCATCTCCGGGGCGGCGGTCATGCCGTGACCTCAGCGCCCGAAGGACTGCCTAACGCGCCGCGCGCCGCGGCGTCGGCGAGTGTCTCGCGGAACAGCTGCAGCAACGCCTCGGGACTGAGATCCGAGAACGCCTCGAGCTTGTCCCCCTCGAACAGCGGCTTGATCACCTGCCACTCGCGCAGGAACTGCGTCTCGTCGGGGAGCACGCCCTTGGATCGCAGGTAGGGCACGTCGGCC
>JBGAHX010000127.1:0-3881 GCA_044225935.1 Gemmatimonadaceae bacterium
TCGAGCTCGCCCGCTACCGCCGCGGTCGGGCAATACGTGCGCTTTCCGCCGTTGTGGAACCAGCGCAGGAATCGCCAGCCGGGATGCGCGAGCCACCCGAGCTGGTAGAAGTGCGCGTAGGCGACGAAGTGCGTGTGGTAGGAGGTCACGAACGGAACGTTCGCGCGGCGCGCGGCGTGCCGCGCCGCCAATCCCATCCCGAACGGCGTCGCCGCGTGCACCAGCGTCGCGCCCCAGCAGCGCAGCGCCCGCTCGATGTCACGCGCGCGCGGCGCCGCCAGCCGCAATTGCGGATAGCCCCAGAACGGGATGCTCGATTCGCGGCGAATCCCATCCTCGTCCTTCGCCGAGGGATCGGACGTCGTGAACACCTCGACCTCGGCGCCGCGCGACTTCGCGCTCGTCACCAGCCGCGCAAGCGTGCGCGTGACGCCGTTGAGTTGCGGGAGATAGGTGTCGCTCACGAGCGCGAGTCGCATTCCCTCGAGCGAGACGAACGGTGTCTCTCTGCGTTCGTCGCGCATCGCCTGCAACGGCAACGACGCTGCGTCGGCGCCCGTCGTCACCGACCAGGGAGGTACTCCTTTTGGCAGCGACGCGAGGGGCGAGCTGGTCGCGCCGCTCACGATCGACATGCGCCGCGACCGAACAGCGCGCGCCCCCCGCGGCATCCCTGTCATCACGCCGCTCCCCTCACCGGTGCAAGCGGCGAAGGGGTGCCGTGCACGGTCGGCCGCGCCGGCGGTACATCGCAAACGCGCGCGTGCGACGCCGCCGCCGCCAGGCCGGCATACCCATCGCCGACCGGCACTCCGCCGCCGAGCCAGCGCGCGAGCGTTCGCTCCAGCGACCCCCTCGTCTCCGGGTCGTCCATATCCGTCGGGTGCAACGCCAGGCGCAGGAGCGGATGGTCGCGTTGCACCTGCCACCGCGCGTCGGCCACGAACGACGACGCGCGCGCGCGCCACGTCGTACGAGCACTCCAGCGCACCGCCGGCGAGCGGAGCGCGAGCCGCTCCCGAAGCAAGTAGATACGTCGCTCGTCCTCGGCGAGCGCGAGTCCCATGTCGCGCGCCGCTTCACGCGTCGCTGCCTGCGCCAACCACGCCGGCGGGACGAAGCCGATCGGCGAGAGACCACAGCAGGCCAGCGTCTTGAGCCCACGCTCGATGCGCTCGCGTGCTGCCGCATACCCCAGCGTCAGGAATTCGCCTTCGCGCGCCGTGCGGCCAAAGGCGCGCAGCGAATCGACGGGAGTCCGCACGGTGTCCACCTCGTCGTGGCGCTCGCCGTGGAGGAAGACGCGCGCTCCCTGATCGACGCGCGCGAAGATCCAGTCGACGAAGCGACGGTCGCGCTCCAGCGGATGCTCCCCGTGCCAGTTGGGGACGACCAGAAGTGCCGGCCGCACGCCGTACGAGAAGCACAGCGACCAGAGGTCGCGCAGCTGACGCACGAATGGCGGTGCCACGTCGTGCAACGAGACCAGGACAGTCATGCCTGCAGCACCTCGTGATACATCGTGAACAATCGATCGAGGACGGTCGCCCAGCCGTGCTCGCGCTCGGCGTACGCCCGTCCTCGCTCGCCAAGCGACTCGCGCGCCCCGTCGAGTGCCGACACCAGGGCGCGCGCAGCGTCGGAGGCCGAGCCGGCCTCATAGCCTTCACCAGCTCCGGATCGTTGGACCAGCTCGAACCCTCCACCGGAGTCTGGCGACACGACCGGTATCCCTGTCGCCATCGCCTCGAGCGCTGAGAGTCCGAACGTCTCCCACTCACCGGGCGAGACGTAGACGTCCGCCGCACCGTACAAGCGGGCCACCAGTTCGCGATCCCCCTGAAACGGGAGCCACATCACATCGGTCGCGCTCGCGCGCCCCGCCATTCGCCCGCGCAGGGCCTCCTCGGCGTCGCCAGCTCCAACGATCGCCAGCAGCGCCCCCGTCGCCCGCGCCACCTCGCGCCACGCATCGAGCACCACCTCGAGCCGCTTCTCCCGCGCCAGTCGTCCAACGAACAACGCGACCGGACGGTCGATCGGAAGTCCGAAACGACGGCGCGTGGCGATTCGCCCCTCGCGCTGACGCGGATGAAAGCGCTCGAGGTCGACGCCCAGCGGAATGTGCGCGATGCGCTCGATCCCCAGCGCCGCCAGCTCGTCGCGTGCATACGCCGACGCGACGACCGTCGCGCGAAAGAGGCGATTGAGACGCCGCAGGTACGCGCCGCTCCCGCGCGACCAGAGCGCGCGCCCCACCGCGCCCATGCCTAACGTGCGCGGCAGCGTGGCGAGGCTCGTGTGGTGGAAGGCGACCATCGGCGCGCCGAGTCGGCGCGAGGCAAGTGCGGTGACCCACGGAACGAAGAACGGCGAGCCGACTTCAATCACGTCGGGACGCTCGTGCTCGAGGACCCGACGGGTGGTGCGCGTCGCCAGCAGGAAGCGATAGGCGCGCTGCGTCGGGATCAACGGACCGCGGATCCGATACGTTCGCACGCCACTCCCGACGGCATGTCCATCGAACGGGCCGGGGACCACGAGGACGTGCCGCAGCCCGTCGCGCGCGGCGACATAGCGCGCCTTTTCGGTGAGATAGGTCCGCACGCCACCACTCGTCTCCCCGAACCACTTGGTGATGTCGAGGACGGTCAACGCGGCATCGCGGCGGTCGATCGCCGGAAGCGCACCGTGCGTGAGGTCGGCAGCGACGGTCGGCACCCCCTCGATCGCGTTGTCGTTCGCCGACGCCGGCCGCGCCGGTGCGTCGTCGAGGAGCGTCGTCACCACAGGCGCAAGGCGACGCTGGTGAGGAGTGCCAGTCCCTACCCCGCCAGTACGTCGCCCGGATAGTGCACCGCGAGCGCTACACGCGAAAAGCCGACGACCACGGCGAGGACAGCGAGCAGCGGCGCCACCGATGCGGGAAGCACGGTCGCGTAGCCAAGAGCAATCGCCATCGACGCGGCCGCATGCCCCGACGGGAACGAGAAGCGATCCGGCTCGGCGATGAGCACTTCGCACGCCGTCCCCAGCGACGGACGTGGGCGACCGACCGTGCGCTTGACGAGCTGCACCGCCAGGTGCGAGACGACGAGGATGAGAAGCGCGTGCACCGCCCCTTCTCGCCACACGCCACCGATCGCCAGCGGCGCAAGCGTCACGCCGAGGGTGAAACGCGCGCCGCCCAGATGCGTGAGCGCCCGCCAGATGCGCCGCGTCCGTAGGCGTGTCTCTCCGGGAAGTGCCCACCGCAGGAACAGCGCCCGGTCGCTCGCCCCGAGCCGGTGCAGGAGCGAACGCTGCACGAGAGCGCGCTGGAGGAGCGTTCGCTGCGGGAGCGTAGGTCCCAGCCATGAATCACTCATGCGACGTACGATCGGCAATCGATGTCGCGACCCGCCTAACGTCCGGCCACGAAGCGGTAACGCCGTGCGCGAGTACCGAACCCGGGAGGGCGGCCTCGACCTTGTGCATCTGTGCCGCGTTGCGACCTGATGCGCGGCAATCCGAGGTGGGGCTGAACGCCTCGATCAACGGACGTCCGGCGTAGCTGCTCGGCACCGTTCCCGTCATGGCCCACGCCACGGTTGCCGGGACATCCAGGAGCGACGAGAGCGGCGCAAGTTCGCCCGTCGCCACCCTCCCGCCCGCCAGGAGCAACGGTATGGTCCGGTCGTGCACGTGCGCCGAGTCGTGGTCGCGGAAATCGGTGCCGCCACCGCCATGGTCGGCCAGCACGATCAGCAGCGTGTCCGGATCGGCGGATGCGCCCGTGAGGACGTCGAGGAGGCCTAACGCCTCGTCCATGCGATGCGCTGCGGCCACATAGGGGCGCGAGGTCCATCCGTGCGCGTGGCCGGCGCGGTCGCCATCGGGCC
>JBGAHX010000055.1:0-32359 GCA_044225935.1 Gemmatimonadaceae bacterium
CGTCGCGCATCAAGTGATGCGTTAGGCGATCACTGTACCCGCCCGTCGGGCGGTTACTGCATCCCGCGCATCTTCACTTCCTTGTAGCCGGCGGGAGGCGCGAAGAGCGAGGGGTCGACGCGCCCAGTGTCGATGCGATCGACTTCGGTCTTCACGGTCGCCATGGTGGTCTGCTTGGGAGGCGACTTGGGCTCGTTCTCCTTCTTCTTCGCCTCCTCCTGCATCTCCTTCACCTTGTTCATCATCCCGCGCAGCCCGCCCCCCTTCTTCTTCTCGGGCTCCGGCGCCGGCGCGGCGGCGACTTCGTTGAGGGCGAGGCTCCGGTCGAACGTCATCCCGGCCGGCACGAAGGTCATGTAGGTCGTGCTGCGTACCGAGACGCCCGGCACCTTGGCGCGCTCCTTCGCCGCGGCCTCGAAGCCTTCCTTCATTTGCGGGTTAGCGGCGAAGACCGCGTCCATCGACTTGGCGGTCTCCTTGAACTCCTGTCCGAGTTTCTGGAGATAGAGCTTCTGGAAGTCCTTCATCGCCGCGACCTGCGCCGCGTCCTTGGAGACCCACTCGTCGAGGAAGAAGACCATGCTCCCCGCTTCCTGCGTCTGCTCACCCTCGGGAGTCACGTTCGCGGTCGTCGTGATCGTCATGAATACGCGCTCGGCGTCGGCGCCGGCGATCTTCGCGTGTTCACCGGGGCGGTCCACCTTGACCTGGTACTTGAGGTCCACGTCGCCCTTGGCGTCGGGATCCTTCCCCTTCGCCGCGGCCGACTTGCTGCCGGCCTTTATGGAGTCGGCCATGTTGTGCATCATGGTCGACATCTCCTCGAACGTCATCGACGTGTACGACTTGGCCTTGTTGTCGATGTTGATCCAGCGACCGGCATCAAGGTCGATGATCATCGCGCTCGTGCCGTTGTCGCTACGGAGCTTGTGGCCGGAGATGTACGTCGTGCCTTCGATGGGCTCATTCATGTTCTGTCCGCCGAAGCGCGCCGCCATGCTCATGAGCTTCCCGAATCCGCCGTAGAAGCGCATGGTCGACGTGCTGTGGACGGTCACGTCCTGCGCGCACAGCGTGCTCGTGGCGAGCGGCGCGGCGGCGAGCGATGCCGCCAGCAGGGTGCGAAGAGTCGCGTTCATGGTCACTCCGAAGTTGCTGCGGAAAGTGTCGCCTGCGGCCGCTAGGCGCAGCGCGGGAACTCGGGGCTGGTTCGCCCGGCAGGCGTGATAGCAATGAACGTGCTACCCGCCTGCGCGTCGACCCCTTCATCAAGATTTTCCATCGAGGCAGCCCCCGAAATTCGCGACGGCTGACGAGAGACGACAGTTGGAATTCGGGGTCACGGCTGGTGATGTTGTGTCACCCCCGATCCGCGTCTCCTCCGCAGCCGGTATGCTCCCGCACGAAGACTTCCCGCACGACCGCTCCGACCCCCGCGCCGACCACCGGATCGACGATGTCCGCATCGGCGCCGTACGACCGCTCGTCGTTCCTGCCCTCCTGCAGGAACGCATTCCGCTGCGCGAGGCGAGCCGCGACCTGGTCGAAAGGAGCCGCGCCGCGATCGCCGACGTCCTCCACGGGCGCGACGATCGCCTCGTCGTGGTCGTGGGGCCATGCTCCATTCACGATCACGAGCAGGCGCTCGACTACGGAGAACGCCTCAAGGAGGTCGCCAATACCACCGGCGACGACCTCCTCATCGTGATGCGCGCGTACTTCGAGAAGCCGAGGACCACAGTCGGGTGGAAGGGCTTCATCAACGACCCGCATCTCGACGGCACTTTCGCGATGAACGAGGGGCTCGAGCGCGCCCGGCGCCTCCTCGTGGAGCTGACGATGCGCGGGATCCCGACCGGGACCGAGTTCCTCGACCTCCTGAGTCCCCAGTACATCTCCGATCTCGTGTCGTGGGGAGCGATCGGGGCGCGGACAACCGAGAGCCAGAGTCAGCGCCAGCTCGCCTCCGGCTTGAGCTGCCCCGTCGGCTTCAAGAACGGGACTGATGGGAGCGTGAAGGTGGCAGCCGATGCGATCCTCGCCGCGCAGGCGCCCCACGCCTTCATGGGGATGACCAAGCTCGGCGTGGCGGCGATCTTCGAGACGACCGGGAACGACGACTGCCACGTGATCCTGCGCGGCGGCAAGGTTCCCAACCACGACGCGGCGAGCGTCGATGCCGCCTGCGAAACGCTTCGTGCGGCGGGGCTCCGCGAGCAGGTGATGATCGACGTCTCGCACGGGAACAGTGCCAAGCAGTACCGCCGCCAGGTCACCATAGCGAACGGGATCGCCGAACGGATTGCAGCTGGCGACCGGCGGATCACCGGGATGATGATCGAGAGCCACCTCGAGGAAGGGCGTCAGGATCTCTCGCCGGGCGTTCCGCTCCGCCGCGGCGTCTCGATCACCGACGCCTGCATCTCCTTCGCGCAGACCGTTCCGGTGCTGGAGCAGCTCGCGCGCGCGGTGCGGGCGCGGCGCACCGCGCTCCCTGCCTGACGAGTCGGCATCAACTCGGCGACGTCGTCAGCGCCAGGACGCGAGCGCCTGCAACCTCGGCTTGCGGCTGGCGGGAGAGTCGAGCGAGAACGAGCGGGCGTCGCCCAGATCGTCGTGCACGTAGCTCTCGGTACGGGCGACCGCCGCGCGCAGCGCCGGCGGTCGCGTACCGTCGAACGTCGCCCAGACGATCTTGCCGGCATCGGGGTCGAACTCCCACAATCCGATCACCTGCCCGCGATCGACGATCGCGTGACTCGGGAGGTCGCTCAGCGACCCTAACGACACCGGGAGCTTGTCGCTCACCACCTTGCGAGCGCCGTCGCCCTCGTCGAGGTGCGAGGCGAGGTTGCGCCGCGTCGCTACCAGCGGGTCGAGGCTGCTCACCAGCGCATACTGCGCCGACTTGGGCGCCTTGAACTTGCGGAGCGCCTGGGCATCGTCGGGAAAGAGGAGGCGGTCGCTCCCGGATTCCATCGGCACGAGTCCGAGCGGGGCGAGGATCGCGGCCGACGCCTTCACGCCCAATCCCGAATACCACTGCCACTCCACCGTCGTCGCCGGTCCGACCCAGCGGAAGAAGCGTTCGGCAAGCGCGGTGTAGGCCTGCGTCGCATCCATCGGCTTCTTCCCGCGCGGATTCGGGCGCCAGCGCACGTAACCGTAGCGCTGCTGGTCGAGTCGCCCGTTCACCGGAACGCGCCGCAGCTCCCCCGCGCGTTGCAGCTGGCCGAGCGCGAGGGGGAGGGTGGAGCTCATCCCCTTCTTCTTTCCGGCCTCGCCGAGCGAGCGCGAGGCAGCACCAGTGGCGGCGCGGATCTCGTCAGGAGAACGCGGCGTCTTGTCGGTCGCGGCGAGGACGGCGGTGCAGAGCGCGTCCATCTCCTTCTCCGTGACCCCGAGCTTGAGCGCGACCTTCATCTCGGGATCACCGAGTGCGTCGGCGAGCCCTAACGCGAGCGCGAAGTCATCGGACGGGACGACGTACGTGCACGCCCGCGCCGCCGGGAGCTCATGAATCTCGAGCGCGGCGACCGCCGCATCGGCGTCGGCGCGCGAGATCCCCGCGCGCGAGAAGAGCGTGAGATACGGCCCCACGCCCGCCACCGAGCGCGCCCAGCCGGCGCGCGCGAGCACTTCGGACGGCGAGGCGCCGTCGAGCGAACCATCGAGTCCCTGGCGGTGCGACCACCAGGCGCGGAGAGTTTGCATGTGCGGAGTTGTGCGGGACGATGTTACGGGTCGCCGAGCTACCCGGAGCGTGCGCGTGACTCCGACATCTCCTTCAACTCGCGAAGAAACTGTCGTTCGCTCACGAACCACGTAGGCTCGATGAGATAGAGGAGGAGCAGTGCGCGGGGAAGGGCGGCTACGCGTCGGGACTCCCCTGGCCATTGCTCATGAACGAGAAGTCGACTCGCACCGTCCCCGGCCGGGTGCACCTCGAACCTCAGAAAGTCCGCGACCGTCAAGCTCCGCGGCGGATCGGAGGCGGACACTCTGGTGCCAACCGAACCGTCGAGGTTGGGTCCCCGAAAGTAGTGCTCCATTGCTGACCAGACGACCTCCGGCGGCGCCGCGACCGAGATCGCGCGCGTGAACGGATAGCGAGGCGACTCCACCCCGTTGGCGTTCCGAAGGTTCGCCGCACGTTCCGCCTCGGTCGTCCCCCAGCTCTGATGCCACGGGCGCACGAGGATGAGCGCTGCGGTCACCGCCAGAAGCACGTACGCGAGCGCTGCAACCGCCCGATCGCCGATCGACGGCGCATCCACCACCTCCATCTCCGACGTCGTCGACAGCGTGCGGGTGTGAATCTCCGGGTGCGTGCAGCGTGCCCACCAACGCGTGAGTGTCGCGAGCAACGCCCCGATCAGGAGGTACGCAGCCGACCACCACATGGCGCCGGCAAAATGGAGCAGCGCCGCCGAAGCGAGCGTCGCGGAGAAGGCGAGAATCTCCGCGTGCGGTTGCAGCCGGCGGAGCCCGAACAGCGCGAACGACGCGCCGAGAAAGCCGCACATCGCCACCAGCCACAGCGGTGTCACGATCCACGGCGACGCCGCGCTCCCCGCCCACACGCCGGGAGCGGCCTGTGCGAGCGCGAACACGAAAAGCGCGAGGGCGAGAAGACGTGGTCGCATGCAGACTCCACCGGAGCGTGGAGCTGGCGCGGCGCGCTGTCAATGGTCGCGGGGCGAGGCGACCCGCTCGCGAAAAAACACAAGGGGCAGGCACGAATGCCCACCCCTTGCGAGCCGGGCGTTGGCCACGGGGAACCTAACGCGCCGAGCATGTGACGTCGCCGAACGATGCGGAGCGCGCTTTCACGCAATCCCCACCGTCGCGCGCGCGGAGACGAAAATCTTGTCATGCGACAGGCATTCGCGCCATCCCGCGCGCCAAATGAGTAATCGCATTTAGTAGTGCCTTTGCGACACGCCGTCCACTGAGTTCTTCGCGCATCATCCCAATTGCGCCCCTTAACGAACGTCGCGCTCGTCCATCCAACGAGGTGTGAAACTCGACTCATCTCTCGCGCACGATCGCTCGGCGCGGGTGAACGCACTCGGAGGAATCATGTCACGGACATCGCGCACACTGGCGACCGCCTCGGTTGCCCTGACGCTTCTCGCCGCGTCCTCGGCGATGGCACAGACGGCAGACAGCACCCGCACGCCTCCTCCCCCCGCGCCGCGGCGCGGGATGATGGGGCCGGGCGGCGGGATGCGTGGACAATTCGGTCCCCCAGGCGATGGCGCGCCCGGCTGGGGACGCATGCGCGGCACCATGCGGCGCGGCGAGATGGGGCGCGGTTTCGGTCCCGGTGCCCCCGGACGCGGCGCCATGATGCGTGGGCCGGGGAGCAATGGCGCGCTGATGCGCGGCATCACGCTCTCGGCCGATCAGGAGAAGGCGCTCCGTTCGTCGCAGGCGAAGCACATCCTCGCCACCAAGCCTCTGATGCTCGAGATGATGTCGGCGCGGATGGACGAGCAGCTCGCTCGCGTGAACGGCGACCAGAAGGGGCTCGACGCCGCGTCGGCGCGCGCTACGACCGCTCGCACGAAGCTCGACTCGCTGCGCAGCCAGCGCGACCCAACCGCCGACTTGCGCGCGGTGCTGACGCCTGACCAGCAGAAGATCCTGGACAAGAACCTCGCCGAGCGCGGATCGATGCCCCGCGTGGGGCGCGGCGGGGCGATGGGCCCGGGGCGAGGTGGCCCGGACGGGCGCGGCTTCCGTGACGGCGGAATGGCGCCGCGCCCTCTGCGACAGGCACCGCGCATGCGCCGCTGGACCGAGGACGCCGACTCGACGTCGAACCAGACGTCAGAAGCTTCCTCGAACGACGGCGTGCAGGGTCGTTAGGCGATCGATCGAAAGGTGATCGCTGAGGAATCGAGGGGCCATCCGCTGGGCGGGTGGCCCTTCGCTCATTCACACGAACTGTTCGGCCAGATCGCGAGCGCCTCGCGCCGTGTTGCGAAGGGAACCGAGCCTCGCCGGGCTCGCTACGTTTCGTCATGACGAATTCCCCGCCGCCGCGCTGGAAGCGCTGGCTGTCGCCGTGGAACCTGCTGATGGTCGCGGTGCTCGTGTGGGCGGCGCCGCGCCTCCTCCCGCATCTGGGGGCGATCGTCGGCGTCGACTCGGGAAGCCGCGCACACCCCGAGTACAGCGTCGAGACGCTCGACGGTGCACCGCTCACGTCGGCGTCGCTGAGAGGCAAGGTCGTGCTGGTGAACTTCTGGGCCACGTGGTGCGTCCCCTGTCGCGTGGAGATGCCGCTCCTGGAGCGGATGTACGCCCGGCACCGCGACAGTGGCTTCGTCCTCCTCGGGCTCAGCGTCGACCGGGGCGGAGTGGAGGCGGTGCGACGATTTGTTCAGGAGCGGGGGATCAGCTACCCCGTCGCCATTGTCGGTAGCGACGTCGAGCGCGCCTTCGGCGGGATCCGCGGCTATCCCACCTCGTTCCTGATCGATCGTGATGGCGTGGTGCGTAACGAGGTGATCGGACCGCTGGCGCCCGCCACGCTCGAACTCGCGCTGCAGCGACTCCTCGCCGCACCGTCCGACTCGTCGGCGACGTCAGCGCGAGATACGTCTTCCGCAACGACGCGCCGCGCTGGATCGTAGCTGCTTCGAACCAGGCCGTTGCCGCGCGCGCCCATGTGTGGCGCGCGATTCTCACGTCCCACAAGTCCCAAGGGTCCCATGCGTCGTCTCGTTATCCTGGCCCTCGTCACGCTGATGCCGAACGTCGCGCCACACCGGCTCGTCGCGCAGCGCGCCCCCGCCTCGCGCGCCGGCTTCACGATCGACCAGGTGACGCGCTACCCGTTTCCCAACGAGCTCACCACCGCGGCGAAGGCCAACCGCATGGTGTGGGCGCTCAACGAGGATGGGATCCGCAACTTGTACGTCGCCGAGGGGCCGGCGTTCGAGCCGCGCCGGCTGACGAACTACACGGAGGATGACGGGCAGGAGCTCACGTCCGTGCAGCTGACGGACGACGGGGCAAGCGTCGTGTATGTGCGCGGGGGCGATCACGGCGGCAACTTCGATGACTCGCGCACGGTCAACCCGCTTGGGCTCCCGACGCCGCTCCGGGTGCAGGTGTGGAGCATCCCGTTCGCCGGCGGGGAGCCCAAGTCGTTAGGCGAGGGCGACCAGCCGGTCGTCTCGCCGAACGGGGAGCAGGTGGCCTTCGAACGCGACAACCAGATCTGGATCGCGCCCGTCGACGCGTCGACGCCGGCGAAGCGCCTCTTCACCGCCGCCGGGAGCAACGGGGGCGCGCAGTGGTCGCCAGCGGGCGATCGCCTCGCCTTCGTCTCGAGCCGCGGCGATCACGCCTTCGTGGCGATCTACAACGGGCCCGAGGTTCCGATCACGTATGTCGCCCCGTCGACCAACCGTGACGGGAGCCCGCGCTGGTCCCCCGATGGAACCCGCATCGTCTTCGTGCGCCGCCCGGGGAACGGCGGACCGGCGCGCAACATCCTCGAGCAGCGCCCGACCGAGTGGGCGCTCTGGACCGCCGACGCGCGGACCGGTGCGGCAACGCTCCTTTGGACATCGCCCAACACCTTGCGCGGTTCCGTTCCCAACACCGAAGGGGGGACGAACCTGCACTGGGCGGCGCGCGGACGCATCGTCTTCGCGTCATACATGGATGGGTGGCCGCACCTCTATTCGATCCCCGCCGCTGGCGGGACGCCGCTCCTCCTCACGCCGGGGAACTACATGGCGGAGTACATCCGCCTCTCGCCCGACGGCACCACGCTGGTCTTCACGGGGAATGCCGGCGATACCCCGGATGACCTGCACCGTCGCCACATCGTGCGTGTCCCGGTCGACAAGGCGGCGCCGACGGTGCTGACGCCAGGGACCGGACTCGAATGGACCCCGGCCATCCTCGGCGACGGGGCAACGCTCGCCTTCCTTGGCGCCACGCCACAGCGCCCGCCGCTCCCGGCGGTGATGCCGCTCGCGGGGGGGACCCCGCGCCTCCTCGGCGCCGACCGCATCCCGGCCGACTTCCCCACGGCACAACTGGTGACGCCTCGGGCCGTCAGCTACACGTCGGAGGACGGCGTGCTGGTGCACGCCCAACTGTTCGATGCCGGCGGCACCGGGAAGCGCCCGGCGATCGTGTACGTGCACGGCGGGCCGCCGCGCCAGATGCTCCTGGGGTGGCACTACTCGGACTACTACACGAACGCCTACGCGATGAACCAGTACCTGGCGTCGCGCGGGTACGTCGTGCTCTCGGTCAACTACCGGTTGGGGATCGGCTACGGCTACGAGTTCCACCAACCCGCAGATGCCGGGGCGCGCGGGGCGAGCGAGTATCGCGACGTGAAGGCGGCGGCGCTGTACCTCCGCACGCTGGCGCAGGTGGACCCGGCGCGCATCGGGATCTACGGCGGGTCGTACGGCGGATACCTGACCGCGCTGGCGTTAGGCAGGAACTCCGACCTCTTCGCTGCCGGCGTCGACATCCACGGCGTGCACGACATGACCGCGGGCTCCTCGGGTGCCGGTTCGGCGTTGCAGGCGGCGATAGGGGGAGCGTCGCGTTTCGAACCGACCGATCGCGATCGCGCCCTGGAGGTCGCGTGGCAATCGTCGCCGGTGGCGAGCGTCTCGACCTGGAAGTCCCCTGTCCTCCTCATTCATGCCGATGACGATCGCAACGTGCGCTTCTCGCAGACGGTCGACCTGGCGCGCCGCCTCGCGGCACAGGGGGTCGACTACGAGGAGCTGATCGTCCCCGACGACACGCACCACTGGATGCGCCACGCGAACCAGCGTCGCGTCGATGCGGCGACCGCCGAGTACTTCGACCGGAAGCTCAAGGCGATCGTGCCGTAGCGTGGCGAGAATCAGCGCGACGTTCCGCGCCCGGCGTACGCCTTGAGCACCGCGTCCATTCCTTTCACGAAGACGTCCGTCGGGAGTGCGCCGGGAACGATCTCGCCGTTGATGAAGAAGGTCGGCGTCCCACGGATCATGAGCGTGCGCGCGAGTGCATTGTTCTTCTGCAACTCGAGGTTCACGTCCTTTCCCGTGATGCATGCCTGGTAGCGCTTGGGGTCGAGCCTGAGGCGCGTCGCGTACTCCGCCATCTGCTGCCGAATGTTGGAGGACTTCATCCAGGTCTTGCGGTTGTCGTAGAGCACGTCGTGCATGGGGAAGAACTTTCCCTGCTGTGCCGCGCAGATCGCGGTCTCCGCGGCTTCGGCGGAGTGGGGAAACATCCCGATGGTGAAGGGGACGAACTTCCAGAAGACTTTCCCCTTGTCGACGTAGAGGGAGTCGAAGACGGGGAGCGTTTCGCGATGAAACTTCTCGCAGTAGCTGCAACCGAAATCGGCGAACTCCACGACCCAGACGTCGGCGCTGGGGTTCCCACGCTGGTAGCCGACGGCATCGAGCGCGTAGGTCGACTTGCCGATGGTCACGAGCATGCGCGACACCATCTGCGCCGGCGCGCGCCCAGCCGACAGGGCGAGGAGTGCGACGCACAAGATGAGGAGACGCACATGTGACGCCATGCGCGCACCCACGCACGCATGCGCGCGTGCGCGGGCGCGAACCGGCGCGGGTGGGAGCGCAGACACGGCGATTCGTGAAGAGGAGCTAAATGCAGACATGCGTCAAAGCTATCGCGCGTCGCGCCATCCCGGGACGGGGACCAAGGGCGGATCGCGTGCTCGTACTGCGTAGCGTGGCGCCGCCGCGTGACACGCGATCCCGCTACAGACGTGCCGGCGTGCCTGCCATTGCCAGTTAGGGATTCGGACTCTAGCTTCTCCTGAGACCCGCCGGCCGTTGGGCGGGCGTACCGTGGCGAAGGGTGGTGCTGCATGTCGATTCGCGAGGGGGCCCCGGCGCGGGAGCGAAGCGAAACTCCCGATCCGCATACCGCCGTCGCCGCCGCGGAGCACTCGCGCGTGCGCGAGCTCCGCGTCCTGCTGCAGACGGTGGTCTCGGGCGGTACGCTCGCCGAGGCTCTCGCACGCGTCGTCGAGTGGATCGAGCGGGTCATTCCCGAGACGCGCGGTTCCGTCCTTCTCCTCGACGAAGAAGGGGTGCACCTGCAGCATGCGGCGGCACCGTCGCTCGATCCCGCGTACTGCGCACGGATCGACGGACTTCCCATCGGCCCGCAGGTTGGGTCGTGCGGTACGGCCGCGTATATCGGCGAAGCGGTCGTTGTCGCTGATTTGCGAGTCGATCCGCTGTGGGAGAACTACCGCGACCTGGCGGCTCCCTTCGGGATGCGCGCCTGCTGGTCGCACCCCATCCGCGGATCGACCGGGAGGGTGCTTGGGACGTTCGCGCTCTATCGCGACCGCCCATCGCTTCCGACCGACGCCGAGTGGGAGATGCTGGTCGACGCCTCGCACCTGACGGCGCTCCTCATCGAGCGCAGTCGCGCCGACGAGGTGCGCCGGCAGTCGGAGAACGATCTGCGCTCCATCCTGGAGCATGCGCCGGACATCATTGCGCGACTCGATGCGCGCGGGCGCTATCGCTACGTGAACCCGGCGATGCTCGCGCTGGTTGGTGTCCCCGCCGTACGCCTCGTCGGGCGTACCAGCGAGGAAATCGAGTGGATGGCGCCGCTCCGCGAGCGCCTGTCGACCATGATGGCGATGGCCGCGCGAGACCGCACGCCGCAGCGCGACGAGTTTGCCGTCGAGACTCCGATCGGCGAGCGCTGGCTCGACGCCAGCGTCGTCCCGGAGCAGAACGACGCCGGCGTCCTGACCGGATTCGTCTTCATCGCCCGCGACCGCAGCGAACGGCGGATGGCCGACCTCGCGCTCCGGCGCTCCGAGGCGCGGCTGCAACGCGTCTTCAACCTATCCGGGCGCTCGCTCGCGCTGCTCGACACTAGCGGTCGATTGCAGAAAGTCGGAGACCTCGCCGTGTCGAACACCGGGATCCAGCGCGACCGCATGATCGGGGAGCATTTCTGGGAGATTCCCGCGTTCGCCGGCTTGCCACAGTCGCAGGACGCGTTGCGGCGTGCCATTACCGCAGCGGCGGCGGGGACCGCTGGTGGCGGCGAAGTCCAGTTCCGCGGAAGGAACGGGGACCTGCGCGTCGGTTGGTTCAATGTCTTCCCCGTGCACGATGCGCAGGGGCGTGTCGTCGAGATCGTGATGGAAGGGAGCGACATGACCGACACGCGCCTCCTCGAACAGCGGCTGCGCCAATCGGAGAAGATGGAGTCGCTCGGCCGCCTCGCCGGTGGGATCGCCCACGACTTCAACAACATCCTCGCCGCCGTCCTTGGCTACGGAGAACTCCTGCTGGGCGAGGCACTCCCCGGGAGTGAGGCTCACGAAGGATTGCAGCACATCGTCCACTCGTCGCAGCGGGCACGCGACCTCGTGCGGCAGATCCTTGCCTTCAGCCGCAAGGCCGACGTCGAGCATGTCCCGCTCGACCTGCGTGCCCTCGTTGTCGACGGGATTCGCCTGCTGCGCGCGTCGATCCCCTCTACCATTGAATTGCGGGAACGCGTCTCGTCTGCGCCGATGGTCGTGTCGGGCGATGCGAGCCAGCTCTCGCAGATCCTCCTCAACCTCGGATCGAACGCTGAGTATGTATTGCGTGGCGAGAGCGAAGCCTACCTCGACGTCGAGCTGACGCGCGTCATGCTCGAGGGAGCGCGCGCCCGCTCGCTCGAGCTTCCCAAGGGGGAGTACGCGTTGCTCACCGTTCGCGACTCGGGGCGCGGCATTCCAGCCGATGTCGTCGACAAGATCTTCGAGCCGTTCTTCACGACGAAGCCGGTAGGCGAGGGGAGCGGGATGGGGTTGGCGGTCGTGCACGGGATCGTCGTCGCGCACGGCGGCAACGTGCGTGTGGAGAGTTCGCCCAGCGGGACTGCGTTCGAAATCCTGATTCCCATCGTGTCCGAAGAGGCGCGCGTCGCGACGCGGCGCGCCGGCGGGCGGTCGATCGGGAGCGGGCGCGTCCTGGTCATCGACGATGAGCGCGCCATCGTGAGCTTCCTCGAGCGCATCCTTCCCCGGCGCGGCTTCGAGGTCGAGTGCCATACGTCGCCGCTCGATGCGCTCAAGCAGTTTCGTGCGCGCCCCTACGACTTCGACCTGGTGATTACCGATCGGACCATGCCGCGGATCAGCGGCGACGACCTGGCGGCCGAGGTGCATGCATTGCGGCCGGAGCTCCCTGTGATCATCACCAGCGGTCGGGGGACGCAGCCGGGGGACGAGGACACGCACGGGGACACCGTGTTCCGGCTCGCCAAGCCGTTCGATGTGGTCGACCTCATGCACACGATCGAGGTTGCGCAGCGCGCGGCGCGCCGGCGTGGCGAGGGCGATTCCTCGTAGCGAAGGGGGTGGGGAGGAGCGGTTGCGCGGGAGGCGCGTGCCTTGCCATCTTGTTTCGGCCTGCGGGGGGATGTCGTCCCGGCAGGAGTGATGGGGTGTAGCTTAGTTGGCAGAGCGCCTGACTGTTAATCAGGAGGTCGCTGGTTCGAATCCAGCCGCCCCAGTGAGATGAAGCGATTGACCCGGAAACGCCGCACTCCATACGAAGTGCGGCGCTTCTGTTTTGTTGGGCCCGGATCGGCCGTGCGACGGAGCGCCGCGCGGAGAGGCGTGCGACGATCGCGCACTTGCGCCGCGCCCGCCGTAGTCACAGGCTTGCGACCATGCGCCCCTCGCGCGTTGGGTGGATGACTCGGGAATCAAGGGGGTGGACGATGCGGGCAGTCCGATTGCTGGCGAGATCTCGTGCGAAATGGTGCGTTGCACTGCTGGTGCTAGCTGGCGGGTGTAGTGATGCTCACGAGCCCACATCGCTGAGCCGGTTGGTCGCGGTCCAGCCCTCACCTATGACCTCCAGCAGCGACGTCGTCGCTGCGTCGCAGCCGTGGGGAATGCTGCCCGAACTCGCGTCGGGCCGGGCCGATCTAGGGGTGGTGGCCTACGGGCCGTGCGTTTGGACGATTGGCGGGTGGACGGCTGATTTCAACGCCACCACCACGGTCGAACGACTCTGCCCTCGAACGTCCAGCATGTGGAGCGAAGGCCCGCCGCTCCCCGAACCGCTCTCGCGATTTGGAGGCGTTGGCGTCATTGGCAATCGGCTTTATGTCGCTGGGGGGGTCGGACTCGACGCACGGGCACGACGTTCGGTGTACGTGTACCATCCCGAAACCGGTTGGCGGCGCTCGGCGGTCGATATGCCGTTTCCCATCGGCTGCGGCGCGGGAACGGTGGTCGGAGAGCGTCTGTACGTGTACGGCTGGAAGCCCAGGGCCGGTGGCCGAGTCGAGGACTTCTTCAACTGCATGTACGAGTACGAGCCGGTCTTTGCCGTCTTCGATCCCGCCGCCCCTGCGTCATCGCAGTGGCGTGTACTCCCGCCGGAACCGCAGGGGCCCGTTTCGAGCGGCGGGCGCTGCTTTCACTCTATGGCGGCAGTGGGAGCGCGCATCTATGTGCTCGGTGGCAACGAGAACTGTGGTGGCAAGTTCGCCACCGAGGGCGCAGGAGCCTTCGATACGAACACGAACCAGTGGCTCGCCTCCACGGCCGTGCCATCTCCGGGACTGAGGTACGGACAGACGCTCGTGACACTGAACGATCGTTTGTACGCGCTCGGGGGATACAATGGTGATCTGCATTGGCAGCCCGCCGCGGAAGCCAGAGTCTACGAGCCGACGATCAATGCCTGGGATGAGCTCCCTAGCATGCCGCTGGGACTTACCTTTGGCGGTGCAGCGGGTGCGCCTGGACGGATCGTCGTTGCAGGTGGAGGCTTCTTCTACAGCGGCGTTGCGACGGCGCAGCTTGCCGCACCTGCTGGCTGCGACGTCCACGAGCCAGATGGTGCGATCGCCACGGCATCGCCATGGAATCTTCAAACGGATCTGGGAGGCGCACTCACTCCGCCGTACAGGATGAGCCTCGCACGGATTTGCAACCGGTCGGATGTGGACTACTTCCTGATCAGGGCCCTCGGTTGGACGAACGGCTATGACGTGGTACTGACCCCACCAGCAGGCACCGACTACCAATTGGAGCTGCTGAACGCACGTGGAACGGACGTGCTGCAGCGTTCAGTCCAGCCGGGATCGCAGAAGGAAGTCGTCCGAGTGCCGACGGGCTCGCGAGCGTTCCTCCTTCGAGTCAGCAGTCAGGATGGGTCGTTCGAGGCGCAGCATCCCTACACGCTCGAAGTGCCATAGACGCCATCGACGCCGATGGTGACGCGGCAAGAGGCGCCGCTCTGGCGCAGCCGGCTTCCGAAGTCGTAGGCGGTCCGCGGCGATAAGCCGCGCCGGCGGACGCGATGACCGACGCCGAGGGAGCCGGCATCAATCATCACGCGGTCGGTCCGACGTGAGGAGGGAAGGGAGTCGATCGCGCGCTCGGACCGATTGCGCGGGAGGTGCGGCCGGGCGGCGGATCCTCAGCGCCTGACGCCAGGATCATCGTTAGGTATGGCGGTGTTCCCGAGCCCGTGGAAGTAAGGAGCAAGCAAGACGGTGCGTACGAGCGTGCACCATGCGATATCGAGCGGCATGTGGTGCAGAGCGAGCTCGTTGTAATTTCACAGGACAATCGAGTTGGGCGAGCGGACACGGGCGGGACACGTCGGGCGCTGATCGTTACAAGGAAGATCGCTCGTTCGAATCCAGCCGCCCCACTACGGGCGGGCGAAGGACGGAGCGAACGGCGCCCCGGCCAGTCGGTCGTCACGTGCAATTCGGAGCGCGCCGTCCATCGATCCGTGCTGGCCAGAGTCTTCACGACTGCCGAGCCCAAGGTCCGGCCACGCGCTCCGGACGCGCACGTCGCGCCGCACGCGCCCTTTGCATCGCCTTAGCAATTGCGTCGACTGCGCGCCACAGACTAGTGCTCCGAAACAGAGACCGCTTGATTCGTGCGGCGCGCGATATCCACTGGGTCGCGCACGCGTCGTCGACACCACCAGCGTCATCCCCCATTTAGGAGTACTGTATGCGACTCCGCAGCGCCTCCGCACTCGTCGCCACGGCCCTGGTCGTCGCGGCGTGCACCGACTCCCCGGTGACCTCTCCCACCCTGACCCCCGACGCGGCGTTCTCCCTCGCCGATCAGGGAACCATGCCGCAGCGCATCCACCGCCTGCGTACCGACGTGCAAAACCAGGGGGAAGACGCGGTGGGGCCGTTCGCCGCCGGCATCTCGTATCACGGCGGGCCGATCATCGTAAACCCGAAGGTCGTGGCGATCTACTGGTCGAACTCGACGATCTACGCGGGCGGCCCGGCCCCCGGCACCACCGGTGCCGGCTCTGCCGACGGCTCCCTCATCGGGCACTTCCTGCGCAACCTGGGCGCCTCGCCGTACTGGGCGATCAACAATACCTACACCAATTCTGCCGGCGGCCGAGTCGCCAAGAGCCTCGCATACACCGGCTACTGGGCCGCCAACGTGAACGTGCCGGCGCCGGGGTCGGCACCGACCGACAACGCCATCATCGCGCTGCTCAATACGGGCTTCTCCACCGGCAAGCTCACCTACAACAACGGCACCATCTACGCCGTTTTCACCGGGACGGGAGTCAACCTCGGTGGTGGCTTCGGGTCGCAGTACTGCGCGTATCACACCTACTACAATCGTTCGGGGAGCGGCGCGGTGAAGTATGCCGCGCAGCCCTACAACCGCGACTTCCTCAACGGCTGCTCGGCGCAGGGCACGCTCACGCCTAACAACGATCCCGCCGCCGACGCCGAAGTGAACACGCTGGCGCATGAACTCGAAGAGGCCGCGACCGACCCGCAGCTCAATGCGTGGTACGACAATCAGGGGCGCGAGAATGCCGACAAGTGCGCATGGACGTTCGGAACGCAGTTCACGACCGGGAACGGTTCCAAGGCCAACATGACGCTCGGTGGCAAGAACTTCCTGATCCAACGCAACTGGAAGAAGCTCACCAACGGTCTCTGTGCGCTGAGCTGACGCCCGCCCCACCGTTGTGGATAGCGCTACTTCGCACGCGCCCGGGGTTGCCCCGGGCGCGTGTTGCGGGTGCGTACCGGTGGAGTCTCCATACGCACTCGATCGTTTGTGGTGTGGCAGCACGACATGACGAGCCGGTGACCGCGCGCCTGCGCCGGGCGACTGCGCCGGGCGCCTGCGCCCTAATTTCCCGCCAACGCCCCCTTCCGCACCTTCACCGGCTTGTCGATGTCGAGCGCCAGCGACCCGCGCGCGCTCGCATTCAGGATCAGCGCCGCGCGCGTCGCGTGAACCGTCACGTGCTCGACGGGATCGAGCGATGCCTCCAGCGCCACACCTTTAGTCAGCTCGCGATTCATCCCCTTCACCGCCAGCGTGCGGAGCTTGTCGAGGTGCCCGGTGATAGGGAAGCGCGCGTACTGCCGCAACGCATCGCGAATCTGGTCGTCGCCGAGGAAGGCGAGCCCCTTCACGAGGAGCGAGTTGGTGTGAAGGTCGTAGCCCAGGTCGGGGATGAGGATCTGGTCTTCCAGGTTGTCGTAGCTCGGCGTCCCGGTGAGGTAGATCAACCCGCGCGCCGCGCCGCCGAAGCGCACGCCTAACGCGACCTTTCCCCCGCCGATCCCCGCCACCGTCACGTCGCGGATGGTGATGGTGCGCTTCTCCCAGCTCAGCGACCGCCCGATCAGCGCCTTGCGCAGCAATCCCGTGGCGATGTCGTAGCCGAACTCTCCCTGGATCGAGACGCGCATCCCCTCGCCGGTGAGCGCGCCGTGCTGCAACGGCGGGAGCGGCGTGAAGAGCTCGAAATCGTTCGGGCGGCTCCCCGTTCGAATGCGCGGCGTCGCCTCGAGGCGCACGTGGGCGATCGCCTCCCCGCTGTCGGTGGTCACCCCCCCCAACTGCACCTTGCGGGGGTTGATCGTCAGGTAGATCGAGTCGGTGAGCTTGATCGGGCGCGAGATGTCGCGCCACCAGCGCTCGAAGCGCTCGCGCGTCTGCACCTGCGCCAGCGCACGATCGAGCGTGCGCACCTGCTGCGCCAGCTTCTCCCGCGTGGACTTCATCACGCGGTCGGTCACGTCGATGTGAAAGACGGTGACGGTGCACTTGTCGCGCGCTTCGGAGCTGTAGGGCGTTACACGCGACACCTTGGTGGTCGCGTCGAGCGACCAGGCGTCCGTCAGGTGCAGGTCGGTCTGGAGGCGGATGCGCGCGCGCGGGCGCTCGACGCCCTCGCCCGTGCCGCAGGCGGCGCTGATCTCCGGGCCGATCACCGGCTTGTACCAGCCGCGCCCTTCGTACTCGACCACGCTCGAGACACTCACCCGCTGCGAGTCGAGGGAGATGGTGAACGGCGAGCGCGTCGCCTCGAAGGCGACATGCATGCGCTTGTTGGACTGAACGTCGAGGCGCTCGCCGATGTCGCCGAAGTTCCGCGGGACCGCCTTCTCCAGCGCCGCCAGCGCCGGCTCGAGATCGTAGCGAATCTCCGATTGCACGATCGACGGCGGAATCTCGAGCACTTCCTCGTTGATCTCTCCCAGCGTGTCCGGTGGCGGCGCATCGATCTCCGGGCGCCGGCACCCGGCGACGAGGCAGGCGAGTGCCACCGCACCGCCCGCCGAGCGCACGATTCGTCGCCAGTTCACACCGCTCTCCTCACGCCGCCGACGTTCCATGGGCGAACGCTAGCGCCTGCGTCACCCGAGGGGAGTCTCCCGCTCAACTGAGAATGCATTATCATTACCGATCCAATGGCCAGCGAACGCAGTACCCGGCAACGACAGGCGGTCCGACACGTGCTCGAGGTGTCGGGGGCGCCGATGCGTGCGCAGGAGATTCAGGACGCCGCGGACCGCGGCGCCCCGGGTATCGGGCTCGCCACGGTGTACCGCGCACTCAAGTGGCTGATCCACTCGGGCGACGTCGTCGTGGTCGAACTGCCGGGTGATACACCGCGATACGAACTCGCGCACCAGCATCATCATCATCACTTCAGCTGCCGCGGCTGTGGACGCGTCTTTGAAGTCGAAGGGTGCCCGGGCGACCTCGCCAAGCTCGCGCCGCAGGGATTCGCCGTCGAATCGCACGAGGTCGTCCTCTACGGACGATGCGCGGGGTGCGTGTCGTGACCCCGTCCCAATCGATCTGGGGAGCGACGCTCCTCGCCGTGATCATCGCCAGCGCCATTCCGCTCCTCGCCACCTGGTGGCTCGCGACGCGCCCCACCGTGACGAACGCGCTCCTCCCCCGGCTCATCCTCGTAGCGTCGGGGGCGCTCCTCGGCGCCGCGAGCTTCCACCTCATCCCGGACGCACTCGGCGACGCCTCACCGACCCACGTCGCCATCCTCGTCTCGCTCGGCGCGCTCGCGCTCGGCGCCTTGGAGCGAATCATCCACTCGCTCGAGCGCCCGTCGACGGTACACGACGAGCACGCGCCGCACGGGCACGTTGCCCATCTTATGCCACTCGGGATCGCCAGCGACGCGCTGCACAACACGATCGACGGGGCGCTCATCGCCACTGCATTCGTTACAAACCCCTCGCTCGGGATGTTCGCCGGCGCGGCGATCGCCCTGCACGAGCTCCCGCGCGAGCTGGGGACATACGCACTCTGTGTCGAGGCCGGAATGTCGCCGCGGCGGGCCATCCTGGTGAATGCGGGGACGGGGGTGCTCGCACTTCTCGGCGCGGTCTTCGCGCTGGTGGTCGGGAGTGTGGCGCAGCGTCTCGGTGTGCTCCTGGTCCCGTTCGCCGCGGGAAATTTCATCTACCTTGCCGGTGCCATCCTGGTGGCCCAGCGCGGGCGGACCGTCGCGGGCGACTTCGGGCAGCGATTTCTCTACGTCGCCGCCGGAATCGCGGCGACTGCCCTGCTCCGCGGGGGGCATTAGCCGATTGACCTCGGGCTCCTCACTCGCGAGACTCGCAGGGCGCTCGAACGACGATCGCATCCGTCAGACTCACACGTCCACTCGCGCCATGCGTATCAGCGCCATTCCTGTTGGCCGACTCGCCCCGGTTCTCGTTGCCGCGCTCCTGGGCGCCTGTGCCCGTCCCCCCGCGCCGTCGATGGCTCCCGCTCGTGCCTTGGAGAGCCGGATCTACTCCTCGTCTGGCCGGGGGGATGTGTCGTTCGCGACGATGATGGCGCGCGCTTCGCGCGCGGACGTGGTCTTCCTCGGGGAACAGCACGACGATCCAGGGACGCATCGCGCCGAACTCTCGGTGCTCGCCGCGCTGGGCAACGGGGCGCGCCCGGTCGTGCTCTCGCTCGAGATGTTCGAGCGCGACGTGCAGGGTGTGCTCGACGACTACCTCGCCGGGCGCATCAGCGAGTCGGACTTCCTCGCGCGGTCGCGTCCGTGGGAGCGTTACACCACCGACTATCGGGCGATGGTGGAGCTCGCCCGCGCGCGCGGATGGCCGGTGGTCGCGTCGAACGTCCCGCGCCGCCTGGCGAGTGCCGTCAGCCGCAAGGGGCTGGCCGTGCTCGACACGATGTCGGCCAGCGATCGCGCCCTCGTCGCTCGCGACATCAGCTGTCCGCGCGACGCGTACTACACAAACTTCGCGGAGCAGATGAAGGGACACAGCGCCGGCGAGGGGCCGGCGAGCGCCGCCGACTCGGCGGCGATGCGGGCGATGACCGATCGCTTCTACGAGGCGCAGTGCATCAAGGACGAGACGATGGCCGAGTCGATCGTCGCCGCACTTGCGCGCGCCGGCGAGGGGGCGGTCGTCTTCCACGTCGACGGCGCGTTCCACTCCGACTACGGTTTGGGGACTGCGGCTCGGGTGGTGCGGCGCCGTCCCGGCGTTGCGCGTACGATCCTCAGTGCGATCCCGGTCGATTCGCTGGAGCGCGCCAATCCCTCGGGTGATGCCGCCCGCGGTGATTTCATCGTGTACACGATCAAGCCGCCGGCGTCGTCCGCGCATCCCGCCGTCCAGTCCAAGCCGTAGTTCGAGGAGAACGTCCATGTTCCTGCTCGTCATCCGTCACGCGATCGCCGAGGATCGCGATGAGTTCGCGCGCACCAGCTCCAACGACGACGAGCGTCCGCTGACGGCGTTCGGGAAGCGGCGGATGCGGAAGAACGCCGAAGGGCTGCGGCGCACGGCGACGCACATCGAGGTCCTGGCCGCCTCGCCGTTGGTGCGGGCGCAGCAGACCGCCCGCATCGTCGCCGACGCCTTCCAGCTGCACGAGATCGAGACGCTCGAGGCGATGCGCCCGGATCGACATCCGCGCGAAGTGCTCACCTGGCTCGGGAAGCAGTCGCCCGATGCAACGGTGGCGGTGGTGGGGCACGATCCGCACATCGGGCTCCTCGTGAGCTGGTGCATCGCCGGCAACGAGTCGGTAGGCTCCGTCTTCAAGAAGGGGGGCGTAGCGCTGATCGAGTTCGAGGGGAAGCCGGCGGCGGGGAAGGGGCGGCTGCACTGGTTCGTCACTCCGGCGCAGCTGCGCAACCTCGCGGAGTAGCGCGGTGGCAAGCTTTCCCGCGACGATCCTCGACGAAACCGAGGTGCGGGCGGTGCGCGTGGTGGCGCTCGCGCTGCTCGCCGACGCGGCGGCGCATCGCGAACGGCTGTCGCAACCCGACGATCCCGAGGCGCTGCACGACTTTCGCGTGGCGGTGCGCCGACTGCGCAGCTGGCTGCGCGTCCACGACAACGTTCTTGGGCGTGACGCTCCCAAGCGCGTGCACAAGTGGCTCGCACGCCTCGCCGAGGCGACGAATCATGGGCGCGACGCCGAGGTGCTGATCGGCTGGCTGGAAGACGAGAAGACGGTACTGACGGCCCGCCAACGCGTGGGGGCGGCGTGGCTCGTGCGCACGCTACGCGACGAGAAGGCGGCCGCCGATGAGGAAGTACACGGCGAAGTGGCGCGCGACTTCGAGCGTGCCCGCGAACTCCTCGAGGAACGACTGGTGACCTATCGTGTGCGCATGCACGTGCACGAAGGCTCGCGAGAGGCGACATTTGCCGCGGCGATGTCGGTGCTGGTGCGCTCGCTGTCGGCGACGCTGCGACGCCGGCTGGATGGCGTGCGCAGCGTGCACGACGACGAGGCTGCGCATCGCGCGCGCATCGCCGGCAAGCGATTGCGCTACGTGCTCGAGCCGATCGTCCCGCACGTGGCCGAAGGCGCCGCGACGCTCGCGCGACTCAAGGAGCTGCAAGACATCCTTGGCGACTTCCACGATGCGCACGTCTGGCAGGGGGTGCTGGCGTCGGCAGTGGAGCGCGTGACGCGAGAGGAGGCGGCCCAACTCCTCGAGGTCGCACCACCCCCTGAAGGAGAAAAGCCGAAGCGGTCGCACCGGCGCACTCCGCGACCGGGACTCGTCGCGATCCATGCGCACCTGCAGGAGCGGGCCCTCGCGCTGCACGGCGACATCGCGCGCGACTGGAGCGGCGATGCGCTCGCACCGCTCTTCGACGGCGTGGAGGCGATCGCGCTCGAACTCGATGCGCGTGCACGGAGCGGAGTGGAAATAGAGCGGAAGTACCTCCTGCGCGAGATGCCGCATCAGATGCCCGAGGCGACGATCAAGGAGATCGTGCAGGGCTATCTCCCGGGGACGCGCCTCATCGAGCGGCTGCGCCGCGTGCGCACCGGCGACACGGAACGCTTCTATCGCACCGTGAAATCGGGGACGGGGATGGTGCGCACCGAACTCGAGGAGGAGTGCACGCGCGAGGTGTTCGAGGCGCTCTGGCCGCTCACCGAGGGGCGGCGCGTCGCCAAGCGCCGCCACGTGGTCAACGAGGGGTCGCTGTACTGGGAGGTCGACGAGTTCACCGATCGCGAGCTGGTCCTCGCCGAAATCGAGCTTCCCTCGGCAGACATCACTGCGGAATTTCCCGCCTGGCTCCTCTCGGTCGTCGAGCGCGACGTGACCGGCGACAGCGCCTACCTGAATGCCGTACTCGCCTGCTGACGCCTAACGTGCGCGTCACCGTCGTCACCAACGATTTTCCCCCTCGCATCGGGGGGATCAACGACTACGTCGCCCAGCTGGTCCGGCGCTTCCCCGCGGGGACGATGACCGTCTTCTCGTCGACGTACCCCGGGGCAAAGGAGTTCGACCGCAACTTTCCGCAGCAGGTCATCCGTCTCGACACGGAGATGATGCTCCCCACCCCCGGGGTTCGCCGTCAGCTGCACGACGTGCTGCGCCGCGAGCGTCCCGACGTCGTGCTCTTCGGGGCGCTCTGGCCACTCGGGCACATGGGGCCTGCCGTCAGCCGCAAGCTGTCGATCCCGTACGGAGGTTTTTCGCACGGGCTCGAACTGACCGGTGCGCTCGTCCCTGGACTGCTGCGACACATCGGGTCGCGCGCCTCGCTCCTCACGGCGGTGAGCGAGTGGGCGCGCCGCAAGCTGGAGCCGGCCTTTGGCTGGAACGGGCGCATGCAGCTCCTGCCGTCGGGGATCGACACTGGCGCCTTCCATCCTGGTGTGTCGGACGGCTTCGTGCGCGAGCGGCATGGGCTCGGCGACGCACCTGTCGTGTGCTGCGTTTCGCGGTTGGTCGCACGCAAGGGGCAGGACATGCTGATTCGTGCCCTTCCGCGCCTCGCGCTCGCGATTCCCGACGTGCGACTCATGATCGTGGGGAGCGGACCGTACGACACGACGCTCAAGGCGCTTGCGCGGAGCACCGGTGTCGCCGATCGCGTGATCTTCACCGGCGCCGTGCCGTACAAGGAACTCCCAGCCCACTTCCGCACCGGCGACGTCTTCGCGATGCCGTGCCGCTCCAGGCTCGGCGGTCTCGACATCGAAGCGTTAGGCGCGGTCTTCCTGCAGGGGGCGGCGGTGGGGCGTCCCGTCGTGGCCGGTCGTTCGGGCGGCGCGCCCGAGGCAGTCAAGGATGGTGAGACGGGAATCGTTGTCGACCCCGAGTCGCCAGCCGCAATCGCCGACGCCCTGGCCGAAATACTGTCGGATCCGACGCGGGCGCGGCAAATGGGAGAAGCGGGAGCCGAATGGGTGCACACGGAGTGGACCTGGGACGCCATGACGGAGAGGCTGCAAGGGTTCCTCGCCGCCCTCCCCGTCTTCTCGTCTTCTCGTCTTCTCTAAACTCGGTACTGGGCCCGCTCGCGACGCGCCACTCCAGCGCGCGTATCCCGCCGTCTGGCGACGTTTAGCGACCGGCGGGTATACTGTCCGCACACGCTGCCAAGCGAGCGCGTCGCGGATGACGGAGCCGGTGAACCCCGAACTGGTTGGCGGACGCTACGCCATCGTGCGCGAGCTCGGGCGCGGCGGCGCGGCGGTCGTGTATCTGGCGACGGACACCCAGCGCGGCGAACGGGTCGCCATCAAGGTGCTGCACGAGGAGCTGAGCGAGTCACGGCTCGCCGAGCGCTTCCGCCGCGAGATTCGCCTGCTCGCCAACTTCGGGCACGAGAACATCCTCCCCGTCCTCGATTCGGGAATCTGGGGCGAGCGACTGTTCTACGTGATGCAGTACCTGGAGAATGCGGAAAGCCTGCGCGACCGCATGCAGCGTGACCGGGCGGGCCTCCCGATCGACGAACTCCTTCCGATCGCGCTCGGTGTGAGCCGCGCACTCAGCTACGCACACGAACGCGGCGTGCTGCATCGCGACGTCAAGCCGGAGAACATTCTGGTCGCCGGTTCCCACCCCTACCTCACCGACTTCGGGGTGGCCAAGGCCCTCACGCCGCTTCCCGACGATACCAATACGAGCAGCGGCTACGTGCTGGGGACGCAGCGGTACATGAGCCCCGAGCAGGAGACAGCCGATCCGGCGATCGACAGCCGCACCGATGTCTGGAGTTTGTCGTGCGTCATGTTCGAAGCGCTCACGGGCCTCCATCCGTATCACAGCCCGGATCTGGCGCGCATGCGCTCGATGAAGGTCTCCAGTGCACCGGAGTCGCTTCGCCGCCACCGCCCGCAGGCACCGCGCTGGTTGGAGCAGGTGATCGCGACGGGCCTGCAGCCCAACCCTGCGGATCGTTGGCGAAGCGCCGACGAACTGGCGGAGGCCTTGGTTCGCGGGATGGAACAGGGAGACGCTGCCGCGGAGGCGGGCGCGTCGAGCGGCGCTCGGCGCGCCTACGACGATGCGGCGAGTTCCGGTGGCGTGGTGTCGACGGGATCTGCCCGTCGGTCGGCATCGGGTGCGAGCGATGGAGGCGGTCTTGGCAACGGAGGCGGATCGCGACGCCGGGTGCAGCAGACTACGATCGCTTCGCTCCTCGTCGTGCTGGCGCTCGTCGCCGTCGCGTGGGCCAAATGGGGGTCTGCAGCACGCGCGACGCCGGCGCCGCGCGCCGATGCGCGCGTCATCGCACTCGACCTCGTTGCAGCTGACGATTCGCCGGGACTTCGCGACGTCGTGCGACGGCTCGAGGGTGAAGTGGTGCGCGAACTGTCGCGCGCCAACGCCCTGCGCGTGATCTCACCACGCGCCATGGAGGCGTGCCGCGCACGCGAGGCATTCAGCTGCGACTCGATGTTGTCGGCGCAGGGCGTGGGGACGCGCGTCGAGGGAACGATCGATCGCGCCGGCGACTCGCTTGCGCTCGCCCTCGAGATTGGCGACCAGACGTCGCGCAGTACGTTGCTGGCGCTCACGCTCATGGCGCCGAGTGCCGCAGACGTCGAATCGTTGCGCCGGCTGGCCACGCGGGTTTCGCTCGTCCTGCGGCAGCGGCTCGGCGAGCGAGGCGAAGGAGAAGCACTGCTCCCCGCGAACGCCGACGACCGGGCGCGGGCCACGGTGCGTGCCATCCGGCGCGAGCGTGCCGATGCCGAGTCGCTCGCTGCGCTCCCTGGAATCGTCGAACAGCGCAACGCGGTCGAGTCGTTGCAGCGCGCCGATTCGTTGCTCGGCGTGCTCCTGCGTCGCTATCCGCGACATGCCCGCCTGTGGATCGAGCGGGGATGGGTGGCGCTCGCGATGAGCGAGCGCGACGCGTCGACGCGAAAATCCATGTTGATGCGCACGCTGGCATACGCCGATTCGGCGTTTGCGCGCGCCCCCGACGAACCTCGCGCGTTCGAGTTGCGCGGGCATGCGCGTATTGCGGTCTCCGCCGACCAGGAGGCCGATCTCCAGTTCGGCGACCGGCTCGAATGCGAAGCCGAAGGGGATCTGCGCCGGGCCGTCGCCGGCGACGACGCGCTCTACCGATCGTGGGGGGCGTTGAGCTGGCTCCTCTGGTCGATGGGGCGAACGGCCGAAGCGCGGCTCGCGGCTGATCACGCGATGGATCACGACGCCTACCTCGAGGGAGCGCGTGCGTCGCTCGTGAACATCTTCTTTGCACAGTTGGAGCTGGGAAACTACGAAGCGGCGCGTCGCGTGTGCCTCACGGGACGTGACCTGTGGCCGGCCGACTACAAGTTCCTGGAATGCCAGCTCACCCTCATGCTGTTCGACACGCAGTCGCCCCCCGACGCGTCGCGCGCGCGGGCGCTGGCGCAGCAGGCCGACGCACTCGACCCTCGCGAGAAGGCGCGGGCGATGGGCTACGAGTATCGCGTCCTGTTTCGCACCGCCGTTGCGGGAATCGTGGAGGCCCGCAGTGGCGACCTTCGGGCGGCGCGCGCGACGCTGGCACGATTGCGCGCCGCGGTCGAGGCGAGTGGCTCGCAGGCGCTCCGCTACGACTTTCGCCCGGAAGAGGCAATTCTGCTTTGGGAGATTGGCGAGCGCAGCGAGGCGCGCGCAACGCTCGTGGACTGGCTCAGGACGCGCAGCGACGAGGTGGCGAACTTCCGGCGGGACCCGCGCTGGCGTCAGATGGGGGTTCGCGACGACGTCCTGCGTGCGGCGGGGCTCCCGCTCACCGCCGACACGAAGTGTCCCGCGCGTTAGGCCCCGCGGCCATCGATCGAACGAGGAGAGGCGCCGCAAGTACAGCGGCGCCGCACGTGCAGCGGCGTCACATTTTTTTCCGTCAGTCCGATTGCAGGCTCGCCAGATTCTCGCGAAAGATCGTGCGGAATTGTTCGGGCGTCACCCAGGGATAGCCGTCGTTGAACTGGGCGAATCGCGGCGCGCAGTAGAAGATCCCCTCGGGGAGGTTTGGCGGTGGAGGGGCGCAGGTCGCGCCCGGCGCAAGGGGCGCGGAATGCGACGGCGAATCGTGCTTCACCGCGATGATGAACGGTCGCATCGCCGGGTCGCGGAGATCGCGCTTCAAATTCGCGAGATAGTCCTCGGAAAAGATGCGCAACTGCTCGTAGTAGCCGTACACGAACTTCTCGAACGACGAGTCGGTCCAGAAGAGCGAGTCGGTCGGTGCGGTGACGCAGGCGATGTCCGCGCCGTTCTTGCGAAACACGATTTCGTCAAAGGCGGCAAAGGGGACCGAGTAGCCTATTGCTCCATCGCTCACGATCTCCTTGTACTTGTGCTCCCCGCCGGGCTTATGGTCGTTCTGGAACTGCGCCGTCGTCACGACTTCGAGCGTCAACGTTCCGGAATCGGTGCGCGACACAAGCTTCGGAGCGTGGTCGCGCGCGCCATCGGCAGTCTCCCCAAGGCGCCGCAGCATCATCGCAAGAGATTCACCCATAGTCCCCTCGTCATCGGCAGAGAGCCAGCGGGCGGCCGAGCGCCGCCCTGCACGATAATCCTAGGGGAAACTGCAGGGGCCGCAAGAAGCCGGACCGGCGCACGCGCCAGTCCGGCTCCAGAAGTCACTCCCTTCTCGTCTTCTCGTCTTCTCGTCTTCTCGACGTCTCGACGTCTCTACACTCCCGAAAGGACCGGCTCGCGACGCGGCACTCCCGCCAGCGACTCGTACATCTGCTCGAGTTCATCGATAATGTGCTCCCAGGCGTAGCCCTGTGCCCGCTGCGCGCCGTTGGCGCCAAGCTGTGCGGCAAGCGAAGGGTTGTCCAGGAGCTGGGCGATTCCGCCGGCGAGCGCGTCGGCATCCGACGGTGCGACGAGCACCGCCTCGCGCCCGTCGCGTGCCACCTCGCGATACCCCGGGATGTTGCTCGCCACGATCGGGAGTCCGGCCGCCATCGCCTCGACCAGGACGATCCCGAACGACTCGGCGCCCGTGGCTGGCGAGATGAAGATGTCGGCTGCGCGGTGGTAGGTGGGGAGCGCCTCGTACGAGACCTTTCCCATCATGTGCACGCGCGCGCGCAGCGGTTCGGGAACCATCGCCATCGCGTCGCGCTCCGGACCGTCGCCAACGACGATGAGCGAAAGATCGGGATAGCGGGTGGCGAGCTGCGTGAAGGCGCGCATCGCGAACGGAAGTCCCTTGCGCGGCTCGAGGCGCCCGACGAAGAGGAGCTTGCGCCCGGCAGGGACGTCGCGCGCCGGTGCGGCGGTGGCGAATCGATCCACCTCGACGCCGTTGGGGAGGATCTTCACGTCTCCCTTCCCGAGGCGCCCCTTCGCCGAGTGACGCGCCGCCTGGCTCACCGCCACCCGGCGATCGACTCGGCGCCAGATCGGGCGCAGCCACGGCGCTGCCGCGGTGTAGATCCGCCCGTCGACGGTGTCGCGCGAGAAGTACGAGTGGAAGGTGCCCACGACCGGAGCCGGCGACGACAGCACCGCCTTGATCCCGATCGCTGGGCAGAACGGCTCGTGCACGTGCACCACGTCGGGCATGAAGGCGCGCATCTCGCGCGCGAGGTTGCGCAACGTGCGCGGCGAGACGGAAATGCGCGCTTCGGAGCCGTTGGAGAAGATCGAGATCGTGCGCCCCACGATGTGCACGTGGCCGTACACGCCCGGGGTATCGCCAGGTGCAAGAACGAGCACCTCGTGCCCGCGCTCTTGCAGGTGACGGGTCAGCTGTCGGATATGGATCTGCACGCCGCCGGGGGCGTCCCAGCTGTAGGGTGAGACCTGTATGATCCGCATGCGGGGGGAGATGGGAGGAGACTGCGACCAGGGTGGCGCCGGCTGGCGCGAAGGATCAGGCACCACGTTGCTGCCGCGTGTCGACGATGCGGGAAAGGAGGCCGGTCACACCTGACGCTGCGATGACGAGCCCAACGCCGGACAGCGTCCAGCGGTACGGGTCCGTCACGCCGAAGCGACCGAGCAGGTAGATCGTCCCGCCGACCGCAAGCGCCGAAAGCATGAAGACGCCTCCCAGTATGAGGTCCTTCGTGGAAAATATCAGCGCCCGGGCGTCGGACGGGGCATTCTCGTGCAACATCGTGTCCTGCGAAACCATCACGGCCGCGAGCAACGCGCCACCCAGGAGTGCCACCGGCGCGAACACCGCAAAGGAGAAGAACGTCCCTCCCACAATCATCAGGAAACCGATCACCGAGTTCCCGATCAGGATAGTCCGTCGCTTGTCCCATCCGTGGCCGATCGTGCCGACTACGAGCGACCCCACGATCATCCCCGCCCCCAGAATCCCACCCAGATACCCCACTCCTCGCGTTCCGCGCCCCATCACCGTCTGCACCGAGTAAGTCATCGCCACATATACAGTGCTCGCAAACAGCGAGAGCGCCACCAGCGAGCCGAAGACGAAGCGCATCATCCGGTCGCGCCTGATCACCCCGAGCGTGCGGACGATGTCCCCTACGAGGCCCCCGAGGGTCCGTTTCACGGGCAGAGGGTGCTCCCCTGTCCTGGGGACGACCGACTTCAGGTGTCCGCGCGACGCAATGACGATCCCGAGCAGCGTCACGACCGAGATAAAGTACGACGCAGCATCGAGATAGAAGCCTGCCGCGTAATCGCTCCACCCGAAGCGATGCCAGACGCCAAGCCCGATGATCACCCCGCCTCCCACGATCCCGATCACCGTCGCGAACCTACCGATGAAGGTGAGCGCCGCGTTGGCCGGGAGGAGCTCGCCGTGCGGAACGAGTTCGGGGATGAGCGCCATCTTGGCGGCGTTGAAAAAGACGCCGAGCAGGAAGACGAGAAAGGCCACGACGTACACAGGCCAGAGATGCCCGGTCGTCAGGAAGAGCCAAGGGATGGCGCCCACGAGCACGGTGCGCAGCGCGTCGCACGCGATCATGGTCGCGCGCTTGTCGAGCCGGTCGACGAGCGCGCCGGCGAGCGGGCCAAAGAGGATCACCGGTGCGGTGAACACGACGGAGAGCTTGGCCAGCTCGAAGCCACCAGTATTCGTCGACGCGCCGGCTCCGACCAGGGCGATCAGCGCCATGTGATGCAGCTTGTCGCCGAGTTGGGAGATGGTCTGCCCGACGACGAGGAACGTGAATCGCGGCTTGCGGAGGACGGTCGCCATGGTCGGCGGCGCATCGTTCGCTTTCGCGCGCGGCGAATCACCCTCAGGCGATGTTCTCGACCGGTTGGTTCCCGCGGCGGCTCCCCGAACCGGCGAAGCGGTCGGGGTGGCCTGCGGATCCACCGCGATGGCGTCTGACTCAGGGCGCAACGTCACGTCGGATCCACTCGGGCTGAAAGACGAACCACTCGTCGGAGTGCGCCTGTACCGCCTGTGCAAGCCGATCGGCGACCTGACGCGTGAGTAACTCACGATCCCGGTGCGCATCGCCGGTACCGCTCGGCACGATCGGTGGTTCCAAGCGGACAAGATAGCGCGTCGCGCGATTGGGACTTCGCGTGATGTAGCCGACGATGATCGGTGCACCGGTGGCGAGCGCGAGCGCGGCTGGACCGGTGGGGACCTTTCGTTCGCCAGCGCCGAACGGAACGACGATGCCGTCCCCGCCGTCGCCAACGACGCGGTCGGCGACGAGGAGCAGAATCTGCTGGTCGCGGAGGAGGCGAAGCGAGACGCGAAGGCTCGCGTTGCGCGAGACGAGCTGCATCCCCGTCGCCTTTCGATAGAGCTCGAGCGCGGCGCTCACCTCGGGGTCGAGCTCTTCGACCATAGCGTGCACCGGGTATCCCTCGACGGCGAGCCAGGCGCCGCCGAGTTCGTACGGTCCGAGGTGTGGCGTCACGGCGACGACGCCTCGGCCGAGCGCGAGGGCGGCGTCGAGATTCTCGCGCCCCTCGATGTCGACCAGCGCCTTGAAGTCGGCGCGCGACATGCTGGGGAGGCGCCAGAGTTCGACCGCCGCTTCGAGGAGGTGTTCGAACGTGCGCCGCACCCCGCGGCGGCGCTCGGCGGGCGATTCGTTAGGCGCGAGCGCCGCGCGATTGCCGAGGAGCGTCGCGCGACGATCGGCGGCGAAGAAGTAGGCGAGCGTTCCCGCGCGTCGCGCGACCCATCGCACCGGTGCCGGCGGGACGACACCGAGCAACCGGATCGCGAAGCGCACGAGAGGGGCGGACGGGATCATGCCGCCAAAGATGGTCCGTCGCGGGGAGCGACGGCACTCCGCGCCGCTCGCCGGCTAACGTGCGGTGTCTCGACGCGCCGTCGCGTCGGCGTTCGCTTGCGGTGCATCATCGCGAAAGCGCGCCCAGTCGATCCCCATCTTGCGCATGCGGGCACGCAGCGTGTGGGGATTGATGTGCAGGAGCGTGGCGGCGCCACCGGCGCCCTCGATGCGCCCTCCCGTGGCGCGGAGCGCGCGCTCGATGTGGCGCGCCATCGCCTGTTCGAGCGGGAGGATGGCGGCGGTGTCGAGCACGTCGTCGCCCGAGCCGTGCGGAGAAGGTGCTGGCGTCGGACCGAGCGCTGCCGCCAGGCGCAAGTGCCGCCCGTCGCCGAGGATCACGGCACGCTCGATCACCGCCGCCAGTTCGCGCACGTTTCCGGGCCACGCGTACGCCAGCAGGAGCTCCACGTCGTTAGGGGAGAGGGCCAGCGCGTTGCCGCCGAGCCGGGTGCCGGCGCGCGCGGCGAAGTGTGCGCCTAACGCTGGTATGTCTTCCGGGCGGGCGCGGAGCGGGGGGATGTCGATCGGGAAGACGCTGAGGCGATACCAGAGGTCTTCGCGAAACGTCCCCAGCGCCACCATGTCGCGCAGGTTGCGATGCGTCGCGGCGATGATACGCACGTCCACGCGGTTGGTGCGCTGCGCGCCCACGCGTTCGAACACGCCGTCCTGCAGGATGCGCAGGAGGCGCACCTGGGCGTCGAGCGGAAGCTCGGCGATCTCGTCAAGGAAGAGCGTCCCGCCGTCGGCGCGCTCGAACCATCCCTTGCGATTGGTGATCGCGCCGGTGAAGGACCCCTTCTCGTGGCCGAACAGTTCGGAGTCGATGAGACCAAGTGGGATAGCGCCGCAGTTGACACGAACGATCGGCCCCCGCGCTCGGCGGGAGCGGGCATGGATCGCCCGGGCGATGACTTCCTTCCCCGAGCCGGTCTCGCCCAGGAGGAGCACCGGGGCGTCGGTCGGGGCGACTTGTTCCACGCGCAGCATCGTCTCGCGCAGCCCGCTGTCGGCGCCGACGATCGAGTCGGAGACGTCGTCGCGGTCGAGGCGTTGGAGGAGGGCGCGCCGGTCGGCCTCGAGCGCTTCGCGCAGTCGATGTTCGGATTCGCGTTCGTCTTCCAGCCGCAACGCGGTCGCCAGCGGCGCACCGAGCTCGCCAAGGAGCGAAAGCTGCGAGGCGCCGAGCACACCCGTATTGCGGCTGATGAGCGTCACGAAGCCCATCGCGCCGTCGTCGTCGGCGAGCGGGGCGACAGCGACGGCGCGCCAGGCGCCGTCAGGCGCAAAGTTGCGCAGCGCGTCGGTAGCGCCGTCGGGAACGATGAGGCGCGGGGAACCGTGCAGGAGGAGTTCGCGCAGCTCCTCGGACGCGCGCGCCGACGTCGATCGCTTGACGAGAGCCGGTCGCGGGCCGGGGCGCACCGCGGCAGCGGCGACGCTCTCGAGCTGCGTTCCGTCGCGGGAGAGGCGCCAGAGAATCAGGGCATCGGCGCGGACGACGCGCTCGAGCTGTGCGGCCACCCGGTCGATGCATTCGTCGAGCGACGCCGAACCGGTGGCGAGGCGCCAGACGTCGACGACCAGTTGGTAGGAGGGGGGGAATTCGGACATTGGAGATCCGTGAATTATCACGGTGAATCGGAACTTCTGTGAGGGGTCACGGATGAACCCGTGGTATTTCACGGAACGCCCGCAGCAGTCATCACCGTCACCAGCGTCCAACGCCTTACGCCGCAAGACGTTGCATGCACGGCTGACGAGCGTGTGCCGCCTGCACAGAGACAAGAGCGGTGCCGTGAGGATCGCCCGTCACGGGATGCGTCGCGTCCCGAGCGATCGACGCGGCAGCCGTGAGCGCGGCAGCCGTTCGGCGCGGCAGTCGTCCGCCAGGGAGTGGAGCAGCGGGAGACTGGCGCGCTACCCGCGATTCTGCCGCTTCGATCTCAGTCGGCCCGCACCGTCGATGAAGGCGCGAGGCATCGACGCGCGCTCCGACGCTGCGAGAGAGCGTGCGCCTAG
>JBGAHX010000056.1:0-32323 GCA_044225935.1 Gemmatimonadaceae bacterium
ACGCGCCTTGCGCGTCCGCGTTCTTGCATCGCGCGCAACCCCCCGCGAGCCGCAACGCGGCGAGCACCCCCGTCTCCCGTCTCCCGTCCCCCGTCCATAGATACGAGACATGCCTTTCCAGGATCTCCAGTCTTTCATCTCCGCGCTAGACGACGCGAACGAGTTGGTTCGCATCTCCCACCCCGTGTCCGTCCACCTCGAGCTCTGCGAGATCGCCGATCGCGTCAGCAAGATGCCAGGGGGCGGGAAGGCGCTCCTCTTCGAGCACCCGGTGTTGCGCGACGGGACGCGCGCGTCGATGCCGGTTGCCATCAACCTGTTTGGCTCGTACCGCCGCATGGGGATGTCGTTAGGCGTCGACTCGCTCGACGAGGTCGGCGCGCGCATCACCCAGCTGATGGACCTCAAAGTCCCCGACGGGCTCCTCAACAAGCTCTCGCTCCTCCCGCGTCTCCTCGAAGTCGCGAAGTTTCCCCCACGGGTGAAGAGCGGTGAGGCGCCGTGTCAGGAAGTCGTGTGGCGTGGCCAGGACATCGACCTCGACAAGCTCCCGATCATCACTTGCTGGCCCGAGGACGGCGGTCCGTACATCACGCTCACGATGGTCACCTCCAAGGATCCAAAGCGGGGGATCCGCAACGTGGGGATGTACCGCGTGCAGCAGCTCGGTAAGGACACCGTCGCCATGCATTGGCAGCGCCACAAAGTCGGCGCCGCGCACTGGCGCGAGATGGCGGAGCGCGGCGAGAAGATGCCGGTCTGCATCATCGTTGGTGCCGATCCGGCGTCGGTCTACTCGGCGTCGGCGCCGCTCCCGCCCAACATCGACGAGTTTCTCTTCGCCGGCTTTCTGCGCAAGGAGCCGGTCAAGCTCGTCAAGGCGCTCACCTGCGACCTCGACGTGCCGTGGGACGCGGAAATCGTGATCGAAGGCGAGATCGATCCCGCCGAGGCGCTCGTGACCGAGGGACCGTTCGGCGATCACACCGGCTTCTACTCCGAGGCGGATCTCTATCCGCTGGTGCACGTGAAGGCGGTGACGATGAAGCGCAACGCGGTCTACGGGACGACGATCGTCGGGCGTCCGCCAATGGAGGATTTCTATCTCGGGCACGCGACCGAGCGCATTTTCCTCCCGCTGCTCAAGCTGACCAATCCCGAGATCGTCGACTACCACATGCCGGCCGAGGGGATCTTTCACAACCTCGTCTTCGTTTCGATAGACAAGCAGTATCCGGGGCACGCGTACAAGGTGATGAACGCGCTCTGGGGGGCCGGCTTGATGTCGTTGGCCAAGGTGCTCGTCGTGGTCGACAAGGAAGTGAACGTGCGCGACCCGCAGGAAGCGTGGTGGATCGCCCTCAACAACATCGATCCCGAGCGCGACACGCGCTTCACCATGGGGCCGGTGGATGTGCTCGACCACGCCTCGCGCGCCTTCACGTACGGGAGCAAGATGGGGATCGACGCCACGCGCAAATGGCCGGAGGAAGGGTTCACCCGTGACTGGCCCAAGGTGATCGAGATGGACGAGGCAACGAAGCGGAAGGTGGACGCGATGTGGCCGAAGCTGGGGTTGGACGGGAGACGGGGGACGGGAGACGGGAGATGATGACGTCGCCCGGGCCGGCACCTGTTCGCGAGGGACAAACGTTCGAGGGAAGTGCGCGGTGGATTCGCTACGCCAACTTCGTGAAGCTCCCGCACACCGTCTTTGCGCTCCCGTTCGCGCTCGTTGGCGTCACGCTCGCCAGCTACCGCGCCGACGTGACCTTCCCGATGGTCGGGTGGGTGATCCTCGCCTTCACCTGCGCGCGCTTCACCGGGATGGGCTTCAATCGCATCGTCGACCGCGAGATCGACGGGCGCAACCCGCGTACCTCGATGCGAGAGATCCCGAGCGGGATACTCGGCGTGCGCGAGGCGATCGTCTCGGTGGCGATCGCCTCGATACTCTTCGTGATCAGTGCGTGGAACCTCAACCCGCTGTGCGCCGCACTGGCACCGCTCGCGCTGGCGTGGGTCTGTTTCTACTCGTACACCAAGCGATTCACCCGCTGGTCGCACCTGGTGCTCGGCCTGGGGATGTCGATTGCACCTGTCGGCGGCTATCTCGCGGTCACCGGGCGCTGGCCGTCGCCGTGGTGGATGCCGCTCGTCCTCTCGCTGGCGGTGACCACGTGGGGAGGCGGCTTCGATATTCTCTACGCGCTGCAGGACGAGGCATTCGACAAGGCCAACGGGTTGTACTCGATCCCGGTGGCGATGGGGCAGGAACGCGCGATGCTCCTCTCGCGCGTTTTGCACCTGACGACGGTCGTCGCGCTCGCCGTCGTCGGAATGGTGACCGACGCCGGGGCGCTGTACGGCGTGGGAGTCGTAGTGGTCGCCGCGCTCCTCCTCTACGAGCACTCGCTGGTGAAGCCGGGTGATCTCTCGCGCCTCGACGCGGCATTTTTCACCCTGAATGGCGTCATCAGCATCCTCTTTTTCCTGTTTGTCTTCGCTGAGCGCTTGATGCGGGGGAGTCACGTCGACGCGGTGCTGCGGGGAGGGGCATGAGCGATTCGCGCTCGCTTCCGATTGTCGTCGCGATCACCGGAGCGTCGGGGGCGCCGTACGCAGTGCGCCTCCTCGCGGCGCTCGTCGCGGCCGAGCGCCATGTCTGGCTGGTGATCTCCGGGCACGGCTATCGGCTGCTGCACACCGAGATGGACATCCCCGATCTCGCGGCGCTGCGCGCGCGCGTCGGCGAGACACACTTCGATCGCTTCGTCACGGTCTTCGACGACCAGGATCGCGGCGCATCGCCGGCATCGGGGTCGACGCGCATGCAGGGGATGGTCATCTGTCCCTGTTCGATGGGGACGATCGCCTCCATCGCGCAGGGTACCTCGCGTTCGCTGGTCGAACGCGCCGCCGACGTGATGCTCAAGGAGCGCCGGCAATTGATCGTTGTGCCGCGCGAGACGCCCTATAGCCAGATTCACCTCGAGAACATGCTCCGCCTCACGCAGGCCGGGGCGATCGTGATGCCGGCGTCGCCCGGCTTCTATCACCGCCCCGCCGGAATCGACGACCTGGTGAACTTCGTCGTCGCGCGCATCCTCGACCGTCTCGACGTGGAGCACGCGCTCGTGCGCCGGTGGGGCGGGGAACCTGACGCGCTCAATGCCTGACGAGTCGGGACGCGCTGCGAATGGCGTCGCTGGTCGTCCGATGGTGATCGGGCTCATTTCCGACACCCACGGACAGCTGCGCGCCGACGTGCACCGCGCGCTCGCCGGTGTCGACTTCATCCTGCACGCCGGCGACGTCTGCGGCGACGAGATCCTCATGGAGCTCGACCTCATCGCCCCAACGGTCGCGGTCTACGGCAACTGTGATCCGCTCGACGCGCCACGACTCGTCAGGCAGATCGAGCGCATCGAGCGCGGCGTCCGTATCCACGTGAGCCACGGGCACGAACTCGGCGCCCCCACGGTCGAGCGCCTCCTCGCCAACTACGACGCCGACGTGATCGTGTACGGGCACACACACCGCCCGCTCATCGCCCGCGCCGACGGGCGGCTCGTCGTGAATCCCGGCGCCGCCGGCCCGCGCCGCTTCGACATCATGCCAAGCGTCGCGCGCCTCACCGTCGAAGGACCGGGCGCCTTCGACGTCGAACTGGTCGATCTCGCCGTCTGACCTGCCGCGCGTCGTGGCGCTGGCCACCGACGCGCGGTCTGCCTAACGGGACGGCGCGGACGGTTGCGCGTCGACGAGCGAGAACGAGGTGTATGCGCTGAGCACGATCGTGTGGTTGCGCTCGAGGCGCCGCCCGTCGCTCTTCTGGATCAACTGCTCGAGGTACCCCAGCTCGAGCCGCAGCGACTTCGAAAATCGACGACCGAGCGAGGCCTGCAGGCGGTTCTGGTCCAGCACATTGCGCTGAACGTTCGCGCCCCAGTTGATGAAGACCTCGTCGCCGGCGGTCGCGTAGAACTCGCCGTCGTCGAGCGTGCGCCCCTGCAAGGGAATGGTAGCCAACGCGCGGTAGCGCACCCGGTTGGTGCGCACCCAGTCGGCGACATGCGTGTCGCCGTTCTCCTCGACCACGTGTCCGAGCCACCGTTGCTCGAGGCGGTAGCGATGCGCGAGCCCGACCCGGCCGATCGACTGCCCGAGTTGCACCTGCTCCCACATGCGGTGCTCGGGGGCCCGATACGCGACGGGGAGCTTGCCGTACGGCCACGTCTCCACGAAGGCGTACCCCCAGCTGAACCGCAACGGCGCCATCGGCTGGAAGCGCAGCGAGACGCGCGGGAGGATCTGCGCCAACTCGTCGTACGGGCCGCTCCGCCGGAGGTTCAGGTCACTGTCGATGTACCATCGCGGCGTGAGTTGCAGCTCGCTGTTGAGCACGAACCAGCCGTTGACCTGTTCGCGCGTCTCGCGAGCCTGCGCCCCGGCACTCCGCGGAACCCAAACGACCAGCAGCGCCGTCGCGGCAACCGCAAACCGGCGAAATAGTGCACGACGATCCTGCGTCATCCATTCTCTCTCCAAAGGGTTCCCACCAGCGCCGCCGGGACGGTCGCCTGCATCTCTTCGGGGCGCACGCTGAACCACGAGGTTATGAGGAGCAACTCGTCGACCTCGTGCGCCGGTACGGTCGAGACCACCGCCGCGTTGCGCGCCGCTCCGGACGACCCTCCGTAGAATCGCTCGCACGCGGCGCGCAACGCGTCCCAGTCTCCCGGGTTTTTCGGCGCGGGGAGCTCGGCGCGCACGACGCCGCGCCGCACGAGATAGAAGCGATCGTCCCCAGCGTGGCCGGGAACAATGTAGGCGAACGTCAGCGACTCCACGGCGAAGCGCAGTCTGGCGAATTGCTCATGCAGCGCCTCGAGACGTTGCAGCTTGTCGCGCAGGACAGCCGCTCGCTCGAACGCGAGTTCGTCGCTCGCCAGCTGCATCGCGGCGCGCAACCGCTCGAGCGGCTCGTCGTCGCGCCCCTCGAGGAAGGCGCGCGCCTGGTGCACCCGGTCCTCGTAGACGTCGGCGTGCACGGCGGCGACGCAGGGCCCGAGGCATGTCCCGATCTCGTGACGAATGCACCCGGGCGTGCGCGGCGGGACCGGGAGGAGCTCGCGCTGGTCGGCGAAGCGCATGCGCGAGTCCAAGGTGCAGTCGCGCAGCCCGAGCGCATCGCCGAGCTCGCGTAGCGCGTCGCGCACGCGCTCGGCGCCGACAAACGGACCGTAGAAGACGCCGCCACGCTCCCCCGCGCCGGAACCGCGCACCACCGTCAATCGCGGCGCGACCCCTCCCGCTACGCGCACGAAGGCGTAGTGCCGAGCATCGCGCTTCATCGCCACGTTGAAGCGTGGGCGCAGGCGCTTGATCAACCGCAATTCCTCGAGGAGCGCGGCGAACTCGCTCGGCACATAGCTCCACTCGATGGTCGCCGCATCGCGCACGATGCGCGCTCCCTTATCCTTCGGATACTCGGCCCTAAAGTAGCTCAGCAGGCGGGTACGCAGTCGCTTGCTCTTGCCGACGTAGACCACCTCGCCGCCGTCGCCGAGCATGCGGTAAACGCCCGGGCGATCAGCGGCTGAGGAGCGCACATGCTCGCGCAGCTCGGCGAGCCGCGCCTTCTCCGCCTTGCGCTGCGGCGCGGTCAGCGCTGGCATCGATGACAGAAGACGGTGGAGCGCCCGTCGATCGCATGGGTCTCGGTCAGCGTCGTTCCGCAGCTCGCGCATCGCTCGCCGCCACGCCCGTAGGCGAGGAGCTGGGCGGCGAAGCCCCCCTCGCGGTTGGAGGGATCGCGGTAGTCACGAAATGTCGTCCCGCGCGCCGAAATGGACGCAGCGAGGATCGACGTCAGTGCCTCGTGCAGCCGCTCGGCCTCATCGGCGCGCACTGTCCGCGCCTCGCGCGACGGGTCGATTCCCGCGCGCCAAAGCGCCTCGTTCGCGTAGATGTTGCCGACACCGGCCAGGACGCGCTGGTCCATCAGCACCTTCTTGATCGCTGCACGGGATCCCCGAAGAAGTCCCGATAATCGGCGTGCGTCGAACCCCGGGTCAAGTGGCTCGTCCCCGATTCGCGCGCTGTACGCGGCGAGCCCGCTGGCATCTGCCAGCGTCACCGTCCCGAGGCGCCTCACGTCGCGGTAGCGGAATCGGCCGCGGTCGAGCGTCCAGAGCACGGTCGCGTAGGGGTCGTCTTCCAATCCGTCGGCGGAGTCGTCGACGATCACCGCGCCGGTGAAGCGCGGCTGGATGAGGAGGTGCCACTCTCCAGCGAACGAGATGATCGCCGATTTGGCCCGCCGCCATACGCGCTCGATCGGCAGGCCGCGGAGCGTGGCGGCCAGATGCGCGGCCGTGGTATCGCGCAGGACGTCTGCGCGCAGCACTACGACATCGACCACGATTCGCCCCGCCAGTCGCGCGTCGAGTTCGCGCGCGATCGTCTCGACTTCAGGCAGCTCCGGCACGTCGGGCCAGCTCGCGCCATCCGATGTCGCGGCGGAAGACCTTGTCCTTGAAGTCGACCTGCGCGGCGTAGCCAACGCTGGCGCGCTGCGCCTCCTCGAAGGTGTCGCCTAACGCGGTCACCGCGAGCACGCGCCCGCCAGACGTGACCAGCACGCCGTCGTCGCGCCGCTTCGTCCCGGCGTGGAAGACGACGATACCATTCCCTGCTTCGGGGAGTTGGATTGGCGCCCCGGTGATGGGGGTCTCCGGATAGCCCGGCGACGCGACGACCGTCGTGACCACCGCACCGGCGCGCGCATGCGCAGCGGGCGCGTTCGCCAGCCCTCCTGGCGTCGCCGCCCCCTCGAGGAGCGGGAGGAGCGCGCTCTCCAGCAGCGGGAGCACGACCTGCGTCTCGGGATCGCCAAAGCGACAGTTGAACTCGACGACGCGCGGCCCGGTCGCGGTGAGCATCACGCCCACGTACAGCAACCCGGCAAACGGCGTCCCGCGCGCGCGCATCTCGGCGAGCGTCGGCGCGATCACCTCGCGCGCGACGGCGTTGATCACGTCGCGCGTCGCGATCTCCACCGGCGCGTACGCTCCCATCCCTCCGGTGTTCGGTCCTACATCTCCTTCGAGGAGCCGCTTGTGATCCTGCGACGCCGGCAACACGACGAAATGCTCGCCGTCCGTCACCGCAAAAACGGAGAGCTCTTCCCCCTCCATGCACTCCTCGATCAACACCTCGGCGCCCGCTTCGCCAAAGCCACCGCCGAACATGCGGTCGATCGCGCGCTCCGCTTCGTCGACGGTCGACGCGACGATCACCCCTTTCCCCGCGGCGAGTCCGCTCGCCTTCACCACGACGGGCGCCCCGCGCATTCCGACCGCGAGCTTCGCCGACTTGGCGTCGCTGTGCCATGACGCCCCCGCGGTGGGAACGTTGGCGGCGAACATTACTTCCTTGGCGAAGCGCTTCGAGGCTTCGAGCTGTGCGGCCGCCTGCGAGGGGCCAAACACGCGAAAACCGGCGGCGCGCAGCGCGTCGCTCACCCCGGCCGCGAGCGGCGCCTCCGGCCCGATCACGACGAGCGACGGTTGCACCTCACGGGCAAGCGAGACGACGGCCGCCGGATCCGTGGGTGATACCGGAACGCAGCGGCCGAGTGAGGCGATTCCCGGGTTCCCCGGTGCGGCGACGAGGTCGAGCGATGGATCATCCTGCTTGAGCTTCCACGCGATCGCGTGTTCCCGGCCGCCGCTACCCAGGAGAAGAATCGTCACGTACCTGAAGACCCCTTGAAGGCGCTGTTGAAGGCATCGCGCGCCCGGTCGAAGACCCCGTTGAGCGAGTCCATCGCGCCGCGCGCCTGCTCTCCATAATAACCGACCGCGTCCTCGATGTCCGACGAGAGCGGGGGCGTCGACGCGTCGCTCCGGCGGCGATAGTCGCCGGCCAGGATCTTGTCGTACTCGCCGCTCGCGACCCAGCGCTGCAGCTCCGCCGCGCGCACGGTGCCGAAGGGGTGCGTGCGGAACGCCGTGTTGATCACCTGCCAGACCTTGTCGGCGAACTCGTTCTGCCCTTCGTAGTGCGAGGCCTGCTCGAGGAATGCATCGACCGAGAGCGTGTCGTCGAGTTCCTTTCCGCCGGCCATCTTGAGGAAGGTGCTTGCGGTGACGCGCATGTCCTGTGACACGAGCAAGCCGGCGCGATCGGCCGAGAACTCCGCCTTGCGATACCATTCCATGAGCGCGAGCTGGAACGGAAGGAGCGCGATCCCGGCGAGGAAGGGGAGGTTGTTGATCCCGACCGTCAGGATGATGATGGCAATCGTCGTGTAGGTCGTGTGGCCACTCATGATGTGGCCGAGTTCGTGCCCGAGGATGTCACGCCGCTCGTCCTCGTTCAGCAGTTCCATCAGCCCGGAGTTGAGGACGATGAACGGCTTGTCGAAGCCAACCGCCGCCGCGTTCACCAGCGGCGTCTGCGTGACGTAGAGCTCCGGGACCTCGGGCCAGTCGAGCGTCTTGAGCACTTCCTGGTACTGCGCCCAGAGCTTGGGGCGTTGCGTCGGTCCGATCTTGACGGCGTTGGCGAGGAAGAGCTGCCGCACGCCGCGTTCGCCGAAGAACGAGGCAACCTTGCGCACGACCTGGTCGAACCCGGGAATCGCGCGCAGCGCATTGAGGGCGGCGCGATCGGCGGGGTGCTCCCAGGCCGTCGACGAGATGTCGGTAAGGATCACGCGATCGGGCATTCGAGGACTCCGAAGGGAGAAGGACGGGCGTGGACCGGTCGAGCTTCTCTACGGGACGAGGACCCCTTTGGTGTCGCGCTGGCTGCTGGCGGCGGGCTTGGCCGACGCGCGGAACGCCTGCTCCAGATCGCCCATCAGGTCCTCAACGTCCTCGACGCCGACGCTCAAGCGCAGGAGTCCGTCCGAGATGCCCAGGCGTGCACGACGCTCGATCGGTACCGAGGCATGCGTCATCGAGGCCGGGTGACAGATCAGGCTCTCCACCCCCCCGAGCGACTCGGCGAGCGTGAAGATGCGGAGCCGGTTGGCAATCGACTCGGCGGCGGCGCGGGAGCCGGTCTCGAAGGAGATCATCCCGCCGAAACCCGACATCTGCCGCGATGCAAGCGCGTGATGCGGATGCGAGGCGAGCCCGGGATAGAACACCCGGTCGTCCCCGAGCTCTTCGGCGAGCCAGGCAGCGATGCGCCGCCCGCTGGCGTCGTGCGCCGCCATGCGCAGGTGCAGCGTCTTGGTCCCGCGGAGGACGAGCCAGGCGTCGAACGGACCGGGGACGGCGCCGGCGGCGTTGAGGATGAACTGCAGGCGTGCGGCGAGCTCGTCGTCCTTGACCACCGCGCACCCGCCCACCATATCACTGTGGCCGTTTAGGTACTTGGTGGTGGAGTGGAAGACGATGTCGGCGCCGTGCTCGAGCGGACGCTGGAAGACCGGCGTGGCGAAGGTGTTGTCGACGATGAAGAGCGCCCCGTGCCGCCTGGCGATCGCGCCGACCGCCGCGAGGTCGGTGATCCACATCAGCGGGTTAGTCGGCGTCTCGACGATCACCGCCTTCACGTCGGGCGCCATCGCGTCTTCCACCCGCTGCGGGTCGCGCGTGTCGACGTAGGTGAACGACAGCCCCATGTTCGCCAGGATCCGGTCGAACAACCGGGGCGTTCCTCCGTACATATTGTCTGCACAGAGAATCCGATCGCCGGATTTGAACAGCTTCATGATGGAGTCGATCGTCCCCATCCCGCTGGCGAAGGCGAAGCCATGTGTGCCACCTTCCAGAGCGGCGATATTTCGTTCCAGTGCCTCACGAGTGGGATTCTTTCCACGCGCGTATTCATAGCCCGTGTTGACGCCGAGGGCTTCTTGCGCGTAGGTGGAGGTCTGGAAGATGGGGGTCATGATCGCCCCTGACGTAGCATCGGGGCGCTGGCCGGCGTGGACGGCGCGAGTGCCAACCGAGAATTGCAGGTCTTCCTCGAAGATGCGCGACATGCGAATGAGAGCGAGAGCGACAGGGAAGGGACTCGGCGAGAAGATACACGGCGTGACCGGCTCGGGCATCAACCGGGCGGGCGCGCAGGCGCTGTGGAGCCCGAGATGACGCACACTTCGGCCGCACCGGTTCCGTCGGTCGAGGCCCCGCTGCCCGAACCGCTGCGCTGCATTGTGGTGGACGACGAGCCGCACCTGCGCCGTGTCCTCGTGCGCCTCATGAAGGGGGACGGATTCGCCTGCGAAGAGGCCGGTTCTGGAGTCGAGGCGCTGGAAGCACTTGCCCGACGCCCTGCCGTCCTCGTCCTCACCGACCTGCACATGCCCGAGCTCGACGGGATCGGGCTCCTTCGGCAGGTGCGCGTGCGCTACCCCGACACCGCGGTCATGCTGATCACCGCGGTGGCCGACGTGAGCACGGCGGTGAACTGCCTCGCCGAAGGGGCGATGGACTACCTCACCAAGCCGTTCCACCTCGAGGAGGTGCGCGCCCGCGTGAGACAGGCGCTGGAGAAGCGGCGCCTCATCCTGGAGAACCGCGACTACCAGGAGTTGCTGGAAGACAAGGTCTCGGTGCAGGCGCGGCGCCTCGAGGAGCTCTTCCTCGCCTCGATCCAGTCGCTCGCCGAGGCGCTCGAAGTGAAGGATCCGTACACGCACGGCCACTCGCTGCGCGTGTCGAAGTATTCGACGGTCATCGCGCGCACCCTGGGCCTCGACGTCGACACCGTTCGGCAGATCGAACTCGGTGGCAAGGTGCACGACATCGGAAAGATCGGCGTGCGGGAGAGCGTCCTGAACAAGGCCGGTCCGCTCACCGACGAGGAATACAAGCACATCATGACGCACCCGGTCGTGGGGTGGCGCATCCTGTCGCCGCTCCTCACCGAAATGCCCATGGCGCTCACCGTGGTGCGTTCGCATCACGAGCGATTCGACGGGCGCGGAATTCCCGACGGACTAGCGGGGCTCGACATTCCGCTGGAGGCGCGCATCGCTGCCGTCGCCGACACCTTCGACGCCATGACCAGCGAGCGCCCGTATCGCCCTGGCGTACCGTTGCAGGCGACCATCGCCGAACTGCGTCGCTGCGCAGGGGCCCAGTTCGATCCCGACGTCGTCGATGCATTCCTCACGGCGATCGAGGACGGGGCGATCGATCGTACGACGATCGGCGACGGTCCCGCGCCGCCGGTTTCCCCGCCGCGGGGGGCGATGTAGCAGCGACTGGCCGCGGCTGGCGAAGTTCATCGAAGGGGTGCGGCGCGACGGAGTGCCGCGCTTCTTCGTTCGTTAGGAGTTGGCGCGCTTCGCCCCAGCCGGACCAGCGCCGGCGAGTGGTGCTGGCGCTTCGAGCGGTACCGCGCATACCGACCGCCACCGCTCAGAGAGAACCGCGTCCGGCTGACCATCGCTAACGATACAGTGCTGGAGCAGCGGCGCGGCGAGCGCTCGGCCGCGCGAAGAGCAGGCGTTGGCAATCGCCATGTAGCGTTCGGCGGTGGCGATGAGCGAGGTCACGGTTCGCTGTTCGATGCGCTCGATGACGGCGCCCGCATCGCTTGCGACGGCACTGCTCACCTGTCCGCCGGCGACGAGCGGGGCGAGGTACCCGTCGATCAGCCCGGCCTCCCCGGCCGGCGACGCGAGCGTCAGGGCGTGCGTGCGATGGTCAAGCCGCTGCGTACGCACCGCAGTGCGCGCCCCGTGCAGGAGCAGGCGATGCGAGAGCTCCTGCAACGCATCGTTCGACCCGCGGGACCGATCGTGAACGATGAGCGCGACCTCGTCGCTCCCTTGGGTCTCGGGATCCCCTTCGAGGAGGAGCCCGGCGTGCAATGCGAGATCGATCGATCGTGCGGCCTCATCGGAAGCCCACTCGGCGCGCGATGGCGCATCGTCGAGGAGGATGCGCGGCAGCTCGGGGGGCAGACGATCGGAGAGCGATCGGATTGTGAAGACCGCGCCGACTCGGCGCGCGTGCAGTGCGTCGGAAATCCAGACTGCGTCGTCCGCTTCGTCCAGCAGAACGGCGGCGCGCCCGGCGCACGCAGCGAGGGCAACCACGAACGCCGCACCAGCCGGAAGCAGGATCGCCGCCTGTTGTCCGTCGAGCGCGCGCACCAAGGGAGCGGTGCGCTGCAACAGCGCAACTCCGGATGCAACGAGCTGCCGACACGCGACGCCGTCGACCTTTCCGTCAGCGGCGGCGAGTGCCAGGGGGACGAAGCTCAGCGGATCGCTCATGCAACGAGGGCGCGGGTGGGGAGAGACGAAGGGGGCGGGGGAGCGCCGCCGGTCGAAAAGATTAGCGGGCTGACGCGTCATTTCACGGGCCCGGTCCGATCCGAATTTCGGACCGTTCCGGCGTCCATCCCTCCGCGCGCGGTCGCGGCGCTGTGCAGCACGGTGTGCTGCGGCTGCAACGGTCTCGTTAGGTTCGGTTGCCGCATTGTGACCTGCGTCACCACGTAAGTTCCTTGTTCGCAACAGCTTCGCGGCTACATTCCACCGACCGTGTACGGAGCAATTGATGAATTTTGACGGCTTGATGGTCAGCGTGTCCGGCGTTCGCGGCCGGGTTGGAGAGGCGCTGACACCCGAAGTCGCCTGCCAGTTTGCTGGGGCTTTTGGAGCATTCTCGATCGGTCGGTCGAAGTCTCGCGCCATCGTGGTCGGGCGCGACAGCCGCGTTTCGGGACCGATGTTTCACCGCGCCGTGATCGCGGCGCTGCAGTCCGTTGGGGCCGACGTCGTCGACATCGGGATGGCCCCCACGCCAACCGTCCAGATGGCCGTCGAGCGGTTGCACGCCGCCGGCGGGCTCGCGATTACCGCCAGCCACAATCCGGTCGAGTGGAATGCGCTCAAGTTCATCTCGTCGTCGGGGCTCTTTCTCGATGCCGACGAGGGGGCAGCGATGCGCGCCGTGCTCGAAGGAGGGATTCCGCGCGCCAAGTGGGATGCGCTCGGCGCCGTCACCACCGACGACAGCGCGATCGCCAAGCACATCGACGCGATCCTCGCGCTCCCCTTCATCGACGTCGAAGGCATTCGCTCCCGGGCGTTTCATGTGGCACTCGATACGTGCCACGGCGCCGGAGTGACTGCCTTCCCGATGCTTCTCGAGCGACTCGGGTGTCGCGTCAGCGCGATCAACCTGGAGCCGCACGGTCGCTTTCATCGCCCACCAGAGCCGGTCGCCGAGAACCTCGGTGAACTGGAGCGGCTGGTGAAGGACAGCGGCGCGGTGGTGGGTTTCGCGACAGATCCCGATGTCGACCGCCTCGCGCTCGTCTCCGAGCAGGGACGTGCGATCGGCGAGGACTACACCCTTGCCCTCGCCGCGCGCGTGATTCTCGGGAAAAAGCGTGGTCCGGTGGTGACCAACCTGTCGACTTCGCGCATTGTCGCCGACGTCGCCCAGGAGGCGGGGTGCCCGGTGATCCTCGCCCCGGTGGGGGAGGTGAACGTGGCGGTGAAGATGCGCAGCGCCGGGGCAGTAGTCGGCGGCGAAGGGAACGGCGGGGTGATCCTCCCCGACTTGCACCTGGGGCGCGATGCGCCGCTCGCGGCTGCCCTCATCCTCCAATTGTTGCACGAGTCCAACGGCACGCTGTCTGCAGTCGTGGCGCACTACCCGCACTACCGAATCGTGAAGGACAAGCTGGATCGTCCGGCGGTGCCGCTCGATGCGGTCTACGACTCGATTCGTGGTGCACTCAGCGGGGCTGAAGTCGATACACAAGATGGACTGCGGCTCACGTGGCCCGATCGCTGGGTGCATGTGAGGCCGTCGGGGACGGAGCCGATCGTTCGCGTGATCGCCGAGGCGCCGACGGAGGAGGAGGCACGGGAACTGGTTCGCCGCTGTCGCGCGCCGCTCGACGCGTTGTCAGCCTAATTCACCCGAAGAAACCATGTGCGGAATCGTCGGTTACGTAGGACCCAAGGTGGCGACGCCCCTCCTCCTGGAAGGGCTCAAGCGTCTGGAGTATCGCGGCTATGATTCGGCGGGCGTCGCCATCATGAACGGCGCGGGCGTGGAGACGGTGAAGGAGGCGGGGAAGATCGCCAAGCTCGAATCGCTCCTCGACGCCACGCCCGTGAAGGGGACGACCGGGATCGCGCACACGCGTTGGGCGACGCATGGTCCGCCGAATCAGGTGAACGCGCACCCTCACGTGAGCCAGGATCGCAGCATCGCCGTCGTACACAACGGCATCATCGAGAACGCCACCGTCCTCAAGCAAATGCTGCAGGGACGTGGATACACCTTCGCGTCGGATACCGACACCGAAGTCCTCGCGCACCTCATCGAGGAGTGCTTCGACGGGAATCTCGAAGACGCGGTGCTCGAAGCACTGCGCCAGGTCGAAGGAACGTACGGTATCGCGGTCATTTCCGGCGTCGACTCGCACAAGATCGTCGCCGCCCGCAAGGGGAGTCCGCTCCTCGTGGGACTCGGCGAAGACGAGTACTTCATCGCCAGCGACGTGTCGGCGATCCTCGCGCACACGCGGCAGGTCATCTACCTCGAGGACGGCGAGATGGCCGTGCTCGAGTCCGACGGCTATCGCGTGATCGACATGGACGCGGCCGTGATCGAGAAGACCGTTGCCCACGTCGACTGGGATCTCGCGCAGATCGAGCGCGGCGGGTACTCGCACTTCATGCTCAAGGAGATCTTCGAGCAGCCGGCGACAGTCGAGAACACGATGCGTGGGCGCCTCCTCGACGAGGAAGGGACGTCGAAGCTCGGTGGGCTCAACCTCTCCGACGAGGAGCTGCTCTCCTTCACCAACATCGTCATCACCGCCTGCGGCACCTCCTGGCACTCGGCGCTCATCGGCGAGCACATGCTCGAGGAACTGGCGCGCATCCCAGTCGAAGTCGAGTACGCGTCGGAGTTCCGCTACCGCAATCCGGTGGTAGACGAGAAGACGCTGTGCATCGTGATCTCGCAGTCGGGTGAGACCGCCGATACGCTCGCCGCGATGCGCGAAGCGAAGCGGCGCGGGGCGCGCACGTTAGGCGTGGTGAACGTCGTGGGTTCGACGATCGCCCGCGAGTCCGACGGCGGCATCTACATTCACGCTGGCCCCGAAATCGGCGTCGCGTCGACGAAGGCGTTCACCAGTCAGGTGATCGCGCTCCTCCTCTTCACGCTCAAGCTCGGACGGTTGCGCGGGATGACGCAGGAGCGCGGCGCGGAGATCATCGCCGGGATGCGCGCATTGCCGGCGCAGATCAAGTCGGTGCTCGACCGCGCCGAAGAGATCGAGGAGATCGCCGAGGAGTACAAGCGCGCGAGCAACTTCCTCTACCTCGGACGTGGCTACAACTTCCCGGTCGCCCTCGAGGGCGCGCTCAAGCTCAAGGAGATCAGCTACATCCACGCCGAGGGATATCCGGCGGCCGAGATGAAGCACGGACCGATCGCCCTCATCGACGAGATGATGCCGGTCGTCTTCATCGCCACGCACGACGCCGTCTTCGACAAGATCACGTCGAACGTGCACGAGGTGAAGGCGCGCAAGGGACGCGTGATCGCGGTGACCTCGCGCAACGAGGATGCACTCGAAGGTTTGGTCGACTACGAGTTCCGCGTCCCCGAAACGATCGACCTCCTCATGCCGATCCTGGCGTCGGTGCCGCTCCAGCTCCTGGCCTACTACGTCGCCGTCAAACGCGGCGCGAACGTGGACCAGCCAAGAAACCTGGCGAAGTCGGTTACTGTCGAGTGATCTGAAGACGGCTCCGAGAAGACGAGAAGACGAGAAGACTAGAAGACGAGAAGACGAGAAGACGAGAAGACGAGAGCTAGCGTGTTCGATGACGAGGAGTGTGCCCACCGCGGCCCACTCCTCGTTCGTTTTTCGCAGCATTCCAACCCCCGTCCTCTCGTCTTCTCGTCTTCTGATGACTCGTCTTCTGCCGTTGTCCATTGACAACCTTCGATGCACTCCTTACTCTCATCCCATGCCGAAAGTCCTGGAGATCGTCGAACGTCAGCTGGGGGAGCGGTGCTGCGATAGCGGGGTGCGTCCTCGCATCGCGGCACGGCAGGCGGATCGGCTCGCCGAGGACCTGCAGCTGCTCGGGCACCCGATCCGGTTGCAGCTCCTCGACGTCCTCGGGCGCAACGAGGGGCGCGTCTGCGTCTGCGACCTCGAGGCGGCGGTCCCGGTCAAGCAGCCCACGGTGTCGCACCACCTGCGCATCCTTCGCGAGGCGGGGTTGGTCGAGTCGGAGAAGGTGGGGCAGTGGATGTACTATCGCGTGCGGCGCGACGTCTTCGGCGCGATGCGCGAGCGACTTTCGGGCGAACTCTCCGCGCTCGCGTAGGGCGTCCCCTTTTTTTCGAGAGTAATATCGATGGGTTTCGATGCAATGTCGCCCGCACCAGACGACGCGGGGCGCGATCGGGAGATCTGCTGCTTCTTCGGATTACGTCTCCGTACCCCACCTGCCGACTTTCCGCAGCTGCAACCCACCGTCTTTCGCCCGAATGTGAAGCACCCGCGCCTGCAGGCGCATCCGACTCCCTGCTGCTGATTGGCTCGCGCGCCGCGCGTCTGCGCCGCGCACGCAACCGCTCCACGATTCTCGTCACCCCCCGCCGAGCTACCATGACGAAGCGCGAGTACGCCATCCGCACTGCGAGCGCCCGGGACCTGGCTGCTGTCCAGGCGCTCCTCGTCGCTGCACATCTCCCGACCGACGGTCTCGAAGAACAGTTCGGCGAGGGATATGCCGTAGCAGAGTGCGACGGCGCGGCGATCGGCGCCGAAGGAATTGAGATCTACGGCGACGCCGGCTTGCTGCGTTCAGCGGTCGTCGACACGGCGTGGCGCGGCAGCGGCGTGGGCGATGCGCTCACCCGCGATCGCCTCGCCTGGGCCGCGACACAGGGGCTTCGCGAAGTCTGGCTCCTCACTACCACCGCGGCCGACTACTTCCCCCGGTTTGGCTTCGCGCGCGCCGATCGCGCCGGCGCGCCATCCCTGATGCAACGCTCTCGAGAGTTTGCCGAGGCGTGCCCGGCATCCGCGATCGCGATGCGACTCTCGATCGGCTCGTAAGCGCGCGACGGTCCGTCCAACAACATCGATCACCCTCCGGCCCACGCGGCCGCCAACGATCCGAGGAAGATATGGCCGATATCAACGACGCCTGCTGCGCTCCCGGGTGCTGCAGCGATGAGAAGCCTGCCGTGAGCACCATCGTGCGGCGCGAGCGGAGCGCCGTCATCGCAACGACGGCGGCCGAAACGGCGGGCGTATCCGCTGCACCGTCGTCGAACGACGTGCCCGACTCCGCCGAAACGCTGCGCGCCACCGTCCGCGAACGTTACGGCGAGGCGGCGCGCCGCGCCGCCGAGGGAGCGGCGGCGAGCTGCGGGTGTGGGACGTCGTGTTGTGGGGACGACGCCGAGGTCTGGGATCCGATCACCACCGATCTCTACGACGCGGGACAGGTCGAGTGGATCCCCGCCGAGGCGTTGCTCGCCTCGTTAGGGTGCGGCAACCCGACAGCGCTCGCCGAACTCGCCCCTGGCGAGACGGTGCTCGACCTGGGCTCCGGCGGCGGGATCGACGTCCTCCTGTCGGCGCGGCGCGTGGGGGCGGCGGGCAAGGCGTACGGGCTCGACATGACCGACGACATGCTCGCCCTCGCCGAGGAGAATCGCGCGCGCGCCGGCGCCACGAACGTCGAGTTCCTCAAGGGGGAGATCGAGCACATCCCGCTCCCCGACGCGAGCGTCGACGTGATCATCTCCAACTGCGTCATCAATCTCTCGGCCGACAAGGCGCAGGTGATCCGCGAGGCGTTTCGCGTGCTCAAGCCGGGCGGCCGCTTCGCCGTCTCCGACGTCGTGCTGCGTGGCGCGCTCCCGAGCGAAGTCGCGCGCAGCATCGCGCTCTACACGGGGTGTGTCGCGGGGGCGCTCGAAGAGGGCGACTACGCTGCGCTGCTGGCCCGCGCCGGATTCCGCGACATCGGACTCGAGCCGACCCGCGTCTACACAGCCGATGACGCACGAGCACTGATCGAGTCGGCGGGGCTCGACGCCGAATCGCTCATCCCGGAAGTGGAAGGGAAGGTCATGAGCGCCTTCGTTCGCGCACGCAAGCCGCTCGCATGAGCGATGCCGTTGATTCGCGCCCAAGGAGAGAGAGGTGCACGTGAGTGACACGACGATTCCGCGCGTCCTCTTCGTCTGCGTGGAGAATTCCAATCGCAGCCAGATGGCCGAGGCGTTCGCGCGCATGCACGGAGGTGGGCGCGTGGAGCCGTACAGCGCGGGATCGCGTCCGTCGGGGAAGGTGAATCCCCGCGCGATCGCCGCGATGGGGGCTCGCGGGTACGACCTCACGACGCATCGCTCCACCGGACTCTCGGATATTCCGTCCGGCGAGTGGGACGCGGTGGTGACGATGGGGTGCGGCGACGAGTGTCCGTTCGTCCCGGCGAAGTTGCGGGAGGATTGGGCGCTTCCCGACCCGCGGGCGATGGAGCCGCCCGAGTTCAACGCCGTGGCCGACGAGATCGAGCGCAGGGTGCGAGACCTCCTGGGGCGGCTGGGCGCAGCGCGTTAGGCTGGCGCGCGGGCGTCGCCGGTGCGACCATTCCGGCGACCTTTCCCCCCTCTCATGATCGAATCGCCCCCGCTTTCCCGTCGGCTCGCGGCAGAACTACTCGGCACCGGACTCCTCGTCCTCATCGGGACGGGGTGCGTGATGACAAACGTGATATCGCAGGGAGCGTTAGGGTTGACGGGGATCGCCCTCACGTGGGGGTTCATGGTGACCGCGCTCATCGCGACGGTGGGCTCCATTTCGGGTGCGCACATCAACCCGGCGGTCACGGTCGCCCTCGCCGTCAGCGGCAAGATGCCGGCGAGCGAAGCGGTCAGTTACATCATCGCGCAGTGTGCGGGCGCGGCGCTGGCCTCACTCATCCTCCTCGCGACGCTAGGCAACGTCGCCAATCTCGGGGGCACGCACCCCAACGTAGCCACCGGTGCGGCCTTCGCGATCGAGTTCTGGCTTTCGTTCGTCCTGATGGCGACGGTGATCGGCTCGACGGCAGACGATCGGTGGGGCGGGGGAGGGGCCGCGGTGGTGATCGGGATGGCGGTGGCGCTCGACGTCCTCATGGGAGGACCGCTGACCGGCGCCTCGATGAACCCGGCGCGCTCGTTCGGGCCGGCGCTCATCGGCCAGCGCTGGGAACTGCACTGGCTCTACTGGGCGGCGCCGATCGCGGGGATGTCGAGCGCGGCCTTGCTGCTGCGCTGGTTGCGCGGTCGTTAGGCGCCGATGCGCGTCCTGGTACAGCGCGTCTCGCGGGCGCAGGTGCGCATCCGCGACGAAGGCGCAGCGCGCATTTCCGGCGACATCGGGGCGGGACTGGCGCTCCTCGTCGGCTTCACCCACACCGACACCGAAGAGCAGGTGCGCTGGATGGCGGAGAAAGTCGTCGGGCTCCGCATCTTTCAGGACGACGAGGACAAGATGAACCGCTCGCTGCACGATATCGGCGGCTCTCTCCTTGTAGTCTCGCAGTTCACGCTCTATGGCGACGCGGCCAAGGGGCGTCGCCCCTCGTTCATCGATGCGGCACGCCCGGAGCAGGCGATTCCTCTCTACGAGCGCTTCATCGAAGTACTTCGCGCCACGGGGCGCCCGGTCGAGACCGGAGAGTTCGGCGCGATGATGGAGGTCGAGCTGGTCAACGACGGCCCGGTCACGCTCTGGCTCGAGCGATGAGTGCACCGCGGGTGATTCTCGCGTCGCAGTCGCCGCGTCGGCGCGAGCTGCTGGCGCAGATCGGGATTGCGCACGAGGTGCGCCCGGCCGACATCGACGAGACGTATCTCGAAGGGGAGCATCCCCCGGCGCACGCCGAGCGCCTGGCGCGCGAGAAGGCGCTGCGCCTGGCGGCGACGAACGAATCGGCCGTGGTGATCGGCGCCGACACCATCGTGGTCGTCGACGATCGGGTGCTGGGGAAGCCCGCGTCAACCGACGATGCGCAGCGGATGCTCCGCGAACTCGCCGGCCGACGGCACATGGTCTACACGGCGGTTGCAGTCGCCCGAGGCGAACGCGTCGTATCCGGGGTGGAAGAAGTCGCGGTAACCTTCCGTCCGCTCTCCGACACACAGATCGCCGGGTACGTTGCAACTGGCGAGCCGATGGACAAGGCGGGCGCCTACGGCATCCAGGGGTTCGGAGCGACGCTCGTCGAGCGGATCGATGGCGACTATTTCGCCGTGATGGGGCTCGCGCTGGGTCGGTTGGTTGCGCTCCTCGCCGACCTCGGGATCGAGTACACCTTCGCTGGGGTGCGGCAGCGGGTGTAGGGGCGCGGGTGCACCGTCGTCAGGCGCAACGCAGCGGGGGACGGAGCGATGGTTCGCCCCGTCCCCCGTTGCACTCCGGCGCCGCCATGGTCAAACCACGCATTGCCGGCTGGCCCGCGCGGCGTTCAGCTGGGACGTCCGCGTCCCATGCGATCGCGCATGTCGGCGATGTTCTTGTCGAACGTCTTCTGCTGGTCGGCGGTCAGGACGGCACGCATCTCGTCCTGCTGCTTGGTCATGATCTCACGGCGCTTGGCCATGTCGTCGGCGCTCGGGCGCTCGCCGGGCGTCATGGCCGGCATCTCCTTCTGGTACTTCACGCGGATCGCCTCGATCTTGACCTTCTGCGCGTCATCGAGGGTGATGTCCTTGAACAGGTTCTCCATCATGCGCGCACCACCGCCGCGCATCCCGCCCGGCGGCGGTCCGCCACCCTGCGCGTGGGCACTCGGTGCAGCGACGGCGAGAACGACCGCGGCAACGGCCACGGAAATCCACGAGCGATTCACAGATCCTCCAGATGCATATGTGGAGCTGGCATTCGCGCGAACGCGCGGAACGATGCCGATCGTGCTACCCGCCAGCGAAGTCGTCGTGCCGACGCCTGCAACCGGCGAACGCGATAATTCTGCGCGCCCGGTTGGACGGGGCAAGACGTCCGCGCGTTAAGGTGCGGGAGGCCCCCCTTTCGCATATACCTGCTGCCAGCGGTCCACTTTGGCGAGCACGTCGTCGACCGAAATCAGCGGCATGCGACCGGGACGGTTCTCCATGCTGATCGGGTAGTCCTCGCCCGCGTCACCGTACGCATCCACGATCAAATCGTGGTACGACCGGTACGGTCCCGTACGCCGCGGATTCGTGTAGCCGATGAGCGAGATTACCGGGCGCTGCAGCGCCACCGCCATGTGCAGCGGTCCGGTGTCGGGGGCGAGGACGAGCGACGATCCGTCGAGGATCGAGACCAGCCGCCGAAGCCCGCTCCCCAGCGCCGAGATCGGGCGATGGCGCGCGAGCGACATGATGGTCTCCTCGGCGGCCAGCTCGCGCGGCGAGCGTCCGCCGACGAGCACTGCCTGCATTCCGTAATCGGCGTGAAGGACGTCGATCACCTGCGCCCACCGCTCGGGGAGCCAGTCCTTCTCGGCCTTGCTGGTGGCGACCACGATCGAGGCGACCGGGCGCTCGATCGGCGCGAAGAACTCGCGCTGCCACTCTCGCTCCGCATCGGTAGGGCCGAGCCGCCATTCCACGGGCTCGTGCGGAATGCCGAGCGCTTCGAGGAACTCGAAGTACTGGTCCTGTACGTGTTGCCCGACCGGGTGCGCCGGGATGCGGTGCGTGGTGAAGAGCCAGTTGAGGTCGCGCGCCCGCGCCTTGTCGAAGCCGAGCTTGATCGGCGCGCGAGTGAACGAGGTGACGAGTCCGGCCTTGAAGTACACCTGCAGGTTGAGGACGAGGTCGAACGGGCGCGTGGCGAGTTCGCGCTTGACGTCGGTGAACGCCTTGCGTCCGCGCGAGCGGTCGAAGATCACGATCTCGTCGACGGCTGGGTGGCCACGCACGAGCGTCGCTGGCCCGGGTTGGAGCACCCAGGTGATGTGCGCGTCCTGCTTTCGCCGTTTGATCGCGTTGATCACCGGAAGGACGTGCACGGCATCGCCTACCGCGCTCATCATGACGATCCCGACCCGGTCGAGGCGCGCGTCCGTCAGCGGCGTGCGAGCCTCGCTCATGGGAGGTAAGGCTGCATGGCGAGGGCGCGCTGCGCCGCGTGCTCCGCTTCGTGATGCAGCAGCCGCTCCTGCACCTCGCGCAGCAACGGCGCGATCGGCACGTCGCCGTGCGCGCGACTCCACTTCGTGAGCGACCGTTCGAGCCGGCTGACGTTTGCCTTGCGCACGGTAGGAGCTCCGGTCGGGATGAACTGCACGCGATCGACGTCGAGGATTGCCGGGTGCGGCTGGCCGTCGTCGTCGGGGATCAGGAGGATGTTCTTCACGTTGAGGTCGGGGTGCCACGCCCCCGCCTGGGTGAGCGCGCCGAGGAGCGACGCGACGGGGGGGGCGAGCGCGAGTCGCTCGGCGTCGGTCGTCGCTCCCTCGAGCGCGGCGGCGAGGTCCTTCCCGGGGAGCTCGACCGTCATCACGTCGACTCGCCGCACGAGCGGACCGGCCTCGTAGATCGCGTACGCCACCACGGGGGGCGTCGGGACACCGGCACGCGCGAGGTAGAGCGACGCTGCCAGTTCGCGTGGCGCGCGCGTCGGCGGAAGGAAGCGATCGCCGAGGAGAGATCCGAACAGCCCGCCGTGGTGCGCGTGCCGTACGACGACGCGCGGCCCGCCCTCCGGAAGCGCCGCCGCGTACACCGGGAGCCGCCCTTGCATCTGACGGCGCTCAGGCTGCGCGCGCGCCCAGTCGTACAGCGTCCCCGCTCCCAGCGCGCTGCGCACGGCGCTGGCCAGTCGCTGGTGCGCGATGACCGTCGCGCCGGCCACGTCGAGCCGCTCGTATCCTTGCGGGGGCGCGCCGCTCACCGCAACGCGCGGTAAACCGGGACGGGTGCCGACTTGCCGCGCAGCACCAGCGGATCCCGGTCGCCTAACGCGTGCTCGCGGGTGAACGCCTCCCGCATGGACGTCGACACGAGGATCTCTCCTCCCTCGGCCCACGCGCACAGGCGGCTGGCGGTGTTGACCGTGTCGCCGATGATCGTGTACTCCAGGCGCTTCTCCGACCCCAGGTAACCCGCGAACGCCTCGCCGAAGCTGAGGCCGATCCCCACGAGGATTTCCGGACGCCCCTCCGATCGCCAGCGCGCGTTGAGCTCGTCGACCGCCGCCTGCATGTCGCGCGCGGCCTCGACCGCGCGGTCGGCATCGTCTGGACCGCTGATCGGCGCCCCCCACTGCGCCATCACCGCATCGCCGATGAACTTGTCGAGCGTTCCCCCGTGTCGGAACACGACCTCCACCATCTCCGAGAAGTACTCGGTGAGGAATCGCGCGGTCGCATCCGGTGCCATGCGCGCGGCCAACTCGGTGAAGCCGCGGATGTCGGAGAAGAGGACAGCAACCGTGCGACGCTCGCCTCCCAATCCGAGCGCCTCAGGCGACGCCGCGATGCGCGCGGCAAGGTGCGGCGTGAAGAATCGCTCGAAGTTGTCGCGGATGCGCGCTTCCTGCCGGATGCGATCGGCAGAGCGAATGTTGTCGAGCGCGACGGCCCCGATCCCCGCGAAGGCCACGAGGAAGTCGAGGTCTTCGTCGCTGACCGGCGCGCTGTTGGTCTGACTGTCGACGTAGAGGACGCCGAGCACGCGCCCTTCGCTGGCGATCAGCGGGGCGCAGGCGGCGTTGCGCGGTGCAGCACCAGTCGTTCCGCCGGAGGTCGTGCGCGTTCCGTCGGAGAGCACGGCGACCTTCTGCGCGATCACCGTGCGGGCAAGCGTCGGCGAAATCTCGCGCGCGATCGTCTCCCCGCCGCGCGTGCGGGCGATGCGCGGCACGAGCTGCTCCGCCTCGTCAAGCAGGAGAATGGACACGTACCCCACGTCGAGGAGACGAAAGGTGAAGTGCACCATCTTCTCCATCAGCGAGTCTACATCGGCCGTGCGGGTGAGCGCCTTCGAGATCTCGAGGAGGAGTGTGAGCTTGAGCCGGTCGCGCTCGGCCGGCGAGACGGTCGCGCGTTGCTCGTCGATCGCCTTGTGCACGCCGCTCGCGCGGAGCGCGCGCTCGAGCGATTGATCGGCGTCGGGAACGGGAATCGTTCGAAGAATCGTCGTCCCCGCACGCGCGGCGCGCCGCATGATCTCGGCGCTGGCATCGTCGACGAGCATCGGGCTCAATTCACGCAGCTCGAAGTTCACCTTGCCGAACACGACGCGATCACCGCCAGCCAGGCGCGCCGAGCCCACCCGGGCGCCATCGACGAACGTCCCGTTGCTCGAGCCGAGATCGCGCACGGCGACGCCCGACGCGTCGGCCGTCACTTCGGCGTGGCGTCGCGAGATCGTCGGGTCGAGGACGGGGAGATCGCTGTTGAGTGCGCGGCCGAGGACGAGAGGCATCCCCGGGCGCAGCTCGAACTGGATGTTCCCGTCGGTGCTGACAAGTCGAAAGGGCATCGCCTCGGAATATGCCGAGACTGCCGCCGCTCGCCTAGCGCACAACCGGGGGGACGCTCGATCCGCTCCCGGCAGCGCGAGCCCGCCCGATCGCCATCAGCATCGCCCGCGCCTTGTTCTCAGTCTCCGCCCACTCGGTGGCGGGGACGGAGTCGGCCACGATGCCGGCCCCTGCCTGCACATTCGCCACACCGCCGGCCACCACGCAGGTGCGGATGGTGATGGCGAGGTCCATTCGTGTGTCGCCAGCGCTGATGTAGCCGACCGCGCCGGCGTATGGCCCGCGACACTCCGGCTCCATCTCGTCGATGATCTCCATGGCCCGCACCTTGGGTGCTCCCGTCATCGTCCCGGCGGGGAACGAGGCACGAAATGCGTCCATCGCCGAGAGTCCTGCGCGAAGGCGTCCCTGCACCTCGGAAACCAGGTGCAGCACGTGCGAATAGCGCTCGATCCCCATCAACTCGGTCACCTCGACGCTCCCATACTCGGCGATGCGCCCCACGTCGTTGCGCCCGAGGTCGACGAGCATGACGTGCTCGGCGCGCTCCTTGGCGTCGGCGGCGAGTTCCTCGGCCATACGCGCGTCTTCGTCGGGCGTGCGTCCGCGCGGGCGCGTTCCGGCGATCGGGCGCACGGTCACCTTTCCACCGGCTACGCGGACCAGAAGCTCGGGCGAGGAGCCGACCAGCTCCACGCCGTCCAGGATCAGGTGATACATGTACGGCGACGGGTTGAGCACGCGCAGCGCGCGATAGAGCGTCGTCGTATCGAAGTCGAGCGGGACCTGGATGCGGCGCGCGAGGAGCGCCTGGAAGCAGTCGCCGGCGAAGATGTACTCGCGAATGCGCTCGACGTCCCTCATGAACGCTTCGCGCGTGTAGGTCGACGTTCCTTCTGCGGGGGGCGCGTCGACGGGAAGCGAGAGCGCGTGAAGAGGCGATGGTTCACGCAGTCGCCGCTCGAGCGTCTCGAGAATCGCCAGCGCCTCGTCGTAGCGCTGGCGCAGGGTCGCCTCGTCGCGCTCCTCATCTCCCACTTCTACCGTCGCGACAAGGCGCGCTTGTCCGCGGAGGTTGTCGATGATCACCAGCGACTGCGTGAAGACGAAGCAGGCGTCGGGAGCGTCGATCGTCCGCGGCGGCGCGTCGGGGAGATGCTCGATGGCGCGCACGACGTCGTACGAGAAGTAGCCGACGGCTCCACCCCAGAACTCCGCCAGCTCCGGCGCCGGCGCCGGACGCAATGCGACGAGCCGCGACTTGAGGTCGCCGATCGGATCGTCGACGGTTCGAGCGCCGTGCCACCCTTCATCTGGCGTCCACTCCTCGATCGTCTTCCCGGTGAGCCGCCAGGCGCAGCGCGGCTCCGTCCCGATGAAGGTGTAGCGCGACCACGTCTCCCCTCCTGCCGGTGCGGACTCGAGCAGAAAAGCGAACGGACCGCGCCGAACCTTGGCGAACGCCGAGACCGGCGTGTCGGTATCGAGGAGGATGTCGCGCCATACCGGGACGAGACGCCCGGTATTCGCGCGGCGGGAAAAGTCGCTGAAGGTCACGGCGGGGTGCCTGACGAGGGGCAGAGGGGTAGGACGAAGCCAACGCCGTGAAACGTACCGGCGAGCACGTGCGCAATGAACCTCGCAACGATTCGCGCACGCGCTCCCGTTCCACGTACGCCCCGATATTCTCCCTGCATGCCCACCGTGACCCTGAGCGTCGTTCCGTGCGGCCGGCGCTGATCCTCGCCGTCGCCGGAGCGCTCGCTGCCGCACCGGCGGCGACATTCGCGCAGCGCCCGTGGAACGACTCCACGACGCGGCAGCTCGTGGCGCGCGCCACCGAGCGGCGTGCGCGGCAGCTCGCCGACTCGGGGCTCGCCGACTACACCGCGCAGGCGCACGGCTATCTCACCTTTCTCGGGCAGGTGGGGGATTCGTTTCTCCTCCCGCCCAAGGTGATCAAGGCCGACGAGCTGATGCTCGAGGTCTACTGGCGCGCCCCAAACTACAGCAAGCAGTGGATCGTCGGGCGGCGCGACACGCTCCTCCTCCCCACCGACATCAACTACCATCGCGACCACCTCGGCATCGTTCAGAACAACTTCCCCGACATCATTCGCCTGGGCGAGGGCGACGAGGTGCAGGACGTCGCGCACCCGCTGTCGGCGCGCGGGCTCGCGACCTACGACTACCAGCTCTCCGACTCGTTGCGGCTGGAGATCCCGGGGCGCGTGATCGACGTGTACGAGGTGAAGGTGCGCCCGCACGACGATCGCGAGGCCGCCGCCGTCGGTGCGGTCTACATCGCGAAGGACGACGGGCAGGTGGTGCGCATGGCCTTCTCCTTCACGCGCAGCGCCCTCAAGGACAAGCTCCTCGAGGATGTGTCGATCGTGATCGAGAACTCGCTCATCGAGGGGCGGTATTGGCTCCCGCGCCAGCAGGAGATCGAGATCCGCCGTACCGGGAGCTGGATGGACTTTCCCGCGCGCGGGATCATCCGCGGACGCTGGGAGATTCGCGATTACCGCATCAACCAGGGCTCGACGGTCGCGCTATCGCCGGGGCCCGAGATCGTGTACGCCCCGCCGCAGCGTCGCGCCGGCTTTCGCTGGGCCGACAGCTCGATCATGGCGGCCCTCCCCAGCGACATCGACGTCGCGCGCGACGACGACGTCCGTCAGGTGCAAGAAGAGGCGCGGCGCCTCGTGCGCGCGCAGGCGTTGCAGCGCGCGCAGTCCACACGCCCCTCCGCGCGATCCCTCTCCGACCTCCTTCAGGTCAATCGCGCCGAAGGGCTGGCACTCGGCGCCGGGCTGCAGCGTCGCTTTGGCGCCGGGTTCGACGCGAACGTTGCGGGGCGCTTCGGATTCGCCGATCACGAGCCCAAGGGGAGTGCGAGCCTCGGCTGGGAGCGCGCCGATGGTGTGGCGCTGCGACTCCGCGCCTTCCGCGAGTACCGCGACGCCGGCGATGTGCGCGAAACCTCGCGCCTGCGGAACAGCATCGCCGCGCAGGAGTTCGGAAGTGACTACTCGCAACCGTTCGATACGCGTGGTGCGGGTGTGGCCTTCCAGATTGGGACGCATGGCGGATTGCGCTGGCGACTCGATGGCGGCTACGAATGGCAGGACGGTGCGGCGGTGCATGCCACGCCTTCGCGCGGCGCGTATGAGCCGACGCTGGCCGCCTTTCGGGGGAAGGGAAGCATCTTCTCGCTCGGAGCCGAGCGCCCGCTGGGCGCGTGGTGGTGGGGAGGGACGTTGCGCGCACGCGGCGAGTTGCGCGCCGGTCATCTCGATTCGTGGGGTGACCCACTCCCTGACGCAGGCGCACTCCCCGCCGAGTCACCCGGGGGCTTTGTGCGGGGGTTCGCCTCGCTCGAGTTCACGCGCGACGTGGGGCGCGCGCAGCTGCAACTCCGCACCGAGGGCGGCGGAGTGCGCGCACAGGGCGTCGTGGCGCCGCAACTCCTCCTCTTCGCTGGAGGTCCAATTACCGCGCCAGGTTACGACTTTCACACCTTTCGCAGCACGTCGATCTTTGCGACGCATGCGGAGTGGCGTTTCCCCGTGCCGTTCGTCGGAATTCCACTGGGGCGGTGGGGGCGGATTCCTGGGGAGGCGCGGCTCGCGCCCTCGTTGCACCTGCTGTACTCCGGAAAGGGAGAGGGCGGAACGCTGCGCGGCGCGACCGCGGGATCGGCGTTCGGGAGCGGATACGATCGCGGGTGGTATCCCTCGGTCGGGCTCGGCGCACTCTCCTTCTTCGACCTGCTTCGGGTGGATGTGGCGCGCGGGCTGCGCGACGGACGCTGGACGTTCAGCGTCGATCTCAGCCGCGATTTCTGGTCGATCCTGTAGCGGATTTCCCGTTCCAATCTCAGACAACTCGTGCCGATACTCTGAAGGCGACGGTCTCCTCGCGCGCGCGCGCGCATCGGGACGCTCCCTTCAAATTTTCCTCGGCCACACGCACACGTTTTCGTGACCTCAGTCGGAGTTCCCACACCGATGCGCCAGACCCGCGACGACTGGCTCCTTCCTACGCTGGAAGGGCTTGTCGATGCGAGCGCGTTGGCCGAACTGCGGTCACTGAGCGGCGGGAGCCTGTGGGAGACGGCGATCAAGCGGAAGTTCACGACCGACGAGGCTATCCTCGCCGCGCTCTCGGCGCGATTCCGCATGAAGATCGCCGACCTCGCGCTCGTGAGCGACAAGGCGCGCGAAGCAGTGCCGGAGTCGCTCGCGCGGAAGTATCGCATCGTCCCGTTGCAGGTGACGGAGCACGCGCTCGACATTGCGACCGCCGATCCGCACGACCTCGACTGCGAACGCACCCTCGGCTTCGCCACCGGACGTACCGTGCGCATGCACCTGGCGGCGCCGTCGCGCCTCCTCGATCGCATCGACGAGCTGTATCGCCCCGAGACCGCGGTCGAGAAGTTCCTCGACGGGATGACGCAGTACGACGTCGAGTCGATCACCGATCAGCCCGACGAGGGTGACCTCGACCTCTCGGCCGACAAGGCGCACGAGCGCCCGATCATCAAGCTCGTCGACCACATCATCGCCGAAGGGATTCAGCAGCGCGCCAGCGACATCCACATGGAGTCGCAGGAAAAGGGGGTGCAGGTGCACTACCGCATCGACGGAGTGCTCCGCCAGGCGATGACGCTTCCGCGCGTCGTCGGCATTCCGCTCGTCTCGCGCATCAAGATCATTTCGGGGCTCGACATCGCCGACCGCCTGCGTCCGCAGGACGGGCGCGCCCGCGTCGCCGTCGACGGCAAGCGCGTCGACCTGCGCGTCTCGACGCTCCCGGCGTCGGCAGGCGAGAAGGTCGTCATCCGAATTCTCGATTCGAGCAACAACATCCTCGCGCTCGACAACCTCGGGTTGAGCCCGAGCGACTTCGAGCGCATCCAGCACCTCGTGAACCTCCGCGAGGGGATCGTCCTCGTCACCGGCCCCACCGGATCGGGGAAGACGACGACGCTCTATGCGGCACTGCGCACGATCCTCACGCGCGGCGTGAACATCGTGACGGTCGAGGATCCGGTCGAATACAAGATCCCCGGCATCGTGCAGGTGCAGGTGAATGAGAAGGCGGGGCTCACCTTTCCGGCCGCGCTGCGCTCCATCCTGCGCCAGGATCCCGACGTCGTGCTCGTCGGCGAGATCCGCGACAAGGAGACGGCGTCGGTGGCGATCCAGGCATCGCTTACCGGTCACCTCGTCCTCTCGACGCTGCACACGATCGACGCCGCAAGCTCCGTCGCGCGCCTCCTCGACATCGGCGTCGAGAGCTACAAGATCGCAGCAGCGCTCAAGGGCGTGATCGCCCAGCGATTGGTGCGCCGGCTTTGCACGCATTGTCGTCGCGTGGCCAGCGCCCCGGTGGCGGAGCGCCTCGCGCGCTGGATCCCTCGCGGGACGACGCTCTACGAGGCCGCCGGCTGCAACGAGTGCGGCAATACGGGATACCGCGGGCGCCTCGCGCTCATGGAGGTCCTCCTCGCCGACGCCGAGGTGGAGCGCCGGATTGCAGCTGGCGAGACGACCGACAAGGTCGTCGAGGCGGCGCGCATGGGCGGGTTGCGCACGCTGTGGGAGTCCGGCGTCGATCACGTCATCGCTGGGAGCACCGACTTCGAGGAGCTCCTCCGCGTCGTGGAGGCGCCGCTCGATCAGCCGGCGTCGCGCCGCGACGTGCGCGCCGAGCCGCGACATCTTTCGGCCGAGTCGCCGGCGGTGGCGCGGCCGATCACGCCGGCGCCGGTCGCGCCGCCCGCGCTGCAGCCGCTGACCGCGACGGTTTCTCCACTGGATGTCCCTGTGCTCAAGGGCGAGGCCTTCGAGCTGCTCGACGGTCTTTCAGCCGATTCGGGACGCGTTGGGCGGAGCACCATACTTCTCGTCGAGGACGAGGAACCGCTCCGACTCGTGCTGCGCGACCTCCTGGAACGTGATGGCTTCCACGTGGTCGAAGCGGGCGACGGCGTCGCGGCGCTCGACGAGATCGATCGCCATCCCCCGGACGCGATGGTCCTCGACCTCAACCTCCCGCGCCTCGACGGCTACGGCGTCCTCGCGCGCCTGCGCGCCCGCCCCGCGACGTACGAACTCCCGGTGGTCGTCCTTACGGCGAGGGCCGATGAGGACAACGAAGTCCGCGTCTTTGAGCTGGGCGCGAATGACTTCCTGACCAAGCCGTTCCGCCCGCGTGCGCTCACCGCTCGACTTCGCGCGCTGCTGCGGGTAAGCTGATCGACGCACACCGCACCGCACGCAACGCGTACCTGCGGGAGCACTCACGGTGCTCCCGTTTTCGTTTGGGGGATCGATGGTCGAGTTCCGGATTGGCGTGGTCGACGTCTTCGTCGTCGATCCGCGCCCCGAGGGGTGGAAGGTGCTCACGCTCCGGCGCGCCGAGGGGACGCGCTGCACGGGAGCGTGGGAGGTTGTTCACGGGCGCATCGAGGAGGGAGAGCGCCCCGAGGATGCTGCCGAGCGAGAGGTGCGCGAGGAGACGGCGCTCCCCATCTCGCGGCTGTACAACGTGACCTGCCATCCGTTCTACCTGCACATGTTCGGCGTCGTGCAGCTGGCGGTGGTCTTCGCGGCGTTTGCCGACAGCAGCGTCGCCCCGACGCTCGGCGTCGAGCACGACCGCGGGGAGTGGGTCGACTTCGACGAGGCGCTGCGCCGGTTGGTGTGGCCGCGCTCGCGCGCATCGCTCCGCGACATCCACGCGCTCCTCGCGACCGGCGACGCCGGCCCGGTGGAGGACGTCCTGCGCGTGCGTTAGGCGCGCCGCTTGTATCGCCCCGGTTACTCCCCGCCCCGTTCCCGCTGCTCCCCGGCCGAGGAGAGGACGTCCATCGACGGCGGCGCGTTAGGCTTCACGCGAACGCTCTTGGCCGGGATCCCCACGTTGACGTGATAGGGGCGCACGTCCTTCGTCGCCACGGCGACCGCGCCGACCATCCCCTGCTCGCGCACCCGCACCCCCGCGAGCACCGTCGCGTGGTACGTCACGCGCACCCCCGCCTCGAGCGTCGTGCGGGCATTGGTTACGTCGGCCTGCTCGACGATGCTGTGGGTGTGCGAGTAGATGTTGGCGTAGTCGCTGATCGAGACGCGGTCGCCCAGCACGATCCCGCCGCGGTCGTCGAGGAGGACGTTGCGGTGCACCACCACATCGTCGCCGACCTCCATGTTGTAGCCGAACGAGAACTCGACGCCGTGGAAGCACTTGAAGTTGCGACCGCAGCGCTTGAAGATGCGCGGCGCGAGGAGGCGGCGAAGACGCACCCCCAGCTCCACGTTCTGCCCCGCCAGCGGGAGGCGGTCGAACGAGTACCAGAGCCAAAGGAGCGGCTTTACCGGCTGAAAGCGCGCGTCCTCGCAGTCGGAGTAGAACTCCGGCTCGAGCGTCACGTTGCGCGGATCGAGCTGCGACAGCGCCAATCGCGTCGCCAGCGGGAGCTGCTCGTCGGCGATCGCCTCGTCCAGATGCGCGGCGTACTGCGGCCAGGCCAGCTCGGCCAACGTGTCGCGACAGACGCCGGCCCAGTCCGACGGACGTTCCTGGAGCGCCGCGTCGAGGCGGGCGAGCCAGGCGTCGGTGAGCGGGGCGCTGGGACGCGGCGGGAGCTGTCGCAGGGGGAGCCAGGTCATGTCGCAGTCGGTCGGGGAATGTGACAAGCGGGCGAATGCCGGCGCATCAGACTGGCACGCGTACGCACCCGTGGCAAGGTACGCGCCAGCGAAGGTGGTGCGAGCCTGAAATGACGTTCGGATCGGCGGCC
>JBGAHX010000002.1:0-254057 GCA_044225935.1 Gemmatimonadaceae bacterium
GCCGCGGGGGCGCGGTCGCCCCCGCCCGCGCCGCGCTCGCCACCGGGCGCCGGCGGACGCGGCGTGGCCGCCGGCGGCGCCTCTCCGGCCACGCGATACACCAGGTCGCCCGCCCATCGATACGAAATCACCACCCCCGACGCGACGATGACCACCAGCGGGACAAACGACCAAATACCAAGAACATTATGCCAGTTGAAGTCGCGCGACTTCCCTCGCAATCCGCCGCGAAACCAGCCGACCAGGCGAAACTGCCGGCGCGTGAATCGCCGCGGAAACCAGAGCACGAGCCCGGTCAGCACCAGGACGAGGAAGGCGAGGTTGGCGACGCCGGTGATCGCCCGCGCGGTGTCGCGCCCTTCATCCGAGACGCCGAGCCAACGGTGCCATGCCGTGATCCTGGAAAAGACGCCCCGCGTCGCGTCGTTGCCGCGCCCGACCACCATAGCCGTCGCGCCGTCCACGAACACCGTTCCCTCGCGCCCGAAGCTCACCTGCACCGGGAGCGTCGAGTCGGCTGAGAACTGCACCCCGGTCGGCCTCGCGTCGGGAAGGGCCGCGCGCGCCGCGCCGACCAACTCGGCGATGGACCGACGTGGGCCTGGATTCGACGGGAGCGTCGATGCCGCTCGAAGGTCCGCGCTGGAGATCATCTGTCGCTCGTATGTGAGCAGCACGCCAGACACCGACATGATCAGGATGATGATCCCGGCGGTGACCCCCGAGATGAGGTGCGTCCAGAAGAGAATCCGGCGTGGGAGGCGTGTGAGCGAGTTCGAAGCGGCCATGGTCGGCGTACAGGTGGAAGTATGAGTTGAAAACGATTCTCAACTCCGGTCGGCGCGGAATGTAATACCGATCGTTTTTATCGGCTATCTGGTTTCTTCGCCCGCTACGGTGTGATGACCAGACGAATCGGATTCCCGCGTTTGGTCGCCAGTGTCTCCACGCCATCGGCTACATCCTCCAGCGGAAGGATCGCGCTGATCGAGCGCGACACGTCGAGCCGCCCGCTACCGACCAGCGCGACGAGCTGGTCGAGATGCTCCTTGTGGTAGCCGAGGTGGCCGAGGAGCGACTGGGAGCGCAGTCCGAAGATTGCACCCGGGCCGAGCTGGATCTGCTGATGCGAGAGCCCGATCATGACCGTGCGCCCGAAGCGCGCCGTGCACCGCACGGCCTGCGCGAGCGCCGCGTTGGAGCCGAAAAGATCGACGGTCACGTCGAGCATCTGCCCGTCGGTCAGGCGCGAGATCGCCGACGGTACGTCGTCGGTCGAGGGATCGAGCGCGACATCGGCGCCGAAGGCGAGCGCCCGCTCACGAGCGGCAGCGATCGGGTCGACGGCGACGATCGGCGCCGCTCCTACCATTCGCGCGATCTGTACCGCGTGCACTCCCAGCCCGCCGATCCCCCACAGTCCCACCGACTCCCCCGCGCGTAACTCAGCACGGTCCACCAACCCCGCGTACGGCGTCGAGACGGCATCGGCCAGGATCGCCGCCTGCTCGAACGGAATCCGATCCGGAACGGGCGAGAGCGCGACGGCGGGGACGACCACGAACTCCCCCCAGGCGCCGTCGTAGTGCGCCCCCATGATTTCATAGCGCATGCAGCGCTCGGGTGGGTGGCCGCGCGTGCAGCTTCGGCATCGTCCGCAAGCTCGCCCCCCGGCAATCACGACTCGGTCACCATCACGCCACCCCGAGACATTCGCTCCGAGCGCGGCAACGATACCCGATGCCTCGTGTCCCGGCGTCAGCTCCGCCAGTGGCACCGGAAGCGAACCATCGATGATGTGCACGTCGGACAGACAGATCCCGCACGCCATCACCCGCACCAACACTTCGCCGGCGCCCGGGACGGGAACAGGACGCTCGACGACCGTGAGGCGATGACTGGCCGTATCGAGGCGAGCCGCGCGCATCAGGCGGGGAAGGGACATGCGGGTGGGCGGGAGGTGAAAGTGCGGAGCGGTGCGCGACAAATCCGCGACTACTGAACGGACGCCCGCCGAGCGGTCGCGTTAAGGGAGTTCACTCGTGCGCGAGTCACCGGTTCGTCAGTCCGCCGCTTCGGTGGCGCGCTTGCGCCGCGCAGATGCGCCGCGCAGATGCGCCGCGCAGATGCGCCGAGTGGTTGTGCCGAGTGGTTGTGCCGAGTGGTTGTGCTGGGCTGCGCCGCGCGGAGGGTCAACGGCGCGCCGCACCGGTGCACCCCGGAAAGCGAAAGGCACCGATGCGCGAGGCGTACGTCGCTTCGCCCGCGCGGAGATAGTCGCCCACGTACCAGATCGTGCAGTCGTCGCTCGGGTCGACCGCCGTCTGCGTGTAGTCTTCCCAGCGGAGCGAATGCTCCTGCGCCCCCGTGCCCTCGACGAGCACGGCCTCGCGGAGCGAGAGAATACCCTTCGGATCGTTCGCCATGCGTCCTGCAAAGCGTTGGCCGGCGAAGTGCGGCGAGCCGCCGAACGAGAAGCCGATGCCGATATTGCCGGCGCGATCCATCGCCGGCGACGCCATCCAGCGCCAGAGCGAATCCGGGGCGAACGTCCCCTGCTGGTGCAGTTGCAGCTGACGGCCATTCCCGATTCGGAATTCGTACCAGCGCACCCCCCCGCCACCAGCCGCGGTGTTGACCGAGTGGACCGCCACGATCGACTCGCTCGTCCCGACTCGGCGATACACCACGCGCGCCATCAGCTTGTCCCCCTGCGCGTCGAGGCGTCGCGCTGTCCCGGGTTGGGGAACGCAGCTCGTGAGCTGCCCGTCGCACAGGTAGTGGTAGGGGGCGACGGCGATCTTCACCGGGCCGTCGAGTCGCGTGCGCGAGGGCGTGCGCCAGTCGACGTGGAAGGCCCAGGCGTAGATCCCGTCATCCTCGAAGACGTGCCTGAGCTGCGTGCCGCCAGCTGCAAGTACGGGATTCGGGGCGCCGGCCGGCGGGAGCGTCGTCCCGTCGAGGTCCGCGTTGTTGAGGAAGTTCACGCCGTCGACGACGACGCACTGCTCCGTCGCCGACTTCCCCGCCAGCATGCGCACGCGATCGGCGACACAGGCGTGCTTCTGAATGACGTCGTCGCCGGTGCTCGTCGGGAGGTAGTAGCCGTCGGGCCACACCGCCGGACGCGGATAATCGGGGAAGAGCGGGCGCACGAACTCGTAGCGATAGTACGAGCCTAACGGGTCGTCGCTCGTGCTCACGGCGTAGCACATCGCGTAGACGCCCTGCGTGTCGGGAGCGACACGCGGCGGCGCCGGCGGGCGCGGCGTCGCGACCGAATCCGGCGAGGGGGGCGGCGGCTGGAAGAGCTCGCGCGCCGCGCCGGGCTGTCCCCCCTGTCCACGCTCGCTCTCCTTTGCCCCTTCGCCCGCCCGCGGGGGAGGCGCATGACGCTCCCCCTGCCGCACGCGCGAGAATATGGGGAGGACGATGAGCCACCGATGCGCGAGCTGGTCGTAGCGCACCACCGCGTCGCCGCTCAATCGCTCGTCGCACGGGCCGCCGAATCCCGTGAAGACGTTGTTGCTGGCGACCGGTCCGTAGAGCACTCGTCCGGTCGTGTCGTACTTGGTGCCGCGCTTGGTGAAGACCGCCATGCGCGAGTTCACCAGCTGCACGATGTGGTTGGGGCCGACGGCCAGCGTGTTGTCCGACGGATTGCGGAGCGTCGCCGTTCCCTGTGGTCCCTGAAATCCGGCGCCCAATCCGTCGAACGACGCGACGATCTCGGCCGGCGCACGCGTCCCCTGCGATCGCTGCTCCACCTCGGCGCTCCCCGCGGGAATCGATGGGGGAGGAGTCATTGCACGCGTCTCCTCGTCCTCGAGCGATGGCGGCGCGAGCGTGCCCGGCGCCGACTCGCGCTCGCCGCGACCGACGGCGGCTGCGACGTCAGCGCGCTCACGTTCCGACTCGGCAAAATCGTGAGTCTCCGCAACAATGTCTGCTCTGCGCCCTCCGCGCTCTCCGCGTTCAATGCTCTTTCCTGAGTCGCTCGGGCTCACGAGCGGCGGCGATGTGTCGATCGCCACTGCGGCGCGCGCCGTCGCTTGCGGACGCTCATGTGCCGACGACGGATCACTAACGTCTGCCCTGCCACAGCTCCAGGCGAGCATCGACAATGCCGCCAGCCGCAACGCGCTCGTGGCCGCCATCGAAATTCCCTCGCGATTCGGATCGCTCATGCCGTCGCCCTCAGCATCGTGGTGAGCGACGCCGATGCCACGACATCGCCGCCGATCGTCGCGACGCCGTCGGTTCGACAGATGCCGCGCCGCCACGACCGCAGCGTCACCGTCAGGTGCAACTCGTCTCCGGGGCGCGCCGCGCGCCGCAACCGGACGCGGTCGGCCGCAGCGAAGTAGGCGATCGCTCCGCTCGCACCATCGATCCCCTCCTGCAGCAGCGCGCAGGTAGTCTGCGCCAGCGCCTCGATCACCAGCGAATACGGCATGATGGTCTCCGTGTCGCCAGACGACGGGCACCACCACTCGCCCGAGGTCACGCGCTTGACCCCCAGCGCCCGCCGCCCGGGCTCGAGCACGTGGATCCGATCGACCAGGAGGAACGGATACCGATGCGGCAGAAGCGATGCGAGCGCCTCCCCCTCGAGGACGGCATCGGCGCCAGCCCTGGCGTCGACTCTCGCGCCCGACGCCGCGCCGCTCACTACCCCGCTCACTACCCCGCTCACTGCGCTGCTCGCCGCCCCATTCGCCGCCCCATTCGCCGCCCCATTCGCCGCCCCACTCGCCGCGTCGCTCACCGCGTCAGTCGCCGCGCCATTCGCCGCGCCATTCGCCGCGCCATTCGCCGCGCCATCGGGCGCCGCATCCGAGTCTTCGGAGCCGGATGGCATCGCGCTGCTACTTCGACGGCATCGCCGCCATGCACTCGATTTCCACCTTCGCTGCCGGCGATACGAGCGCCGCCACCACCACGGTCGAGCGCGCAGGGGGCGAATCGGGGAAGAAGGCCCGATACGCGGTATTCATTCCACCGAAGTCCTTCACGTCGACCAGAAAGACGGTGCACTTGGCCGCGTGCGCCATGTCGGTCCCGGCCGCCTCGAATACGGCCTTGATGTTCTCCAGCGACAGCGTGGTCTGCCCGCCGATCGTCGTGTCGGGCGCCTCGCGCTTGAGCCCGAGCTGTCCGGACGAATACACCATGTCGCCCACGCGAATTCCCGGCGTCAACGTCGCGGATGCCGACATCCCCTTCGGAACGATCGCTTCTCGACGCGATCCCTGCGCGAGCACGGGCGAAGCGGCGGCCAGCGAGAACAGGAGCAGGAGTGCAGGACGGGACATCGTCAGCCTCGAAGGGAGATCGGGATGGGGGGGAGTCGTGCGAAAGGGGAGCGCTTATCGGACACGCACTCGAGCGTCCCGCGCGCACGACGTGTGGGCGTGAACCTGCTCGCATGCGTGAGCGCTGGCAATGCCCACTGCCGGTCGAGCGCTCTCAGCGCATGCATCGCGTGCGAATGCGATCCGCGCCCTCTTTGATTGCGAGCGCAACGCGCGCGGCGCATCTTCGCCCCGTCCCTCACACAGGAATCCATGTCCGACGAATCGCTCCCCACTCCGAAGCCCGAGGCCGAGCCTGGCCACGCCGTGGACCCGATCGACCGCCGCGATTTCCTGCGCGTCGCAGGAGTCGGCGCCAGCGCGTTGCTGGCCACCGGCTGCGTGCCGGCCACGCCAGCGATGGCACCAGCGCGCGGAATCGCTCCCGCCCGGTCATCGCGCGGGAGCGGGCACATCGTGGTCATCGGTGGTGGGGCGTGGGGCGGGTGGACGTCGCTTCACCTCCGTCGGCGCGGCGCGCAGGTCACCATGATCGAAGCGTACGCGCCGGGCAACTCGAAAGCCTCGAGCGGCGCCGAGACGCGTGGGATCAGGTCATCCTACGGCGATCGCGCCGCGGCCGGTGAGCTGTGGACGGCATGGGCGCGTACGGCAATCCGTCGGTGGAGTGACTTCGAGGACGAGTACGCGAAGGAGTTCGGGACCAAGTTCTTCCATCGCACCGGCGACGTGATCTGCCGCGCCAAGCCCGAGCCGTTCGTCACTCGGACGATCGAGTTGTGGAAGGCGCAGGGCGTTCCCCACGAGGTGATCGATGGCGCCGAGGTGATGAAGCGGTGGCCGGTCATCGATGCGCGCGACATCGAGATCGCCGTCACCGAGCCCGATGCCGGCGTCTGTCGTGCGCGCGCGGCGACGGAGGCAGTGGCGCACATCGCCCAGCGCGAAGGGGTCAAGCTCGTGATCGGGCGTGCGCGCCCGGGAACGGTCACGGCCGGCGTGATGGATGGTGTCGTGCTCGACGACGGGACGATTGTGCGCGGCGACACCTACGTCTTCTGCTGCGGCCCGTGGCTGCGGAAGATGTTCCCGGGGATCCTCGAGAACCGGATGCGCGTCCCGTTAGGCTACGTCTGCTACTTCGGCGTCCCCGAGGGGGATCGACGCTTCACCTACCCCAACCTCCCGAGCTACAACTTCCCCGGGGTGACGGGGTGGGCGGCACTCCCGGTCGACCTGCGCGGCTTCCGCGTCCGCGGCGCCATTGCCCCTCCGCCCCCCAAGGAGGGGTCGCCCGAGGCCAAGGAGGCGGCCGAGCGAGCGTCCGAGGCATCGACGATCGACCTGGCGCAGACCGATCCCGACACCAGTTCGCGATGGATGAGCCAGACCCGCGTGGACGGCTCGCGTCGCTTCGTCCAGGCTCGCTTTCCGTTGTTAGCCGATGCGCCGCTGGTCGAGACGCGCTCGTGCCACTACGAGTCGAGCGTGAACCGCAACTTCATCATCGATCATCTCCCCGAGACGTCGAACGCCTGGATCGCCGGCGTGGGACAAGCCGAAGGCTTCAAGTTCGGCCCCGTCGTCGGCGACTACATCGCCCAGCGCGTACTCGGCTACCCCGGCGATCCCGCCATGGCCGAAGCCTTCAAGTTCCCGACCGCGGAATACGAGCAACCGAAGGAACCAGGAAAGGAGGAAGAGGAGTAAGATTCTCGCGCGCCCCTGTCTCGTCTTCTCGTCTTCCCGTCTTCTCGTCTTCTCATGACTGATTCGATCGGCCCGATCGACGTCTTCGGCCTGTCGCACACCGGTCTCGTCCCGACGGAAAACCAGGACCACTTCCTGGTCGCGCGCATGCGCAAGCTCGTCGAGGTCACCTCGACCAACCTCGAACGACAGCGCCTCGACCCGCGCTTGCGCGAGGACGAGGCGTACCTGATGGTCGTCGCCGACGGCGTCGGTGGGCGCGCCGGTGGCAAGCTGGCGAGCAGCAGCGCCGTCGGCACGTCGCTCGAGTACATCTCCAAGGCCACTGGATGCTACCAACGCTTTGACGTCGCCGAAGAGCAGGCGTTCATCGAGCAGATGGAAGCGGCGGTGCGGGAGGCGCACGAGGCCCTGCGGCGTGACAACGGCGACACCGAGTGGTCGCCGGCCACGACGCTCACGATGATCATGCTGGTCGCGCCGCGCGCCTACATCATCCACGTGGGCGACACGCGCGCGTACTACCTGCGCCGCGGGCGTCTCTTCCAGCTCACGCGCGACCAGACGTACGGTCAGTACCTCCTCGAGTCGGGGGCGATGACCGAGGCGCAGGTGGCGACGTCGCCGATGGGGCGCACGCTGGCCAGCGCGATCGGGAGTTCGGAGGTGCATCCCTCGGTCGGGCTCATCGACCTGGAGCCGAATGACGTGCTCCTCCTCTGCAGCGACGGGCTCACCAAGCACGTCGCGAACGAGGAGCTGTCACGCATCCTCCAGTCCACCAACACCGCGCAGGAGGCGTGCGAAGCGCTCGTCTCGGCAGCGCTCGCGGGGGGCGGATCGGACAACATCAGCGTGGTGGTGGCGCGCTGTGGGGAGGAGCTCGCCGCGGGCGGCGCCGTCGCCTAACGGTCCCCGGGTCCGACTCGTCCGACGTCTAACGGGCCTGTCGCGTCGCTGCCGCTTGGCCTAACGGCGTTGGTCGCTGGCGCCCAGCGCGACGCGCAGAGCTGCGCTCAGCTCCCCATCCAGCGCAGCGCCGACTCCAGGTCGATGTTGCTCCCGCTCAGCGTCACCGCCACGGTGCGCCCGTCCAGCGGCAATCGCCCGCTGAGGATCGCCGCCAGCGCCACCGATCCTCCCGGCTCGGCAACCAGCCCCAACTCGCGGAACGCGGAGCGCATCGCCTCGATCACCTCGGCGTCGCTCACCACCAGCGCCCCCGTTAGGCGCTCGCGGTTGACGGCGAAGGTGAGCGCTCCCGGCGTCACGGCAAGGACGCTGTCGCAAATCGAGGTGCGCCCCGGCTCGTTCTGCACGCGCTCGCCGGCGGCGAGCGAGCGCGCAGTATCGTCGAAGCCCTCGGGTTCCGCCGCGTAGACTTCCCCCGCCGGGCGCAACGCGCGCATCACGAGTGCCGAGCCGGCGGTGAGCCCCCCGCCAGAGCAGCAGGCGACCAGCACGTCGACCGGTGCGCCCATCGCCTCCGCCTGCTGCACGATCTCCAGCGCGACCGTCCCCGCTCCCGCCATGACGAAGCGATCCTCGAACGGCGGGACCATGACCAGCCCGCGCTCGGCGGCGAGCCGGTTCCCGATCGCCACCCGGTCGTCGCGCTGGCGATCGTAGAAGAGCACCTCGGCGCCTAACGCGCGGGTCTTCTCCGCCTTGATCTTCGGGACGTCGGACGGCATGACGACGGTCGCGGTCGTTCCGAGCATGCGCGCGGCCGCCGCGACCGCCTGCCCATGATTGCCTGAAGAGTAGGCGACCACGCCGCGCGAACGCTCTTCGGGCGTGAGCAGTCGCATCCGATTGTAGGCGCCGCGCATCTTGAACGACCCGGTGCGTTGCAGCCCTTCGGCCTTGACGAGCAGGCGCCCGCCGACGCGAGCGTTCAGGACAGGCGACTCGAGGAGGGGAGTGACGATGCAGGCGGCGCCGATGTGTCGCGCCGCCTCGGTGATGTCGGCGAAGGTCGGGAGGTCCTGCTCGGAGATCGTCGCGGTCATGTCGGTCGGCAGAAGGTCGGGAAACGCCCGACCGGGAATCTACCGACCCCGCACCGTCAACACGCGCTCGCCGCGCACGGGAATCGTCCCCTCGGCGGTGATCTCGAGTTGCATCAAGTAGCGCCCCGGCTTGAGCGTGGCCAGGTCGACCACAACGGCGCGCGGGGTGTAACCGCGTCCGCGCGACGAGACGTCGCTCAAGCCCACCGATACCGGTTGCGCCTCGCGGATCAGCTTGAGTGCCGTGAGGCCGCGTTGCAGCCACCCGCCACTCCCCTGGTCCTCCGGCGCGACGGTGATGGCCACCTGGATCCCCTCGCCCCCGGGATTCGTGTTGTACGTCTCCCAGTAGATCCCGACCTTGCTCCCTTCGGGAACGACCTGCGAAGTGCTCGCGTGCGGTATGACCTCCTCGAGGTTGCGCGGCATCCCGTCGTACGGGTCGAAAAGCAGGAGGTCGGAGATGCTGACGCGCGACCCGGGGAATTCGGTCGCGCGCATCCCATAGCGCGCGCGCGCCAGCACTTGCGGCTGACGGGCGGCCACCTCGGCGCTCATGAGCATCGGCCCCCAGGTGGTGCTGGCGGTGATGACTCCACGAATCCCCGGCGTCGGGAGGCGCACGATTGACGCATCCGACGCTTCGCCCTTGGTGAGGACGAGCGCGGCGGTCATGCTCCCGGCCTTTTGGGCGGCGGCCAGCGGCTTGCTGTCGCTCGCGTCGTACGCCATGACCACGAACGCCGAGTCGCCGCGGCGGAAGATCGCGCTCTGGTGCTGGAGCGGGAGGAGGTGGCGGGCGACCTCGGGGGCGTAGCGGGCGCGGACGCCGGGGAGCCCCTTGCCGCGCCACCCTAACGAGTCGCTGTAGGCGGGGTTGCGCACGGTCGCTGCCACGGGGAGCATCGGCGGGGCCGGCGACGGCTCGTGGCCGGTGATCACCTGCTGCGAACCGCGCCCCGGCACATACGCCGTGAACTGCGTCCAGGCGCGTGGCCACCCGTAGCGCAGGAGGAGCTCGCGCTCGTCGTCGTCGAAGCCCATCTCGTAGACCGACGGCGCGTCCTCGACAAAGACGGTATACAGCCGGCGCGCGAGGAACTCCGAGCGCGCGTCGTTTCCCGGGAGTGACAACATCGGACGTGCAAGCCACCAGATGCGGCGCTCCATCGTCGCGCGATGCGCGCACCCCGCCTCGCGATACTCGCGCAGCAGGTTGTCGTCGAGCACCAGCTTGAGGTCGGTCCAGTCGCAGCGCTGCTTCTCTCCCATGAGCGCGAGCGACCGGTCCCACGCGCTGTCGGCGGCGGCGAAGCGCCCCGCCATGTGCAACGCGAAGCCCTGGAGTGCCGGACACCACCAGCCACCGACCTGGCACCGCTCGGCGGCCCGCACGGCGTCGTTGTAGCGCCCGGCCTCGGTCATGTAGCGCACGAGCTGCCCCGACGTCCAGCGATCGTCGGGAAACTCGGTGTACGCCGAGTCGAGCATCGAGATGAGCGTGCTGCGTGCCTCGCCGATCACCGACGGCTCTTCAGGGGCGGGGGGTTCGCGCTCGTCGTACCAGTAGCAGAAGCGCCCCACCTGCTCGTCACAGCGCCCCGGTCCGCCGCCGCGGAGATTGAGCTTGGGGAGGTTGTTGCGCCGGATCGCCTCGAAGCGCCCCTGCTTGTCCCTCAGGATGTTCACCAACGGCGCCGCCGCCTCAGGCGTGACGGGACGAACCTGCATCACCTGCGCGCCGAGGGGCGCAGCAGCGAGCAAGGGGAGGGTGGCGGCAGCGAGGACTATGCGGTGCATCGGCGGGGTTCTGGCGTCGGAATGCTGCAGTCAGTACGTCCGGCGTCCCGAAAAGGGTCCGACGTGAGCCGGAAGGCGACTATGGGCGGCGCGGGCGCGCAGAGATGAGACACGATAGCGCCGATGCGACCCCTATGCGACGCGCCGGGGGCAGTGAGAGAATGTGCCCGCCCGGCATGCTCCACGCGAATCGGCACGCCCTGCGGCGTCCTCAGCGCACGAGGTTGATGTACGTGGTGATGATGATCGCGTTGCTGAAGTCGATGAAGAACGCCCCGACCATCGGGAGGACGAGAAAGGCGCGCGGTGCGGCGCCGAATCGCTCCGTAAGCGCCGTCATGTTCGCGACGGCGTTGGGCGTCGCGCCGAGGCCGAATCCGCAGTGTCCCCCGGCCATCACGGCAGCGTCGTAGTCGCGCCCCATCAGGCGATAGGTCACGAAATAGGCGAAGGCCGCCATCACCACCACCTGCACGAGCAGGATCGCCAGCATCGGGAGGGCGAGGTCGAGCAGCTCCCAAAGCTTGAGCGACATGAGCGCCATCGAGAGGAAAAGGGAGAGCGCGATCGTCCCGATGTCGTCGACTGTTCGCGCCGCGATGCGCACGCCCCTTGTAGCGTCGGCGAGGTTGCGGATGATCGCCGCGCACAACATGGCCCCGATGTAGCCGGGGAGCGTGACGAAGCGCCCGAGCCAGGTGCTCAGCATTCCGCCGAGCCACATCGCCACGAGGATCACGGTGAGCATCTGCAGGAGCGTGTAGGCCGTCGCTCCTTCTCCCGCCGGTTCGGTGTCGATCTCCTCGTCGAGCGAGGCGTGCTCCAGCCCCGTTTCGCGCTGTGGCGCGCCGGTTGGCGTTAGGCGGTTGCGCGCGATGAGACGCGTGCCGACCGGTCCGCCGATCAATCCGCCAAAGACGAGCCCGAACGTGGCCGCTGCCACCGCGAGCGTGACGGCGCCGGGAAAGGCGTACTGCTCCTCCAGCAACTTGCCGAATGCTGCTCCGGTCCCGTGTCCCCCCGTCATGGTGATCGATCCAGTGATCAGCCCGAGGAGCGGATTCACGCCCAGCACCTTCGCCAACCCTACGCCGACGGCGTTCTGCACGATGGCCAGTAGGCTCGCCAGCACCCAGAACAGGACGACCTGTGGTCCACCGACGCGCAGCAGGGCGATCGACGCGCCGAGCCCGATGGTAGTGAAGAACATCACCATCAGCGGCGCCTGCATCGCCGTGTTGAACTCGAACGAGACGAGGCCGCCGAGTCGCAGTGCGAGGGCGGCCGCGGCAAAGAGAAATCCCCCGACAACCGGCGCCGGAATGTTGAAGCGATCGAGGATGGCGATACGCTTGCGAACGCCGTACCCGAAGAACAACACGACGGCAGCGAGCGCCACCGTTGGCAATGCGTCGAGCGAGATGGTCGTCATGAAGGGGGCGAAACTCGTGGTGGAATGCCGCGCAAACACAAGAAGACGAGACCCCTCGGATCTCGTCTTCTCGTCCTCTTGTCTTCTGACCTTCTACTTTTTCGTTGTCACCAGGATTGCGCCTGCCGGCGTTCCCGTGCCGAAGCGCGTCGTCGCATCGGCGGCGCTCAGGAAGCGAATCTCCTTGACGGCGATCGAACTGATCGGCGAGAGCGCTTCGAGTCCTCCCGCCTTGATCCCGTCGACGTACACGACGATCAGATCGGCGTTGGATCCCCCTTCCATCCCCTGGCTCCCGCGACCGCGGAGCATGTTGGGACGCAGCCGCTGGATCGCCTCCATCGCATTTGTCGCCCCCGAAGCGGTGATCTCGGCCTCGACGATCACGTTCGCGCTCCCGCGCGCCGGCGACGCAGCGGTCTTTGCCGCTCCTGCACCACTCCCTCCTCCTCCGCATGCTGCGATGGACGCGAACGTCACGAATGCGCCAATCGCCAGGACTCCACGTCGCATCATCCTGACCTCTCCGAACGGGATGTGAACTCGTCGCCGACTAGAGGTCATCTCACAAAGGGTCGACGGCCCTTGGCCGGTGCTGGGCGCCGGCGCAACCGGCGACCATTTGTGAGATGACTTGTGCTCGATGTCGACTGCTGGTCGGCGACCGCTCGTCGCCGCGCGCTACGCTCTCACCTTAAGGAACTGAGCGCAAGGCTTCCGGCGCGCGTAGCGAAAGTTTCACCATCCACTCCCGGCGGAACCGGGCGCCCAAGGGCGGCAAGCGCACTCGGCATGACGTCGACCGTGCGGCGCGGCGCGTGCGCCAGCGGATGCGCGGCGAGCGGGTGATTCAGCAGGAGTGGCGCGAGCATGTGCTCCCTGAGGAGCGCGCCATGTGTGGAACGGTGCGGGATCGGCTCGTACTGCTGGCGGAAATCCCACCCGCGCGCGGCCGAGAGGAGGATGTCGCCGCACCGCGTGGCCGCCGAGAGCTGCGCGATCTGCACGACGGCGTCGGGATATTCGCTGTCGATCGTCGCGTCGTAGACGTCCTGCGAACTCGCGTCCGACAGCTCTCCGATCCCGAGCGGATCGCCGTCGAGCGGCTGATAGGTGTAGGCATCCCCGTGCCATCGCAGCATCGCCGCACCGCGCCGCGCCGCGCGGATCTCTGCCACGCCATCCCCATGCGGGAGGATGAGCAGGTCGACCGAATCGCGCGCGAGGAGCGCTTCGGCGACTCCGCCCCACCGGCTGCGAAGCGTTGGCCAGAACGGGCGCTCTCGCCGGCCCAGTTCGAGGTACACGTGAGCCATCGCGTTCCCGCTCACCATCACGGCCACTTCGTGCCCGCCGCCGATCGTCCACGGGTGCGCCAGTGTGTGAAAGCCCCACGCGTCGCGGAAGAGGACGGCCAGGTCATCGTGAGCATGCACTGGCGAGTGCCCGTGATCGCTCACGATCCACAGGTGCGTCTGTTCCCAGCTCCCGCCTCGCTCGGCGTCGTGTCGCAGCTCGGCGACCACATCATCGATCGTGGCGATCGCGTGGCGCGCGAGTGTGCTCCCTTGGCCCTCGGCATGCGACGCCTTGTCGATCCCGGTGAAGGCGGCAAAGACGAACAGTGGATCATCGCGACGCACCCGCCGCACGATTTCATTGCCGATCTCGCGGTCGATCGCCAGCCAATCGCGCACGTCGCCGCGGAAGTGCGTTGCCGCCGCGCGCGCCACGAAACGCGTCCCGCGTCCGAGGCGATGGCGCGGGTCGAGTCCGCGCCCGATGACAGTGAGCGCGCCGAGCGAGGAGTCAGTGAGCTCGAAGAGCGTGGGGGCGTCGCTCGCGAGGTCGGTGTCGACGTGTCGCATCCCGAAGCCCACGTAGCTGCGCGTGTGCGCGAGGAGCGCGCCGACTCGGCGAGAGCGATCGAACCACCTCAGCCCGGGGAGCCCGGCGTTTCCGGGATACCGGCCGGTGAGGAAGGGCGCGTACGCCACGCCAGTGACCGACGGCCAGGAGGTGGTGATGGTGCGGTACGCTCCATCGCGTCTGAGCTGCGCGAGGTGCGGCGCGTCGCCGCCGTCCATCGCAGCACTCAGCGTGTCGGGACGGGCCCCATCGGCCACGAGGATGATGACGGGCAACGGAGGCTCTGGCGGGAGGGTGCGGGAAGGCTCGGCGCTCGGCCGTTTCGCCCTCTCGTGTGATACGCTAAGCTGAGGCGCGTGTTGCGCATTCACCCCCCTCGATCTTAATCACGCGATGGCCAATCGTAAGCGATCCGGTCGGCGACCGCGGCCACGTGGAGCGCGCGGGCTCGATCCCGAACGTCTCCTCGATGCCGGAAAGGAAGCGCTCGAAGGGTTGCGAGAACGCACGGAGAGCGGCCATCGCGCGGCCGGGCGAAAGCCCCCGTCGGAGAGCTCGTCGCAGCGCACGAGCGGCGCGCACAGGATCATCGACGCGTCGATTCGTAATCCGCTCCCGCTCACCGAGGACGCGAAGCTCTTGCAGTCGGGACAGTCGCTGGACGACTTCACCCGCACCGATCCCTGGCGCCTCATGCGCATCCAGGGGGAATTCATCGAGGGCTTCGACACGCTCGCGCGCGTCCACAAGGGCGTAACGATCTTCGGCTCGGCGCGCACCGGACCCGACGATCCGCAGTACGCTGCCGCCGAGGAGACCGCGCGTCTCCTCGCGCAGGCCGGCTTCGCGATCCTCACCGGCGCGGGGCCGGGGATCATGGAGGCGGCGAACAAGGGGGCGAAGGAAGGGGGAGGACTCTCGATCGGTTGCAACATCGAGCTCCCCTTCGAGCAGGGGGCCAATCCCTACGTCGACACGCTCATCAACTTCCGCTACTTCTTCGTGCGGAAGACGATGTTCATCAAGTATTCGAACGCCTTCGTGATCTTTCCCGGTGGGTTCGGAACACTCGATGAGCTGTTCGAAGCGGTGACGCTGATCCAGACGGGCAAGATCCACCAGTTCCCGGTGATCCTGTTCGGGCGCCACTACTGGGCGGGGCTCATCCGCTGGCTGCAGTCGCGCGTCCTGGTCGAGCGCAAGATTTCGCCGGGCGACATGGACCTGTTGCTGGTCACCGACGATCCCGAAGAGGCGGCACAGGCCGTGATCGCCGCATACGACGCACACCTCAGCGCCGCGCGTGAGCGGCGGGACACGATATGAGCGAGAAGACGAGAAGACGAGAAGACGGGAAGACGAGAGGCGGGGACGCGGCGGTGGGGCGCTCGTTAGGGCTCAAGGCGTCTCGCATCGGGGGGACGGTCAAGCGCGCGTCGGCGGCGGGGAACAAGTCTTCGCAGAAGAAGGCGGCGGAGCGGCGGGAGCAGGCGGGAAAGTCGCCAGCGTCCGTCAGCAGCAATCGCTTCCTGCGCGGCGGGCGCATCGACCCGCGGCGCATCAACGGGAAGGAGAAGGTCGTCGACCTGATCGATGGGACGTATCTCGCCTACAACGCCGGGCGGCTTCGCGAGGCGTGCCAGCTCTTCACCGAGAAGATGCTCGACCCGTCGGTGACGATCGGCCTAACGATGACCGGGGCGCTCACGCCGGCCGGGCTGGGGATGGCGGCGGTGATCCCGCTCATCGAGGCAGGGTTCGTCGACTGGATCATCTCCACCGGTGCGAATCTCTATCACGACACGCATTTCGGGCTTGGGCTGTCGATGCATCGCGGCAACCCGCAGACGAGTGACGTGCTCCTGCGCGAGGAAGGCGTCGTCCGCATCTACGACATCTTCTTCGACTACGACGTCCTCCTCTCCACCGACGCCTTCTTCAGGGCGATCGTGCAAGGGAAGGAATTCCAGCGCCCGATGTCGAGCGCCGAGTTCCACTGGCTGTGCGGCAAGTATGTGCGCGAGCGCGAGCGCAAGCTCGGAATCGGCACCAAGTCCCTGCTCAGCGTCGCTTACAAGTGCGGCGTCCCGATCTACACGTCGTCGCCGGGCGATTCGTCGATCGGGATGAACATCGCCGCGCTCGCGCTCGATGGAAACAAGTGCGTGATCGACCCCAACCTCGATGTCAACGAGACGGCCTCGATCGTGCTCAATGCCAAGCGGAGTGGCGGGCGGAGCGCGATCTGCATCCTCGGCGGCGGAAGCCCCAAGAACTTCGCGCTGCAGACCGAGCCGCAGATCCAGGAAGTGCTGGGCATCGACGAAAAGGGGCACGACTACTTCCTGCAGATCACCGATGCGCGCCCCGACACCGGCGGGCTCTCCGGCGCAACGCCCGCCGAGGCGGTGAGCTGGGGGAAGATCGATCCCGATCGTCTCCCCGACGCGGTGGTGTGCTACCTAGACTCGACCGTCGCGCTTCCGCTCCTCACGTCGTACGCCCTGGCCAAGCGCTCCAAGCGTCCCCTGCGCAAGCTGTACGAGCAGCGCGAGGCGATGATGGCGCGCCTGCGCGCGGAATACGAGCGGACGAAGTGAGGTGAGTGCGGTGCGCAGCGACTCGCCTGCGCACCGCGCGATGTCCGCTGTCGCCTAACGCACGAAGGCGAATCGGTCGCCGGTGACTTGCGCCGCCTGGCGCAGCATCGTGACGCTGGTCGGGGCGTAGGTGCCCTTGAAGAGCGTGTCGCCCATTTGCAGGAAGGCGAGCACGTCGCCGGTGCGGTTGAACGAGCCGCGAAGCGTGTGCGTGGTGCTCGCTGGCTGCGACCCGTTGGTGCTCGTGCGCAGGGCAAGCGAAAAGATGAACGTCGAGTCGGTGCCGAGGGTCAGCGCCCCCTTGCGGACCTCGACCTGCGTCCCGTCCTGCGTGAACGTCGCCGGGAGCGTGATGTCGTTGGCCGAGGCGAGCGCGTAGACAACCCCGGGGCCTGTGATGGGCTCGGTGGAAGAAACGACTTCGCTCAGGTGGCAGGCGCCGGCAAATAGCGCGATAGCGGCGAGCGGGAGTGCGCGACGGCGCAAAAGACTCTCGGAGAACAGTCGACGAAGCAGGGGGATCATCTCGGGCATCCGGATACGGTAAACACAGGACAAGCAACTGACACGCATCTCTCGCGGCAACCCCGCCCGCGAGTCCAGATTGTCGCGAGCCGAGCCTATGACGCGTGACTGAACCGAATTCCACCAGCGCAGGACAAACAACTCCGCCGCGAACCGATTCGGGAGACGGGGACCCGCCGCGCGCGCGATCGCGCGAGGCGCTCATGATGCGCTCGCCGCCCTGGCTCGTACGACTCTCCAACTGGGGGGCGGTGGTGGCAGTGGTCGGGGCGCTCTTCCTCGGCGTCCAAATGACGCGCCGGCTCCTCTCGCGCGTGGCTGTCACTCCGCTCCCGTCGCTGGCACAGCTCGCCGACAGCGCGCGTGGCGCCATCGCCGGAACCGCGACGCCAATCGCACAACGGTCTGCAACGCTTCCCGACGACTCGACCGATCACCCGATCGTCATCGGCGCGACGCTTCCGGGAGATTCCCTCCTCCGCATCGCGCGGCGCGCGCTCTGGCGCGGGCGCTGGGGCGAGGCGAGCGGCGTTTTCGAGCGCCTCGAGAGTGACGCCATGAACGCGAGTGCGCCGCTCGCGCTTTCGTTCCTCGCCGCCTGGCGCGCCGACGAATCCGCGGCGCGCGCCGCGCTCGCGCGGGCCGTGCGGCTGCGCGCGCGACTGTCGCCTCCGGAGCGCGCCCTGCTCGATGCGCACGAGCGATGGATGCGCGGCGACATCCGCGGGAGCGATTCGGTCTATCGCGTCCTTCTCACCGACGTGCACGACGACCCCACGATCTGGTACGCCGCCGCCTTCGTACACCGGCACGACGGCGGAGCGATCGACTCCGTCCTCGTCGCCCCCGGGTCGCCGGTCGGGCGACGCCTGCGCGACCAGCCTACGCGCCGAGTGTCGCACGTGGGGGCGATCCCGGCGCTCTGGCAGGTTCTGGCGCTCTCCCCCTTCCACGAGGCGGCGCGCCTCGAGCTCGCCCGCTTTGCATCGTTGTACGACGACCGGGCGCTCGCCAGCCGGCTCACGTGGGGGGCGGAGCTCTACGACGTGGAGCCGGCGACCCGCCTGGCAATGCGCGTGCTCGACGCCGACGCAAGGCGCGACACGACGGGATGGACGCTCGTGTTGCAGCTCGCGGCGAACACCGCCGATCCTCAGGCGGTGTTCGCCGCATCGCGCGCACTCGCGACCTCGGGTGGCATTCTCCGCCCCCTCGCGCTCTGGCACGCTGCCGAGCTGTTGAAGCCATACACTGATGCGACGCGGTATGGCGACGACCTGGCCGCGATCGCGCACGCCTGGCGCGCCGAATACTTCTTCGCCGTGCGGCGCGAAGCGCAGTCTTCGGCTGAACTCGCCGATGCGGCAGCGATCGATCCCGCCGTTGCCCTCCCGCTCCTCGCCTGGATGCAGTGGCTCTCGCGCGAAACTCCCGATTCGGCGCTGCGCGATACGCGCGCTCGACTCGAGGCGTGGCATCCGCTCGAACCTGACTCGCTCGCGCAGCGGAGCTGGCTGCATCCGCATCGCGGGATGGAGCCGCATCTCCGCGCGTACGCGATCGGCCTCGTGAGCGCGGCCATGGGCGACACCGTACGTGTGCTCGCCGAAGCCAGTGCGCTCGACGCGCTCCCGCTCGTGATCGGCGATTCAACGTTGAGGGGTCAGCTGGCCGGCGCGCTCCGCGCCGAAGTGGCGATCGCCCGAGGCGATTTCGTCGCTGCGATCGCCGAGACCAACGGACTGCAGCAACTTCTGCCGCCGCTCTGGCGCGACCTCTCGCCGTTTGCCGGACGCGTGCACGCGCGCTATCGACGAGCCTTCGCCCAGCAGCGCGCATGGCACAACCTGCAGGCGCGCGCGGCGTTCGTCGCATTCTTTTCCCCGACCGTCGCGGAGCTTCCCGTCTATCGCTCGGCGCGCCAGCGTTTCGACGCCACGCCGTAGCGCTGGGGAGTGTTAGTCTCCCTCGGCGAGAATCGCGCGCACGAGGTTGAGGCGCGAGTATTCGCCGCGCGAGATGAAGTCATTCATGTCGCGCGCGCCGAGCACCTCGCGGGCAATGCGATCGACCGGCGTGCCGTTGCGCGCCGACGCGATCACGGCATCGATGGTCGCCTCCGTCCAGTCGGCCTTCGCACGCAAGAGCTCCAGGGGCGCAGGAACGCGGCCGCGATGTCCGTCGAAGACGCGCGAGGGTTCGAGCGCGAGCACGCGGCGCAGGCTCGCGAGAATCTGCCTCGGGCGTTCGTAGTGATGCGCGACGCGCACTCGCACGCCGAGAAACAGGTCGGCGGCGAACAGCGTCCCCGTCTCCGAGTCCCACACGACGTGATGATCAGGGCTGTGTCCTGGCGTGTGGATCATCACCAGTCCTTCGGGGTCGAACGGTGAGCACGGAGAGCGAAGCGGCGGAGCCTCACCCCACGTGAAGCGACGATAGAACGCAAGCGGAAGCGGGGCGCGCACACGCGCCATCGTGTCGGGATCTGCGGCGATCGGTATCCCGCGCTGCGCGATGCCTTCCACGTTACCGGCGTGGTCTTCATGGAAGTGGGTGATGATCACTCCTTCCAGCCGTTCACGCAGGAGGAGCGCGTCGACCTCGTCGCCGACGGCGGGAAAACCGCTGTCGATGAGGACACCGCGCACGAGGTACGCACTCACCGAAAAGCCGGCCAACCGGCTTCGACGAGTCGACATGTCGAACCGCGTCACGTCGTCGTGGCGCTCCGTGCGAATCATGCCGGAGTGTATGGGTGATCACACCAATAGTCGACGCCCAGCGGTGCGTATGGGCGGTCGCGCCCGTGACCGTTTGGGAGATCCCGTGTAGTAACAGGGCGCGGTGCCGAGAATTGATATTGCTGCTCGCAGCGCCTAGATTCTGGGCAGCGAAAGCGCCCGGCCCCCCAACGCGGCCGGGCGCTCACCTTTTACAGGTCATCTCGCAGATCGTCGCCGGCCGTGCCGGCGCCAAGCGCCGCCCGGAGGGCGTCGACGATTTGTGGGATGACTTCTCTTGTCGATAGGGTCGCCATGCTCGAAGCTCTCAAGGAAAAGCTGGGTGCAGAGGTCGAGAAGCTGCAACACGAGCTCAACGTCACGATCCCCAACGAGATTCGCAAAGCGGTGGAGTTGGGAGATCTTCGTGAGAACTCCGAATACAAGGCTGCGCTCGAGCGGCAGGCGTTCGTGCAGGCGCGCCTCGGACAGTTGCGCCAGCGCCTGAGCAAGCTCGCCCAGGTCGACCTCTCGCAAATCCCGTCGGACCGCGTCGGTCTCGGCTCGAAGGTGACCGTGGAGTGCCAGGAGACGCAGGTCGTGGAATCCTACACGCTCGTCTTCGGCGATTCGGAGGCGTTCGATGAAGGACAGGTCACGATGTCGTCGCCGATCGGGCGCGCGCTGATCAACAAGTCCGTAGGCGAGGTCGCCTTCTTGCGACTGCCGGCCCGCACGCGCAAGCTCAAGATCGTGCAGCTCGTCACGATCCACGAGTCGCCGCTCGAGTAGCGCACACGTCGCCGGCCACTCGCCGGCGATGAAGCGAGGCGGCGACAGCGAGTCGTGAAGGACCGCCGTCGGGCGGGAATCGCATCGGGCGGCGACGTCGCGGCACCTGCACGACGCGTGTGGGTACTAGCGAACACGACCCTTCACATCAGGTGCAACATGGAAGCCCTCGCTCACCGTGTGCGCAGTCTGTTGCTGGTCCCCGCGCTGGTTGTAGCGACGAGCGCGGTCTCCCACGCCCAAACGATCGATGGGATCGTGGTGGTCGGCGCCTCGCGCCAGGCCGTGGCGACCAGCACAGTTGCGCTGCTCGATCGGCGGCAAAACGTGCTCGATACAACAACGACCGATGTCTTCGGCGGCTTCACGCTGAAGGCGAGCAAGCCCGGCAAGTACTCGCTCCTCGTCCGACGTCCCGGCTACTATCCGATCGTCACCGACGACTTCGAACTTCTGAAAGACGAAACGCGGCGCGACACGGTCTACCTCACGGGGAAGGCCGCCGAGATGTCGATCCGTGAAGTGATCTCGGCCGACGTGCGCCGTGTGTTCGGTTCGTCGGTGATGGGGACGTTCCAGCGCTTCCTCGGCCCGGAGGATATCGAAAAGCTTCGCGCACACGCTTTCACGCTCGGTGATCTGGTGCGCGACGGGCGGCTGGCGGGACTTCAGTGGTACAATCCGCCGAGCGGTTGCCTGCGATTCTCGGGAAGCTCTGGGTGCGCGCAGATCTTCGTCGATGGCATCCCGGTGCAGATGCGCGTGGATGCCATATCGGCGAACGACATCGAGGCGATTCTCGCGTTTCGTAGCCAGGAAGTCGGATTTGCGGCGACCAACCGCGGTAACCTCGACAACTCGCGATACGGCGTAGTCCTGGTCTACACGCGGCGGTATCAGATCAAGTAGCGAACAGCGCGACGGTCAGGCGCGCCCGGGGTGTAACCTCGGGCGCGCCTTTTCGTAGGGTAGCTCAACACCAGCCCGCCGGAGTCGCCCATGTCGATCATTCGCCGCATCGCCCCGCACGCCGTGCTCGTCCTCTCTGTCGCCGCATTGGGGACCGCCTGCGACCAGCGCGACGATCGCACGACCAGCGATGTGGCCGCGGCGCCCGTTTCGCCCGCGGCCGGAGTTTCCGAAGTCCCCGAGCGCACGGAACTGCCCGAGCGCCCCGAAGCGAACGAGCAACCAGAGCGTCCCGAACGCTCCGCCAGCAGCAACACCACCTTTACCGAAGGACCCGATGGGAGCGTCTCGATGAAGACGCGCAACGGAGCCATGGTCATGTCGCTGCGCAACGACTCGGTGGTCGTCGCCTTCTCGGACTCGATGCGCAATGCGATCCAGAGCGAGATGAAGAAGTCGATGAAGGAAGACGCGGCTGCCGACAGCGACGAGAACTCGGCGCTGGGGCAGATGATCAAGGGCGTCGTGAAGTCGACCGTGAAGGGGGCGCTGCGTGAGGTCTTCGAAAAGTCACGAGGATTCCCCGTGTCGGATATCCGCGACGTGTCGTACGACGACGGCGCGATCCACTTCTCGTACGTGCACAAGCCGACGTGGAACTTCGATCACATCAACACCGACGATGAGCCGCTGCTCGAGCAGTTTCACCCGGCCGACGCGGCGCGCTTCGTAGGCGCGGTGCGGGCGCACATGAAGCGCTGATCGCGCGGCGGTTGCATCTCCCGAAATCGACCGGGCGCTCAATCCAACGAGAAGAGCCGATCGGCATCGTCGGAATATTCGCGCAACAGCTCGGTCACGTGCGCAGGCTCCCACCGGAACCTGCGCGCAAGTGTTTGGGCGACGCGCTGTGCGCACTGCTCGCCGTGGTCGCGCGTCTCGAAGCCAACGTGCGTGCGGCGAAGGAGGATGTCGCCGAGCGTGACGGCCCACTCCTGCTCCATCGCGTGCACGGCTTCACACAGCGTGTAGGGGAGCGACGGGTCGATGCGCTCGGCGAGCGATGGGGCGTCGCGCGTGAGCTTCCACACAGCGCGCCACTCGCTCCCGTAGGCGCGCGCGAGTCGACGCCCCACCGCCGCGTCGCCGGTTGCCGCGGCGGCGTCTCGCTCGGTTTCGTCGAGCGATCGCATGGCCCCGCCAGGGAGAAGCACTTCGCGGAACGGCTGCCCGTCGCGCTTCTCCTCCCCTAACTCCGCGCAGACGCGGTCGACCACGTCCTCGGCCATGGCGCGGTAGGTGGTGAGCTTCCCGCCGGTCACCGAGAGGACGCCGAGGGGACCGATCGCCACCGAGTGCTCGCGCGATGCGCTCCCGGCGTCGCCATCAGCGAGCGTTGCGGCCAGCGGGCGAATCCCCGCCCACGCCGAGACGACGTCGTCGTCTCGCAACGCAGCGTTTGGGAAGTTGGCACTGCAGGCGTCGAGGAGGTAACGCACGTCCTCGCGCGATGCGCGGATGGCGTCGGGGCCGCGGCTAGCCGGCGTCTCCGTCGTCCCGATGATCGCGTGCTCTCCCGCCGGCAGGACGAACATCACCCGCCCGTCCTGCGGCGCGACGACCGTCACCGCCTCGCGATTCCCCACGCGCGTCCGGGGGACCGCGATGTGCACTCCTGCCGATCCGAGGACGGCGTGGCCGGGGCTGCCCCCCTCGAGCGCGTGCATCGTGTCGGTCCATGGTCCCACCGCGCTCACTACGCAGCGCGCATGGACCTGCACCTCGCGCCCAGTCAACTTGTCGCGCACCCTCGCACCCGTTGCATGTTCGCTCGTGCGAGTTAGGGCGGTGACGGGTGCGTAGGTGAGGACGCGCGCTCCCGCTGCGGCGGCGCCGAGCGCGGTGGCCAGCGTCAGGCGCGCGTCGTCGGTCGCCGCATCCCAGTAGATCGCGCCGCCGAGCAATCCGTCGGGCGAGAGCGCCGGCTCGCGGTCGAGCACGCCGTCGGCGCTCAGGCGCCGGTGGTTTCCTACATTGCGAAAGAGGGCGAGCGCGTCGTACAGCGTGAGGCCGGCGAGGAGCTTCCACCGCGCGACCCGCGCCCCCTCGTACACCGGCCACGTGAACGACAGCGGGCGCACCAGGTGCGGGGCGGTGCGGAGCAAGCGCCGTCGTTCACGACTCGACTCGAACACGAGGTGCAAGTGCCCGTGCTCGAGGTAGCGCACCCCGCCATGTACGAGTCGCGACGAGCGACTCGACGTCCCGCTCGCGAGATCTCCCTTTTCGCACAGCGCCACGCGGAGCCCGCGGAGCGCCGCGTCGCGCGCCACGCCGCACCCCACGATCCCGCCCCCGATCACCAGAAGGTCGAAGTGCTCACTGGCGAGCGCATCGAGCGTGGTCGATCGCCATGCGGAGGTGGCGGGGGTGAGGGCGGTCATCGGGTGATGGACAGGCGCGGGTGCCTAACGGCGCGCCGGCTGTCCCGGACGCGGCGTCGAGCGGGCGATGAACTGGCGGATGTCCTCGTTCGACGTCGCGAGGTCGTCGCGCCGCAGGTACATCATGTGACCCGAACGGTATCCCTTCCACGTCATCCGGTCCTGCACGCGTCCCGCCGGATCGAGATTCCACATCGAGTACTTGGCGTTGAAGTAGTCGGTCGCGCCATCGAAGTAGCCGCTCTGCACCATGAGGTGAAGATACGGATTCTCGGCGAGCGCGCGCCGGAGCGCCTCGCCGGTCGCCTCCCCGTTGCGGTTCCACGGGTTCACCGGCCCGAAGAGCCAATACTGCAGGTCTGTCTTGAAGTGGAGGATGTCGCGCAGGTAGTGGTTGATCGCTGGCGCAAAGGCGTGGTTCCAGGCGGTAAGCGCGGGGTCGAAGTCGGGCGACGTCCCTGCGTCGATGCGGTCGAGCCCCTGATAGCGGGAGTCGAGTCGCCCCACCGTCACGCCGCGCGAGCGCAGCAGCTCCTTCCAGAAGAACTGCGTCGGGACGGAGAGGCTCTGCTCGGCCACCGCACGCTCGGAAAGTCCACTGTACTTGGCGAACTGCCGCACCAGCTCCTGGCGCTGCGCGTCGGGGAGCGACCCGCCGCGTGCGAGTCCGGGAATGAGCTTGTCGATCGTGAAGTTCTCGACCTCGGGGAGGAGCTGTTCGAGGTCACGCGATTGCAGCTCAGGACTTAGCGCCTTGTGATACCATGCAGTCGCCGCGTAGTACGGCAGGTGCAATGCGCTCCCGATCGGTCCTTCGCGGTCGACGCCCAGCCCGGTTGGCGACACGAGGATCACGCCGTTGAAGAACATCCAGTGCGACCCCTGAAGCCGCTCCACGAGCCCGGCCACGCGCGTCGTGCCGTAGCTCTCGCCAATCAGGTACTTGGGGCTGGTCCATCGTTCGTGGCGAGTCACCCAGGCATCGACCCAGCGCGCGAGATACGCGATGTCCTCGTTCACGCCGAAGAACTGCTCGCGCTTGGCATCGCCGAGGATGCGCGAGAAGCCGGTGTTGACCGGGTCGATGTAGACGATGTCGGCGACGTCGAGGATCGAGTTGGGATTCGCCTGCACGCCGTACGGCTGCACGGGATATCCCTCATCGTCGATCTTGAGCTGGCGCGGACCGGTGTAGGCGATGTGCATCCAGACCGACGCCGATCCCGGTCCGCCGTTGAAGGAGATCACGAGCGGGCGCGCATCGCGGTCCGAGACGTCGGAGCGTTCGTAGTACGTGTAGAACATCGACGCGATCGGCGCCCCCTTGTCGTCCCACACCGGCTGCGTTCCCACGGTCACGCGGTAGGGGACGTTCTTCCCCTTGATGGTGACGGCGTCGGTGGAAGTGATCGCCGTGTCGGGGATGATGCGCACGCCGTCGGGATCGTTCTGGCGAGCGGCCGGCGCGGGAGCGGGGGCACCCTGCGCGGTCGCGGAATTCGCGCCGGTTCGCTCGGGGGGGCGTCGTTGCTGGGCAATGAGTGAGGAAGCCGACGCGATAGAGAAGAGCACTAGCGCGACCGTGGCGGTGCGAACGTGCGAACGACCATGGGCAAATGGCATCGAGATGAGCGGCTGGGGGGAGCGGACCGTGGCGCACTGACGGCGCCGATACAACTCACCAACGCACCGTCCAACTAGCGCGCTGAGCTGCATCGACGGGTGCCGGCTGCGATATTCGTTTCAGGGAAGCAGCACCCGGCGCCCGTCGCCCACCAGCCCCTGTCCTCCCGGCCAACATCTCATGTCTTCATCCCGCGTCGGTCGTCGTGTCGCCATCGTCGACGGCGTCCGCACTCCATTCGCGAAGTCGGGGACGGCGCTCAAGTCCCTCTCGGCGATCGAGCTCGGGCGCCTGTGCGTGGCCGAGCTGATCCAGCGAACGAACCTGAGCGGCGACGTCGTCGACGGACTCGTCTTCGGGACCGTGGTGCAATCGGTACTGGCGCCGAACATCGCGCGCGAGATCTCGCTCATGCCGCAGCTCCCGAAAGGCGTGCAGGCGTGGTCAGTCTCGCGCGCCTGCGCGAGCGCGAATCAGGCGATCACCGATGCGGCCGACCAGATTGCGCTCGGGCACGCCGACGTGATCATCGCTGGCGGCGCGGAGTCGCTCTCCAACGTCCCGATCCTCCACTCGCGCGGCTTCTCCGACGCGCTGGTCGCGGCCTCGCGGGCCAAGTCGCTCGCGCAACGCGTGCAGGCGCTCGCCCGCATCCGCCCGCGCGACCTCGTCCCCGTGACGCCGGCGATCGCCGAGCCTACAACGGGAGAGACGATGGGGCAGAGCGCCGAGAAGATGGCGAAGATCAACGGGATCTCGCGGGAGTCGCAGGACGTGTTCGCCCTCGCCTCGCACCGGCGCGCGAGTGCGGGGACGCAGGACGGGCGCCTGACGAGTGAAATCGCCCCGGTCTGGGTTCCGCCGAAGTACGAGACGGCACTCGACCGCGACAACGGGATCCGCGACGACACCACGCTCGATGCACTCGGCGCACTCAAGCCGGTGTTCGACAAGCGCTACGGGAGCGTGACCGCCGGCAATGCCTCGCCGCTCACCGATGGTGCCGCGGCCGTGCTCCTGATGAGTGAGGAACGCGCTGCCGCGTTAGGCTACCGTCCGATGGGCTACATCCGCTCCTACGCGTACGCCGCCCTCGACCCCGGCGAACAGCTCCTGATGGCCCCCGTGCTCGCGGCGCCGGTCGCGCTCCAGCGCGCAGGATTGTCGCTGGGCGACATGGCGCTCGTCGAGATGCACGAGGCCTTCGCCGCGCAGGTCCTCTCCAACCTGCAGGGCTTCACCTCGCAAAAGTGGGCCGAGCGTGCCGGCTTCTCAACGCCGGTGGGCGAAGTGGATCCTGAACGGCTCAATGTGATGGGAGGCTCGATCGCCATCGGCCACCCATTCGGTGCGACCGGCGCCCGCATCACGACGACCCTCTGTCACGAACTCGCCCGCCGCAACGGACAGTTTGGCTTGATGACCGTGTGCGCGGCGGGAGGACTCGGATTCGCCATGGTGGTGGAACGAGCGTAAGCGCTCACCGTTCTCTCACCGCGCGCCGCCACTTCTCGTCTTCTCGTCTTCTCGTCTTCTGTCCCCTCGATAGATGCCTGCACTCAGCGTAGAGGTAGCCGACTCCATCGCCACGATCACCTTCGATCTCCCGGGCGCATCGGTCAACACCATCTCGCGCGCCGTGCAGGACGAGTTCAAGGCGATCTTCGAACGGCTCGAAGGCGACACGGACATCGTCGGTGCCGTGCTGATTTCCGGAAAGCCCGACAACTTCATCGCCGGCGCCGACATCGAGGAGTTCCTCGCCTGGACCACGCCCCAACAAGCCGAAGCGGCGTCGCGCACCGGGCAGGAGCTGCTCGCGCGACTCGAGCGCATGCGCATCCCGCTCGTCGCCGCGATCCACGGCGCCTGCCTCGGCGGCGGGCTGGAGGCGGCGCTGGCGTGCGCGTACCGCATCGCCACCGATCATCCGAAGACCGTGCTCGCGCTCCCCGAGGTGCAGCTGGGGATCTTCCCCGGCGCCGGCGGGACGCAGCGCCTGCCGCGCACCGTTGGGCTGCAGGCAGCGCTCGACATGATCCTCACCGGAAAGAACGTGCGCGCCCGCAAGGCGATGCAAATCGGGTTGGTGCACGAGCTGGTGCACCCGGCGATCCTTCATCGCATCGCGATACAGCGGGCACGCGAGATCGCCGACGGCGTGCGCGATCGCAACCCGCAGGCGCGCAAGCACGACGCCAAAGCCGTGTTGCTGGACGACAATGCGGTGGGGCGCGCGCTCGTGCTGCGACAGGCGCGCGAGACGGTGCTCAAGAAGACGCGCGGCAACTATCCTGCGCCGCTCGCCGCTATCGATGCGGTGGCAGCCGGCCTTCACGACCGCGAGAAGGGGTATCGCGAGGAGGCGCGACTCTTCGGCGAGATGGCGATGACGCAGGTGTCGCGCGAGCTGGTCGGCATCTTCTTTGCGAGTACCGCCCTCAAGAAAGACAGCGGCGTTGGTGATCTCCCCGTCACGCCGCTCCCCGTGCGCAAGCTCGGTATCCTCGGCGCCGGCTTCATGGGGGCGGGGATCGCGACGATCGCCGTGCAGCGCGGAACGCTCGTGCGACTCAAGGACGCCGACCTCGCGCGCGTGGGGAAGGGGCTCGCGTCGATACGCGCGGTGCTCAAGGAAGGGGTGACTCGGCGCCGCATCACCCGGCAGGAGATGGAGGACCAATTGCTCCTGGCGGGGGGGACGATCGACTATTCCGGCTTCGGCAATGTAGACCTGGTCATCGAGGCGGTCTTCGAGGACCTGCACGTGAAGCATGCCGTGTTGCGCGAGGTCGAGGCGGTGACCCCGCCGCACGCGATCTTCGCCTCGAACACGAGCACCATCCCGATCGCCCGCATCGCCGAGGCGTCGGTGCGCCCCGAGCGGGTGCTCGGCATGCACTTCTTCTCGCCGGTGCACAAGATGCCGCTCCTCGAGGTCATCGTGACGCCGACGACTGCGCCGGAGGTCACTGCCACCGCCGTTGCGTATGGAAAGCAGATCGGGAAGACCGTCATCGTCGTGCAGGACTCTCCCGGTTTCTACGTGAACCGGATCCTCGCCCCCTACCTCAACGAAGCAGGGCGCCTCCTCGATGGCGGCGCGTCGGTGGAATCGGTCGACCAGGCGCTCCTCGACTTCGGCTTCCCGGTCGGCCCGATCACGCTCCTCGACGAGGTGGGGCTCGACATCGCCGGCAAGTCCGGGGAGATCTTTACCGAGGCGTTCGGGGAGCGATTGTCGCCGTCGCTCACGCTCCGGCGCGTCGTCGAGTCGGGGCGCCTGGGGCGCAAGGGGAAGCGCGGCTTCTACACGTACGATGCCGACGGCAAGCGCGGCGGCGTCGATGCATCGGTTTACGGCTTCACGCCGAGTGGGAGCCAGCGCGTCGCGGTCGCCGAGGAGGAGATTCAGGAGCGATGCGTCCTGGTGCTGGCGAACGAAGCGGTGCGCTGCCTCGAGGAAGGGATCGTGCGCTCGGCACGCGACGGAGACATCGGCGCCGTATTCGGGATCGGCTTTCCGCCGTTCCGTGGCGGTCCCTTCCGATATCTGGACGCGATCGGTGCGTCGCGCGCGGTCGACCGGCTCGAGGAACTGAATTCGCGCTTTAGCGGGCGGTTCGTTCCGGCCGATATGCTGCTGCACATGGCGCGCAAGGGGGAGCGATTCCACCCGCACGGCACACGCGACGTGTGATGCAGCGCACCATCGCCTAACGACACTGGTCACACGTCGAACGCACACTCGCCGCGCGCGCACGCAGGTGCGAGATTGTTGGGAACGCCGACGCGGCCGGGGTATTTTGCGATCGTTCCGGGCGTGGTTTGTGATCGCTCCCGGTGGGGCGCGCCCTCGTCTGGAGGGGGGGCGGCGGCGAGCTGGGCCAGGAATTTTTTAACGCGTAAGGCCTTTATCGGCAATGATTTGCGCGGTCGAGCCCGGCGAAGTGTAACGCGATATTGACCAATGGCGATTTCGCAGGGTCTACCACTAGAGAACGATGGCGACGCCGAGACGGTGGCGCAGGTGCTTGCGGGTGATTCCGCGGCCTACGCGATCCTCGTGGGGCGTTACCGGGTGCAGTTCGCCCGATACGCCACCCGAATGCTCGGCAACCGGGAAGATGCGGAGGAGGCGCTGCAGGATGCCTTTCTCCGGGCCTACCGGTCGCTGGCCAAGTGCGAAGATCCTGCGCGGTTCGGATCGTGGCTCTTTCGCATCCTGGCGAATCGTTGCCGGACGGCGGGGACGCGGCGGGGACGGAGGGAACGGACGTTCGTGCGGGACGACATCGCCCTGCTCGACGCGTCCGAGGAGCATCCCGAAGAGCAAAACGCGTGGCGGGAGGAGATACAGCGGGCGCTGCTGGCACTCGACGAGGACCAGCGCGAAGCATTCCTCCTGAAGCATGTGGAAGAACTGGGGTATGACGAGATCGCGGAGCTCACCGGAGTCGGTGTCTCTGCGTTGAAGATGCGAGTCAAGCGAGCGTGCGAGCGGCTGCGCGCACTCCTGCACGAGGTGCAACGGTGACCACACACGACGACGACTTCGACCCATTCATTGCCGGTATCGCACAAGAGCTGCGACGCCCGGTCGCGCTCGATGCGCGATTCGACGAGCGGGTGATGGCGGCGCTTGAGCCACGCGTCATCTCGCTCACGACGGTGCGCGCGTCGCGTCCGTGGTACCGCAAGACGTTCGCCTTCTCCGTTACGCAGGTTGCAGGGCTCGCGGCGGCAGCGGCGCTCGTCGGAGTCGTTTCGATGAGGCTCCTCGCACCGGTCGCGTCGGTCGCGCCGATCGCCGCGACGCCGCCGGCTGGCGATATGGTGCTCCAGCCCGTCGCCGACGTGAAGCGCGACCCCAACGCACCGCAGCTGCAGCAGTTCCTCCTCATCGCACCGAATGCCAAGTCGGTCTCCCTCGTGGGTGATTTCAGCGATTGGGACGACACGCGATACCAGATGGAACGCGTCTCCGAAGACGGCGCCTGGTCGATCACGATCCCGCTGGTGCCGGGACGCTACGAATACCAGTTCGAAGTCGACGGCGCACAGCGCGTCAACGACCCCACGCGACCGCAGACGTCGAGCGAGTTCGGCTCGGCCAACTCGGTCGTGACCGTCGAGCGCCGGGACTGAGCCATGCGACAGACATCACGCCTCCTCGTCCTCGCCGCCAGCGCGCTCACCTTGAGCGGTTACGTCTGGCAGGCCAGTGATCCTCGCCTAACGAATCGCCTGGACCGCGAGACGCGCGAGCAGGTCGATGCCATCATCGACGCCGCGCGCAAGGCGGGCGTTCCCACCGAGCCGCTCGTCGATCGGGCGCTCGAAGGGGCAAGCAAGAAGGCTTCCGGGCGCATGATCGTCGCGGTCGTCCGCGGATGGGCCGATGACCTGCAACGTGCGCGTCAGGCGCTGGGGCCTGGTTCTCCCGACGCCGAAGTCGTGGCCGGTGCGCATGCGCTGCGGAGCGGCGTGAAGGTGAAGGAGCTCGAGCGGCTGCGCGCGAACAAGAGCGGCGTTCGCTACGCGATGGCGCTCGACGTCATGAGCTACCTGATCAACCGTGGCGTTCCAGCTGACACCATTTCGCCGGTCATCGTCAATCTCGTGCTCGCCTCCGCTACCGAAGACCAGTTCGCCAAGCTCCGGCAGGATGTCGAACGCGACATCTCCGGTGGCACGGCGGCAGCGACGGCGATCACGGTGCGTGGGCAGGGACTCGAGCGGCAGATCGCCGATGCAGCGGCGGCCGCCAATGGCGGGGCTCCGGGGAGCACGTTACCTTCGGTGCGCGGTACGACCCGCGCGGGCGACCCCGCGCTCAATCCGACTGCGGTCGGGGCGGTGCAGGGGGCCAACAACGTCGCCGGTGCAGGTGAAGCGCCGGCTGCGCCTCGCGGGAAGCCGAAAAAGCGCCCGTAACCAACCCCAGTCCGTATTCCGCCACACTTCGTGCGCGGCGGGGCGCTCTGCCCCGCCGCGCGACTGCTTTGGTGCTGTCTCTTGCTCGCCGCCGTCTGCCCAGTGGGTGCTCAGGCGCCCGTGCGCACGCGCGACGTGGGCGTGGCCACCGTGGGATATGACAACGGCCTCACGTTAGGCGCCGTCACCCTCACCGAGACCGCTTCGATCGAGCGCCCGCAGGGCGCGCTCTTCGCGACCGGCCTCGTTTCGGTCTTCAACGACGGGCGCTGGTCGATGCAGGGTGGGATCACGGGCTCGCGCTTTTCCCTTCCGCTCCCGGTGACGGGGACGATGGGGCGCTTGTTCCGCTCCGTGCGTGGTGAGCTCTCCTTTAACGCCACCAGCACGGCGCAGCAGGATTTCATGCCGACGTTGCAGCTGCTGGGGCAGGCGCGCCTGCACCTGCAGCACGAGCAGTACGCGATTCATGGCGGCGGCGCGCTGGCGCGCACCTTCGACGGGTTTCAGTGGCGCACCACTGTCCTTGGCGATTACGGGGGGTGGGCGCGCGTCGGTCCCTACGTCGTGTCGTATACCGGGACGCCGATGCAGCTGCAATACGGCGACGTCCTCTTCGACAACGAGGGGAGCGTCTCCTGGACGCACAAGCGGGTGACCTTCGATGCAGCGGCCGGTGTGCGCCTCGGCGAAGCGCTGCGCGGGACGGTGGGATGGGGGTCGCTCACCGCGACCTGGCCGCTGATCGCCGGAACGCTCGGGACGGTGAGCGTCGGGAGCTATCCGGTCGACATCATCCAGGGACTCCCGGGGGCGCGCTATGCCGCCGTCGCGCTACGCCTCCCCAACGGACGCTTCGCCCTCCGCTCGCGAGCACGCGCCATTCCGGCGCCGCGCGTCGTCGAGCGACCAGTGCTCCCGGAGACCGAGCGTCTCGCGTTGGTGATTGGTGGATCGCTCGATTCGCTGTCGCTGCGCGAGATTCGCGTCTGGGCTCCAGGTATCGCGACCGTCGAGCTGATGGCCGACTTTACCGACTGGGTCCCCGTCCCGCTCATCAAGCAGCCGACCGGCGAGTGGCGCGGCTACTATCAGGTTACCCCCGGCATCCATCGCGTGAACCTGCGCCTCAATCGCGAAGAGCTCGACGTGCCGGTGAATCTCGCTCGCGTGCGCGACGACTTCGTCGGCGACGTGGGACTGGTGATCGTGCGATGAGCGCGCGACCGCCGGAAAACGTCAGGGCGACTTCACGCCCGCAGGCATTCCGGCGAATGCGCGCACTGCTTTCCTGGCTCGACGAACGCAGCGGGCTGGCCCACGCGCGCCGCATCGCCGGCGCTTCGGGCGACCCGTGGCTGCGCTTCGATCTCGAGCCCCCGCTGCGCGCCTTTGGACCGGGGGCCGGCGATTTTCGCGAGTACCTCACCGGTGCGTGCCGCGTCTCGCGCGCGAATCCGCACGAGATTGCCGAGTGGCTCCTCGACTGCGACTATGCCGACGATCCGATGCTCCTCGATGAACCGGATCTCTGGCTGCATCCGTTGACGTTCGAGCTCCTGCGCTGCGGCGACTGCGAGGACTTCGCACTCTGGGCCTGGCGTCAACTGATCGAAGCGCGCTTCGACGCCACGTTCATCGTGGGCGTGCGGGACATACCCGGCACCGTGCGCGGGCGCCACGCCTGGGTGACCTATCGTGACGCAGCCGGTGAGCACGTGCTCGATGGCGTCGAACGATCGATCGAACGGATGATTCGCCCGCTCGCCGACGTGCGCACGCTCTACGAGCCGCAGGTTGGCGTCGACGCATCGGCCCGGCGCTTCGCCTTCGCCGGTCTGTATCGCGAGCCGTGGGGGCGCGCGCTGCGCTTGCGTCCATCGACCCGACAATGAGTCGGCGGTCCAACGGTTCGCCACCCCGTTCGGGCGACGCATGGGAATGCGGTGCGCCGGTCGTTCACGCCCTGCCCCGGGCGGTATATTTCGCCTGCGACGTCGCGCGCCTCGGGAGCGCGCCGCCGAGCACTGTCCTCCCGGGATCGTTCCCTCGCGCAATGCTTCGACAGACGTTTCTCTGGCTCTCGCACCGACAAGGGATTTTCCGCTTCGTTCGCAATAACGGCATCGCCCGCCGCTTTGCCAACCGATTCGTAGCCGGTGAGACGATCGACCATGCGCTGGCGGCGGTCCGCGCCCTCAACGCCAGGAAGATCAGTGCGACGCTCGACCTCCTGGGCGAGAGCGTCACGAGCGACGCCGAAGCGCGTGCGACGGCCGATCACTACGTCGAGCTGCTCGACCGCATCGCCGCCGAAGGGCTGGACAGCAACGTCTCCGTGAAGCTCACGGCGATGGGACAGGACATCTCCGACACGCTCTGCATCGAGAACATCACGCGCGTGCTGGAGCGCGCGAAGGCGCATCGCTCGTTCGTGCGACTCGACATGGAGGGGAGTGCGTACACCGAGCGCACGTTGCAGCTGTTCGAGGAGCACTTGTACCCGCGCTTCCCCGAGGAAGTGGGGATCGTGCTCCAGAGCTACCTGCGGCGCACCGCGGCGGATGTGGCCAACGCGATCGACATCCAGTGTCGCGTGCGCCTCTGCAAGGGAGCGTACAAGGAGCCGCCGGCGATCGCCTTCCAGGAGCGGGAGGAGGTGTCTCGTTCGTACGTCGAGTGCATGCATCGCCTCATGTCGAGCGGGAAGTACCCTGGGCTGGCCACGCACGACGAGGTGCTGATCGAGGAAGCGAAGCGTTATGCGCGCGAGCAAGGGATCGCCACCGATCGCTTCGAGTTTCAGATGCTCTATGGGGTGCGCCGCGACCTGCAGGACATGTTGGTGCGCGAGGGGTACCGCATGCGCGTGTACGTGCCGTACGGGACGCAGTGGTACCCGTACTTGCTGCGCCGCCTGGCCGAGCGTCCCGCCAACGTCGCCTTCATGACCGCGAGCATCGTGAAGGAAGGCTTCGCGAGGCGTCGTTAGGTATGCCGGGGCAGTGGCGGCAGCCGGACCACTCGCTCGGTGATGCCAACACGATCGGCGGATACATGAAGGCGCACGCGCGCCCCGCCGCCTTCGAGGGATCGGACGGGTTGTCGTATTCGGTGGCGATCGAGAGCGACGCCACGGGCGACGCCGAACGTGCGCACGGGGCGTACTTCCTCTTCCTGCGCTGGCGACGCATCGGCGAGCAGGGGGTCGACGGCCACCTGGAGTCGGCGTACCTGGCGTATGGCGCGACGCCCGCCGAGGCGCGAGAGGCACTGGGCGCGTGGTCGCTCGCCGATACGCGCGCCGAACTGGAACGGCAGATCGCCGCCCTAACTGGCGGGAGCACCGCTCCGTCGAGGCGATGGTGGGACGTGATGCGGGACGAGCAGTGAGCGGCGAGCTGCCGACCGGAGTGGTGCTGCAAGGCACCGGAGGACAGTACGACGTGCGCCTCGCCGACGGGCGCTCGATCGTCGCGGCGCTGCGCGGGCGCCTCAAGCGCGGCGGGGAACTCAAGGTCACGGTCGGCGACGACGTGCAGGTCGAGCTCGACGATGCGTCGGGGGCGTGGACTATCGCGGCGATCCTCCCGCGACGTTCGCGTCTCGCGCGCCGCTCGCCGGGCAACGCCTATGGCGAGCGCATCGTGGTGGCGAACGTCGATCAGGTCGTGGTCGTCTTCGCGATGGTGTCGCCCGCTCCCAAGGCAAAGATGCTCGACCGCTTCCTGATCATCGCCGAGTCGAACGAGGTGGCGGCGCGCGTGGTGATCAACAAGGTGGACCTGGCGTCGCGCGCCGAGGCCGAGGCGGAGTTCGGCGCGTACGCTTCGTTAGGCTACCCCGTCCACTACACGAGCACCCACACCGGCGAAGGGCTCGAGGAGTTGCACGAGGCGCTGCGGGGGCGCGTGACCGCGCTCACCGGTCCCTCGGGGGTGGGAAAGTCTTCGCTCCTGAACGCGATGTATCCGGGGCTCGACCTGCGTGTGGCCGAGATCAGCGAGTCGGTGAACAAGGGGCGGCACACGACCGTCGGCGCGCACATGCACCCGCTCCCCGATGGCGGCTTCGTGGTCGACACCCCCGGGCTGCGCGAGGTGGGGCTCTGGGGAATCACCGCCCGCGACCTCGATAGGTGCTTCCCGGAGTTTGTGCCCGCGTTCGGCGAGTGTCGCTTTGCCGACTGCCGCCACCTGAGCGAACCGGCGTGCGGCGTGCGCTCGGCGCTCGAGGCCGGGACGATCGCCCGCTCGCGCTACGAGAGCTACGTGAAGCTGCGAGAGGAAGTGGAGGAGAGCGACCGCGTCTGGTAGCCGCGCGCGCCCGCTGAGACGCGCTCGCCGGCCGTGAATCGAGCGCCGGCGCGCCGCTATGGCGAGAGGCGCTCGATCGTCCAGCCGCTCCCGCTCGCGCGGTACCGCAGCCGGTCGTGCAGCCGGCTCTGGCGCCCCTGCCAGAACTCCAACGATGCGGGGATGACGCGATACCCGCCCCAGTGCGGTGGAAGCGGGATGTCGTCGCCCGGAAAGCGCGATTGCGCGGCCGAGACCGCGGCCTCGAGTTCGGCGCGCGAGTCGAGCACGCTGCTCTGCCGCGACGCCCACGCACCGACGCGGCTCCCCACCGGACGGCTCCGGTAGTAGGCCTCCGACTCCTCGCGCGCGACGCGCTCGACGCGCCCGGCAATCCGCACCTGGCGTTCGATTTCCTTCCAGAGGAAGACGAGCGCCGCACGCGGGTTGGCCGCCAGCTCCTCTCCCTTCTGCGAGCGGTAGTCGGTGAAGAAGGTGAAGCCGGCGGGGGAGACGTCCTTGAGGAGGACGACGCGCGCCGAGGGAATGCCCTCGGCAGTGCAGGTCGCCAGCGTCATGGCGTTAGGCTCCAGAATCCCCGCGCGTTGCGCATCGTCGAACCAGTGGGAGAACTGCACGATGGGGTCGGGATCGACGCCATCGCGGTCGAGCGCAGCGAGGGCGTAGTCGCGGCGCAGGTCAGCGAGATTCATGTGCGAGTTGGAGAGATGTCCGGGCTCGGGCTTGGACGTTCGCGCGAGAGCGGCCTCATCGCCCTTCCACGAGGCTCACCAGCGCATCGACGTCGTACGGCTTGGGGACGACGTCGACCGCGGGTTCGTCGCTCCCCGACTGCGCGGGGATTGCGGTTTCGTCGCCGGTGGAGAGGATGAAACGCGTGTTCTGGCAGGAGGGGAGGAGGCGCAGGCGGCGAATGAGCGTGCGTCCGTCCATTCCGGGCATCCGCAGGTCGGTGATGATGGCGTCGAACGAGTTGTGTTCCGCCAGCCGCAACGCCTGCTCGGCGTCGGCTGCCGCGACCACGGCGTGGCCGCGCGAGGTGAAGTAACGGGTCAGCAGCTCACGGATCACCAGCTCGTCATCGACGACGAGGATATCGAGAGGTTGGTGCCGTCCCTCGCCGCGCGTGTCGCGCGGCGCGCGAGGTACGGGCGGCGGGGCGGGTTGGGCGACAGCGGGGAGCGTCACGGTAAAGGTCGTGGCGACCCCCGGCGCGCTCGCGGCCTCGATGGTCCCACCGTGCGCGCCAACAATTCCCTGCACCACGGAAAGCCCGAGTCCCGACCCCTCGCCTTCCTCCCGCGTCGTCCAGAAAGGATCCCAGATGTGCGGAAGGTCCAGCGGTGGAATGCCGGGACCGTTGTCGGTGACCGTGAGGACGAAGCGCCCGTGCCGGCGCGCGGTGGTGACGCGTAGCGACGGGACCCAGCGCCCATCGTCGCCCCCGGGCGTGGCGTGTCGCGACTCGATCCGCGTCTCGAGTGCCTGCCGCGCATTCACCACGAGGTTGAGGATCACCTGCTCGATCTGCGCGGGATCGGCGAGGATGGCTGGTGCGTCGCTGGCAAGATTCAGGTCGATGGCGATGCCGCGGGTGTCCATGGCATACCGCTGCGTCCCCACGAGGTAGCGCACGATGCCGTTCACGTCGACGCGTACTCGCTCGCTCCCTTCCTGCCGCCTCGCGATGGTGAGCAGATCCTTGATGATGCGCGCCGCACGGCGCGCCTCGTGGAGGATCGTCTCGTGCGCGTGCCGCTCGTCGTCCGGCTGCTCGCGCTTGAGGAGGATCTGGGCGAAGCCGGTGATCGCTGCCAGCGGGTTGTTGATCTCGTGCGCGACGCCAGCGAGCGTGCGCGTGAGCGAGGCCATGCGCTCGCCGCGCCGCACGATCTCCTCACGACGCGCGCGCTCGGTGATGTTCTCCGCCACGCCCTGGAGGAAGCGAAGCGTCGTCCCCTCGAATTCGCCGGTCACCGCCAGCCGCAAATGCACCGCCGTCCCGTTGGGCTGCGTCCCGCGAAGGTCGCATAGCACCTCGGGAACGCCACGCGAGAGTTCCTCCACGCATCGCTCGCATACCTCCGCGCCGGATCGCAGCTCGGCGAAGAGGTTTCGACCGAGCAACGACTCGGACGCGCCGTGTCCCAGCATCGCGGCAATGGCGGGGTTCGCGTCGACGAGCCTTCCGTCGGGGGTGCAGCGGAAGATCCCGAACGCGGCGCGCTCGACGAGGGCGCGGGTGGCGTCATCCGGCAGGCGCAACGCACGTCGCGCGGCCGTCGGCGTCTGTTCGCGCCCTGCGGCGTCGCAGAGCAGGATCCCCAAACCGTCGGAAGCGGATCCGGGGATCGACCGGCGCGCACAGCGCGCCTCCACGTGGCGGAGCGAGCCGTCGGCGCGACGAAGGCGCATGTACACGACGCCGAGTTGCCGCCGCCCCGACAGGACCTCCCGCGAGAGCTCGCGCCACGCCTCGTGATCGGCGGGATCGAGGTGCGCCTCCCACGAAGAACCAACTGCTGGCAGCGACGCGTCGCCGATCAGTCCCCGCCATCCTCCACTCACGCCCTGCACCTGACCCGTAGCGCTCACGCGCACGACGACAAAGGGGAGACCGTCAAGCAGCGACGTGGCCGCGTCCGGTGGTGACGACGCGTGCGTCGACGCCGGAAGGTGCTGTTGCGAGGTCATGTGCGATCCCGGTTCGCAGGCGAACAAGAGAATCCGGACGGACGAACGACTCGGACCCAGGAGTCCGCGCGCAATCTACAAGTCATCTCACAAATAGTCGCTGTCCGCGCGGGCGCCCAGCGCCGGCCGGAGGGCGTCGACCATGTGTGAGATCACATCCAAGCAAAGAACGGGACTGCCAGCGTGATTCGCCGAGTGCTTCGATCGGCTATACTGCGGCACGCACGGAAGATGGAACCTCGCGGATGCCAACCGGCTAGGTGCTTCCACATGGACGATTCTGTTCCACCGCTCGACACGCGCCACGCGGATTTCGCGCGCGACGCGCTCCCATTCATGGACGACGTGTATCGATTCGCCTATTCGCTCACCCGCAATCCCGCCGATGCGGACGACCTGGTGCAGGAGACTTTCCTGCGTGCGTTCCGGTCGTGGCACACGTTTCAGCCGGGGAGCGATGCGCGGCGCTGGCTCTTCACGATCTGTCGAAACGCCTTCCTGCGCTCGCGTGAGAAGCTGCGACGCGAGGTGGACGTCGAGGACGGCGACATGGAGGCGCTCGCCGCTGCGACGACGCAGGGCGAGATGCGCCAGGACGGGACCGACCAGATCTTGTCGCGCGCCGATCTCGCCCCCGCGCTGAGCAAGGCGCTCGACGAATTGGCGGAGCCGTTCCGTTCGACGGTCATCCTCGTCGATGTCGAGGACCAATCCTACGAGGCGGCGTCGGAGGTGCTCGGCGTCCCGGTAGGGACCGTGCGCTCACGCCTCTTCCGCGGACGCCGTCAGCTGCAGGACAAACTCAGGGAGTACGCCCGCGACGCGGGCTTCGCCTCGGCGGGAGCCCCCGCGAAGGAGCGGAACGATGCGTGACGATGTGCCGAAGGCGCGGAGTGATGCGCCGCAGATCGATTGCCGAGCGGCGATGCAGCAGCTCTGGGACTATGTGGATGGTGAGCTGACGCCGGAACGGATGCAGGGGGTGGCGCGGCACCTCGAGGTATGCGCGCATTGCCATCCGCACGGGGAATTCGCCGAGCGTTTTCTCGAGGCGCTGCACGAGACGCGGGAAGATCGTCGCTGTCCGCAGGAGGTTCGCGCGAAGGTGATGGCGGCGCTTCGGGCTGCAGGGCTCACGATGTCCTGACGAGTACGTCCCTACGACGCAGTGCCGACCACTAGGCCAAGCGGCGACCGCAGCCGGACGGCGTTCCCCTCTCACGTCCCCTCAGAGACCAGCGTCCTTGACATACCCCCCACCCGTATCTAATGTAATACGGGTGGGGGGTATGCTCGCCTCCCGGTAACACCTCATCGGGGGAACGTATGGAACACGTGAAGCTGACGGTCGGCGGGATGTCGTGCGGACACTGCGTCATGGCCGTGAAGCAGGCGATTGCGTCGGTAGCAGGGGCGACTGCTGAGTCGGTGGACATCGGCAAGGCGACGGTGGCCTACGATCCGGCGCAGACGAACATCGGTGCGCTGATCGACGCGGTTGCGGACGCAGGCTACGAGGCGCACGAAGCGTCATGACCGCGCTGGACGGGGTGGTCGTCGCGAGCGGGGTTGCTCTCATCGCGCTCATCAACTGGTATTTCTTCTTCTCGCCGGAGCCGGCCGCGGTTGCGGCCGTCGGCGGTGGCGGGATCGCTGAAGTGCCGATCGTGGTCGAGGGGGGCTACTCGCCTGCCACGGTGCGCGTCCCGCGCGGCGCGAGAGTGCGCCTCGTCTTCGATCGGCGCGAGGATTCGAGCTGCTCCGAGGAGGTGGTGATTCCCGCCTTCGGTATCCGCCGTTTCCTCCCCGCGCACGAGAAGACCACGGTGGAGATCACCCCCGACGAAGCGGGGCGGTATCCGTTCACCTGCGGCATGAGCATGCTGCGCGGAACGATCGTCGTGGAGGACTCCAAATGACCGCAACGACGACGCACGCCGGGCACGCAGGACACGCCGGGCATCCCCAAACCGACGCGCCGCGCGCGGCAGCGCCTAACGGCGATGGCGTGCAGAAGATCGAGATTCCCGTGAGCGGGATGACATGCGCCGCCTGTCAGGCACGGGTGCAGCGCACGCTGGGGAAGACCGCCGGCGTGGTCGACGCCAACGTGAACCTGATGACCAACAGCGCCACGGTCTCCTTCGATCCGGCGCAGGTCGACGCCGAAGGATTGGTCGCGCGCATCCGGAGCACCGGGTACGGCGCGGAGCTTCCGGTCGCGGGCCGGACGGCGGCGGAGGAGCAGGAGGCTCAGGACGCCGCGCGACGCCACGAGTACACGGAGCTGCGCCAGAAAGCGATCATCTCGCTGGTGGCTGGGGCGGTGGCGATGGTGATCTCGATGCCCCTCATGGCGTCGCATGCGGTGCACGGAGTGGCCGCAACGAGCGATCCATTCCTCCGCTGGACCATGTCGGTCATGGATCCGGCGCTGCGTCGCGCGCTCCCATGGCTCTACGCGATCCCGGCGTCGCTCATCGGCTACGTGCTGCTTGCGACGACGCTCTTCATCATGGGGTGGGCGGGACGGCACTTCTATGTGCGTGCCTGGCAATCGTTCCGACATCGTTCGGCCGACATGAACACGTTGATCGCGGTCGGGACCGGGGCGGCCGTGCTTCTTTCGGCGATCGCCACGCTCGCGCCGGACTTCTTCACGAGCCGTGGCGTTGCACCCGACGTGTACTACGAGGCGGTGATCATCATCATCGCCCTCGTCCTGCTCGGGAATTCCTTCGAGGCACGGGCGAAGGGGGAGACCTCGTCGGCCTTGCGCGCCCTCGTCGACCTGCAGCCGCGGACGGCGAAAGTGTTGCGTTCGGGTGCGAGCGGTGAGGAGGAAATCGAGTTGCCTCTCGAGTCGGTGCGAAGCGGCGACCGAATCGCCGTGCGCCCCGGCGAGCGCATACCGGTCGACGGCGTGATCGTCGCTGGCGAGAGCGCGGTGGACGAATCGATGGTCACGGGCGAGTCGATGCCGGTCACCAAGCGAAAGGGAGACGCGGTCATCGGCGGAACGATGAATCGCACCGGTGCGTTCCGCTTCCAGGCTACGACGTTAGGCGCCGATTCGGTGCTGTCGCAGATCGTCTCGCTGATGCGCCAGGCGCAGGGGTCGCGTGCGCCGATCCAACGGCAGGCAGACCGCATCAGCGGGATCTTCGTCCCGATCGTCCTGTCGATTGCGGTGGCGACCTTCGTCGTCTGGTTCGTGGCGAGCGACGCCGGATCGTTCGTGCGCGCATTCGCTGCAGGGGTCACGGTGCTGATCATCGCCTGTCCTTGCGCGATGGGGCTGGCGGTGCCGACCGCCGTCATGGTGGCGACCGGGCGCGGCGCACAGTTAGGCGTGCTGATCAAGGGCGGGGAAGCGCTGGAGCGTGCGTCGCGCGTCACCACGGTCGTCTTCGACAAGACGGGGACGCTCACCGAAGGGCGTCCGACCGTGACCGACGTGCACCACGCCGGCGGGGAAGTGGCACAGCCCGAGCTCCTGCGTCTCGTTGCCTCGCTCGAGCGCTCGTCGGAGCATCCACTCGGCGCGGCGATCACCGCAGCGGCGAGCAGTGCGACGCTCTCCGAGGCCGAGGCGTTCGAGTCGGTGACCGGCAAGGGAGTCGTCGGGGTGGTGGAGGGGCACGCGTTGGCGGTAGGGAATGCCGCGCTCATGGGAGACTACGCGATCGACGTGGCGCCGGTGCGAGCGATCGTCGATGGATGGACGGCGCGCGGACGCACGCCGGTCTACATCGCGATAGACGGAACGTTCGGTGGCGCGCTGGCGATTGCCGATCCGCTCAAGGTGCGGGGCGTCGAAGCGGTGCGCGCACTGCGCGCGCAGGGACTGAACGTCGTCATGCTGACCGGCGACACCACGGCGACCGCGCAGGCGATCGCACGCGAGGCGGGAATCGCCGAGGTCGTGGCCGAGGTGCGGCCAGACGGCAAGGTCGAGGAGATCCGCCGGCTGCAATCGGCCGGGGAGGTGGTGGCGATGGTAGGGGACGGGATCAACGATGCGCCGTCGCTTGCGCAGGCCGATGTGGGGATCGCGATGGGGGGTGGGACCGATGTGGCGATTCAGGCGAGCGACATCACGCTGATGCGGAGCGACCCGTGGTCGGTGGTGGAGGCAGTTGCTCTCTCGCGCGCAAGCCTGCGGATCATGCGACAGAATCTCTTCTGGGCGTTTGTCTACAACTCGGTGGGGATTCCGGTGGCGGCGGGGGCGCTGTACGCGCCGTTCGGCATTCTCTTGAGCCCGATCCTCGCCAGCGGTGCGATGGCGATGAGTTCTGTATCGGTTGTCGGCAATTCCCTGCGCCTGCGCGGATGGCGCCCTTCGATCTCCAGGAGCACCAATGTCTGATTCGACGACGCAGGCGCACGCCGATACCGAACTCACGAGCGACCGGTCGAGTGGCGTTGCAGCTGGCGCTACCGGTTGCGGGTGCGGGTGCGCGGTCGACGAGGCGTCGCCCGAGGGGGGACGAAAGGCGGTCGGCGTGGATCCGGCCATCAAGGAGCGGAACCTCAAGCGGCTGCGCCGCATCGAGGGACAGGTGCGCGGGTTGCAGCGCATGGTCGAGGAGGATCGGTATTGCGCCGATATTCTCACGCAGATTTCCTCGGTGCACGAGGCGCTGCGCTCCACTGGCAAGGAGCTCATGCGCAATCACCTGCGCCACTGCGTCGCCGCAGCGGTGCGGTCCGGGCCCGAGGCCGCCGAAGAGGCGTACGACGAGCTGATCGGCCTGCTCTACCGCCATGTGCGGTGACCCGAGGGGTGCAATCCGTTCGCAAATGCCGATAAGCTCCTTCGCCATGTCGCCTCTTCGCCGCTTCGCCGTGCTGGCACTCGCCCTCCCGGCCTGGATCGTGATGATCCTCGCGGGCGGGGAGTGGTGCCTGATGCCCGCGAGTGCGAGCGCGCGCCTTGTCGCGGAGGAGGGGAGCACCTCGGCTGTGAGTGACGAGCACGCTGCGCACGCCGCGAGCGCCACGCGATTGGGCGTCGGCGTCCACGGTGTGCAGCTGACGGATGCGGGTCGGGCGACTCGTGCACATCGAGCGTCGGCCGAACACGCGCCGACGCAACACGCGCCTCCGCAACACGCGCCTCCGCAACACGCGCCCGCGCAACACGCGCCCGCGCAACACGCGCCCGCGCAACACGCGCCCGCGCAACACGCGCCCGCGCAGCACCAGACGCATCATTCAGGCGATACGGGTACCTGCACGTCGCCTTCCGCATGTAGTGTAGCGGTGGCGACGGCGCGCTGGACGCTGATGTCCGGAGGGACGCACGCCGATCGTCCGCTTCTTGTGCGCGCCGATCGTCCCACGTCCATCGCGCTCGCCCCGGAGCTTCCCCCTCCACGCGCCTGACGAGATCGGCCGGCGTTGCCGGCCCCTGCATCGCGGCCATTCGCCCCGATGCCCCGAGCCGTCGCCCGAATGCGGCGATGGCGATTCGATCTCGACGGGGGAACTAATAGATGAATGCAACAGAACGACTCGCGGGCGCTCGTGCGCGCGCGAGCGGCGCAATTTCCCGCGCCTGCGGCGCGGTCACCCGCGCCTGCGGCGCGGTCACTCGCGCCACGCGGCGCGCGCTCACGGTGCTCGGCGCCGTCGGCGCGCTGACGCTGGCGCGCAGTGCGGAAGGGCAGACCGACTATTACAACCTCGATCGCGGGCGTCCGCTGCGCGTCGAGGATGCGCTGGTGATCGAACGACACGCGATCGAGTGGCAGATGGCACCGCTTCGCGTGAGTGGCGGGAGCGGCATCGGAAGCCAGGTGGCGCTCGAACCGGAGCTGGCGTGGGGAGCGTGGGCGCGCACGCAGCTGGAGATCGGCGTGCCGATCGTGCGTTCGCGCGAGTCCGGGCATCCGACGCTCGGCGGTGCGGGAATCGACTTCTCGGTCCTGCGCGCACTCAACGCCGAGACCGTCACGCTCCCAGGGCTCGCGCTGGGAGCGCATCTCCTCGTGCCAGCCGGCCCGTTCGGGCCTTCGCGCGCTATCCCGACATTTAGCGCACTGGCCACGCGTACGCTGTCGGCTGGACGTGTGCACCTGAATGCCTCGGTCACCCCCGGTACCTACACGGTGGAAGACGGTGGCGATGAGGCGTCGCGCTGGAGCGCGGGCATCGCCGCGGATCATGCCTTCGTTTTCCAGTCGCTGCTGCTGGGTGCGGATCTGGTGGCCCGGCGCCCGCTCGACGGCGGCTCTGAGGTCGAGTGGAGTGCTGCCACCGGCGTGCGTTATCAGGTGGGGCCGCGCGCCGGTGTGGACTTCGGGATCGGGCGTACGCTCGGCGCGCGCAACGAGTGGTTCGTGACGGCCGGTTCGGCGATCTCGCTCTCGCTGCTGCATCGCTTTGGAGGTGTGCGATGAAGATGCGCCACTCCCTGTGGGCGCTGGCCCTGGCGCTCGCGCCGTCCGTCTCCGCTGCCCAGTGGGCCACGACGTACGACCAGTTCTACTATCCCGGGCGCGACAACTGGGTTTTTCGCACGGAGTATCCGGCAGCGGATCGGCTGTTCAACGCCTTCGACTACGGGCATGCCATCCTGTACGAGTTGCTGTACACGCGCCCCACGGCGCCGCCGGCGATGCTCGAGGACGATCAGTACGGATTCCTCACGCAGAAACTCCTCGTCTCGCCGCCGCGACTCCCGCTCAAGGAGATGGCGATCATGCCGCACTATGCGCGGCTGGCGCCCGAGGCGAAGCAGATGTTCGAATGGGCGCACATCCTGCACCGGCAGGTCTACGACGTGCTCGCCGATGAGCGCCTCGATACGGCGGCTAAAGATCAAAGGCTCCAGGAGCTGACGCGCTACTATCGTTCGCGCCCCGACCTCGCGTTCAGCTCGCATCCCAAGACGATGGCGCTGATGCAGGAGCAGTACTACTCGCTGGCCTTTCGCGAGCGCTATCCCAAGTTCAACGGATTGATCTGGGGCTATCACTGGCTGCAGGTCGGGTTGTACGAGCCGCTCATCGTCGGGCGTACGCGCGAGGAGAAGCAGGCCGGGGTGAGTGCGGCGGTGGCCCGCTTTCGTCAGATGTTGACCGATCCGCCGTGCACGTTCCCCTATCAGATGCCGATGACCTCGGCGATCGCGCCGCAGTTCGCGGCCCGCTATCCGGAGTTGGCGATCATCTTCGACAACCTGCACTCGATGCACGACGTGATCTCGGATATCCTCGCGTCAGAGCGCGTGCCGCGCGATCGCAAGCGCGCGGAGATCCTGCGGGCGGCGTCGAGATTCCGCGACGATACCTCGGAAGTCATGGCGGTCGACGGATGGCGGCGCATGTCGCAGATGATGGGGGTCAACAACATGGGCGGTCCGTCGGTGGGCTTCCTTCCGGCGCTCCCGACGCCGACGGTGTCACGGGGCTACGTGATGCGTCACGACCGCGACGGAAACATGATCGGCGACGATCACACCGGGCATGCGACGCCGAGGGACACGACCAAGGCGGATGCGCACGCGGGACACGTGATGCCAAAGGACACGGCCAAGGCGGACGCGCACGCCGGACACGTCTTGCCGAAGGACACGACCAAGGCTGACGCGCACGTCGGCCACGTGATGCCGAAGGACTCGACGAAGGGCGACGCGCACGCGGGCCACATGATGAAGGGCGCCGAGCATGAGGCGCACATGGCGGCGATGGCGGCAGACACCGCGGCGATCGTCGCCGTGGTGCAGGATTTCTTTGGCGCGATTGCGGCTGGCGATTCGGCGAGGGCGATCGCCCTGCTCGATCCGGACGTTGTCATCCAGGAAGGGGGGCGACTCGAGACGCGCGATGCATACGCCGGCCGCCATCTCGGTCTGGCCATCGCCTATGCGCGCGCCGTCAAGATCACGCACGGCAACTGGCGCGTGCGGCGATCGGGCGAAACGGCGTGGGTGACCTCGACCGTGCACGCAAGCGGGACGTTCAACGGGCGTGCGATGGACAGCACCGGCGAGGAGCTGGTAGTGCTCTCCCGCAAGGGCGGTGCGTGGAGAATCATGGTCCTCCACGGGTCATCGGAGTCGGCTGCGCGTCGCTAGGGGGGAATTCGCGGATTGCGACGCGGGATGGTGCGCGGTACTCGCTCCTATGTCGGCTGTGTCCTGTGCGAACGCCATGTCTTTTGTCGTTCATTGATGGTTTCTCTGTAGAGGGCGCAGTGGTCGCAGTGGTCGTGGCGAGATCTGGCTCTTCGGCGTTCGCCGCGTTCTCCGCGGTAACAGCTCTTAACCGCGGAGTCCGCGGAGTTCGCGGAGTGTGTAGCGCTCGCGACTCTTGAAAATCGCGCGAAGGAGGCTAATCGACGCCGATCTTCGCCGTTCTCCGCGTTCTTCGCGGTAACCGTTTCTTGAACGCGAAGTCCGCGGAGAAGTCAGGCGAACACCAAACTACTGAGTGCTTGGGCTCACGCCGCCGGGAACTACGAGGTGCCCGCTCCGCACCATCACCGTCTGCGCGCCGACCGAGGGGAGCGGCATCGTCGCCTTGGGGTCCTTCATGTCGGGCATGGCGTGCTGCGTGGCAGTCATTGCGGCTGGCGACTGCTGGCTCCAGGCCAGGGTGAAGCCATCGGGGCGCAGGGCGAGTACGGGGAAGGTCGCTGCCATGGTCGAGTCGCTGGCCACGACTGCGGGACCGAACGTGTCGCCATGATCGCGGGAGACGCGCAGCGTCACGCGCGGAAGCGCGGTCCTTGCGTCGTCCCACGCGACGACGACGGTGCCAGCTGTCCCGAGCCGCAGCTGAGCGTGTGCGGCGCGCGCGAACGGGGCGACGCCTAACGCGATCGGGGCACCGAACGAGCGGGCGCCGTCGTCGGAGCGCGCATAGTAGACGCCGGCCGCGCCGTCCTTTCCCGTCCACCAGGCGATGTGGAGGCGCCCCGCCGAATCGACGGCGAGAGAGGGACCAGCGTGCGGGCAGCCGTCGAAGACCCAGTTGTCGGCGTGCGCCCGCACCGGCGTGCTCCACGTCGTCCCGTGATCGTGCGAGGCGGCGACGACGATGTCGCGAATGCCGCCGGGGAGCACCGACCGCCAGGAGAGGTACAGCGCCCCATCTGCCGACGTGGCGATCGCCGTGCGACAGCACGGACACGACTCCGACGCATCCACGCGCACCGACGGCGTCCAGGTGACGCCACCATCGGTGGAGCGCGTCAGGAACGTCGCCGACTTGCGCCCTCCCTTGGCCTCGAGCCATGCGACGTACAGCGAGCCGTCGGCCGCGGCGTGCAGCGCGTGGAAGTTGCGCGAGCCCGGGACGGAGTCGCCTCCCACCGTTCGCGGCGCATCCCACGTGCGCCCGCCGTCGCGCGACGCCGCGAGGCGCAGCGTGGTGAAGGGAAAGCGACGCCCCACCTCTTCGCGACCGACGGCATACAGTGCGTAGAGCGTCCCGTCGGGTGCATACTCCAGTTTGGGGGGCGACTCGCCGTGCGGCTCGATCCCGCCCAGCGAGTCGCGGAGTTCGCTCGTCGGCGCCTGCTCCGTCGATACGTAGAGGCGTCCGTCGGTACCGCCCTCGGGGGCAGAGATCCATGCCACGGTGCGCGCACCAGCCGGCGAGATCGCGAACATCGGCGCCGCACCGACCGACGTGCTTGCGCCGAGGTCGACGGCCGTGCCGTCGAATGCGACGGAGGGTGCCTTGGTGCACGCCACTCCCACCCCCGCCGCGAACGCGACGAGGAGGGAGAGCGCACGACGAAGCCTAACGTCTGTCACAACGGGCGCACGTCGCATCGTCTGCTCCGGAGCACCGTCAATGGTCGTGTTCATGACTGCCACGCCCAGCGGAGGCCGGCGTACACCATGCGCGGATTGCCCGGCGTGAACTGTTCCTTGTTGAACGCGGTGTACGACACCAACTCGGCGTAGCGCTTGTTGGCCAGGTTGGTGACGCGTGCGAATACCTCACCGAATCCATGCAGCATGTAGTTGGCGTGGAGCGTCCACAGGTCGAAGCCGCCGTAGGTGTGCGTGTTGTCGGCGTCCATGTAGTACGTCCCCGTCGATGACCACTCCGCGGCGAGCCGGCCGCCATTGAGGGCGCGCGGATGCCAGGTGAGGAGGAGGTTCGCCAGCGTGTGCGGCGCCTGCTCGATGGTGTTGCCTGCATAGTTGCGGTTGGTCCCGCTCACCGGGATCACCCAGGTCACATAGCGCTGCGTCGCACTGCTGTATGCCGCATCCAGACGCAAGGTGCGCGCGAGTGCGATCCCCGCGCCGAGTTCGAGCCCGCGGTGACGCGTCTCGCCGGCGTTGGACGACGTGGTGATCCCCTGCGCGTCGAGGACGCTCAGGATGTCGTTGTTCACGCGCATATCGTACAAGGCCAGTTGGAACGAGACGCGCTTGGTGAGAGAGCCGCGCACGCCGACCTCGGCGCTCCCGGCGGTGACCGGCTCGAGCCCGACGGTGTTGAGGTTGGACCCCTGCTGGAAGAGCTGCCCCTGCGCGGGTGCGCGGAAGCCCTCACGATACGAAGCGTAGACGTTGAGGTCCGGCGTGACGTCGACGGTGATCCCGACCTTCGGACTCAGGCGAGAGAACGAAACGCTCGTGTCACCCGGGACGCGGAAGCGACCGGTCTGGATCGGTGCGAGGTGGGTGTCGTACGAATAGCCGCTATGGTCGTACCGCAGGCCTGCGTCGATGCGTGCGTGCGGGAGCGGCGAAAACTCGGCGTGGATGTAGGGCGACGCCTGGCGATACGTCACATCGTAGTCGTAGTGCGCGGCGCCAACCGTATACGACGTCCAGCTGCTGTCTGCGCCCGTCTTTGTCGCATTGATCCCGTTGTAGACGTTGCTGCCAGGGGACACCTCCACGTCGGCCCCCACGATGACACGCGTGCGAAGCGGAGCGAAATCGTGCCGGAACTTGACGAGTGCGCCATACGAGTCAGTGCCCGTATCCCAGACCTCGGGATTGTAGGTGAGCTGCCAGTTGGGAAGGAGATTGAGCACGTTGTGTCGCGCGTACGGCGTGACGCTCAGGAGTGAGGTCCCCGACTCGCGTTCCACAGCCGTGGACCAGCGCAGCGCCTTGACCTCGCGGAACGCGATCGGCGAGCGATTCAGCTGCGGATCGTTGGTGAACTGCGCGGTCGACAGGGCAAATACGTCGGACTGTTCAACCGAAGTCCCCGTCAGCACGGTGCGAAAGGCCCAGCCGCGCGACGTGGCGAGATCGTGGCGGATCGTGCCGCTGTACCGCGTGTAGGGCGCGTCGTTCTTGAAGCCGTCGGCGCTCGTGCGGTTGAAGTCGACGCGTACGCCGTTGTTGCCACTCGTGAAGCCACCGGTGGCGAGCACGCGACGGTATCCGTAGTCTCCCCCTTCGACCGAGAGCTCGGCCGACGGTGTGGCGGGCGCGGGGCGCGTGAGGACGTTGATCACCCCGCCGATGGCGTCGCTCCCGTACAGCGCCGTCCCCGGTCCCTTGAGCACCTCCATGCCGCCACTCTGCGGAAGATTCACCTCGTAGAGCGCGTTGTGATTGAAGAAGCCAGTGGAACGCGTGGGGACGCCATCCTCCAGATAGAGATAGAGCGGCTTGGTGGAGATGGGTTGGCGGATCGCGGTCGAGTGCCCCTCGCCCGAGAGCTGCGAGACGTGCACCCCGGGAATGCGCTGCACGATCCCGGCGGGATGCGACGCGCGAGCCTCGCGCAGCGACGCACCGTCCAGCACAGCGATCGTCGCCGAGGCTTCGTTCCGTCGCTGCGCCTCGCGCGTGGCCGAGACGACCAGCGGGGCGATGACCTGCGCAGCGCTTCGGAGCGCGACGTCGTGGGTGAGCGACTGCCCGGCGACGATGTCGACCGTGTCGGTGCTCGAGGCGAAGCCGAGCCGCTGGACGACGAGAATCGCCGGACCTGCGGGGAGCGCGCCGATGGTATAGCGCCCGCTCGCGTCGCTCTGTGCGCCGCGACCGGTCGCGCGCACGACCAGCACGGCATCGGCAATTGGGAGTTTGGTCTCGGCGTCGCGCACGACGCCGGTGAGGGAGCCGGCCTGCTGGGCACCGGCGAGGCCAGGAGCGAGGAGGAGCGCGCCAACGAGGAGGCGCGCGCCGCCGAAGCGCGCCACGAAGGCACGCCAGGGGGTTGACGTTGTCACAAGGATCACCGCGTGAGGGGGAATCGATGCCGCGGCGCGAATGCGCCGAGGGCGAGTCGCTCATGGCCTCACGCGTCGCCACCTGGTGGCGGAGAGCGTCAGGCCGGCGCGGTGACGGGTGGCGCCGTGGCGTACGGAAGGGTGAAGGCAACCCGCGACGATGCGGGAACGAGCGGCGGCGCGGCGATCGTGACCGACGCATCGACGATGGAGACGCGGATCCACGATGTGTCGACCGCAACGACGACGACGGAGCTCCCGCACTGCGGCCCCGGGCAGCAGCAGTCGTGTTCTCCGGCGGGAGTTGACGAGTCACCGGAGTGCGGCGCGGCGTGGGAGTGTGCGGCGGATGTAGCGTGGTGCGCGGACGACGCGCTCGACGCCGCATCGTTCGCCATCGACGTCGACGCCCCCCACACTCCCTGCACCGCATGCTGCGGGCACGGATGCAGCAGCTGCGGCGCGCCGACGTACAGCGCGAACCACAGGGCAACCATGAGGGAGGAGAGGCGGCGAATCATGCGAGGGGTGTTTCTACCTGTCTGCGAACATTGAGTAAGGCGGCGGACAGCGAAGGGATCGCTCCCCGCACGCAAACTTCGCAACAACGCGAGAGACGCACATGGGATGGATGACCCATCGCGCGCGACGCGTAAGACCTATTCCTGCAGGTCGAGCGCCCAGCGTACCGGAATGCTGGGGTCGAGCGAATCACGAACCGAGCAGTACTTGTTGACCGCGAGGTCGATGGCGCGTTCGGCGTGCACGCGATCGATCCCCTCGCCGCGAATATGAAAGGTGAGGAGAATCCCGATGACGCGTGCCGGCGTGGCGTTGGCGCGCGCCGCTTCGACATCGACGGTGAGCGACTGCACGGGCGTGCGACGCTTGGCCAGGATCTCCACGACGTCGACTGATGTACAGGCGCCGAGAGCGTTGAGAAGGGTGTCGACTGGCGAGGGGCCGGTCTTCGTGCCGGCGTCGATCCGATGTGTCACACCTCCTGGGCGACCTGCGTCGAAGCGATGATCTCCATCCCACGTCAACTGCACCCGGTTGATCGCCTTGATCTCGATGCCGGGGATTGTTTCGGTCACGGTCACGGTTGGTTCCCTGTGCGAATCGGTGCGCGGACCGCGTTTCCCCATTCGGTCCAGCTCCCATCGTAGTTGCGGACGTGCTCGTAGCCTAACAAGTAGGTGAGCACGAACCAGGTATGCGCGGATCGCTCGCCGATGCGGCAATAGGCGATCACGCTGTCGTCCTTTCGGAGCCCCTGCTCACTCTCGTAGATGGTGCGCAGGTCATCGGCGGACTTGAACGTCCCGTCGCCGTTGGCCGCGCGCGCCCACGGCACTGAGCGCGCCCCGGGGATGTGGCCACCGCGAAGCGTCCCCTCCTGCGGGTACTCCGGCATGTGCGTGCGCTCGCCGGTGTACTCCGGGACCGATCGCACGTCGACCAGCTTTCCCCCCGCCTGCATGTGAGTGCGCACTTCGTCCATGAAGGCCCGAATCGGCGCGTCGTTGCGGGCGCCCGCCTCGTACGAGGAAGGTGGGAACGACGGGATGTCGGTCGTCATCGTGCGCCCCTCGCTCTCCCACTTGGCGCGCCCGCCGTCGAGGATCTTCGCGTTCGAGAAGCCAAACAGGCGAAAGACCCAGAAGGCGTAGCACGCCCACCAGTTGTTCTTGTCGCCGTAGAAGACAACCGTCGTATCGTCGTCGATCCCTCGCGCACGCAAGAGCGACTGGAAGGCGTCGCGCGACACGTAGTCGCGCACCACGCTGTCGTTGAGGTCGATGTGCCAGTCGATCTTCTGCGCGTTGGTGATGTGCCCCAGCTCGTAGAGGAGGACGTCTTCGTCGCTCTCGAGGATGCGAATCGACGGATCGTCGAGATGGGCGGCGAGCCAGTCGGTGCTCACGAGCGACTCGGGGTGGGCGTACCCCTTGGTCGCGATCGATGGGGAGATGGGCGTGGCAGTCATGGCGACTCCGATGAAGTCAGGGGTGCAGACAATCTACGCACCAGCCTCGGCGCGCGATGGGCGCGCAGCGAGTCGGGCGTTGGGATCGTGCGCCGAGGCGGGCGTTGGGATCGCCAGTGCGGCGCGCCCGGATTGCCTCGGAAACCGACGCTACCGGCGTGTGCGATACGGCGCGTGGCGCGCTCCGACACCAGTGCCCCGGGGCCAACCGTCGCGCCACGCCGCTGCACGATCTCGAGCGTGTCGAGCAGCAGCAGCCGGCGCAGGCGTCTCTGCTGCTCGTCGTACACGACTCGTCCCCCGGCATCCTTGGCGAGATTCTCCTTCTCTCCCGCGTCGCTTCGCACGTTGAACAGTAGCGGGCGGATGGTCTTGAGGTTCCTGAAGATCCCGTGCATCCCGTCGTTCTCGACGAGGGAGATCCCCTGCGATCGGGTGAGAGGATCGTCGGTGCGAGGGACGGAGTCTTGTGTCAATTCGCTGATGGCAGGGCTCAGCCCGGCTGGTATCGAATCGGTGGAATGCCAGGTCGCGGCGAGGGAGCGCCCAGGAAATGGGAGATCGCGTGAGGCGCCAGCGAGATCGAGCAATGTCGCGCCGAGGTCGCGGAGCGAGACGACGAATGGCACGCGGCGCCCTGCTGGGAGGTGCCCCTCGTAACGGATGGCCAGCGGGACGTGCAGCAAGTGGTAGTACAGCGAGTTTCCATGCCCGCTGATCCCGTGCTCGCGAAACTGCTCGCCATGGTCTGCGGTGAGGGCGACGATCGTGTTCGCGAGTGCGCCGCGTCGTTCGAGCTCGGTGAGCAGCCTCCTGATCTGATCGTCGACATAGGCGATCTCTCCGTCGTGGAGATCGCGCGCCTTGGGCGTCTTCGTGAAGCGGGTGCGGTACTCCGTGGGCGGGGCGTACGACTCGTGCGCGTCGAAGAAGTTGACGAAGGCGAAGAACGGGCGGGCCTCGCGCGACGATTCCCACTCGAGGAGCGCATCGGTGATCCCCGCGGCGTCGGGGGCGTCGCCCCCCGGCTTGGGGATCACGACAAACTCGTGGCTGCGTAATGCACCGGCAACGTCGCGTAACCCGCGTGCACGCGACAGCTGCAACACGATCGACGATTGCCCGATCCACCCGCTTCGCAGCACCTGCTGCACGCTCCGTCGCAGGTCGAACCAGCGCAGGAAGCCGCGGTCGAGTCCCGAGTCCCACGCTGTGTAGAACGGGTTGCCCACGAAGCCGACGGTCTCGTAGCCGGCCGCGCCGAACCGCTCGGCAAGCGTGGGGTTCGAACCGTCGAGCGGAGTGCGGAACGATGTGGAGAGGACGCCAGGATACTCGCCAGTGAACAGCGACGCGTGAGCGGGAAGGGTCCACGGGGCGGTGGACACGGCGTGATCAAAGGTCACGCCCCCCGCGGCGAGCGAATCCATCGCCGGCGAGGTGTCGCGCTCGTAGCCGTACATCCCGAGCTCCGAGGCACGTACCGTGTCGAGAAGGAGCAGCAGGACGTTAGGGGCGCCGGTCGCTGCCGCGGGGAGCGCGGCGTAGGCGCGACGCATCTGCCATCCACGAAAGACCACCGACGCGAATCCAACGACGAGGAGCATGGCTGCTGCCAGCTGGCCAAAGCGCACGACCGCGCGCACGCGACCGGGGGTCGTGCACCAGCGCATGGCCACGCTCCCGACACCCATCGCCAGGACGGCGGCGGCGGCGCGGTGGATTTCGGTCCAGGGGAGGAGGAAGGCAAACGCCGCAAGCGCGGCGGCGCCGAACGCTGCCGCGGCGCGCGCCGCAGGGCGCGGGAAGAACGGAGCCGACAGCCACAACGGAGCGAGCAGCAGTGCTGCGTAGATCCCCGCACTCAACGGCGCCATCCAGATCACGTCGCGGCTCGCCGACGCGAATCCGTGCACGACCGCCCGCTTCCACGCTACCTCGAGGACGTAACCAAGGGCCATCGCCATCGCGAATCCGAGCGTGATCGCGAGCGACTCACGGCGCGATCCCCGCGGGTGCCCATCGTGGTCGCCGCCGTCCGGTGTCTTCTCCAAGTCCTCGCTTTCTCGCATGGTTCGACCCCTGCCGCTCGAGTCCCAGTCCAATTGCTATCCCTACGTCCCCTGCCGCGTGACCGCAATTCCCCTTGGGGGTGAGGGGAGCGCGCCCTAGCTTCCCCTGCATGGGGCAATACTCTCGGCACGTCTTCGTCTGTTCGATCGGCAAGACGTGCGTCAAGGCTGGGAGCGAGGAACTGTTTCGCTCGATGAAGCGCGCCGTGCGCGACGCCGGTATTGCCGGCACCGTTCGGGTCAACAAGGCGGGATGCATGAACCAGTGCGGGCACGGCCCGATGGTCGTCGTGTATCCCGAGGACGTCTGGTACGGCGCGGTGGATGATGCCGGGGGACTCGCTATAGTCGAGCAACATCTCGTGCGCGGCGAGGTCGTGGATCACCTTCGCTACATCGCTCCGCCCGGCGACAACAAGCTCGTCGATGAGGACTGAGCGGGCGGGGAACGACGCGTGACCACCGTCCTGCACGGAGCGGCGCACGCCTATCGCCTTCTGGACGTGGGGTACTCGATCTCGCTCGATCGCGCGCTCGACCTGCTGGCCGCGAGCGCGCCGGAGCGGGTGCGAGTGGTGCGCGGCGAGGCGTCGTCGCTGCAGATCGCCAACCCGCCGATTGCCGTCATCCTCGGCGGCGAGCGCGTCACGATCGGGTCACAGGCGATGGACGCCGAGGTCTCGGCGCGTCTGTTCGATTTTGGCGTGGTCTCGTTATGCGCGCGCGTACGCGCGCCCGAGGAGATGGCGTGGGACGACTTCGCGACGTTCGGCAACGCGATCGACGCCGATACCTCGATCCCCGAGTTGCTCGAGCATCACGCCCGACTCCTCTTCGAGCGCATCACGCCGGCGATCGAGCGTCCGCACCGCGCGCACGTGCGCGAGGACTACGTCGTTTTTCGCTTGCGCGAGGTGCTCGACGCCGAAGGGAACCGCCTGACGAGTGAGGCGCTCCTGCGCGGCGTCGATGTGGCGCCGCTCCTCCTCAACGAACGACGCGCACTCTCGAGACGCGCCCGCGATGACCTGTTGCAGCACCGCCATTCGTACTATCAGGACGACCTCGCGCTCCTCACCTGGGACAACGCGCTGGTGATGGATCCGGCCGACGGGGCGAACGACGTGGAGTACATCCTCGAATTCGCAAACGCGCAATTGCTGGAGCTCCGCTACTACGACGCGATCCTCGACGCCGAGATCCCCAAGCTCTACGACCGCATCGAAGCGGCGCGCGGGACGTCGTTGCGATTGTTCTCGCGGCGCTACTCCGGATTGTTGGGGGACATGCAGCGCCTGTACGCCGATTCGTCCGAACTCGTCGAGCGCGTCGAGAACTCGCTCAAGGTCACCGACGACGTCTATCTCGCGCGCATCTATTCCGCGGCGCTCGACATCTTTCGCGGCGAGCAGTGGCGAACGGGGGTGGACCGCAAGCTGGAGTTGGTGCGCGAGACGTACGGGATGCTCAACGCCGAGGCGCAGGCGGCGCGCGCCGAGGCGCTGGAGGTGGCGATCGTGGTGCTGATCGTGGCGGAAATCGTGCTGGCGCTGGTGCGATGAGCACGCCGCCGAGGTCCAACGTGCCGCTCCCGGTCATGGAGCGCTACTCGCGGCACGTACTGGTGTGCACGGGGAGCTTCTGCTCGCCGAGCCGTCAGGGGCGGGCGCTCTACTCGCAGCTGGCGGCGCTGTTGCAGCGCGAGGATCTCCTCTTCGGACCCACCCGGGTCAAGCGGAGCGAGGCGCCGTGCCTCGGGGTGTGCGCCGGCGGTCCGATCGTCTGCGTGTATCCCGAGGGGATCTGGTATCACGGCGTGACGCCGGCGCTCCTCGAGCGGATCGTGATTGAACATCTCAAGGCGGGGAAGGTGATCGAGGAAGCGGTCTTCTTCGAGTTTTCTGAAGACGAGAAGACGAGAGGACGAGGGGAGCCGTGATAAGATCGAGTGAAGGGCGCGGAGTCGTCGCGCGGGGGGGTGGGGGGCGCTAGCTTGGGAGCGCGCCATTGTAGCGCGCGCTTGTCCGTGTCGACCACTTCATGCCCGATCCGCTCAATCCGCGTCGCCTCTTCATGGGGGCGGCGAAGAAGTACGTCCTCGATGCGATCGAATCGAGCGATGCGGCGCGTCGCGCGCCCGCGTTCGACGAAGCGCCCCGTCTCACCTCCAGAGCCATAGAGAGAACCCGCATGTCCCGCTCCCGCGAACGCATCCTGGCCAACCTCGACGACATGTACCGCGAGGCGTTCGAACGCGCCAAGGCGACTGGCGACGATTCGCAGATGGCGTCGCTCGATTTCGCGTACCGGCGCGAGCAGCTGTATTTCGAAATCCTGCTGGATGTGCGGGATGCGATGGAGCGGAGGTAGGTCAGGCAGACGGGGGACGGGAGACGGGAGACGGGGGTGCGAGCGGCTGCGCCGCTCGCTTTGTTGGAATCCGGTCCGTCATCGCGCACGTTCGCCCGCACCTCCCGTCCGCCGCCGCGCGCAACGCGGCGGCACTCCCGTCTCCCGTCCCCCGTCTCCCGTCCAAGCACATGCGCCTCTCCCGCGTAGCGCTCCTCCTCCTGCTTCCCGCCTGCGCCGTGGAACAGCAACCGATCACCATGGCAGTTGTGAATACGCGCGTCTGGACCGGCGACGCGCGGCGGCCGTGGGCGGATGCGATCGCGGTGCGCGGGGATCGGATCGCGGCGGTCGGATCGAGTGCGGAGATCCGCAAGCTCGCGCGTGACGTGACGCCGATCGATGCGCAGGGACAGATGGTGGTCCCGGGATTCATCGACGCGCACGTGCACTTCATCGACGGGGGCTTTCGCCTCTCGTCGGTCCAACTGCGCGATGCCAGAACGCCCGAGGAGTTCATCGCCCGCATCAAGGCGTTTGCCGCCACCGTCCCCAAGGGGACGTGGATCACCGGGGGCGACTGGGATCACGAGCTGTGGGGGGGAACGCTCCCCACGCGCGCCTGGATCGACTCGGTCACGCCCGACCATCCCGTCTGGGTGAATCGCCTCGACGGGCACATGCAGCTGGCGAACAGTGCGGCGATGAAGGCGGCCGGGATCACGCGCGACACGCCTGACGTCGAGGGGGGGACGATCATCCGCGACGCGTCCGGCGAGCCGGCGGGCGTGTTCAAGGACAACGCGATGGACCTCGTCGATCGCCACGTTCCCGATCCCTCGCCCGCGCAGGAAGATGCGGCGCTCGACTCGGCGATGCACTATGTCGCATCCAACGGCGTGACCTCGGTACATAACGTGGGGAGCGCCAACGCGAAGATCGGCTCGTGGAACGACCTCATCGTCTTCCAGCGCGCGCGCGCGGCGGGGCGCCTGACGACGCGCATCTACTCGGCCGTTCCGCTCAGCACCTGGGAGAAGCTGCGCGACACGATCGCCGCGCGTGGACGCGGCGACGAGTGGCTCCGCATCGGCGCGCTCAAGGGATTCGTCGACGGCTCGCTCGGCTCGCACACTGCGGCGATGAAGGCGCCCTTCACCGATGCCCCGCGCGACTCGGGATTCTTCGTCAACACGCCCGAGGACCTCTACACGTGGATTTCCGGAGCCGACAAGGCGGGGCTGCAGGTCTTCGTGCATGCGATCGGCGACCGCGCGAACGCGACGATCCTCGACATCTTCGCGCGGGTGGAGCAGGAGAACGGCGCGCGCGACCGTCGCTTCCGCGTGGAGCACGCCCAGCACATCGCTCCCGAGGACTTCGCCCGCTTTGCCCAGCTTGGCGTGATTCCTTCGATGCAGCCGTACCACGCGATCGACGACGGACGGTGGGCCGATCGCGTCATTGGACCGGAGCGCGCCAAGGGGACGTATGCGTTTCGCACCTTCCTCGACCACAAGGTCACGCTCGCCTTCGGCTCCGACTGGTTCGTCGCCCCTCCGACGCCACTCGAGGGGATCTACGCCGCCGTCACGCGTCGCACGCTCGACGACAAACAGCCCGGTGGATGGGTGCCGGAGCAGAAGATCACTGTCGACGAGGCGATTCGCGCCTACACCGCAGGAAGCTCGTTCGCCGGCTTCACGGAAAAGGACCTTGGCGTGCTGCAGGCCGGAAAGCTCGCGGACTTCGTGATCCTCGATCGCGACATCACGGCGATCCCTCCGGAGACGATTCGCGACGCTAAGGTTCTGCGAACAGTGGTGGGCGGAAAGACGGTGTACGAACGAGGAGCGCAGCCGTAGCCTCCGAGCGACGCGCCGTCGCTTACTTTTCGTCACCATGACATCACCTGCTGCACATGCACTCCCGGCGGCGCACATCTCCGGGGACGCCGAAGGGCGCGCACAGCGTGCCCGTGACGCCGCGGCGTTCGTTAGGCGCTATCGCTGGCTCATCCTCGCGGGGCTCATCACCGCGGCGATCATGGAGGTGCTCGACACCACGATCGTGAACGTGGCGCTCCCGCAGATGGCGGGAAACCTCGGCGCGACGCAGGAAGAGATCGGCTGGGTCTCGACCGGCTACATCCTCGCCAACGTCATCTTCCTTCCGATGACGGCGTTCTTCGCCGCGAGGTTCGGGCGCCGGCGCTACCTCACGGCGTCGATCATCGTCTTCATCTTCGCCTCGTTCTTCTGCGGGACCTCCAACTCGCTGGTGGAGCTGGTCTTCTGGCGCATCCTGCAGGGGGCCGGCGGTGCCGCGCTCCTCTCGACCGCGCAAGCGACGCTTAGACAGATCTTCCCGCTCGAGGAGCAAGGGTTGGTGCAGGCGGTCTTCATGCTCGGTGTGATCGTGGCGCCGACGCTCGGGCCGACGCTCGGCGGGTGGATCACCGACAACTACGCCTGGCACTGGTGCTTCTTCATCAACGTCCCGATCGGGATCGTGTCGACCATCCTCGTCAACGGCTTCCTGCGCGACCCGCCAGACCAGCAGGCGCACACCGGGAGCGTCGACTGGCTCGGGATCACGCTGCTGACCATTGGAGTCGGCGGGATGCAGTACGTCCTCGAAGAGGGAAACGCCAAGGACTGGTTCGATGACAAGATCATCGTGCGAATGGCGATCCTCGCCACCACGTCGCTCGCCGCGATGCTCTGGTGGGAGCTGCACCCGCGCAACACGCACCCGGTGGTGAACTTTCGCGTGCTCAAGAACCGCACGCTCTCGGCCTCCTTGTTCCTGTTCGTGGCGTTAGGCTTCGGGCTCTACGGCGGGGTGTTCCTCTTCCCCCTCTTCGCCCAGGGGATCCTGCACTTCACGCCGACCGAGACCGGACTGGTGATGCTCCCCGGCGGGATCGCCACGGGAATCAGCGCGCTCTTCTGCGGGGCGCTCCTCAACGGGAAGGTCCCCAAGGCCGATCCGCGATTGCTCATCGCCTGCGGCGTGATCCTGTTCGCGGTGTCGATGTACATCATGGGGCACCTGACGACCGACGCGGGCGAAGGCGACGTACGATTGGCGCTCCTCGTCCGCGGCTTCGGGCTCGGGTTGCTCTTCGTCCCCATCAACGCAGCCGCCTACCGCAGCATCAAACCGTCCGAGGCGCAACAGGCCTCAGGGCTCATCAACCTCTCTCGGCAGTTAGGTGGAGCGTTCGGGATCGCGGTGCTGGCCAACCGGGTGAACGTGATGGCCCAGACGCACCGGGTCGACCTGACGGCGTCGGTGGTGCAGGGGGATCCCCTCACCGACCAGCGCCTCCAGATGCTCACCCGCGGATTTCTCGCGAAGGGGATGGACGCGCTGCATGCCAAGAGTGCGGCGCTGGCCGCGCTCAACGGGCAGCTGCAACGGCAGTCGACGATGCTCAGCTACAACGACGCCTGGATCTTCGTCCTCGCGGTCTTCGTGATCGTGGCGCCGTCGATCCTCCTCCTCGGCAAGGCCCCCGCGGCCGCCCCCGAGGCGATGATGGAGGCGCACTGAGTGCGTGGGCTCGCCAGGGGGGCGGCAACGCCGGTCGCACGGACTCAGGGGCGTCGAGTGCTCCGGATGGCGACGATGTTCGTAGCGCGAGGGGCGCGACCGTCAGCGCCCCGACCGCTCGACCGTGGCGCCAGTGAAGTTCTCCGTCGTCAGGTCCTTCCCCTCGCCTAACGAACGCACGTAGGCGGCGAGCGCGATCATCTCCGGCCCGGGGATGATCGCTCCCCAGGTCGGCATCCCACCGGGGCGCCCTTCGGCGATCGACCGGAACACCTCGTCCTGCGTCCCGCCGTAGTGCCAGCGGTTGTCCTGCAGGCTTGGCGCCATCGCGCCGGCCCCGCCGGCTCCGTGGCAGTCGCCGCAATTGTAGCTGACGAAGAGCTTCTCGCCGAACGCGACTTGCGGCGATGGAGGTGCCGCGGGGGTCGTGGCTCCGGTCGTCGATTGCGGCTGACGGATGTCGCGCGCGGTGAGCGTCGTCGCGGGCGACTCGTCGGGTCGCGCGGCGACGCGCTCGGAGTTCGCGCGAGTTGCCGAGCCAGCAGCGCCGATGCCGACCGCCACCGCGATTGCGAGGAGGGAGCGTGGTCGCGTCATCGCATCCTCACAGGGCAAAGACGAAGAGCATCCCGCCCCAACTCGTGTAGCGCGCAAGGTCGGGGAGGGTGGTGCCTCGCTCACGCACGTCGTGCGGGAGGTTCGAGGCGACATCGCCGGCGATCAGCGCCCCCATGTCGCCGCCCACGCCGGCGTAGATCGCCACGTACTGCTTTCCGTCGGGACCGCGATACGTGACCGGATTCCCCACGACCCCCGATCCCACCTTGAACTTCCACAGCTCGGCGCCGGTCGTCGCGTTCGCCGCCTTGAACCATCCGTCGAGCGTTCCGTAGAAGACCACGTTCCCCGCCGTCACCATCGCCCCGCCCCAGACGGGGAAGGGCTCCTGGATTCCCCAGATCTTCTTTCCGCTGCTCGCGTCCCAGGCGATGAACTCTCCCTTGTAGCCTCCTGGTCCGCCTTTCTCCGGGGCATCTGCGCCGATGTAGGGGGTGCCGGGATAGTACTTCACCGCACGCCCCTTGTAGTCCATGCACAGGTTGTTGGTCGGGACGTAGAAGAGCCCGGTCTGCGGCGAGAAGGCGGCCGGCTGCTGGTTCTTACCTCCCTCGAGCGAAGGGCATATGTCCTCGACCAGCACGTCCTGCTTTGTCGCTTTCGCCGGATTCACCGTCGGTCGCCCCGTCTCGAGATCGACACCCGACGACCAGTTCATCGGCGCGAACGGCTCGGCGAGGAGCACTTCGCCCGTGGCGCGGTCGATCGTGTAGGCGAAGGCGTTGCGATCGAAGTGCACGAGCACCTTCCGCATCGTCCCCTTGACCGGCATGTCGACGAGGATGTTCTCGTTCACCCCGTCGTAGTCCCACAAGTCGTGCGGGGTGATCTGGTAGACCCACCGCAGCTCCCCGGTATCGGCGTCGCGCGCGAGGATCGCGCACGACCACTTGTTGTCGCCGGGGCGCTGGTCCTGGTTCCACGGCCCGGGATTGCTCGTGCCGTAGTAGAGGAGGTTGAGTTCGGGATCGTATGACACCCATCCCCACGAGGCGGCGCCCCCTCGCTTCCACGCATCGCCCGGCCACGACGTAGCGCCGAGGTCGGTCCCCTTGTCCTGCGCGTAATAGGGGGCGAAGCGCGACGTGATCTTCACGTCGGCATCGGGGCCGATGTTGTATGCGCGCCACCGCTCGGCGCCGGTCTTGAGATCGAGCGCGGCGAGGAATCCGCGCACCCCCATCTCCCCGCCCGACGAGCCGACGATCACCATGTCCTTCACGATGATCGGCGCCATCGTGATCGTCTCGCCAGTTGCAACGTCGACGACCTTCGTGCGCCAGCGCTGGTCGCCCGTCGCCGCATCGACCGCGACCGTATGTCCGTCGAGGAGGTTATAGACGAGCATCCCGTCGGCGAACGACGCGCCACGATTGACCAGGTCGCAACACGCCTTGCCGGTGGCGCGCTCGTCGTTCTCCGGGCGGAACTTCCACTTGAGCGGATAGCCCGGCTGCGTGAGGTCGAGCGCGTACGCCACGTTCGGGTACGGCGTGACGAGATACATCGTGTTGTCGATGACCAGCGGCTGCCCCTCATGGCCGCGCAACACGCCGGTGGAGAAGGTCCACGCCGCCTTGAGCCCGCTCACGTTCGACGCGTTGATGTCGGAGAGATCGGAGTAGCGTGAGTTGGCGTAGTCCCCCGCCGGCATCACCCACTGTCCACTCGCGTTCGCTGGCGCCACCGTCCCGATGCGCGCATCGCGAACGATCGGCGTGGTAGTGGCCCCCCCACCGCTCCCCCCGTCGCCACCTCCGCTGCACGACGCGGTAGTGGCAAGCGCGACGATGGGTGCGAAGTGTCTAGGCGAAAAGCGGCGCATGGCGCGAGGGTGGGAGACAACCCTGAGTTACGCCGAGCGACCGAGGAGCGGAAGGGGAGAGAAGGTGGACAGCAGACGAGGGTCGGCAGACGGGAAACGGAAGACGAGTGACGGGAGTGCGCCGCCTACGGCCGCGCGATCACTCCCATCGCACCCCCGACCTCTCGTCCTCTCGTCTTCAGAAAACTCGTCTTCTATGTCCTATCTGCAGTTTGGGAAGTCCGGATCCGCCCCCGCAATCGCCGGCCGGTCCTTCCGCTCCGAGATCGCCCACATCACGTCGTGGATGAAGCGCCCCACGCGCGCCGCATGCTCGTAGTCGATGTACTGCGGCTCGTCGGTCGGCTGGTGATAGTCCTGCGCGTAGCCGAGCGAGAAGTAGGTGACCGGGACGTCCTTGCGGACGTAGTTCACCTGGTCGCTGCGGCAGAAGCGGTTGAGGGGATTCGCCTTCACCTCCCACGACTTGTCGATCGCCATCACTTCCTGGCGCGTCGCATTCACCGAATCGATGATGTCGCCGAACTCGCGCGAGAGGCGACGCGCACCGAGCATCTGCACCGATGCCGGACCGCCGAACTTGACCTGCTCCACCCGCCCCTTGCCGACCATGTCCATGTTGTGCGCCGCCACGATCTGGTTGAGCGGCACGGTGGGATGATCGACAAACCAGCGAGAGCCAAGCAGCCCCCCTTCCTCGCCCTGGTGCGAGATGAAGATGATCGAGCGCGCCGGCTTCTCTGACGCGAACTTCTCGGCGATCTCCATCATGACCACCGTTCCCGAGCCATCGTCGTCGGCGCCGTTCATGATCGAATCGCGACGCGGCGGGCGGATGCTGCGGGCCCGGGCGATGAGCGAGTCGATCGCGCGCTGCTGCGCCACGGTAGGGCGACACGCCGGATCGTTCGCCCCCTGTCGCCGCGTGACCGTGTTCACCGCGCGCAGCGAGTCGTGGTCGACCACGGTGTTGTTGATCCCCACGTGATCGTTATGCGCGCCCACGAGGACGTACTCGGCGGCGCGCGAGGGATCGGAACCGGGAAGGATCGCGATCACGTTGCGCGCCGGTGTCGCCGACTTCTTCCACGCGTAGGTCCAACGCCCGCTCACCGGCTGCCCCGTCGTCCCGACGGTCAGCCCGCTCGCCGACCGCCCGAAGAGGCGGGTAGCAACGCCGGGCGCCACGAGCGCACCGCCGATGTCGCGCGCCGATCCCTGCGATGCGGGCTGCATCGTCATCCGCTGGGCGAAGGCCTGCGCCGCGGCGTTAGGCGAAAGTGGCGAGTTCGAGATCAGCAGCACGCCAACCGCGCCCGCCGCCTGCGCGCGTCCGTCGCGCGTGGTCTGCGGACCGAATCCACCGCGCGGCGGTGTCGGGAGGCGACCGGCGCGTCGCTCGGCCTCGACGTTTGCCGCAGCCGCGGCGCCGAACATGTCGGGAAACGAATCGCAGCGCATGAGGACCGGAGCGGGGCGGGGCGCTTGCTCCGCTCCCGGCGAGTCAGACGACGCGACGAAGACGGCGACCTTTCCACGGAAGACCGCGGGATCGAGCGCCGTCGAATCGCCCCAGCGTCCGGCGAAGACCGTCTGCGCATCGCTGAACTGCGCCGATCCTCCGAGCCCGCCCCCCATCGCCGGCGAGATCGGGACCCAATCGTTTCGCACGCTCAACGCAGAACCGCCACTCGTCAGGCTGGCCGAGGCTACCTCGATCCCGATCGGGCCAAACGGGAGATCCTGAAAGTACGTCCCGTTGTCGCCGGCGGGCTTGAGTCCAAGCCGCTTGAACTCGGCGGCGATCCACGCCGTCCCCTTGTAGTTCCCGGGCTCACCGATGCGCCGCCCTTCCATCGAGTCGTGGGCAAAGGCATAGAGGCGGCTCCGCAGGTCGTTTGCCGTGATGTCGGTGTGCGTCGGGCGCGCGGGCCAGGATGCCGGCCCTTCGTCGGGCCACACCGCTCCTGCAGCAGGGATTCGTACCCCCGAAGAGCTCGCGTCCGGCGCGGCGCTGGTGGACGACATCTGCGACGACGCGCAGCCGAGGAGGAGAAGAAGAGCGGAGTAGCGCAGCACTGACGAGCTCCTGCGGATCGGGTCGCGAATGAGCGGGCGGGAGAGTAGGCGGGAAGCGCAATCTGTGCGCGTGCGCGCCTGTGGGGGAGTGAGGGCGGGATGAGCCGCAGCTCCGGTGCCACGCGCGCCTACTTCGCCCGCGCCACCGCCACCACCAGTCGCACCAGGTTGTCGACGTCCCGCAGATCGAGCACTTCCGCCGGCCCGTGAGAATACCGCCCGGGCCATGAGAGCCCGATGTTCGGCGGTCCCCACTGCTGGATCGCCGAGCCGTCCGTCCCGCCGAACGTCGTCCCGACCTGCAGCGGAATCCCTTGCGCGCGCGCGATGCCGATGATCCGCTCGCGCTCGTCGCGCGGCACGAGGCTGCTGTTGTCCAGTCCGCGGAGCACCGGGCCGCTGCCTAACGGCGTGAAGGCGAAGTGCGGCGATTCCTTGGGCGTCTCGCTCGAGACGAAGGTGTCGATGCTGTAGACGCGCTGCAGCGTTCGGCCGAAGCGATCGCCGAAGTAACGCGCGCCGTTGAGCCCTCCTTCTTCCTGCACCGTCCAGACGAAGAGGACCGCGTGCGTGAGCGATGCTTCGCCGATCTGCCCGAGCGCCATGAGGAGCGTGGTACTCCCCGTGCGGTCGTCGCTCGCGCGTCCGGTGATGCGCGTGCCGAGGAGTCTGTCTGCGCGCTTGTAGGCGGTGAGGCTCATCCCGGGGTGCACGCCAAGCGCCGTCAGCTGCACACCGTCCATCCCGAACCAGGCGGTGAGTGCGGCGGGGGAGCGCGTGCGCCCGGAGTCGCGCGGGACGAAGACACCACGCAGTGGCGGCCTGGACGCGTCGGTGTCGACATCGAAGTGGAGAAGCGCTGGCACGCCCTCCCACGACGGGAGCACCGCACCGCCTCGGCTTCGAAGTGTCACGCGTCCGTCGGGGAGGATCGATGCGACCTCGAAGCCCACTTCATCCATGTGCGCCTGGAAGGCGACCGTATCGCGCGGTGGTCCCATCGCGAGGATGATGTTGCCCATGGAATCGACAACCGCGCGCTTGCGGGCCCACGCCGGCATGGCGGCGAGCACCGCGCGGCGCACCGGTCCCTCGTGTCCGCTTACGCCCGGGAGGTCGGCGAGCGACATCCATTGCCGCTCGATCGTCCCCTGCGTTCCGGCGCGCGGCGCGAGCGTCGCGGCGCGCGCCGGGGGCGGCGCCACCCACGCCGCATCGTCGGCGAGCTGCACGCCGGCCACGCGCGCCACTTCGCGGCGGAGCGCGCGGGCGTCATCGGCATCGATCGTCTCGACGAGGCTCCCGGCGTAGCGCACGCGCGGGGCGAGCACCCGCACCTGCTGCGCATCGGTGGTGCGGGCGAGCGAGGCGCGGCGGTTGCCGAGCGCGTCGGCCGACTCGAACGGGCCGGAGCTGCCGCGCACGCCGTCCTCGAGGAGCGTGAGCGACGCCACCGTACCTAACGACGACATCAGGCGCGAGAGCCCGAGCCACCCGTAGCTCCGGCCGCTGCTCACCACCAGCACCGTCTCCCCGTCTTGCACCTGGCCGTACACCAGCGAGGCGACGGCGGCGCAGCCGGCGCGCGCGCCCGCTCCCGGTCCCGCGGCAAAGCGTCCGAAGCTCCACGCCGGGCGGTCGATCGTGAGCGGGTCGAGGAGGGCGATCCCCGCGGCACGCACCTCGGCGGCGCTGCCGGCGCCGACATCGACCCACAAGTCGTCCATCGTGCTCGCGACCGTGTCGGCGCGATGCTGCTGCGTGAAGTGGCCATTGGCGACCGCGACAACCCCTGCGCGCGATCCGCGCGCCGTGATCACCGCGACACGCTGCGCCTCGTGGAACTGATCCCAGAGCGGGTGCGTCGCGTTCCCCGTGCGTCGCACGCGCAGGTAGCCGTCGCTCGTGATCTGGCTGACCACATACGCGGGGACGTCGAGCCCACACGCCACCACTCGGCGCGGCGTCCCGCTCCCGAGTCGCCGCACCGCGTTCCCGAACTGGTCGACGCTCCAACCAGGGAGCGCCTTCGCCACCCGCGCGGCGCTCTCCTCCTCGGCGCCCGGCGGGGCGAGCAAGGAGATCCAGGCGCTGAGTGCGACGGCGGCCGCATCGTCAGGCGGGGCGACCTGTGCGTGGAGCGGCGAAGCAAGCAGGGCGGCTGTGACGACCAACGAAGCAACCGGGAGGCGACGCATGGGGCGGGAAGCGGGAGCGGGGGAGTGCAAGAGCGGCGAGACTGCGCAGCTGCGGCGCAAGGCGCAAGGTGCCGCTACGGTGAGCGCGCGACGCGCCAGGCGGCGTAGCCACGAGCGCTCACCCTCGTCTACGCCGAAAGCACTTCCGCTGCTGCGAACGATCGCTGGACCCTTCGCGTTTGACGCATGTTCACTGCAGCGCGCAATGCCGCTACACTCCACTCGTGCACGTCCTCTTCCGCGTGCACCCACTTCCCCGATGCCCGCCGCAATGTCGAAGCTGTCGCCCTATCGCAGTCTCTCGCCCGATCAGCGCGTGGCGCTGGTCCTCCATGCCATCCAGTTGAGCCGCGAGACGCGCGCGCGCTTCGTGCAACGCCTCCTCACCCGCAAGGCCGGTGGCTTTCGCGCCGTGACGCTGCAGACATGGCCGGCGGAGCGACTGGCCCGCGAGGTCGTGCGCTCCAAAGCGGAATTGCCGGAAGACGAGCTCGACCTCCTGCACCTCCTCTACGTGCAGCTCGAACCGGCCATCCAGATGACCTTCCTCGATGCGGCGGGCGTGGCGCACGAGAGGGGCGTGATGCCGGAGTCGCTCGAACCGCCATTTGCCGACGCCGCCGTCGTCCCGGGCGCCGCGGCGGCCGTGCGCGAGAAGCATGGCGAGGATGGGATGCGCTACCTGCGCACCCTCGCCCGCTACAGCCCCGACGCCTGGCCGGGGATCGAGGGCATCGTCGCCGAATTCGACGCGGCTGCGACGTAGCCCTCCGCCAGCTCGCGACGTGGCCCGGGATGCGTCTCGTCGCGTGCTAGCCGGCGCGGACTCGCGCGTCGCGTTGCGTCAGCGTGCAGCTGGCGGCGCCGCGACCGCGCGCTCGAGAAACCACCACTTCGGCGTGTCGCGCCGCTTGCCAAGCTGCTGCCAGAGCGACACGAGCTGCTGCTGCAGGAGCGTCGTTGCTTCGTCCACGCTGTCGGCCACGTACACGAAGGCGAGCTCCTTCGCTCCGATCGTTCCCTCGGCGACCATCCGGTCGATCTGCGCGAGCATCGGCGCCCAGTACTCCTTGCCGTAGAGCAGAATGGGGAAGTCGCGCAACTTCCCGGTCTGGATGAGCGTGATCGTCTCGAACAGTTCGTCGACCGTGCCGGCGCCACCGGGCATGACCACGTAGGCAACGCTGTACTTGATCAGGAGCACTTTGCGGACGAAGAAGCGCTCGAAGGTGAGGCTGATGTCGAGATAGGGATTGGGTGCCTGCTCGTGCGGGAGGCGGATGTTGCAGCCGACGCTGCGCGCGCCGATTTCCCGCGCCCCGCGGTTCGCCGCCTCCATGATCCCCGGCCCGCCGCCGGTCATGATCGTGAACCCTACACTCCCGATGCGCGACGCCAGCTCGCGAGCGGCGGCGTAATACGCGTGGTCCTCCTTGAAGCGCGCGCTCCCGAAGAACGTCACGCAAGGTCCAACGAAGTGCAGCCGGCGGAATCCCTCGATGAACTCGCGGGCGATGCTCAGCACACTCACCAGCTCCGACCAGCGCGAGCGCGGCCCTTCGAGGAAGCGCAGGTCGATGTGGCGCGAGTTGGGCGATTCGGTCATGGCGTCAGGCGCCGCAGCGGGCGCCGAGTGAGGTTGTCGGGGGGAGCGAGTGCCTACAGCGTGCCGTCGGGGGGATCGGTGGGCTCGATCCATGTTCGCCCAAGACCGTGCACGCGCTCGGTGAAGCTCCCCTTCCGGATGCGGAGCGACGCCCGGTCTATCTCGCCGATCGTACCGCCGAGCGGCATCTCGAGGCCGCCCGACTTGGAGAAACCGAGCTTCTGGCTGGCGTATACGCTCCGGTGCCCCACCATGAGGAAAGCTGTCGCCGCGGCCAGCGCCGCGTAGACCCCTTCGTGCGCCGGAAGGACCTCGATCGCCATGACGGCGGCGGCAAGCGGTGTGTTGGCCGCCGCGGCGAGCACCGACACGATGCCGAACGCCGCGAGCAATCCCGACGGAACGCCGAACAATCGCGCCAGCAGCGCGCCGCTAGTGGCGCCGATGAAGAAGACCGGCGTGATGATCCCCCCGCTCCCCCCGGTCTCGAGCGTCACCGCGGTCGCGATGATCTTGAAGAGGAATGCCGCGGCGCTGATCACCATCGTCCCAGACAACACGCCGTTGATCGTATCGACGCCGAGCCCGCCGTACTGCTCACCAGCGATCGCGAAGAGCGCCACCAGGAAGAGTCCTCCGCCAGCTGCCACGAGGTAGCGGTTGGCGCGGAGCCGAGCGATCCCGTGCTCGAGAAATCGCAGCGTCTCGATGAGGAGCAGGGCGACGAGCCCGAACATCGCCCCCGACGCGATCGACGTGAGGATGATGCGGACCTGACCCGCCTGTCCAAAGGCATCGTGCAGGAGGGGGAACGGCGGGGCGGCGCCGCAGGCGAGGTGGCCGACGATCCCCGCCACCAACGCGGGAAAAATTACCGTGTAGTCGAGCCGCCCGAGGTAGAGTACTTCCACCCCGAAGAGTGCCCCCGAGACCGGCGTGCCAAAGACCGCGGCGAAGCCGGCGCTGATCCCGCAGATCACCAGCCGACGACGGTCCTCATCGACCAGCCGAAGGATGTCGGCAAAGAGGCTCGTGATCGCGGCGCCGATCTGCGCCGCCGGCCCCTCCTTCCCCACCGAACCGCCGACAGCCAGCGTCAGCACGGTGGCGGCGAGCTTGATCGGGGCGATCATCCAGTCCACCCGCCCGGATCGCTGGTGCACGGCAGCAATCACCGCCTCGGTCCCGTGACCGCGTGCCTCGGGGGCGAAGGTGTGGATGAGCCAGACGGAGAGCGGGAGGGCGAGCGGCAGGAGCCAAAAGGCGGGGAAGGCTCCGCGAGTGACCGATTCCACCGCGTGTGGCGCCCACGCAAGCGTCCAGAGAAAGCCGCGTGTCCCGAGCCCGACGCAGAGCCCCGCCGTCGCTCCAAGCAGGGACCACTTGAGGGTGCTGATGAGGAGCGCCGTGTGCTCCGTGTACCACGTGCTCTCGTCGGCCAAGCGTGGCGACGGGCTCTCGAGCAGGTCGGAGCGCAGCCGCAGGACGCGCTGCCAGATCGTGGACGGGGACGGGGACGTCACGGGGTTCCCGCCGCGGGAAACGCTGCCGAAAGGACCATTCGAGAGGGACAAGGACGGGCGCGCGCATCGCGAACGCGCACGAATCGCGCTTCTTCCATTCTAGTCAGGCGACGCGGCTGGTGCCGTGTCGGGCAGGGCCGGCGGGCGCGCCGGATCCGCCGCGACTCTTCTTGCCGGCCGCCCATTCGGCCATCCGAACGGCACAGCGGGAGGACGCCGGCCCGCGCCCTCCCGCTGCGATCGTGCTCGTCGCCGGACTGCGCGACGATGCTCTTGATGTTGGCCGACGCTACGGCGTTGCCGTACGCGCCTGCTTGTTGGCGTAGATTGCGACTTCGATGCGGCGGTTCAGCTGACGCCCGGCTTCGGTCTCGTTGGTGGCCAGTGGCTCCAACTCTCCCCTGCCGGAGACGCGCGAGCGCGACATCGCGACTCCCCTGCTCTCGAGGTAGCGTGCCGCCGATTCCGCGCGGCGCGTGCTCAGCGCCTGGTTGTACTCGGCGCTCCCGAGCGCGTCGGTGTGCCCGACGATGAGGACGTCGGTGTTGGGATATTTCTGCAGGCTCTTGGCGAGCTCGGTGAGGTTCTGTCCGGCATCGGCGCGGATCATGTCGGAATCGAAGTCGAAGAGGAGCCCCGATGCGAACGTCACCTGGATCCCCTCACCCACGCGCTCGACCACCGCGCCCGGGATCTGGACCTTGAGCTCCTTCGCCTGCTGGTCCATCTGGTGCCCGATGATGGCGCCAGCCGCGCCGCCGACCACGGCGCCGATGATCGCGCCACGCGCCGTGGAGCCCGTGTTGTTGCCGATCACGCCACCCACCGCGGCGCCGGTCGCGGCACCGATGACCGCGCCCTTCTCCTTGCGGTTCATCGATGCGCAGCCAACGCTCGACAGCGTGAACGCCAGGAGGAGTGCGCCGTGCATGACACGGGCGCGTCGCCCGGCAGTCGCTCTGTGAATCATGGTCTTGCCTCGGAAAAGTACAGGTTCTGGAGTGCTGGAGTACACACGCATTCGTTCAGGACGCGAGCGCGGCGCACACGCGCGTGCGCCGCGCTCGCGCGATCCGCGCGTCAGGTGACCGGGCGTCCGGTGAAGAAGCGCACGGCCAACATGATGATCGCGATCACCAGGAGGAGGTGGATGAATCCGCCGATCGCGTAGCCGCCGACGAGTCCAAGTGCCCACAGCACGATCAGCACAATCGCAATGGTCTGTAACATGGGAACGGCTCCGTTGCGTGAGGGGAAATGAAGGGGAAGCACCGGACTACGCGCGGCGCCGTGCACCGGCGGCGACGAGCGCCACACCGGCGACGATCGCCGTCCCTGCAATCCACGGTTGAATAGGATGCTGCTCTTCGGCGGACACCTTCATGTCGCCGACCTTGAGCACGTCGCGCCGGGTGGTGAAGCTCCCGCCGTTGATCAGCACGAAGCCTCCGGCGAGAACCAGCAGGATGCCTGCGATGGGGGAGAGGCGCATGAGCGGAGTGCGGTTGAGGGGATGTGGGCGCACCCGAATGCCAGGTGCGATGGCGCGTTGCGCACGCGCGACGCTATGCGATGTCGTGCGACAGAAGGCGTCGCCATGCCAGTCATGTCACGTCGGGAACGGTAGGGATGCTGTCCCGCTCGCGCTATCGCCCGTGAGGGGAGTTGTCGCCTATTACCGTCAGCCGCAATCGGTGGGAAGAGGCACGCTCTCCCCAAAGAGGTAGAACGCCCTTGCCCTGCACGCCAAAGCGGCGACGCATCTGTGCTCGAGATGCATCGCCGCCGTGATCCCGATGCGCGCGACGGACGATCGCGCGACTCGGCCCGGTGAGATCGCGTAGGGCGCTAGCGCAGGAAATTCCAGAGCCCGACCAGTCCAGTCACCGCGCCGCCGACCATGATGATCGTTCCGGCGTCGCCACCGATGATGGCGCCAACGACCAGCGCCGCGCCACCAACGATCATCAACGCGGGATTGCGCCCAACGCGGTCGACCGCGACCGGTGCAGGCATCTTGGCGTTCGCCGACTGGGTACGGATCCCCGCCACGCTCGCGTCCATCGTGGGACCGGGGCGCGGGGCGGGAGTGGCGACGCTCGCCGATGTCGAGGGTGTGGACGGCGCCGTCGTCGACTGCATGACGGCCGGCGGGAGGTCGGATTGCGACGCGTTCGCACGCGCTTCCTGCGCACCGATCGGTGCGGCGAAGGCAACGGCAACGGCGGCAGCCAGCAAGTTCGAATATCTCATCATGACGCGCTCCGGTAGTCGTGGCACTTGAGGACGTGGCACATGACTAACGGAGAAGAGAGCGACGTTCCATTGCTCGTTCGGCATACGTCGCAGGTCGATCGCCCGCAGGGAAGGGCGCGTCCTACTGCTTTCGGGGGAGTTCGCGCGCCGGCGCGATTGCCCTGACTCCCCCGGAGTCGTGCGAGACGCCCTAACGACCGCGCGGGTCGGCGAGCGCCTGGCCGCGCAGCGTTGCAACTGGCGGAGCGGAAGGTGCGCGCGACGCGCCAAAGACCGCCGCGCCATACTCCTCGAGCGCCCAGCGCGCCGCCGGGAGCGGAGCGTCGCGTCCCGCAGCCGTCAGCGCGTTGCCGAAGGCGAACGCGGTTCGATCGCGCCCGCCTGCCTGCGCGAGCTGGCGCTGGAGACGGGAGATGCTCCGGTAGACGAACTGCGCCGCCGGCGAGCTCCCCAGCGACCCGACGATCCGCGCGAAGTTGAGCACCTCGAGCACCTGCTCGGCGTCGGCATGAAGGGCGGCACGCATCTCCTCGACCCCCTCCTCGAACGAAGCGGGAGCTGCACATCCCTGCACGGTCGCGGCCAGCTCGTCGCGCAGCATGTCGATCGAGTACGAGTGTACCGACTGCGTCGTGGCATCGATCCGCTGCCGAGCGATGCATCGCGTGGACACGGCGTGGGCACGCACTGCGCCATTGATGCAGATCTCCCGCAGCACGAGCGGATGGACGAGCACGTCGTCACCGAGCGTGCGCATGGCGACGCCGGCGCGGACCTTGTCGCCCGGGCGCACCTCGCTGCTGCGCTCGTAATAGGCGCGCGCGAAGAGGTGCTGCCCGGTATCCATCACGTCCACGGTCGCCTCGCCGCAGGCGCGCGTTGCGTCGAGGAACAGCGCCTGCAATTCCGCATTGGTCGGCCGGAGCGTTGCGCGGTCGTCGTCGTCCATCATCGACTCTCCTTCTCCTGCTGTTCCGATGTAGTGCCCGGCGCATGGCGCGTGCGCGCCCCGCGCACGCGCCGCGCGGGGCGCGCGCTTCGTGCTATGTAACCCCGCCGCGTACCGCGCAACAGTGGGAATGCGCGCACGGCCCCGCCTGCCATCGCGTGACGCGCGTCACGCCGACGTGCGCCGACGTGCGCCGACGTGCGCCGACGTGCGCCGACGTGCGCCGACGTGCGAGGACGCGTACGCACGTGCGAGGACGCGTGCGCACGTGCGCCGGGAGCGCGTGCGGCTGCATACCGAACGAAGCGCGCACTTGCTCGCAGCTGCGCGCCACGCGGGCACGGGCCTACGGGTCATCTCTCGAAGAATCGTCGGTTGCCCCGGCTCCCAGCGCCAGCCCGGAGACCCCACGACGTCGGAGATGACTTCTAGCCGCGAATCCTCGCGTTCGACGGATCGTAGAGCGGCTTGAGCGAGGCGCGCGCCGCGTAGCGTTGCGCACCGATCTCCAACTCCCACGTGCCGGCATCGATCCACGCCTGGTCCAGCGGCACCCCGGCGTCGATCATCGCCAACCCCACCGCCCCTCCCAACGTGTGCCCGTACGACGCTGCTCGCACATAGCCAACCGCCACTCCGTCGCGCCACACCACCTCGGCGTGAAAGAGCATGGGAGCCGGATCGAGCGCTTGCACCTGCAGGAGCCTCCGTGTGAGCGCCCCCGCCGCCTTCCGCGCGACCACCGCCTCGCGCCCGATGAAGCCGTTCGGCTTGGAGAGGTCGACCGCGAAGCCGAGCCCCGCCTCGAGCACCGAGTCGGTGTTGTCGATGTCGTGACCGTAGTCGCGATACCCTTTCTCCATTCGGAGCGACGCCAGCGCCTTGAGCCCCGCGTGCCGCAACCCGACACGCTCTCCCTCCTCGACGAGGCGATCGTACGTCGGGACCGCCTGCTCCGCCGGGATGTACAGTTCGTAGCCCAGTTCCCCCAGGTAGGTGATGCGCAGGCAGAGCGCACGCGCCATCCCGATGTCGATGTCGCGCGCACACCGAAAGGGAAACGTCTCGTTCGACAGGTCAGCCGACGTGATCGTCTGCAGGAGCTCGCGCGACCTCGGTCCCTGCACGTTGATCTGCGCGTAGGCCGATGTGACGTCGGTGACAGTGACGCGCGCGTCGGGCGGGATGTGGCGCCGCATCCAGTGCTCCACATGGCGGTGCGCGGTGTCGGACGCCACGACCATGAAGCGGTCCTCGGCGAGCTTGGTCACCGTGAGATCCGCCTCGAGCGTCCCGCCCTCGTTCAGCCACTGCGTGTACGTCACGCGCTCGCACGCCCCATTCACCGCGTTCGCCGAGATGCGATCGAGCAGCGCACCGGCATCGCGCCCCTGCACGAGGAATTTGGACATGAACGACATGTCCATGAGGATCACCCCCTCGCGCGCAGCCTGATGCTCCTCGCGCCAGCGATCGAACCACGCGGGGCGGCCGAACGACGGCGCCCCAGGGTCGGGAGCGCTCCCGTCGGCCGAGTACCAGTCGGCTCCTTCCCACCCGCTCACGTCGCGGAAGTACGCGCCGCGCGCGGCGAGCTGCGCATGCAGCGGCGAGAGCTTCACCCCGCGCGCCGTCTGCATCGAGTGGAATGGATAGTGGCACTTGTACACCATGCCTAACGACTCCACCGTGCGCGTGCGCCGGTACGACGGCGTCGCCTGGTACGGGTGCAACCGGTCGATGTGCATCCCCGTCACGTCGAAGTCGGGGTGCCCGGTGAGGATCCAGTGCGCCATCGCCCGACCGACACCACCGCCGGTGAGAATCCCGATCGAGTTGAGCCCGGCGGCGACGAAGAAATTCGTCAGCTCGGGCGCCTCGCCGAGGATCGGGCGCAGGTCCGGCGTGAACGACTCGGGGCCGCAGAACAGCTTGCGCACCCCCGTCTCCATGGTGATCGGGACGCGACGCATCGCTGTCTCGATGTAGCCTCCCATGCGCTCCCAGTCCGGCGCGATCTCCCCAAACGCGAAGCCGGCGGGCATCCCCTCGATACGCCATGGCGCGCACACCGGCTCGAACAGCCCGACCATCAACCCGCCCCCCTCTTCACGGTAGTAGCCGTACGACGCCGGATCCTCCAGCACGGGCCAGCTCTGCGACACTTCGGCGATCGGCTCGGTGATGAGGTAGTAGTGCTCCGCCGCCTGCAGCGGGACGCTCACACCGGCGAGCGCTCCCACCTCGCGCCCCCACGCGCCGGCACAGTTGATCACGTACTCCGCCTCGATCGCACCGTAGGGCGTCACCACGCCGGTCACGCGTCCATTGTGCTGCGAGATCGCCGTGACCGGGCATCCTTCAATGATCGTCGCTCCTTGCATGCGCGCACCGCGCGCCAGCGCACGCGTCACGTCGATCGGATTGACCCGACCGTCCTGCGGGACGTAGAAGCCGGCGAGGAGATCGTCCGTGCGCGCCAGCGGGAAGAGGCGCGCGATGTCCTGCGCCGAAATCTCCTGCACGTCGATCCCGCAGTGCCGGTTGAACGCGGAGACGCGCCGGTACTCTTCGAGCCGGTCGGCGTCCGAGGCGACCTCGATGAAGCCAACCGGCTTGAATCCCGTCGCCTGTCCGGTCTCCGCCTCGAGACGCGCGTAGAGATCGCGCGTGTACTTCCGAAATTCCGTCGACGTCTCGGAGGTCGAGCCGAACGTCACCATCAGTCCGGCCGAATGCCAGGTCGTGCCTGCGGTGACCTCGTGCTGCTCCAGCAGGACGACGTCACGACATCCCATGTGCGCGAGGTGATACGCCACCGAGCACCCGATTACCCCTCCTCCTATCACAACGACGCGCGCGTGCGAGGGGAGCGATGTTGGCGCCGACGAAGGCGTGGAAGCGGCGGATGCGGAGAGAGTCGTCATGCCGAGCAAAAATTGGGGAGGGAGCGTCGCGAGAATGTACCGGCACGTCCACCCCCCGTGTCGAGCCGCTCGTTCCGGATCCTTTCGCCCCTCGCGACGAATGAGTCGTGACCACCGCCCCGGTTCCCTGACGCATCCAGACCACCCGGTTACGAGTCGCGCTTGCCGTTAGGCAGGCGCCAGCTCCTGTGGGCGCGAAGCGACAGCGGATGTGACGCGCATCACACAAACGACCGAGGGCATCTCGACAACGCGCATATCCAAGGATCGACTCAACCAGTTGCCGATCCATCGGTTGACTACGGACGAGGTCGGCTGGCATGTGCGCTGCATGAACGCGCGCTCACAATCCACTCCCTCCGAAAAGGCGACCGGTCGCGAGACCGACTCCGCAAAGCGAGAGGTCTCGCAATCCATTGAGACCATCCCGCTGCCGAAGAGGGCGGCCGCCGGGCACGTCGGCCGCACCCACCTCCGCGCCTCCCTCCCATGCGCATCGCTCGCCCGTCACACCAACTGTTCGGAGCTGCACTCCTCCTCGTCGCCGCCGCCTGCGCCGAGGGTCCCGGTTCGATCAGCGCCCCGGTCTCATCGCCCGCCATCAACGCGATTGCGTCCGGCCTCGCCTCGTCCACCCCGTCCCGCTCGGTCGTCGGCGGCCCCGACCTGAGCGACTTCCACACCTTCGAGGGGCAGATCTTCATCTGTAAGGACGGCAACCAGACCGGCGCCTCCTTCAACTTCGATTACAGCGTCATCCGTCAGAGCGACGGAGCCGTGGTTTCGCAGGGGAGCACCACGGTCCCGGTCGGGCAGTGCGTTCTTGCGACGAGCGTCTCTACCCAAACCAACGGACGCTATCGCGCGACCGCGACCGAGACGTCCATCGTTCCCGACTGGTCGCTGACCGCGATCGACTGGGCGTACGGCGCAAACCTCCCGCTGTCGCCGCCCGCTCCGACCATCGACATCCCGAATCGCACGATCTCCGCGGTCCTCGTGGCGAACGACGTCGGCGTGCAGCTCACCTTCACCAACACGTACACGCCGCCGCCCCCGCCGCCAACCGGCGAGATCGGTGACTACGTCTGGTACGATGCGAACGGCAACGGCGTCCAGGATTCCGGCGAAGCCGGCATCCCCGGCGTGACGGTCACGCTCGGCGGCGCCGCCTCGGCGAGCACGACGACCGATGCCAACGGCGCCTATCTCTTCAGCGGCCTCGCTGCGGGGAGCTACACCGTGACGGTTGCCGCTCCGGCGGGCTACGTCGCGACGCCTTCGGGGCTGGGTGGCGATCCGAATCTCGACTCGAACGGGAGCCCGGCGTCGGTGACGCTGGCGACCAATTCCTCGGTCGACCACACGATCGACTTCGGCTACACGAAGAACGTCGGGAAGATCGGCGACTATGTGTGGTACGACGCGAACGGCAACGGGATCCAGGATTCGGGTGAGCCCGGGATCGCCGGTGTGACGGTCACGCTGTGCGGCGACGCCTCGGCGACGACGACCACGAACGCCAGCGGTGCCTACCTGTTCTCCGGGCTTGGAGCGGGGAACTACACCGTGACCGTCGGCACGCCGGCCGGCTACGTGCCGAGTGCATCGAACGCGGGGGCCAACCAGGGTGTCGATTCGAACGGAAGCCCGGCGTCGGTCTCGCTCGCCGCGAACAATTCGGTCGACCTCACGATCGACTTCGGCTTTACGAAGAACTCCGGCAAGATCGGCGACTATGTGTGGTACGACAAGGATCGCGACGGCATCCAGGAGTGGGGCGAGTACGGCATCGCCGGTGTAGTCGTGACGCTGAGCGGTCCGGTCAACGCGACCGCCACGACCAACTCGTCGGGCGCGTACCTCTTCACCGGCCTCCCGGCCGGGACCTACACGGTCACGGTGGCCACGCCTAACGGCTACGTCGCCTCGCCGACGCTGCGCGGGAGCAACCGTGCGGTCGACAGCAACGTGAATGGCGGCACGGTGGTCCTCGCCACGAACAGCAGCGTCGACCTCTCGATCGACTTCGGCTTCGACAAGAAGACCGTCGTCCCCTGCGTGCAGCCGACGACCTGGTGGATCCAGAACTGGTGGGAGTGGAACAGCGTCTCCGACGGGCGTCCGATCAACAAGTACCAGCCGTTCTATTCGTCCGGCAAGGACAACTGGACGATGATCACGATGTCGAACAACTACGGCAACGCCTACATCACGCTTGCGCAGGAACTGATCACGGCCAAGCTCGTGAAGCACTACTACGAGACGAGCGGCAATTCGGCGGTCGACGCGGCGATGGCCGGCGCCGAGGCCTACTTCGCCTCGCAGCCGAGCGGGATCCAGAACCCGACGGGCGCCACGAAGACGCAGCTCCTGAGCTGGGCCTCGACGCTCGACGCCTGGACCGACGGGCGCCTCGGCACGAAGATCTGCGGCGGCAACTGCCGCTGATCCGGAGGAGAAACGGCAGTGACTTGACGCTGCGCTGCAGCTGACGGAACGGAACGGGGGCGCCACTCGGCGCCCCCGTTCTCGTTGCAGCTCACCGTAGACCTCGCGCCGCGGGCGGGCGACCTGCGTCAGTCGCTTGCGGTCGGTTGGGCGTCGCCGAACTCGAAGGTGTAGAGGAGGCACGGCGCGCCGTTGCCGCCGGCCCGCTCGTACAGGCGGTGCGCGGTGAAGTTCTCCGGCTCGCTCCCGAGCCACGCGCAGGTGCAACGCAGGCGACGTCCCAACGCGAGGGTGGCGTCCACGAGCTCGCGCCCGATCCCGCGCCGCTGGTGCGCGTTGCCCACGCCGATCTCGTTGATCCAGAGTTGCGGCGCCTTGTCGGGGTGCAGGAAGACGACGGCCGAGATCATCCCCACCACGATGTCGTCGTCGATGGCGACGATCAGGTGATGCGCGGGATCGCGCAGGAAGTCGTGCAGCCAGTGCGGCTGGACGTAGCGGTCGAAGACTCCCTTGGCGACGCGATCGAGGATCGCTTCGTCGCCCTCGCGGAGTTCGCGGATGGAGAGCGCCATGGCGCTAACATGGCACCGTGCGCGTGGAACGGTTAGGGACTGCGTCACGTTTGCGTCGCCGCGTCGTTCCGCGTGCGGCGACAGGGACATGAGTCATCGCACAAACCGTCGACGCCCTCCGGCGGGCGCTGGGCGCCAGCGCGATGGTGCCCGATGGTGAGATGAATCTCAGAAGCCGAGGAGGAACACCGGTGCGAGTGCGATGAGTGCGGCCAGCAGCTGCAGCGCGAGGACACGCAGTGCAGCTGCCGGGGCGCGCGGGAGCCAACGAAGCGCGAAGGCGCCGATGATGGGGAACTGCGCGACGAGGAGGAGTTGGAAGAGGTGCGCCGCGGCCCCCTCGTCGGGATCGGGTGCAGTGCCAAACAGCGCAATGCGTCCGATGACGACGGCGAGCGCCGCCAGCGACATCGCGATGGGGAGGTAGGCAGTGGGGTGACGCGAGATTCGCGGCAGTGCGACCCCTTCTTGTCCCGTGTCCATGGCTCCGCTCCGTTCTGGATGCTCAAGTCAAAGTACTTCATATCATAAAGTCAACAACGCGTTCGCGCAATCACCGCGAGCCTGCCGTCCCGCCAGCGAACGTCCTGCAACACTCCGCTCGCCCCGGGAGCGGGGCGGGTCGAGTTTCCTCGCTCACTCTCGCGGAACCGCCAAGTGCCGACCATCCCCGCTTTCCCCGCACTCGCCCTCGTTGCAGCTGCTGCCGCCGCCGTTGCGCCATCGTTGCCGCCGGCGCCCCCGGGTCACGATCCGGCGATGTTTCGCGGCGGGCCCGATCATCGCGGCGTCTATCACTCCGCGACTCCGCAGCTCTCCGAAGTTGCCTGGAAATTCCACACCGACGGGCGCGTGATCTCGACCCCCGCCGTGGAAGCGCAAACGGTCTACGTGGGGAGCACCGACGGGCGCGTCTACGCCATCGATCGCACCACCGGGGCCGAGCGCTGGAGATTCCAGTCGCGGGGGCCGGTGACCTCGTCGCCCGCCGTGCGCGAGGGACTCGTCTACGCCAACAGCCTCGACGGAAACTTCTACGCGATCGACGCCGAGTCGGGGAAGGAACGCTGGCACTTCACTACGCAGGGAGAGCGCCGATTCACCGCGCCCGGCATTCACGGCGCGATCCCGCGCACCGAGCGCATGCCCGACCCCTTCGACGTCTTTCTGTCGTCGCCGGTCATCGCGGGCAATCGCGTGGTGTTCGGGAGCGGCGACCAGCACGTGTACGCACTCGATGCAACGACCGGGGCGAAGGTCTGGGCCTTCAAGACCAACGACGTCGTGCATGCGTCCCCCGCCGTTTCCGACGGCGTCGTCTACATCGGGAGCTGGGACCGCAACATGTACGCGCTCGACCTGTCAAACGGGCGTGAGCGCTGGCGCTTCCAGACGGGAAACGACACGGTCATCTACAACCAGATCGGGATCGCCAGCTCGGCCGCGGTGGCCAACGGCGTCGTATACTTCGGCTGCCGCGACGGGCACTTCTACGCCGTGGATGCCGCGAGCGGCAAGCTCCGCTGGGTGCACGACAACAAGATGGGATGGGTGATCGCCTCCCCCGCAGTCCGCGACGGCATCGTGTACTTCCCCACGTCGGACGGGACGCGCTTCAAGGCGCTCGACGCCTCGACCGGGGCGCTCAAGTACAGCGTCGAGAACAAGGCGGTCTCCTTCTCGTCGCCGGCGCTCGTCAACGATCGCGTCTTCTTCGGCTCCTCCGATGGATGGCTGCACGCGCTCGACATCGAGACCGGCAAGGAGACGGCATCGTTCCAGAGCGACGGCTCGCGCACCAACGGCGCGAGATACACCGACGCCAACGGTCGACTCAACGCCGGAGCGATGTATCCCGACCGCACCCTCGACGGGATGATGATCGGGATGCGCACGATGTTCACCGTCGGATCGATCCTCTCTTCTCCAGTCGTCGCCGACGGCACGCTCTACGTAGGGAGCACCGACGGAAACGTCTACGCACTGCGATAGCACACGCGTTTCTCGCACACGCCTTTCGCCCACACGCCACGAGCGAGAGCTTGTGGCGCATGCAACTCGATCCCTCGAATCCTGTGGTCGCGCTCTGCATCGAAGGGATGCAGCAGGAAGGCGTTCCCGGCGCCGCGCGACGATGCTTCGAACGCGCGTGGGAGCTCCGTGCGGACGACGTCGACGCGAGCATCGCCGCGCACTTCCTGGCGCGACAGCAGGAGACGCCTGACGAGGCACTCGCCTGGAACCAGCGCGCGCTCGACCACGCGCGCGCGGCACCTGCCGAGAAGGTGCGCCTCTTCATGGCATCCTTGCACCTGAACCTCGGCGACTCGCTGCTTGCGACCGGCGACGCACGCGCTGCGCGTGAGGCGCTCGTGAAGGCGCGCGAGTGGTTCGACGTTCTGCCGGCAGACGGCTACTCGGCGCTCGTCGCGCGAGGGATCGAGGGGCTCGGCGCGCGCCTGCAGTCGATTCGCACGGACGATGAGGGAGTCGATCGCAAGACGTCGCTGTAGGAGTGTCATAGAGATCCTTGCACGCTCCCAGCGCGCGCGGGAGCGAGCGCATCTGGCGCTTGGCGGGTCCGCATCGCAATGTGACGCGCTCCCCCGCGCCCCGATCCGTGCGCACCATCGAGCGCACCTCGCGCTCGTGGGCAGCGTGCGACGCCCTGCGCCACCGTCAGGCGAGCGCGCTCATCTCGACGTTTCAGGAGGAAGCTCATGAGGCACATGCTGTTCGCTCTCGTCGCGGCGACGACGGTTCCACTCGCAGCCGAGGGGCAGACGCTGCGCGAACACTTCAGCGATCTCTTTCGCTTCGGAAACTGCGGACAGATCCTCTGCCTCGCCGCCACTGGCGGGCACGGCGATCACTTCATCCCCGCGTCGGTGTCTGGAAACGCCACCGTCCTCACCTACCTCACGAACGCGGTCGGCGCGCAGGCGGCGAACCTCCCGATCTCGGCGACGACGTCCGGCGTGTCGTACACGATGGTGCGCGGCGTCCCACAGCAGGCGACTACCTCGGCCGGCCCCGTGTTCGGCGAGCGCGCCAACACGCTCGGCAAGGGACGCACGCTCATGGGCGTGAGCGTGAACTTCATGAGCTTCAGCAAGCTGCGCGGCACGCCGCTGTCGGGGCTCGGCTTCAACTTCACGCACCAGGACAACCCGCCGGCAGGGCTGGGCGATCCGGTCTTCGAGGACGACGTGATTCAGGTGCAATCCGACATCAGTCTCAAGCTCCTGATGACGTCGTTCGTGTTCACGTACGGTGTCTCCGATCGCGTCGACATGGGGATCGCGGTGCCATTGGTGAACGCCACGCTCAGCGGAACGTCACGGGCGCAGGTGATCTCGTCGCTTGCCGTGACGCCGCACTACTTCGGCGGCACGAGCTCGAGCCCGATCACCTCGGCGATCACCTCGACCGACGCCAGCTCGGCCGGCATCGGCGACGTTGCATTCCGCATCAAGGGCAACCTCTCGCAAGCCGGGAGCAAGACAGCGCTCGGCGTACTGGGCGACGTGCGCCTCCCGACCGGTTCGGTCGACAACTTCCAGGGGACGGGAGGGACAACGATTCGCCTGAGCGGGATCGCGTCGCGCGACATGGGGAGCTTCACCCCGCACCTCAACGCCGGGCTCGCGCTGCGCTCGGGCGACTACCAGACCAACTCCATCGTGGCGGCGGCCGGCTTTGACCGTTTGCTCAACCCGCGCACCACGCTGGCCATCGACGTGCTTTCGGAGTTCCAGGCGGGGAGCGATCCCATCACCCTTCCCGCGCCGGTGACGATCGGGACGCAGGTCATCCACGTCACGAACCTCGAGAACAAGCGCAACGACTTCGTGCACGGCTCGCTCGGCCTCAAGTTCTCGACGCCGCAGGGGATCACCGGGGTGTTCAACGCGGTGATCCCGATCATCAACACCGGGCTCCGCCCTAACGCGGTGTTGAGCCTCGGGATCGAGTACGGCTTCTGACCGTTGGTGGTTCCGCGGTCGCGCGCGCGCTGGACCGTCGCCGCGGCGAGTGCTCTGCGGTCGAACGACGAATCGAGCAGCCGCATGAAATGACGAACGGGAGCCGAAGGGCTCCCGTTCTCGTTCACCCTCTCGTTCACCCTTCGCTGCGCATCACTGCTTCGCGCCGTCGGTGATCCAGTCGAACAACTTCGTGTAGATCGCAGCGACGATGCCGTTTGTCGGCATCGGATTGCTCGCATCCGCCGAGCGCGTGTACATCAGGCTTGCGAGCGGATCGTTGGGAAGAACCAGTCGCACGTTCCCCGTTCCCTTGAGCGAAAGGAGGCGCGCGTAGACCGTGTTCGCGCCGGCGTTGGTGATCAGGTCGATGTTCGATTGGTGCGTGGTGGCGTTGTGACACCCCGACGCCGCGCATTGCTGCCCGCCAGGCACCCCCGGCGCCGCGGTCCACAGTGACGCTATGTGCGTGTTGTACGTGTAGACCACTCGAAGCGTCACATCCACGAACACCGGGTTCGAGCCGTTCCCGCTGACTTCCACTGTCGCCGTGTAGGTGCCACGCGCGAGTGCCGCCGCCCCGGACGTCTTCACCGAGAAGTTGAGCACCGAGGGCGCGGCCGGTGATGAGACCGTCGCGTTGAGCCAGTTGCTCCCCTGGTTGTAGGTGATCGACGTTGCCAATCCCGTGAGGCGTCCCCCGCCCGAGTTGCTCACCGACATCGACGCGGGTGAGAAGCCGGTGACGATGTTCCCGACCGACTGGTTCACGCTGGCGCTCGTGCTGTTCTGCGACACCGCGATGACGGGCGGGGGAATGACGAGCGTCACGTTGATGACGCGCGGGCTGTTGAGCGCCACGGGCGACGCCACTTCGACGGTCGCCGAGTAGTTCCCCGAGACGAGCGAGGCGACGCTGGCCGAGAGCGTGAGCGTCGACGGCGCTTCGGTAGAGGAGAGCGTCGCCGTAAGCCAGTTGGTGGGCGCAGAGCCGTTGTAGGTCACGGTCGCCGTCAAGTCGGTGAGCGGATTGCTCCCGGCGTTGGTTACCGAGACGCTCGCGGCAGCCGGGTTTCCCCCGCCGTTCGGAGCATTCAGCGTTACGTTCGAGGTCGACACGGCGATCGTCGTCGCGGGATTCACCCGCAACACGACGGTAATCGATCGCGTCGCCACTCCCGGGAGCGAGCTCTGGACCGGGAGCGTCGCGGTGTACGTCCCCACGGCAAGGCCGGCAGACGTGGGCGAAATCGTCAGCGAGGCCGGCGCACTAGAGGCGGAAAGCGACGCCGAGAGCCACCCCGCGGGTTGCCCGTTGCCGTAGATCGTGTTTCCCAGCGAGAGACCGGTGAGGGTTCCTACGCCGGCGTTCGCCACCGCCAGCACCTGCGGCGTGGGATTGGTGCCGCCGGATAGCGCGGTGAAGTTGACCGGCGATGCGACCGCGATGATCGCCCCCGACTGCACGGTGAGCGAAACCGAGAGGACGGCGGGGATGACATTGGCGGTCGACGACCTGATGGTGACGCTCGCACCATACGTCCCTACCGCGAGCGCACCAGTGCTAAAGGTGAGCGCAATGTTTGTCGGAGCACTGGTCCCCGCGAGTGCAGCGCTGAGCCATCCACTCGCACCCCCGGTGTAGGTCACCGGGTCGGCGCTGAGTCCCGACAATGCGCCCGTTCCGGCGTTCGTGACGGCAATCGACATCGGCGCTGGGCTCGCCCCTCCCTGGCTCACCGTCTTGCTCACCGTTGGCGAGGCGATCGCGATGACCTGCGCGGCCCCCACGACCAGCGTGACGCCGATCTGGCGCCCGGCGACGAAGGGGTTGCTACTGACGATCGTCACTGCCGCCGTGTAGGTCCCGGTCCCGAGCGACGCACTGTTGACCGTGAAGAGCGCGCTCCCGCTCCCATTCCCCTCGCTGACCTGCACGTTGAGCCACCCGCTGGCATTCGGGCTGTACGCCGTCCCCCCCGTCCCGAGCCCGGTAAGCGTCCCGTTGCCGGTATTGGTGATCGACACGGACTGCGGTGCAGGAACACTTCCGCCGAGCGCCGCGGTGAACTGCAGCGACGATGGCGAAAGCGCGATGACTGGCGCCGCGGCAACATTGAGCGCTGCGACGAGCACCCGTGGCGCGACCCCCGGAAGCGCCGTCACGACCGGGATATTCGCGGTGTACGTCCCCTGAGGGAGCGACGACGCGGCCGCCGTAGGTGTGATCGTGAGCGAGGCCGGGGCGGTCGACCCCGAAAGCGTGACGTTCGCCCACGTCGTTCCACCCCAGTCGATCGTCCCGATCGACAGGTCGCTAAGCGTCGCCCCTCCCAGGTTCGAAACGGTGAACGACTGCGCGCTCGGCGGTGGTCCGCCGGCAAACGATGTAAAGCTGGTCGTGTTGAGGGAGAGCGAGATCTCTGGCCCCCGGCTGATGCTCAGTGACACTCCCACGTCGCGCGGGGCCACCCCTGGGCGAGACGAGGAGATCGTTACCGTCGCCTCGTAGGTCCCCTCGTCGAGAGTTCCCGCCACCGCGCGCAGCCTGAGCGTCGATGGAACGGACGTCGACGACAGCGAGGCGATCAACCATCCGCTGCCGCCGCTCCCGTAGGCGACGGCGGTCGACAACCCCGTGAGCGTCCCGCCGGAGCTGTTGGAGATCTCGATCGTACGCTCCGCCGTATCGCGCGAGGTGCGGGCGAGGACGAGACTGGCCGCGGGGCTGGAGAGCGCGATCACGGGATCGGGTCCGACGATCACGGTCGACTGGGCGTTGACCCCTTCGCTCGTCGCGCGAATCGTCGTCGTTCCCGGCGCGGTCGCCGTGACCGTCACGCTCTGTCCGGTCCCCGTCACAGTGGCGACCGTTGGGTCGAGCGACGTCCAATTCACCGTCCTGTCAGTGACCACCGAACCGGTCGTCGTCACCACCCGCGACGTGAGCGTCCCGGTCGCGCCGCGCGAGAGCGAGATCGTCGTCGGCTCGATCGTCATCGAGGCAACCGGCGGTCGGTTGACGGTGATGGTCGCCGTTCCACTCAGCGAGCCGGCCAGCGCTTCGATCGTCGCCGTGCCGGTGGCGACGGCGGTGACCACGCCATCCTGCGCGACCGAGGCGACACCTGGTGTCGCCGATCGCCACTCGATGATGGGATTGGCGCTCACCACCACGTTCCCCTGCGCGTCGACGGGAGTGGCGACGAGGCGCACCGTGGAACCGATGTCGATCGTCGCTGTTCCCGGATCCACACGCAGCTTCGTCGCTTTTGGCCCCCCAGTGTCGCCGCCGCATCCGGCGAGTGCGAACGTGGCGGCAAAGGCGACGAGCAGTGAGCGGGAGATCTTGCGACGAACGCTAGGCATGATGTGCACCGAGGGTTGACGCCGCGCGCGCCCGATGGCCCACGATCCGACGCTGAGCGGGCGAATATACCGGTGGTCACGAGTGTCACAACCGTCGCGTCGCACACAGATCATGCGAACACGCGACCCGCAGGCGAGGTGCACGCGACAAGCACACGACGCGCATACGAATCGCACGCGACGAGCACGCGACGAGCGCGCCCAATCCGTGACGGACGGAGTCGAACGACGGAACTACTGGATCTGCGTGATGTGCCAGCTCCCGCCGGCGCGCGACATCGTCACGCGATCGCTCCCCGACGTCGGTCCCACCGCCTGTTGGTTGCGCGAGAGCGTGAAGCCAAGCGACCATTTGCGGGTGAGCGTGACCTTGGCATTCTCGCCGAGGTCCACTGGGCGGTTGAGCTCCACATCGAGAAGCTTGTACGAGACCTCGCTCCCGTCCTTGAAGAACTGGCGCCACGTCGCCTTGTCCTTCTCTGCCATCGTCGGAAAGACCTTGAGCATCGCGTTGAGGTCGCGAGCGCTCACTGCCGCGGCGTACTCCCGTAGCGCTCCCTCGATCTCGCGCGAGACGTCGTTCTCCGAGCGCGCTGCTGGCGCTGGCGCAGAGGGTGGCGCGACTGGGCGCTCGGTAGTTGTCGCGGGAGTCGCCGCCGGGTTGGCGGTGTTCGCCGCCGAGATGACCACGTTGCCGCTCGCCGAGAGCGAACCCGCTTCGACGCGGATGGTCGCGGAGCCCGGTGCGATCGCGCGCAGCTGACCGCTTCGCGCGTCGACGCGCGCAACTTCCGGCGCCGACGAGCTCCATCGCGGCGTGACGCCGGTTGCCGCGAAGGCGGCATCGTCGAGCGCACCGCCCGCCGAGCGCGCCGTGAGCGACAGCGTCGACGACTCGCCGACGGTGAGCGCGCGGAGGTTGGCGATGGCGATGGACGTGAGCGTCGGCGCCGTGACGTTGAGCGTGATTTGTCTCGACGCGCTCCCGACGCTCGCCGTCAGCTGCACGCTGCCCGGGCGCACGCCGCGCACGACGCCACGCCCGTCGATCGATGCGACCGCGCTGTTCGACGAACGCCAGGCCAGGCGCGCACTCGTCAGGCGCGCACCGTCGCTCCCGGCGGCGACGCCTTGCAGCTGCACGCGCTCTCCGGCAGCGAGCGTGGTCGGCGGATCGACGATCTGCACCGACGCGACCGCTGTCGCCGCGCGGTCGTTGGCCGGGGTGGCCGGCGCTTCCGGAGGTGCCGTGGTCGAATCGCTGTTCGTTGTTTGGGTGACGCTTGCCGTGCCCGCTCCGCTTCCCGCCGCCGGCGTCGCGGCTGGCGCGGGCGCGGCAGGGGGCTCTGCGCCCTGCGACGTCGATGACGTGGCGCCGGAGCCACTCTCCGCGTTCCGCAGGCGCGGCACCACCAGGAAGAGGAGCGCCGCGAGCACCGCCGCGCTCACCCCCGCGCTGATCGTGAGGACGCGCCGCAGCGACGAGCCTTCGGTGGCCTCGCCTGCGGGAGCGGTTGCCGGAGCTGGTGCAGGTGTCGCTCTTGCGGATGCAGCCGGTGTAGCGGGCGCGGCGAGCGACGCCGAAGGCGGCGTCTGGCTCCCCGGCGTTGCGGCTGACGGCGCAGCGTCGGCCGCCGCCGGCGCCTGGCCGATCGCCGTCGCCACGAATGGCGACCGCCGGTTGACCGGGAGCGGCGTCACCTCCACGCGCGCTAACGACCGCTTGCCGTCGCACGTCGCCGTCACGGTGATGTCGCCAGGGTTGCGCACCGTCAGTGTCCCGTCGGCGCGGATCTCCCCCGCGTCGGCGGGCGAGATCTCCCACGACAGCTCCTTCCCCGGGATCGGCGTGTTGTTCTCGTCGTACGCGGTCCCGCGCAGCGGAATGATCTCCCCCGTGTTGAACGACGACGGGATCGGGTCGATGCGCACGTACGCCACCGACGGCGTGGGGATCGACGGATCCTCGGCCACGGTCGACGCATTCCCCTTCGCCGGGCGCGGCGTCGACGGCGTCGCTGCGCGCGACGCCGGGTTGGTGCCGAGTGGCGTGGAGGCGAGCCCGAAGCGATTCGTCGACTCGGACAGGACACCCAGCTCCACCAGTCGGTGCCGCGCCCCTTCTTCGTCGAGCGGGATCGCCCGCAGCGCCGCCACCGCGTCGTGCAGCGTCGGGAAGCGTGCAGCCGCATCCTTGGCGAGCATCCGCATGACGACGGCGGCGAGCGGCGCCGGCGTATCGCGCCGAACCTCGTCGATCGCTGGCGGGATCGTCTGGATGTGCGCCATCTGCAGCTGCACCATCGATCCCTGGAAGGGGAGCTCTCCCGCCAGCATCTCGTACGCCATCACGCCGAGCGCGTACTGGTCCGACGCCGGAATCGCCGGCTTCCCCATGAACTGCTCGGGACTCATGTACGACGGCGTCCCGATGATCGAGCCCGTGACAGTGAGCGACGGCGACTCGGCCGCCTTCGCGATACCGAAGTCGGTGACCACCGGCGTACCGCGCCGGTCGAGGAGGACGTTCCCCGGCTTCACGTCGCGGTGCACGACTCCCTCGTCGTGCGCGTAGGCGAGCGCCATCGTCACCCGCAGGAGGACGTAGTGCGTCACGTCGATGGGGAGTGCGCCCAGGTCGCGCGTGACCATGTCGAGCGAGCGCCCCTCGACGTACTTCATCACGAAGCAGAAGAGGTCGTCGAGCTCCTCGACGCCGAAAATCGTGACGATGTTCGGATGGTCGAGATTCGCCGCCGTGCGGGCCTCCTGCTCGAAGCGCTCCGCCATCCCCTCGGTGAAGGCGAGCCCTGGGAGCATGACCTTCAGCGCGACTCGACGGTTGAGCCGCAGGTCCTGCGCAACGAAAACCGCCGCCATCCCCCCACGCCCAATCTCCCCCCGCACGTCATACCGCGACGCGCAGACCTCTTTGACGTGCTCGAGCAGGGATGGTTTGGTGTTCACGGAGTGGGGGCTCTCGTCTTCTCGTCTTCCCGTCTTCTCGTCTTCTGGACGTCGGCCAATCTTGGCCGACGTCCCGTTCATGAACAAGGTCAGAGGGACAGACGGCGCCGGCGGCGCCCCCCTCGACTATATCTATACGCGGCAACACCGTACTCGGCTGCCATAGCGCTCTCGCCTGCCCTCCGAGAGGGGAGCGCGCTCCACCCGGATCGGATCCGCCGTGCTCTTCGACGCCTCATCCCGCGCCATCCTGGTCGGCAAGTCCGACGCTCATCTCTGCTCCCCCGAGGACGAGGAGGCAGCTGGCGCCCGGATGCACGCCGGTGTTGTGGGCGACTTCCTCGCACTTCGCGACGCCGCGCTGCAGGAGGGCTTCGACCTGCGGGTCTACAGCGGATTTCGCGAGTTCGACCGGCAGCGGGCGATCTGGAATCGCAAGGTGACGGGTGCATTTCCCGTGCTCGACTCGGCCGCACGCCCGATCGACATCGCCACGCTCACGCCCCGCGAACTCGTCCACGCGATCCTGCGCTGGTCCGCGCTCCCGGGTGCTTCGCGGCACCACTGGGGGACCGATCTCGACGTCTACGACGCCGCCTCGACGCCGCCGGGCTACGAGATCCAACTGATCCCAGCCGAAGTGGAGCATGGGGGGATGCATGCGCCGCTGCACAAATGGCTCGACGGGCGAATCGCCGCGGGAAAGGCCTTTGGCTTCTATCGCCCGTACGATCGCGATCGCGGCGGCGTGGCGCCGGAGCGCTGGCACCTGAGCCACGCGCCCATCGCCGCCGGCTGTCTCGCCGAACTGACCCCGGCGCTCCTGCGCGAGACCATTGCCGACGGCGACCTCGCGTTAGGCGACGTGGTGCTCGCGGAACTCGATGACTTGTACGAGCGCTTCGTGACGAACATCAACCCGCCTCCGCCGTCGAGCATGTCGCCTCGCCCATTCCGCCCAGTGCTCGCGTGACGCTCCGTCCGCGATCGGCGTGGGGGACGATTCCTTGGGCGCCGGAGACCTACGGGCGCTCGGTCCTTGCGCTCCCGCTCGAAGTCTGGCTCCCGCGGGAGAAGTGCGAACTCCTGGTCTTCGCGGGGATCCACGGTGAGGAGCCGGAGACGACGTACGCGCTGTCGCGCGCGCTGCGGCAGTTGGGCGAACCGCTCGAGCGTGCGGCGGTAGTGCTCGCGGCCAATCCCGACGGGCTCATTCGCGGGACCAGGTGCAACGCGCGCGGCGTCGACCTCAATCGGAATTTCCCAGCGACGAACTGGACGCCGAATCCGGTCACCTGCCGCTCCACCATCGAGGACCCCAGCGACGTTGTCCTCGGCACGGGCGAGCGGGCGGGTTCTGAGCCGGAGGTGCAGGCGCTGCTTGGGCTCATCGAGCGATTGCAGCCGACGGTAGTCGTCGCGCTGCATGCCCCGCTCGCCTGCATCGACGATGCAGGGGGGAGTGCGATGGGCGACTGGCTCGCCGAGCGTACTGGGATGCCGTTGGTGCGCGATGTGGGGTACCCCACGCCGGGGTCGTTCGGGTCGTGGGGGGCGGAGCATGGTGTGCCGGTCGTGACGTACGAATTTCCGCTCGCCGCCACCGAGGTGCTGATGCGCGATCACGTCCCCGTGCTGGTCGAGCTCCTCACGCGTCCGCTCCCCGGAGGCGGCGCATGACGCTCAACTACATCTGGATTGCGTTTTTCCTCGTTGCCCTGGTGGTGGGGCTGTTCAAGCTCGTCTTCCTCGGCGACGTGACGGTCTTCACCAGCATGGTGACGGCGACGTTCGACTCGGCGAAGACCGGCTTCGAGATTTCGATCGGGCTGACCGGCGTGCTCACGCTCTGGCTCGGGCTCATGAAGGTGGGGGAGCGGGGAGGGGCAATCGGGGCGATGGCGGTCGTGGTGCGCCCGTTCTTCCGTCGTTTGTTTCCCGAGGTCCCTGCCAATCACCCGGCCATCGGGTCGCTGATCATGAACTTCGCGGCGAACATGCTGGGTCTCGACAACGCCGCCACGCCGCTCGGCCTCAAGGCGATGCAGGAGTTGCAGTCGCTGAACCCAGAGCCCGAGACGGCGACCAACGCGCAGATCATGTTCCTGGTGCTGAACACGTCGGGGCTCACGGTGATCCCGATCAGCATCATGGTGTACCGCGCCCAACTTGGCGCAGCGAATCCGGCCGACGTCTTCCTCCCCATCCTGATCACGACGTACATCGCCTCGCTCGTGGCGCTGATCATGGTGGGGATCATCCAGCGCATCAATCTCCTGGACCCGATCCTCCTCGCGTATCTCTTGGGTGTGACCGGACTGGTCGCGGCGACGGTCTGGTATTTCACCGGGCTCCCGCAGGAGCGGGTACAGGCGCTGTCGAACCTCATCGCCAACGTCATCCTCTACGGCGTGATCTCCGCGTTCCTGCTGATGGCACTCGTCAGGCGGGTGAATGCCTACGAGGCCTTCATCGAAGGGGCGAAGGAGGGGTTCCAGGTGGCGGTGCGCATCATCCCGTATCTCGTAGCCATTCTCGTCGCGATCGGCGTCTTCCGCGCCTCGGGGACGCTCGACCTCATGGTCGACGGGTTGGGGCGGGTCTTTTCGGTGCTCGGGCTGCGCACCGAGCTCATTCCGGCGCTCCCCACGGCGCTCATGAAGCCGCTCTCCGGGAGCGGGGCGCGCGGGATGATGGTCGACGCGATGACGACGTACGGCGCCGACTCGTTCGTCGGTCGCCTCGCCTCGACCTTCCAGGGGGCGACCGACACCACGTTCTACATCCTGGCGCTTTACTTCGGATCGGTAGGGGTGCGCAAGACGCGATACGCCGTCGCCTGCGGACTGATCGCCGACCTGGTCGGGGTGATCGCCGCCATCTTCGTCGCCTACCTCTTCTGGGGCTGACCTCGAGTACACCGCGTGACCACACCGACACTCGCTGACGCAGGAAACGTCCTCACCGACATCGCCCCGGACTCGATCCGCCGCATCCATCTCGTTGGCGTCGCCGGCACCGGGATGGGGGCCTTCGCCGGGATGCTCAAGGCCGCCGGCTATGCGGTGACCGGGAGCGACGAGAACGTCTATCCCCCCATGAGCGACATGCTCCGCACCTGGGGGATCGAGGTCTACACGCCGTATGCGCCCGAGAACCTCGATCGCGCGCGCCCCGACCTGGTGATCATCGGCAACGTGATCCGGCGGGTGAACGTCGAGGCGACGGCGGTGCGCGAGCGCGGGATCCCGCAGATGTCCTTCCCCGCGGCCTTCGGCGCGCTCGTCGCGGCAGGGAAGCACAGCGTCGTGATCGCGGGGACGCACGGCAAGACGACGACGTCGGCGCTGATGGGGCACGTCCTCGCCGACGCCGGGCGCGACCCGACCTTCCTCGTCGGCGGCGTGACGCTCAACTACGGCGGCAACTTTCGGTTAGGCAAGGGCGAGCACGTCGTGGTGGAGGGCGACGAGTACGACACCGCATACTGGGACAAGGGGCCCAAGTTCCTGCACTACCGCACGCGCACCGCCCTCCTCACGAGCATCGAGTTCGATCACGCCGACATCTACCGCGACCTGGCGCACTACGAGTCGTCGTACGCCCGCCTGGCCGAGTCCCTTCCCAGCGACGGGTGGCTCGGCGTCGCTGCCTCGTATCCCGGCGCGGTGGCGCTCGCACGACAACACGCCCGCGCCGCGGTCGTGACGTACGCCTGGGAGCACGCTGCCGACTATCGCGGGCACGATGCACGCTTCAGCGAGGACGGGACGCGCTTCACCATCGACGCGCCTAACGGCGAATCGACCGAGGCCTTCCTCCCCATGTCGGGGTATCACAACCTCGAGAACGCGATCGGGGTGTACGCGGCCGCGCGCGCGCTCGGGCTCTCTCCCGCCGAGGCTGCGGCCGGACTCGCGTCGTTCCGGGGCGTCAAGCGGCGACAGGAAGTGCGCGGCGAGGTCGGCGGGGTACTCGTCATCGACGACTTTGCGCACCACCCGACCGCCGTGCGCGAGACCATTCGTGCCATCCGCCAGCGATACCCGACTCGCACGCTGTGGGCAGTCTTCGAGCCGCGCTCCAATACGTCGCGGCGCAACATCCACCAGGTCGAGTACCAGGGGGCATTCGACGGCGCGCAGCACGCGGTGTTGCGGCTGCCGGAGGTGCACGACCAGGTCCCAGCCGACCAGCAACTCGACGTCCCGGCGATCGTGCGCGCACTCGGCGCGCAGGGGATTGACGCCATTGCGGCCGCGGCTCCCGCCGACCTCGTGGCGCACGTCGCCGAGCGCGTGGCGCCGGGCGACGTGGTGCTGGTTATGAGCAATGGCGCGTTTGGTGGATTCATTCCGGCGCTGCTCGAGGCGTTGACGCAGCGGGTCGTACGCTAGCCCTTCGCCGCGTGGTCGCGGCGTCGCGGAAGGCTCACCGGTGGGCGCACCATCGCGGAGCTGGCCCGTCGTCGCGCCGCGGAGCTGGCCCGTCGCCGCATCGCGGTGCTCGCCGGTCGCCGCACCGCGGCGCCGTGAACGTCCGAAGCGCCTGAGCCGGGAGTCCGGGTAGAGCGTCAACCGGCCATTCGTCCCGCAGCGACGCGATCTGCCCCAGCACATAACGGCGGCGTGACGCGACCGCCTACGCTGCGGTCGCCCCGATGCGACGTCCGCGCGGGGCGACTTCCCGCTCTTCACGACCAATCGTGCCATGCATCCCACGCGACACCTCCGACCGATACTCTCCCTTCTCGCGGTCGTCTCGTCGACTGCGACCGCGCAGCGCGCGCCTAACGACCCGGCCGCCGTTGCCCTCATCGCCCGCGCCGTCGACCGCATGGGGGGCGAGGAGGCGCTGCGCTCCATTCGCACGATCCGCATGGACGTCATGACGCAGTGGCAGCGTACCGCGCTCGGCGACGCCCCCTACGCCGACCTCCCCTCGTTCGAGCGCCACGCCGACCTGCGCGACTATACCACGAATGCATGGCGCAACACCCGTGAATTCCTCCCGGGCGGCGGTTCGGTGGACATCGTGCGCGACTCGGTGGGCGCTCGCCGCGTGAACTTCGCGGGACGGGCCGGCGAGATGCCGCTCAACCTCGCATACGTCGACGAACGCCGCGAACTGTGGGCCTTTGCCCCGGAACGTACCCTCCTCGCCGCGCGCGAAGCCGGCGGGCTGCGGGTGGCACCGGACACCCTCATCGACGGGGTGAAGCACGCGCGAATCAGCACGACGGTCGACGGCTTTCCGGCGACCTGGTTCCTCCGACGCACCGACGCCCTCCCGGCGATGGTTCGCTTTCGAGCGGACGAGACAAACGATTTCGGGCTTGCCCCGTGGGGGCCGATGGAGGTCGAAGTCTGGTACTCAGGGTGGACGAGCGTCGCCCCCGGGGTTCTCCTCCCGCGACAGCGCGACGTGCGTCGCGTGGGGCGCCCCTACAAGCGGATGACGGCGCTGTCGATGGTCATCAACGCGCCGGCGCCCGCCGACTCGTTTGCCTTCGCCGACTCGCTCGTCGCCGCCTACCTGTCGCGCGAGCGCCGCCCGATGTGGAACGTGCCGCTCGACACCGTGCACCTTCTGGACGAGAACTTCGCGTCGTTCCCTCCCTTCGTCGGCGTCGCCGGTGCGGTGCGCGTGGGTGGACGATGGATCCTGCTCGAGACTGGACAGGCGGCCGGCGCCGCGGAAGCGGTAGCGGGGTGGCTCGCTCGACAGGCGCCAGGGACCACGTTGGGCGGTGCGATCGTCACCAACACGACGACCAGCAATGGCGGTGTAGTCTGGCTGAACGCGCAGCATCTCCCCGTGCACGTCGCCCCCGGCGCTGAGCTGCTCCTGGAGACGATCTTGTCCAACAACAAGGCAACGCGCGCATCATCCGTCGCCGTCGTCCGGCGCCCGCAGTGGCTTCGCGTGGGGTCCGATTCGCTCTGGCTCGAACCGGTCGATCTCCCCGACATGCCCGGGGCGATGATGGTGTATTCGCCGACGCTCCGGTGGCTCTACAGCGCCGCCGGCCTCGGGCGCCCGGTCACACAGGTGGAGCAGGACGCGATGATCGAGCGACTGCGCGCGCGTGGGATGCGGGTGGAGTGGATCGGGAACGCGCGGGCGCTTCGCACCGCACGTCCGTCGACGCCATAGGCACGGCGTCTCGCTCGTACGCATCGTCCCGCGGCGAACACGCCTTGCCCCCCAATACCTTGACGGTCGACAACAAGCGTACAACCTTGTTGTCGACCGTCGAGGTTAAGGAGGATGTCATGGCACCGCCGGAGCTGCAACAGGGGACGCTCGATCTCCTGATTCTCACCACCTTGTCGCAGGGCGCCCTGCACGGGTGGGCCATCTCGCGACGGATTCAGGAGCGATCCGGCGACGTCCTGCGCGTGGGACAGGGATCGCTCTATCCCGCGTTGTATCGCCTCGAGGATCGCGGCCTGATCAAGGCCACCTGGGGCATCTCCGACGAAGGGCGCCGGGCCAAGTTCTACACGTTGGGTGCAGCGGGGCGACGGGAGCTCTCGCGACAGGCGGACGCCTGGCGCGAATACTCCGGTGCGGTCAACCTCGTGTTGCAGGGAGCTGGCGCATGATCACGCCATTGCAGCTGTTGCGCCGAGCGCGCGCCCTCCTCCATGGCCGCCGCCTCGATCGAGAAATGGACGAGGAGATCGCCTTTCACCTCGAGCAGGAAACGCGGGAGCGCGAGCGACTCGGCGCTTCGACCGACCGTGCACGCCGCGATGCCCGCATCGCGTTCGGTGCGGTGGAGCGCGTCCGCGAAGAAGGGCGCGACGCGCGTGGCGTGCGAGCCCTGTACGACCTGAGGGGCGACCTGCGCTATGCCCTCCGTATCCTTCGTCGCGCACCGGTCTTCACCGTCGTCGCCGTGGTCACACTGGCCCTCGGCATCGGTGCGAATACCGCGATCTTCAGCGTGGTCTACTCCGTCCTCCTTCGCCCGCTCCCGTACCCGGACACTCCATCGTTGGTGAGCGTGTGGGACGGCGGGCACTCGCGCGCCGAGTTTGCAGGAGTGCGCGATCAGACGCGCACGCTGCAGTCGGTCGCCGCCTACATGCCGGGGATCGGTGTGAGCCTGAGCGGCGCAGGGGATCCGGTGCGACTCACCTCCGCGCTCGCAACGGCCGACTTCTTCAACGTGCTCAGGGTGCAGCCAGCGCTCGGGCGGTTCTTTCGTCCGGGGGAAGACGTCGTCGGAAACGGTTCACTCGTCGTCATCAGCCATGCGCTCTGGCGCGATCGTTTCGCGAGCGATTCCGCCGTCATCGGACGTTCCATCGAGGTTGATGGCGTGAGCCGCACGGTCATCGGTATCGCACGTCCCGGCTTTTCGTATCCCAGCAGCGAGACTCGTCTCTGGATCCCGCTCGAACTCGAGCCGCGCAAGGCTGGCGAGTTCTGGGGCGCCTACGGCCACCAGATCATTGGGCGGCTGCGCCCCGGGGTGACCAGGGAGCAGGCCCGTGACGACGTACTGCGCATCGCCACGCAGCTGCAGAGGGACAACCCGGTCTGGCGCCCCGCGCTCCCGGATTACCTGCAGGGCATCGAGGTGTCGGGACTGCAGCAGCAGCTGGTGCGCGGTAGCCAACGCCTCCTCTACATCCTGCTGGGCGCTGTTGGTCTCGTCTTGCTGATGGCGTGCGCCAATGTCGCCAATCTCCTCGTGGTGCGGGGTGCCGCGCGCGATCGTGAGCTGTCGATCCGTACCGCGCTCGGCGCCGGTTCTGCGCGCCTCACGCGGCAGCTCCTGGTCGAGCATCTCGTGCTCGCTGGAATAGGCGGCGCAGTCGGGGTCCTGCTGGCGATCGTTGGAGTTCGCGTCCTCGTCGACCTCCTCCCCGCCAACACGCCGCGTCTCTCCGAGGTCTCCCTCGATGCCGCGGCACTGGTCTTTGCGCTCCTCGTGACCGTGACGACCGGCATCATCTTCGGGATCGGACCGGCGCGCCGGCTCGCAAAGGTGGCGCCCGCCGCTGCCCTCGCCGGAACGCGCGTGAGCCAGGGGCGCACGCGCCGGCGCATGGCATCGGGGCTGGTGAGCCTGCAGATCGCCATCGGTGTCGTGCTCGCGGTCGGCGCTGGCCTCCTCGTGCGCAGCTTCGTGCGCATCCTCGACGTGGATCCGGGATTTGCCGCGGCGCAGGTCGTATCGGCGCAGGTGAATGCTCCGCGCGCTCGATATGCCTCCGCCGAGCAGCAACGCGCGCTCGGGTCGCAGATCCTGGAGCGACTCTCCCGCGCGCCCGGAATCGCCTCGGCCGCCATCACCACACAGCTCCCCTTCGACCAGACCAATCACCTGTTGGCGACCTATGTCGAAGGGTGGACCGCCGATCCCAACAAGCTCGATGTCTTCGAGATCCGGAAGGTCTCGCGCGACTTCTTCCGGACGATGGGGATCCCACTGCGCCGAGGTCGCACCTTCGACGAATCGGACGGTCCAACCGCTCCACGGGTCGCCATCGTGAGCGAGATGGCGATGCGCCGGTTCTGGAGTGGACGCGAAGTCATTGGCGGACAGGTGCGTTTTCCCTGGCCGGGATGGTTATCGGTCGTTGGAGTCGTTGCCGACGTGCGCAATAACGACCTCACCGGTGAGGCGACGCCGGCGATCTACGTCCCGTTCGACCAGGATCCCGAGTCGCCCTTCGCCGTCATCGCCCAGGGGAATGGGGGCGCCGCGGCGACCAGCGCCGCGATCCGTTCGACGGTCGGCGACGTGGCGCCAGACGCGCCGTTGAGCAGCGAGCGAACACTCGCGGCGCTCGTCTCCGATTCGCTGTCGTCACCGCGCGCTGCCGCCCTCCTGCTCGTCAGCTTTGGAGCGCTCGCCCTGATCCTCGGCAGCGTCGGAACGTATGGCCTGGTGGCGTACGGCGTGGAGTCGCGGCGTCGGGAGTTCGCCGTCCGCCTGGCGATCGGCGCCCGACGTTCGAGCGTAATGTCGCTCGTGATCCGTGAAGGTGCGCGTCTGGCGTTGATCGGTATCGTGGTGGGAGTCGCGGGCGCACTCGCGATCTCCCGCGCCATTCGCGGGCTCCTGTTCGAGATCGCCCCCACCGATCCGTTGACTCTCGTGGGAGCGCCACTCTTGCTCGCGGTCACGGCGCTGGCGGCGTGCGCAATCCCCGCTTGGCGCGCCACGCGCATCGATCCGAACGCTTCGCTCCGCCGAGAGTAGGGAGAGCGACGCGATGTCGACGTCGGGAGGACAGACTATCGCGGTGCCTCGCGGTGCCTCGCGGTCCGCGCGGTTCCTGGTCTGGGGCGGAAATCGAAAGCGCCGCCGATCCATCGGATCGGCGGCGCTGCGGACGGCGACGAATGCTGGCTACGCGGCGCGCACGAGGAGCGTCGCAACGATCAGCGCGCCTGCAATCGCGGTGAGGATCATGCGACCGCGGGGCGAGATGGCGCCCTGCGGAGCGGCAACCTGCCGCTCATGATGCACTTCTCGCTGCCAAATGGGGTGCCGCCGCACTTCACTGTGGGAAATTTGCATCGACCGCTCCACGGAATACCCGGACATGGTGCCGCTTGCTCGTCACGGGAAAACGGTTCCCGCGTCGCGACTTGGAAACAACCGCTGCACCGGGCGACTGTACACTCGGAGAACCCCGTGATCGCCGCCCGCGCCTCATCCGTGCAAGGCGCGGGCCGCGGGTTCCGCGAACGTGCCGACTACTCGAGGACCAGGATCGTGAAGTAGGTGTCGGCCGGCACGGCCGTCCCGCGATTCCAGCAACGAACGGTCGCGTCGAGCGCGGTGTTGTCCGCGTTGTTTCCCCACCCCTGCACTTCGCAGCTGAACAGTCCACCGCCGAACGGCGAGACCTGCACCGTCTCGGACTGCGCTCCCGTGCGCTGTAACCCCGGGAACTGCACGCGATAGGTCCCGGTGGCCACGTGCGTGACGCGGACCGACTGCCCGCTCGACGTGCGCTGGTAAAGGAGGTGCGGCACGTACTCGCTGCCTAACGAACCGGCAGGCTCGTTGGCCCAGGCAAAGCCGAAGCGCTGCCCGGGACGCCCGCCATCGAGCATCAGGAGCGAGAAGCGCGCGTCGCTCAACGCCCCACTCGGCGCGTAGCAGCTCACGCTCGCCCACACGTTGCGGTTCCACGACCCTACCTTGCAGAGGGCATCGCCGCCGCCCACCGTCGAGACGAAGTAGTTCTGCGGCGTGTCGTCGACCGCCCCGTCGAGCTGCACGAGGTAGCTTCCGACCGTCGAGCGCAGGATCCCTACACCCTGAGAGAAGGACGAGTAGGTGCGGTCGGCCTCGGGGGCATACTGCGCGCTCGCCTCGCCAGCCAGCGTGAAGCCGTAGCGCGACGGCAGCGAGTGCGAACCCACCACGAGCACCGAGAAGCGCGAGTCCACGCGCACGCCCGAGAAGGTGAAGCAGCGCACCGAGACGTCGAGGTCGCGCCCGTTCGCATTGTTAGCCCACCCCTGCAGGTGACAGCGCTCGCCAGCGGTTCCCAGCGGCGTGACCAGCACCGTCTCGCGGAACGAGGAGTCCACCTTGGCGAGGCGCTCGAAGGTAACGACGTACTCGCCGGTGCTCGTCCGCGATACCACCGTTCCACCGCCGGTTGCGTTGAACTGGTCGGCAGGACGGTAGGCCGTCGACGGCGACGCGTCGGTCACCGCGACGTGCGCGAAGCGACGATCCGCGGCGGTGAGCTTCACCGCGACGTCGAGCGTCGTCGTCCCAACGCCAGCACTCGCCGTCACGCGCACCGGGCCGTGTCCGTGTCCCACGAGGGCGCCGTTGCTCCCGATCGAAGCGAGCACCGAGTCGGAGAGCGTCCAGCTCACCTGCACGCCATCGACGACGGCACCCGCCGCGTCGTGCGCGACCGCCACCAACTGCACGGTGTCGCCGGCGTACACCGGCGCCGTCAGCGGCGTCAATGACAGTGTGGCCACGCGTGCGTTCGCGTCGGGCGGCGGCGACGTCGCGTTGCCAAAGTCTCCGCTACATGCGCTCGTCATGACCGCGCTCGTCACGAGGAGCGCGGCCACTAGCGCGTAGCGGCCCCTCTTTCCTGTGTTACGCCCCGAATGACTGCTCGACATGCTGTCCCCCTGAAGGTCGTGTGTTCTCCAGCCGGGGGTGAGTGTCGGCACATCACGTACTGAAACTGAAATGCGCCGTCCGACCCGTGGGTCGAACGGCGCAAGTTCGTGACTGCGATGTGCGTCGAACGTGAAGCGCGTCGAACGCGAATTACGTCTAACGCGACGCGTGCTGTCGGCGCGAGCCCGAGTGGCGCGCGAGTAACAGGCTAGTAGCGCGCGAGCTCGCGGTAGGCGCGGGCGAAGTCGTCGATCTGCGGAAGGATCGCGTCTTCCAGCTGCGGCGCGTAGCCGACGAAGGTGTCGGTGCTCGCGACGCGCTTGACCGGGGCGTCGAGCCAGGCGAAGCAGTCGTCGGCGATGCGCGCGACCAACTCGGCGCCATACCCCCACGAGAGCGAATCCTCGTAGGCCACGACCACGCGGCTCGTCTTGCGGATCGACGCGTATACCGTCTCCTGATCCCACGGCGAGAGCGTGCGCAGGTCGATCACCTCGACCGAGATCCCCTCGTCGGCGATCTGGTTCGCCGCGGCGAAGGCGCGCTGCACCGTGGCACCGTAGGTGACGACGGTCACATCGGTCCCCTCGCGGACAACCTTCGCCTTGCCGAACGGGATCATGAAGTTCGGCCCGGGGTTCGCCGCCTTGTTGTACGTCTGGCGATAGAGATGCTTGTGCTCGAGGAAGACCACCGGGTCGTCGCAGCGGATCGCCGTGCGCAGCAGCCCGCTGGCGTCGAGCGCCGACGACGGACAGACCACGCGCAGTCCGGGATTGTGCGTGAAGAGCGAGGCGCCGGTTTGCGAATGGTAGATCGCCCCGCGGATGTAGCCGCCGTACGTGGTGCGCAGGACCACGGGAGCCGCAAAGGCATTGTTGGAGCGCCAGCGCATCGTCGCGAGCTCGTCGCGAATCTGCATGAAGGCAGGCCAGATGTAGTCGAAGAACTGGATCTCGATCACCGGCTTGAAGCCGCGCACTGCCATCCCGATCGCGCGCCCGACGATGTTCGCCTCGGCGAGCGGAGTGTTGAAGACGCGCGTCGAGCCGAACTCCTTCTGCAGCCCGTGCGTAGCCTTGAAGACGCCCCCTTTCCCCTTGACCTTGCCGGCGTACTCCTCGCGCGACACGTCGGCCACGTCTTCGCCGAAGACGACGATTCGCTGGTCGCGCCGCATCTCGTCCTTCATGCAGGCATTGAGGAGGTCGACCATCGTCGTCTCGTTGCCGGAGAACTTGGGATCGTCCTCCGTGTCGAACGACTCGCTGGTCGGATCGACGTCGGGCGAGTAAACGCCGAAGTAGACGGTGCTCTCGTCCGGCTGCGGTTGCGCGAGGGCGTCGTCGGTCGCGGCGAGGACCTGCGCATCGACCGACGCACGGATGTCGTCCAGCTCCTGCGCGGTCGCGTGTCCCTCGGCGAGGAGCCACGCCGGGAAGGTCGTCAGCGGATCGCGCGCCGCGTCGGCGTCGCGCTCCTCCTTCGGACGGTAGAGCACCTCGTCGTCCGAGAGCGAGTGCGAGTACGGGCGAATGACGTGGGCGTGCACGAACGCCGGTCCCTTGCGAGCGCGCACGTGCTCGATCGCGCGCTGCATCACGTCGTAGCTGGCGAGGAAGTCGCAGCCGTCGACTTCCTGGATGAAGAGCCCGGGGAACGACGCGACGAGCTTGGAGATCGACCCCCCAGCCGTGTTCACTTCGACCGGGACGGAAATCGCGTATTGGTTGTCCTGGATGACGTAGAGAATGGGGAGTTGGAGATTGCTCGCCGTGTTGAGGCTCTCCCAGAATTCCCCTTCGCTCGTCGTTCCGTCGCCCGAGGCAACATAGACGATCTCGTCGTCGTGATAGCCGTCGGTGACGCCGAGTGCGGCGGCGCGCTGGATCCCCTCGGCGCAGCCCACAGCCTGAAGGAACTGCGTTCCGGTGGGCGACGAGGCGCTGACGATGTTGAGCGCCTTGTGTCCGAAGTGAGAGGGCATCTGCCGCCCCCCCGAGTTCGGGTCGATTGCGGCACCGACCGCCTCGTACAGCATCTCCTCAGGCGACATCCCGAGGGAGAGGCAGAGGGCGCGGTCGCGATAATAGGTATAGAACCAGTCGTAGCCGGGGCGGAGGAGGAGCCCAGCCGCGGCGAGCACCGCTTCGTGCCCGGCGCCGGAGATCTGGAAGAAGATCTTGTTCTGGCGCTTGAGCTGGATCTCCTTGTCATCGATGCGGCGCGACAGGAGCATGACGCGGTAGGCCTGCTGCAGCTGTTCGCGCGAGAGCCCGGCGGCATGCGAGCGCGCCGAAGCAGTCGTCGCGTTGATCGTGCCCTTCGAAGTGTTCGCCTTGGTCGTCGTGGCCATGGAAGTCGCGTGGGGAATTGGATACGGCGAATGGGATAAGATAGTGACCGGGCGGGCTGGCCGAAGTGCGAGATGATCGTGAGGATCGGTCGCTCGCCAGCCCACGCGCGGCGGATCGGGAGCGTCGTGTGTTCGGGAGACGCAATCGCGACGAGGAAAACGATTCCACCGCGACGGGTTCGTCGATGCGCTGTGCGCCGACGCACCCGAGAATCGGTGCTGCACTTCGGACATCGCACGGCTGCGGGCGCGATACGTCAGCGCGCGAAAAACACCAAAACGTGCGCGTGCATGTTCGCTCGCGCTCGCCGCGATCATGCGTCAGTCTCGGGCGATAGGCGGAGATACCTAACTGCGGCGTTGCGCGTCGCGCGTATGGTCGCGTAGATGTAGGATGCGTTCCCGACGTGTAGCGCGCGTGCCTCGACGCCTCGCCTCGTACGTCCGCCGTGCCTCAGCGGCGAAGCGTGGGGTCCGGGGCGATCGCTCTGGCACCCGTTCTGCTCTCTACCTTCAGGTTCCCCTACGAGGAGTTGGGCCGGATGTCTGCAGCTGCGAATTCCTGCATCTTTTGCGATCTCATCAATGGGGCAGGCGAAGTCTCGATCTGCTATGAGGACTCGAGCGCCATCGCCTTCATGGACATCCAGCCGGTGAACCTCGGGCACGTGCTGGTCGTGCCGCGCGAACACTATGAATCGCTGAGCGACACGCCCCCCGAACTGGCGATGCACCTGTTCGACGTGGCGTTGCGGCTGTCGCCCGTCGTGCGGCGCCTCAACGGCGCCGACGACATGAACCTCGTGGTCAACTCCGGATCGGATGCTGGGCAGAACGTCTTCCATCACCACGTGCACCTGATTCCGCGCAAGGCGGGAGACGGATTCGAGATTCCGCTCCCGTTCCCCGGTTCGTCGATGCCCGATCGCACGCTCCTCGACGCGATGGCGGTTCGCATCATCGCCGAGTTGCGCGATCCGGTGCGGCAGCAGATCGCGCGGCGACTCTCATCGGCGAGTACCTAAGCGATCCTATTACAGACATTGCTCTCTACGCGCGTGTCTTCCTCGCGCATGTAGACGTCGCATGTAGACGTCGCATGTAGACTTTCATGTAGACGTCGCATGCAGGTGAGGAATGCGAGCGTAGCATGCGAGCGCGGCATGCGAGCGTAGCATGCGAGCGCGGAAGGCGAGCGTGGTATGCAGGCGTTGCGCGAAGGAGCTGGATGCAGACGCAGGTGATACACGCGGCCATACTTGCGGGGGTTGCGCGAACCCTCGTTATGCACCAATAGTACCCGTAAGGGGCGTTCGGCCTGCAGCGTCGGCGCCTCGACATCACGGGAGGTCCATGCGAAGGCTCTGTCCGCACGCGTTGCGCGCAAGCTTTTCGCCGCGAGTACGAGCGCGGCGGGTCGCATGCCCTCCCTCCCCATCCAGTCACCCCGCCCCGGCGCGTCCCGGGCGGGGTGTCGTCTTTTCCGGCGAGGTGCAATGTCTCGACGTGGAAATCTCCGGATCATTCGTTCGCGCGCGCCGCGAGGGCGCCGCTCCGCCGACACGCGGGGGCACGCCCAGCACTTTCGCGATGCCAAACGCGCGTTGAAACACGCCGCGCTGCGCGACTGCGGCCGCCGCTGCGTGTACTGCGCCGAACATCTGGTCCTGGAGAACGCCACGCTCGATCACGTCTACCCGCTTGCACGTGGCGGAGCGCACGCTGCCGGGAACCTCGTCACCGCCTGCGGCAGGTGCAATCGCCTCAAAGGTGACATGCTCCCGCACGAGTTCTTCGCCCGCTGCCCCTGGGCGGGGGCCAACTTCGTGCGCTACGCCCGTGCCGTGCATCGGGCGCTCAAGCGCGGTGCGCGGCGCGCCGTGTCCCTCGCCTACGCCGCCTAACGAACTCCGCCACCCTTTGGTCGCGCGCGCCCTGCGCGCGTGAGGCGCGTCCGCGGGGCATGCGGATCGCGCCCCGCCTGATCGCCCACAAACCACGAGGGCGCGCCGGCTTCACGCCGCGCGCGCCCCCGCCGTGCAGCTGCCGGCACCCGATGCGGGCCGGAGCTCTCGTCTTATCCCTGTCGCTTGAGCGAGATCTGCGCGATGATCGCCGAGCGTTCGGGACAGCCATCTTCCACCGGCGTGAGTCGTACCGTCTTCCCTTCGTCGGAGATCGCGACCTTGTACTTCGCCACGCCGGGGCAGGTGAGCTCCCCTTCGAGGTCGGTCCATTGCAGCTGGTCGCCCTGGTACGACGTGCGTGAGCGCGTCATGGTCGCTCCCGACTGTTCGGTCACCATCAGCGAATCGCCTTCGAACCGGATCGTGAAGACAGAGACGTCGATCCCACCGGCAAAGTTGGCATCGGGAACGACGACATACGTCCCGGGCGCGATCTTGCGCGCGGTAGACGACTGGGCCGACGCCATCGACGGGAGCACGAGCACGAGCGCAGCGACGAAGACGCGGCGAAGCAGCGTAGACATGGGGGGTGTTGTCGAGAGGTGGACGAGCCTGGCGCGGCGCACCTACGGCGCGCGCCCCGTATGGTACCACCATCAGGTCAAAACGTGTCAGGGGGATGCGTCGCCTGAGCGACCTCTCGAGCCCGGTCGGCGCTTCTCCGTCTCGCGTTTCCGACCGGCGAAAGCACCACCCGCGGGGGATCACCCGTTCCAGAACGCTTCGTCGACGATCTCCGCATGGAGGACGAATCCCGTGGGCGAGCCGGGATTCTTTCGCACGTCGAGGCGGATGCTCTCCACCAGCGTGTTGTCGGGAGCGTAAAGCCCCAGGGCGAGGGTGTCGCGCGCCCGGCGGTAGCGCTCGCGCTGTTCATCGGACACGCTCCCGTTCACTCCCTCGGCCAGTGCGAAGATCGGCTCGACGAGATCCCACCCGAGCCCGGGGCGAAACGGCCCGCGGGCGACGCGAGCGGCGCTGTCGCGCTCCGCGAGTTCCGAACGCCCCACGATCACGTCGCGCAGCTTGAGGACGTAGGAGGCCGGCATTGCGCCGCTAGTAGTCGACCGGGCGAAGGTACGACTCGCCGATCGCCGTCTGCGAGAGCATGGCCACGGTCGGGAGCTTGCGCTTCCAGTGCGTCCCGTCGAGGCGGCGTCGCACGAGCGCGACTTCATCCGCGTCGAAGCCGCGTGCCACCAGGTCCGCCAGCGCATATCCCGAGACGAGCCATTGCAGGACGACGTCGGCGCGCGCGTAACTGATCCCGAAATCCCCCTCGTCGGTCTGGCCGCGGATCAGGTCTGCAGACGCGGGTTTGGAGATGATCACCTCGGGGACCCCCAGGTGCCGCGCCAGCGCCCACACCTGTGTCTTGAACAGGTCGCCCAGCGGATTGATCGGCGGCGAGTCGTCGGCGTGCCACGTGAAGTAGCCGAAGAGGCGCTCGGTCTTGTTCCCCGTGCCTAACGGGACACCGCGAATCCGCGCCGACTGGTCGAAGAGCGCGATCATGCGCACGCGCGCCATGACGTTGCCGCGCCGAGTGGGGTCGGCCTCGGGCTCATGCGCGAGATACCCGTCGACCGCGCCCGAGATGTCGAGCGTGCGCGCGTCGATTCCCAGCGCATCGATCACCAGTTGCGCATGCTCGAGCGATTCTGGGCTCGACGTGCGATAGGGCATGCGGAGACCAAGTACGCGCTCCGGCCCCAGCGCCCGCGCCGCGAGGAATGCGGTGACGGCCGAGTCGACGCCTCCCGAGATCCCGACCACCGCGCGCTCGAAACCGCGATGCGTCATCTCGTCGCGGATGAAGCGGGTGAGCCACTGCTCCACGAGCGGCGCATTGATCGCCAGCGGCGGCGGCCCGCCGCTCGATTCCGGCGCGTCGATCGATTCCGAGGCCTCGACGATGCGCACCGACGGAAACGTTCCTTTCGCAGAGTCCGCCCTACCGTCGTCGGGAGTCGCGCCGCGCGTCGCTCCGGCAGCTGCACGCGTTCCGTCGGCCGCTCCCGTGCGCCGGTCATCGGCGTCGAACGGGGTGCGCCCCGCGCGATCTCCTCGCTCCGCCGCGTCGAGCGAGCGCGAGAGATGCGGAAACGCCGACCGCAAGTCGGCGAGGAGCGGTGTGTCGGCGCGCGCCCGCCCGATGTCTCCCAGATCGAGCGTAGTAACGAGCATCGCCTCCTCCCACTCGGGGCCGCGCACCCGCAAGTCGCCGTGCGGCCCCAACAGCGCCGAACATCCGGCGAAAACCTTCCCCCCTTCGCTCCCCACCAGGTTCGACAGCGAGACGAAGACGCCATGCTCCTCCGCGATGTCGCGCACCAGGCGCTCCCAGCGCGCGACGGTCGCCGGGCCGGGCATTCCATCGTCGCGCGGATGGATCCCGCGTGCCGGTGCAGCTGACGAGATGAAGATCACCTCGGCGTCGTCGAGCGCGGCGATCGTCCCTGAGAGCGAGTGCCACGCATCTTCGCAGATGAGGATTGCGGCGCGCCCCCACGGCGTGTCGAAGGCGCGCACCTCGTGCCCGCGTTCCACGAAGCGCTCCTCGTCGAACAGACCGTACGTCGGGAGGAAGGCCTTGCGATGCACGTGCAGCACCTGCGGGTCGCCGTCGCCGAGTCGCACGTAGGCAGCGGCGTTGTAGAGCGTCCCGCGCCAGCGCTCGTAGAAGCCGGCCACCACGTCGATGGCGCGCACCGGGCTCCCGGACGCGCTGAACGCGGCGCGATACGAGCCGTCGAGGTCCGTGGCGAGGGCGCCGGCGGTGACGGCCACGTCACGCACCCCGCCTTCCACGAAGTATCCGGACATCACCGTCTCGGGGAGATGCACGACCTGCGGGCGCGGCTCCGCGCCAGCGAGGCGGGCGATCAGGTCGCCCACGCGGGCGAGGTTCCAGGCGTAGTCGCCTTTCCGCGGGTGCAACTGCGCGACCGCAAGGGTCAGTGAGCGCGTCATGCCCGAAAGCTGACGCGACGCCCGCCCAACAGCAACGCTGCGACGCTCGCACGATTGGGGGCTCGCTCTGCGGCTCATCCTCACCCAACTTGCGCCGACCGCGCACGCATCGCGGCGACGACAGCGCATCCCTCGCCGAGCGATGGGGTAGCAGGAGCTGCGCGTGCGCGAACCACCACTGCGCTGCACACGTTAGCCGATGGACTCGCCTCGAGCGCTCGCAAATCGGCGCGTCCACTCCCGAAATGAGGGTTGGTCGTTGTTCGAAACGTCAGCGAAACGCAGGAGCCGAATCGACTTGATGGTGGCGACGCGCTGGGTGACACGCCGTGCCTCGGTGCGGAGCACTCCGGTCGTCTTGCTCGCGGCGTTTGCCCTCGCGGTTTCGTTTGGCGACGTCGCGCAGGCGCAAGACGCGAAGGGGACCGGGGAGCCCTGGCGCATCATCGCACTCCCGCAGTCGTCGCAGGTCTACGCGCGCGACGGGTCGCTCATCGGCGAAATCGGGCAGCAGTGGCGTCAGGTCATTGCCCTCCGCACCCTTCCGCGCTACGTCGGTCAGGCGTTCGTCGCGGTGGAGGACCAGCGATTCTACCAGCACGATGGCGTCGACCTGGTCGGAGTGGCCGGCGCGCTCAAGGACGCACTCGGCGGCAATCCGCGCGGGGCCAGCACGATCACGCAGCAGCTGGTCGGCAACATGCACCCCGACATCATCGATCGCTCCGATCGGAGCCTTTCGCGCAAGCTTCGCGAGCAGTCGGCGGCTCGAGAGATGGAGAAGCACTACAGCAAGGAACAGATCCTCGAAGCGTATCTCAACACGATCCACTTCGGGTCGCGCTACTATGGCATCGAGGCGGCGGCGCGACACTACTTCGGGAAGCCGGCCACGCAGCTCACGCTCGCCGAGTCGGCGACGCTCGCCGCGCTTCCCAAGGGGCCCGCGCTCTACGATCCCATTCGCCACAAGGACCGGGCGCGGACGCGGCGCAACCTCGTCCTCTCGCTCATGGCGGCGCAGCAGTACATCTCGCGCGCACAGGCAACGGCGGCGCAAAAGGAGGCGCTGGTCACCGCACCTAACGCCGGATTCGCCGAGCCGGCGCCGTACTTCGTCGACGTCGTGCGGGTGCAGACGCAGCGCGCGGGGATCGACATCGGGGAAGGGGGATTCCGCGTGCACACGACGCTCGACCCTGTCATCCAGCGCGCCGCCAACGATGCGCTGCGAGAGGGGACCGCCGAGGTCGAGGCACGCGCCGGCTACGCGCATCCGACGTACGCGGCGCGGGGGACGCGCAGCACGACATACCTGCAGGGTGCCGTCGTCGCGCTCGACCCGTTCACGGGAGACGTGCGCGCGCTCGTCGGGGGGCGCGACTACGCCGACTCGCCGTACAACCGCGCCGTCAACGCGATGCGGCAGCCGGGGTCGGCCTTCAAGCCGGTTGTGTATGCGACCGCCATCAGCGACTCGCTCTCGGCGAACACGATCATCCCCGACACGGCGCTGGCGATCCGGCTTTCCAATCGCAGCGTCTATCGCCCGGGGAACGCCGACGGCGAGTTCCTCGGCGCGATCACGATGCGCGAGGCGCTCGCGCGCTCGCGCAATCCGGTTGCCGTGCAGCTCGCGTTGCAGCTGTCGATGGATTCGGTAGTCTCGATGGCGCGCCGGCTCGGCATCGCCTCGCCCATCGCACCGTATCCGAGCAGTGCAATCGGCGCCTCGACGGTGCAGCCGCTCGACCTCGTCACCGCCTTCGCCGCCTTCGACAACCAGGGGAGTCGCGTGGAGCCGCGCTTCATCACGGAGGTCGAAGATCGCAGCGGCAAGGTAGTCTGGCAGTCACGTCCGAGCATTGCGCCGCACGTGCTCGACCCCAAGGTCGCGTTCATCGTGCGCGACATGATGCGCGACGCGGTGGAGCATGGCACGGCGACCTCGGTGCGGCGCTACGTCCCGGCCAACATCCCTGTTGCTGGCAAGACGGGGACTACGAACGACAACGCCGATGTCTGGTTCGTGGGGATGACGCCCGACCTGGTCGCGGGCGTCTGGCTCGGCTTCGATTCGCCGCGCACGATTACTCCGGGTGCGGCGGGCGGCTCACTCGCGGCGCCGATCTGGGGGCGACTGGTGCAACAGGCGGGCGTGGGGCGTGGAGGGGGATCGTGGACGCCCCCCGAAGGGCTTGTGGTCGCCGATCTCGTGCGCGCCACCGGCGAGGTGGCAAACGACTCCACGCCGGCGACGCAGCGCTACACGGAGTACTTCCTTCCCGGCACCGAACCGCCGGTTCTCCGCATGGATGCGATGCGCATCCTGCGGTTAGGGCCGTTCGTTCCCTGAACCGCGCGTAGTCGATTTGCAGTGCTACTCGTGCCGGATCGCGTCGATCGGTGAGAGTCGCGCGGCTCGCCGCGCCGGATACGTCCCGAAGATCAACCCGATCGCCACCGCCGAACCGGCCGCCACCCCTACCGATGAAAGGGAGAGGCTTGGCGAAAGTCCGTCGGCCCCGGTTTGCTGTCGGATCAGGAGGAACGCTCCCGACGCGATGAGCGAGCCGAGAATGATCCCCAATGCGCTTCCCACGCTCGAGATCGCGACCGACTCGGAGAGGAACTGGAGGAGGACGTCGCGCCCGCGCGCGCCAAGCGCCTTGCGAACGCCGATCTCGCGCGTGCGCTCGGTCACGGAGGCGAGCATGACGTTCATGATCCCGATGCCGCCGACGAGGAGCGAGATCGCCGCGATCGCGCCCATGAACCACTTGAAGATCCGCACCCCCTGCGTCGCCTGCTCGAGGCGCTTTTCCATGGTGCCGAGCTCGACGCGCTTTCCCCAGCGCGTGCCGTAGCGACGCGCGAGCCAGTCCTCGAGGCTGGAGCGAAGTCCATCGACGTCCTCGATGCGCGTCGCCCGCACGTTGACGTTAGGGAGCAGGCGCCTCCCCGAATTTCCCTGCAGCACATTCACCGACGAGTACGGAACGACGGCCGCGTATCCGCGCTCCCCCTTGTACGGCGCAAGCACCCCGATCACTTCGCGCGGCATGCCGTTCACGCGTACCGATTCGCCGATCAGCTGCAACGGCGCCCGCGGCGCCGCCAGTTCTTTCGCCAGTTTGTGCGACAGCACCACGACCGGGGCGCTTCGCGTGTCTTCCACGTTCGTGAAGAAGCGCCCGTCGGCGAGCTTTGCATGCGAGAAGACGTCGACGCCGGCCATCGCCGCCGTCACCCCGGTTTCGCGGCGCGCCCCAGTGCGCGGAGATTCGACCGGAACGGTGCTCTGCACCGAGAGCGCGACATCCTTCACGTAGTCGACTTCCCGGGTGATCGCCTGCGCATCGGTCGGGCCGAAGACCGGAAAGTCGCGCACCGGGACCCACGTTCCGTCGACCATTTCCCCCGTGCGCGAGGCGAGCGTCACCGACTGCACATCGGTCGTGCGCTCGACCTCGCTTCGCGTGAAGGCCTCCATCCCGTCGCCTAACGAAAGGACCGCCACCAGCGAGCCGACCCCGATGATGACGCCGAGTGTGGAGAGGATCGTGCGCAGCGTGTTGACGCGCAGTTGGTCGAGCGCCACGCCCATGGCGGTCAAGATCGAGGTCGGCATCGTGTCGAGAGTGAAGATGTCGGGCCCTACGGTGGGAGTCGTCCGCCGGTTCCGGCGATGGAAAACAAACCGGGGCGCGCTAAATTCGGCCTTCCGACTCCCGGCGACAACCGAGGTCACTCGCATGCCCCGCATTCGCTGTACGATCGCTGGGCTTTCCTCGCAACTCCTCCTGTTTGCCTTCGTGGTCGCGTGCCGCGACGGGGGCGGGCCTGGGAAGGTGCCGGCCGCGGTAGCGCCGACCGCCGCCACCGTTCCAACTGGCGAGGTCGGGACGCTCCTCGTTTCCCCTCCCACGTTCGTGGTGCGCGACGCCGCCGGCGAGGCGATCTCGGGAGTGGCGGTGAGCATCGTCGTGGGGGAGGGAGGTGGGACGATTCGGAACGCCCCTACGCGCTCGCAGCAGGGCGCCACTCGCGTGGGCGACTGGACGCTCGGCACTCGCGCGGGGCGCAACACGCTCGTGGTCACCGTCGGCAAGCTCTCGCCCCTCGTGCTCGAGGCGACGGCGACGCCGGGCGCCCCAGTGGCGTTGCGCGTCGCGGGCGGCAATGACCAGGTCGCGCTGGCCGGTGACGAACTCCCGTCGACCATCGGCGTCGTCGTCCTCGATCGCTTCGACAATCCGGTCCCGGGCCAGGTCGTCTCCTTTTCCCCCGTCGATGGTGGCGGGACGATCGAACCCACGACAGTGACCAGCGGGAGCGACGGAGTCGCCGGTGGTGTGCATTGGCGCCTCGGCGCGCAAACGTCCCAGCAATCGGTGCGCGCCTCGCTTGGCGCATTTGCGACGGCGGTCGTGGCGCGCGTGACCTCCGACTTCGCCATCGACGTGCGCTTCACCGGTGTCGAGCCGTCGCCGGATTTTCAGGCTTCGTTTCGCCGAGCCGCCGACCGGATTCGGACCGCGGTGATCGGCGACCTCCCCGATGTGGCGGTGCAGGGGCTCAACGTGTCCGCGTGCGGCAACGGGGTCACCGGCACGCTCACCGAGACGATCGACGACATCATCATCTTCGCCAGCGTCACGCCGATCGACGGCGTGGGAAAGGTGCTTGCGCGCGCCGGCCCGTGCTTCCTGCGCAACACCACCCTGCAAGCGCTCGTTGGAACGATGCAGTTCGACGAGGCGGATGCGCAGGGGCTGCTCAACTCCGGGCGTTTCGAGGCGGTGGTGATGCACGAGATGCTGCACATCGTGGGGATCGGTTCGCTCTGGCGCCTGCGCAACCTCGTCGACTCGCTGGGGACCACTGACCCTCGCTACGTGGGGGCAGTCGGTGTCGCGCGCTGCGCGCTTATCGGCTTCGGCTCGCAATGCACCACCGGAGTCCCGGTGGAGAACACGGGAGGGAGTGGAACGGCGGGGGTACACTGGCGCGAGTCGATCTTCGACAAGGAGCTGATGACCGGATTCGCCGAAGCGACTCCCGACATGCCGTTCAGCGTTCTCTCCGTCGGTTCGCTCGCCGACCACGGCTACACCGTGAACGAGAAGGCGAGCGATCCCTTCGAGTTCGTCGCGTTGCTCGGCGGCACGCGCGCCGGCGTGCGGACGACCGCACCGGCAGCTGCAACATGGGAGGAGCTGCTGGCGCCGCGGTTCGAGGTGAGTCCATTCGGTTTCGTGACGCCGGTGCGTCCGCCGCCGCTGTCCGTACTGAAATGAAACGGGGCGCCTCGTCGGCGCCCCGTTCATGTCGTCCCTACACGTTCAATTCATCACTCGGCGCCGGCGGCCGCGGCCGCCGCGACCTTCGTGCCCCGGCGCGGCTTGGCCGCACCATTCGCCGGCTCGTGCACGAGCGCGATCTCCAGCACCTCGGCGAGCGTCTCGACCGGGTGGAAGGTCAGCTCCTTGCGCACCTCCTCAGGCACATCCTCCACGTCGGCGGAATTCTGCTGTGGGATGATGATGTGCTTGATACCGGCGCGGTGCGCGCCGAGCACCTTCTCCTTGAGTCCACCGATCGGGAGCGCACGCCCGCGCAGCGTGATCTCGCCGGTCATGGCGACATCGCGGCGCACCGGGCGTCCGGAGAGCTCCGACACCAGCGCGGTGGCGATCGCCAGGCCGGCCGATGGGCCGTCCTTGGGAATTGCACCTGCCGGAACGTGGATGTGCGCCTCCCGCGCGCTCGACACGCGATCGAGCGGAATCCCGAGCTGCACCGCGTTGTTGGTGGCGTAGGTGAGCGCGGCGCGCGCGCTCTCCTTCATCACGTCGCCCAGCTGACCCGTGAGGATCAGCGAGATCGGTCCCTCGCGCTGCACGCCGTCGCGCTGGCTGTCGCCATCGTCGGTGACCGTCCGAACCTCGCTGCGCCGGATCGACGCTTCGACGAACATGATGTCACCGCCCTGCGGGGTGTAGTACATCCCCGTGGCGATCCCCACCTCGTGCTGCTCCTGCGCGCGCTCCGGGTGCACCTTCGGGCGCCCCAGCAGTTCGCGCACCTCCTCGGCGTTGATGCGATGCTCCGCATCGGCGGTGCGCTCACCGGTCGCGAGCTTGCGCGCCACCTTGCGACACACGCGCCCGATCTCGCGCTCGAGCTGGCGCACGCCGCTTTCCCGCGTGTAGTTGCTCACCACCGACATCACCGCGTCGTCGTCGAAGGAGACCGACTTGTCCTTGAGCCCCGACTCCTCGAGCTGGCGCGGGATCAGGTACTTCTTCGCGATCTCCGCCTTCTCGCGCTCGGTGTAGCCGGCGAACTCCACCACTTCCATGCGGTCCAGGAGCGGCCCGGGGATGTTCTGGATGAAGTTCGCGGTGGCGATGAACAGCACCTCGGACAAATCGAACGGGACGCCCAGGTAGTGATCGGTGAACGAATCGTTCTGCGCCGGATCGAGCACCTCGAGGAGCGCGCTCGACGGATCGCCCTGGAACGACTGCCCGAGCTTGTCGACCTCGTCGAGGAGGAAGACGGGATTCTTGGTCCCCGCCTGCTTCATCCCCTGGATGATGCGCCCCGGCATGGCGCCGACATAGGTGCGCCGGTGCCCGCGGATGTCGGCCTCGTCGCGTGCGCCGCCTAACGCCACGCGCACGTACTCACGCCCGAGCGACTGCGCGATCGACTTGGCGATCGACGTCTTGCCGACGCCCGGAGGACCCGTGAAGAGGAGGATCGGACCGCGCGCCATCGCCCGCGCCTTGGCCTCGCGCGCGTCGGTGATGGAGCCCTCCTTCCCCTCGCCATTCCCCCCCGAAACCGGAAGCGAAAACGCTTCGAGTCCCGCCTTGAGCTTGCCGATCGGGAACTCACCGGTCTTGGTCACTTCTTCGGCGATTTGCTGCGCGCGCAACTGGCGCACGGCGAGGAACTCCAGCACGCGATCCTTCACGTCCTGCAGCCCGTAGTGATCCTCGTCGAGCACCTCGATCGCGCGATTGAGGTCGAGGTGATCGTCCGAACGCTTGCTCCACGGAAGCTCGGCGATCCACTCGAGGTACGTGCGGATCACCTGTGCCTCCATCGACTCGCGACCGGAGCGCTCGAGACGCCCGAGCTCGCGCTCGACTTCAGCGCGCGCCTCCTTGCGAAGGTCGAGCTTGGAGAGCTTCTCGCGCAGCTCGGCGATCTCCTTCGACTGGTCGTCGTCACCCAGCTCTTTCTGGATCGCCTTGAGCTGTTCACGCAGGAACATCTCGCGCTGACGCTCGCCCAGCTCTTCCTGGACCTGCGACTTGATCTCCTCCTGAGCCTCGAGCATGCCGATCTGGCGCTGCACGTGCACGAGGACGCGACGGAGCCGCTCCTCGACGCTCAGCGTCTCGAGCAGCCCCTGCTTCTCTGGCACGGGAAGTTCGATGTAGCCGGCGACGAGATCGGCAAAACGCCCGGGCTCATCGACCGAGTCGAGCACCTGGTGCACGACCTCCTCCGGAAGACCGCGCTTCTCGCCGAGTTCCTGGGCGCGCTCGCGCGTCTCCTTGTGGAGCGCCTCGAAGGCGGCGTCCTGCTCGTTGAGCGGCGCCATCTCTTCCGTGGGCATGACCACGGCGGTGAGGTAGCCGTCGTTGAGGTTGTACTGCAGCGACGTCGCGCGCTGCTCGCCCTGCAAGAGGAGCTGCACGCCGCCCAGCCCGCGCTGGATCTGCCCGATGCGCGCAATGACGCCCATCGAGTACAGGATCTCCGGCGACGGTTCGTCGGTGTTGTCTCGCTGTGCCACCGCGAAGACCAGGCGATCGGTCTTGAGAGCAGCCTCGATGGCACGAAGCGTCCCGGGGCGCCCCGCCGCGATCGGCGAGGTGAGGCCGGGGAAGGTGACCGTCCCACGCAGGGGGAGGACGGGAAGTGTCGTGCGCTGGGACATGTCGACAGAGACGAAAGGTCGGAAAACAGTGGAGGGCAGGAACGCCCCTCGGGTGGTCGGAGGCGCATGCCGAGAGGGGCCTCGGACCGGGCTTGCGTACCTCACACCCGAGTCGTCGTACCCCGCGCGTTCGCGAGACTTTCCACCTGCTGGCAATCTCCCTTGCACGCTTTGCGCTCAGGTTTTACGCCACGTTGACCGGCTTTGCAACTTTCGCGGGCCATTCTGACGTAGGGGCAAGTCGAATGCGCCGTAGCGGCGGATCGACGCGCACCAGCTGGACGCGCGGGATAGAAGCGCGTGGAACGCGCGAGAAATTCGCGCGCTAGACGGTTTTCTCGTCGAATGCTACACTACGATGCTGCTTGCCCCCTCCGAGTCCATCGCTCCCTCTCGAGTGCCAGATCCTATCGCATCATCGTCCGACAACGAGCTTCGCGCGCATGTCGAGCGCGTGCTCAGCGCGAACTATGAGTTGGATCGGGAGATCGGCCGCGGTGGAATGGGGATTGTCTACCTCGCCCGTGACCGGCGCCTGAAGCGTCAGGTTGCCGTGAAGGTGCTCCCGCCGGAGCTGGCTTTCCGCGGCGAGATCCGCTCGCGCTTCCTGCGTGAGGCCGAGACGGCGGCGCAGCTCAGTCACCCCAACATCGTCCCGATCTACTCGGTCGATGAGCGCGAGGGGCTCGTCTACTTCGTGATGGCCTTCGTCGACGGCGAGAATCTCGCCGTCAGGCTCCATCGCGATGGCGCGATCCCGTACGACGAGGCGCGTCGCTACCTCCTCGAGACCGCGCGCGCCCTCGCCTTCGCGCATGAGCGCGGCGTCGTGCACCGCGACATCAAGCCCGACAACATCCTCATCAATCGCGAGGACGGGCGCGTGATGGTCACCGACTTCGGGATCGCCCGTGCGATCACCGACGGATCGGATGCGCGCCTCACGGCGACCGGGATGGCGATCGGGACGCCGGCGTACATGTCCCCCGAGCAGTCGATGGGGGAGCGCGAGGTCGATGGGCGGAGCGACCTGTACTCGTTAGGTGTGGTGGGCTACCAGATGCTCACCGGCGACCTTCCGTTCAACGCCACCAGCACCCCGGCGCTCCTCGTCAAGCACATCTCGGAGATGCCGGCGCCGGTGCAGCAGCGCGCGCCAAACGTCCCGCCCGACCTCGGGCGCGCCGTGATGATGATGCTGGAGAAGGAGCCGGCGAACCGCTTCCCGAGCGCCGCCGCCCTGGCGACCGCGCTCGAGTCGGGCGACGTCCCCGAGCCGGCCGGAAGCGCCTCGGCGCTCGCCTTCTCCGCCTCGCCGCCGGGCGGGATGTATCGCCCGTACGACGGTGGTGCGCTTTCCGCCGGCTCCAACGACCTGATACAGGTCACGGAAGAGGAGCGCGTGCGGTGGCACGCGCCGGAAGTGCGCAATTTCCGGAAGAAACTCGCGCCCTGGATCTTCGCCGGCGGCGGAAGCATCGTCGTCAACGCCTTCGGTGGCCCCGACTTCGTCGGGCTCTGGGGGATGTACACGATCTACCTGGCGTGGAAGTACGCCAAGCTCTGGTCCGACGGCTTCGACTGGCACGACATCCTCAAGGAGCCGCGGGACAAGCTCTTCTTCGACGTTGTCGCCGAGTGGGCCGACAGCGTGCGCGCGCTCTGGGATCCGCGAAAGCGCGACGAAGTTCGCGCGCGCGCCCGCATGCGCGAGCAGCAGGGGCACGAGCTGTTCGATCGCGCCGGTACTTCGCGCCCGCTCCCGGGCGCGGTACGCGGCGGCGGCGCGCTCCCGACGAGTGGGCAGGGGAACCGGGCGGTGCAGGATGCCCGTCGCAATCGCGACGACATCCTTCGCCTCATCGACGGTCTTCCCAAGAAGGAACGCGCCATTCTCGGCGACGTTCCCTCGTCGGCGATCGCGCTCTACGGCAAGGTGGAAGCGCTGGCCATCCAGGTCGCCGAGCTCGAACGTACCGTTCCTGCGGCGTCGACCGGCGAACTCGAGGCCGACATTCGCCGGTTGGAGAGCGAGGCGAATCCGCTCGACACCCGCGCCAGCGAGGAGCGCGTGCGCAAGCTCGCGTACCTCAAGCGGCAGCGTCGCATGGTCGCCGACCAGGGGACGCGCCTCGCGCAGGCGCGCGAGAAGCTCGAGAGCTGCCAGCTCGCGCTGCAGAACATGCGGCTCGAAGTGGTGCGCCTTCGCAGCGGTCCGCAGAACCATCAGACGATCACCTCGGTCGCCGAGAAGGCGATGGCCCTGGGGCGCGAAGTCGACGCGGTGGTCTATGCACGCGACGAGATGGCCAAAATGCGGATAGGAGGACGGGGCTAGCGCCCGACCGGTAGCGACTCCCGTCGCTGCCGACCGTGGCCAGAGCGCCGGCAGTCGATGTCCGATCCACTCCGCGAACGCGTCGGCGCTGCGCTCGGCAGCGTGTATGAGATCGAGGGCGAGCTCGGGCGCGGCGGGATGGGCGTCGTCTACCGCGCGTTGGACCGCAAACTGCGCCGTGCAGTCGCCATCAAGGTCCTCCCTCCCGAACTCGCCTACCGCGACGATGTCAAGCAGCGCTTCCTGCGCGAGGCGCAGACGGCGGCGCAGCTCAACCACCCCAACATCGTTCCGATCTACGCCGTCGAGGAGCGAGACGGGTTGGTGTGCTTCGTCATGGCGCTCGTCGAGGGAGAACCGCTGGCGTTGCGGCTGGCGACCGAGCGCCACCCTCCGCTCCCCGAAGTCTTTCGCATCCTGCGCGGCGTCGCCGACGCACTCGCCTACGCGCACGCGCGCGGGATCGTGCACCGCGACATAAAGCCCGACAACATCCTGATCGATCGCGCCACCGGACGCCCGATGGTGACGGATTTCGGGATCGCGCGCGCCGCCGAGGGCGATGCACGGCTGACCGTCACCGGGATCGCGGTGGGGACGCCGGCGTACATGTCCCCCGAGCAAGCGATGGGGGAGAAGGAGATCGATGGTCGCTCCGACCTCTACTCGCTGGCCATCGTCGCCTACCAGATGCTCACCGGCGACCTCCCGTTCCAGGCGACGAATACGCCGTCGATGCTGATGAAGCACATCAGCGACACGGCGCGCCCGCTGCGCGAGCGCCGCAGCGACCTTCCACCGCTCCTCGCCGCCGCGGTCGAGCGGGCGATGGCCAAGCGCCCGCAGGATCGCTGGGACGACGCGGGGAGCTTCCGCGATGCGATTGCAGCTGTCGAGGGTGGGATGGCGGCGCTCCCGTCGTCCACGTCGTCCGTCGCCAAGAACGCGGAGTCCGTTCGTCAGCCGGATGTCGATCGCCTGACGGCATCGTGGAAGCATCCAGCGCCGCGCGTCGATGGGCTCGCCGCCAACGTGCGCGACATCGTGCGCGGCTCGCAGCGCGCCGCTCGTGAGGCGGGGCGCGACGCGGTGCGCGACGCCTCGCGCATGGCGAAGCAGATCGAACGCGATGCCATCGACGCGGCCAACGCCGGATGGAACTCCAACCTTCCACGTCCGGGGATGGGGCTGCGTCAGCCGCTCCCACCGGTTCCCCCATGGATGCCCGCCTCGTGGCGCGACGTGCGCGAACGTTCTCGGCCAACCGGGCGCGAGGCGCTCGGACGTCGCGGCCGCGAAAGCATGGAGCAATTCGATCGGCAGAGCGTCGATACGCGCATCCGCTGGGTGCGACGGCGATTCGCGAGCACGGCGGTCACCGTCGGCGTGCTCGCGGCGATCAACCTCGTCACCGCTCCCGATTTTCTCTGGTTCCTCTTCCCGGCGATCGGGATGTCGATCCCGCTCGGCCAGCGCCTCGCGTCGCTGTGGGCCGACGGCGTGCACCTGCGCGACATCTTCGGTCGTAACGCACGGCGCGCGCTCAAGGAGCGCGCCGACGCGGCGGCCACGGCGCGCGCCCTTCCGTCGCCGTCGCAGCTCGCGCGCGACATGGTCCCGGCCGATGTGCTCGACGGTCCCTACGGCGATCACGTGCGGCGCGCGGCAAGCGACCGCTTGGCAGTCGAGGAGGTCCTCGCAAAGCTCACGAAGGCCGATCTCGAACTCATCCCGGATGTCGCGCCCACGGTGACCGCGCTCGCCGATCGCGTGGCGTCGGTCTCGCAAGCGCTGCACCGCCTCGAGGAGGATGTGCGCCCATCGGCGATCGGCGACCTGGATCAGCGCATCGAGGCGGCGAGGCAGCAGCCGGAGTCGCGCGAGCGCGACCAGCGATTGCAGCTGCTGGAGCGCCAGCGGGCGACGATGGCCGACCTGATCTCCCGTCGCGAGACGCTGCTCACGCAGCTCGAGAGCGCCTCGCTCGTGCTGCAGAACATGCGCCTCGACATGATTGCGCTGCGCTCGGCGGGGGTGCAGTCGGCGATGGACGACGTCTCGTCGGCGACGCAGGAGGCGCGGGCGCTCTCGCGCGATATCGCCCACGTGCTCGACGCCGCCAAGGAAGTGCGTTAGGCCCATCCGGCGTGCCGCGCGTCGAGCGTGCCGTTTGTGTACGTCGCCCGGCCGGCCCCGTTAGGCGCTCAGCGCGCCAGCTCGCCCGGGACCCAGCGCTCCCCGCCTAACGAATACCCGACGATTCCGCCGCCGATCAGGCCGATCGCCAGTCCGACCGGCGCGCCCTTGAAGAAATCCTTCGCCTTGGGGTTCACCTCCGGCAACTGGCCGAAGCCGATCAGGAGCGCGCCCCCCAGTCCGCCAATGATCATCCCCTTGATCGTTGCCTTGCGCGTCGTGCGCCCCGCGCTCACCTCGATCTTGTCGATCGCCGACGTCCGCAGGGTGACCAGTCGGTATTCATCCACGAGCACCGGCCCCATCTCGAATCCGAGCCGGCGCCGGACGCCGGCGGTATCGAGCGTCATCTCGGTCGCGCTCAACGAGTCGATGCGTCCCACGTAGCGCTCGCGGCGGAGCGAAGGCGCATAGACCCGCACGCGAGAACCGATCCCGACCGGCTGAGCCGAAACGGGCGAAATGCGCTGGGCGGCCAGCGCCGACACATCGAGCGCGCAGAGTGCGACGGAGAGCATCGCCGAGCGCAGGTAACGATTCACGCAGAATCCTCCAAATCGTCGAGACGGCCGGCGAGTTCGCTCGCCATCCCGGTGTGACCGAAACGTTCCGCCGCGGCGATTCCCCGCCGCAGCGCGTCCCGGGCCTCGTCGTGCATGCCTAACGCCTCGCACGCCTGCGCCAGGCGACCGTACCCGTTCCCTTCGTCATCGTACGCCCCAAGGTAGACCCGCAGGTGCTCGACCGCCTCGCCCCACAGCTCGGCCTTGAGCAACTCGTTCGCCAGCCCAAAACGCGCCAGCGCATTGCCTGGGCTCTTGTTCACCATCGCGCGAAATGTGTCGAGCCGGGGAGAGTTCATCGGGCGAGCAGCTGCGTGAGGGCCTGCGTGATCCGTTCGGGGGCTTCTTCTGGCGTAAAGTGACGAACGTCGGGGACCACGTCGAGCGCAGCCCCAGGGATCGCGGCCGCCAACCGTTCCCCCAACTCGCGCGGAAGAAATGGATCCTCCGCCCCCCACACCACCGTGGTCGGCGCCACAATGTCCTTCAATCGCGGTTCGAGCGCCTGGGTTTCTGTCGAGTCGAGCGCGGCGAGGTGCGCAACGAGCACATCTCGTCCCGACTCGGAGGTGAACGGACGGACGAACTGGTCGATGGAATGCGAGCCTCTTTCCGATACGACATATCCGCGCAGGAGATCCGCGCGCAGCACCGAGAGGATCCAGGTCGCTGGCAAATGACGCGTGAGAGGCATCGTTGCCCTGACGAGCTTGACCTCCCGCCCGGGCCAGGCATCGAAGGCGACCGAGTTGATGAGGCAGAGGCGAGCCACCCGCGTCGGGTGCCGCACCGCCAGCGACTGCGCGATCCCACCGCCCAGGTCGTGACCTACGATCGTCGCGTAGTTGATTCCCAGCGTGTCGAGGAGCGCGATTAGGCGCTCGGCATGTCCGCGAACGGAGAGATCGGAGCCGGCGGGGGGCGGGTCGCTCCGGCCAAAGCCGAGGAGGTCGAGGACGACGACGCGGTGCCCCTTGGGAACGAGCGGTACCACGCCGCTCCACAGATGCGACGAGGTCGGGAAGCCGTGAATGAAGACGATCGGTTCTCCGCTCCCGCGCGTGCCCGACGCGTAGTAGTAGAGCCGGGCATCCCCGACATCGACGAATTCACCCCGCACAGGCGAGTCGCCAGGACGGTGTGACGAGGCGTGAGGGGGAAAGGGCGCGGCGCGGCATCGAGATGGGGGGAGTCGGAAGCGCAGGCAAGTTGCAGGGCGTGCCGAAGAGGGACAAGCAGGGGAGCGTCGCCCCGCTTCACTTCGGGAGTGGCCCCCGGCACTTTGCGGACGAGCCCTCTCGTCACCTTCCACGCACACCCGTGCTCGTTTCACTCTTTCGCGATCGACTCCTCCCGGAGGACTGGTATCCGGCGCACGAAGCGGCGCTTTCGTCACGCCTGATCGTGCTCCCGTCGGGCGAGCGCGCGCGTGTGGTCGAGGGAGGTGCGTCGACGCATCCGCTGGTCGTCTTTGTGCACGGATGGGGAGCGTCGGCGTACTTCTATCGAAAGCTCCTCCCCGTCGTTGTCGACTCCGGCTTTCGCGTTGCTGCGGTCGACCTGCGCGGGCACGGCGCTTCGGACAAGCCGCGCGACCCCGCGCTTTACCGCGCGCCGGCGATGGCCACGTACCTGGAGACGGTGATCGATGCGCTTGGCGCGGAGCGGGTGGCGTTGGTGGCGCACTCGCTCGGGGGCGGCGTAGCGCTCGATGTGGCGAGCCGCCGCCCGGAGCTTTTTTCGACGCTCACGCTCCTCGCGCCGGTCGGCCTGGCCCCGCTGCGCTTCGTTGGACTGGCGCGCTTCTTCACGCCGCAGGCGGCCGCGTCGCTCGTGCAGTACGCGGTCCCCCCGTGGACGGTCCCCGTCGCGGTGCGAGCGCTCAACGGGACACTGGGCGACTTCGCCATGCGCGATGTGGATGAGTACTGGGCACCGTCGGGCGATCCGGCGTTCGGCTGGGCGCTCCGCACCCTGCTGCACGAATTCCGGCTCGATCCGCGCAGCGATGCAGAGCTGTCGCCGCTCACCATGCCTGTGCTGGCGCTCTTTGGGGGGCAGGACATGCTGGTGCGTGCCAATGAGTCCGCCAGCCGCGCGCGGACGCTGTCAAACGCGCAAGTGTCGGTGATCACCCGGGCGGGACACGTCCTTGCGGAGGAGGTCCCGCAACTGGTGCTCGATGCCTTGCTCCCGCACCTGGCGCGATAGCCCGCACGACCGGGCGCGGACGTCCGCACCGTAGCTGGCGCCGCGTTCGGCGCCGCGAGGCGCGATAGTCATCACGGCGAAGTCCGCGGCGGTACGAACCGTCCCCCGCGCCGTGGAAGTCATCTCGTCAGTGTTCGCCGGTCGCACCGGCGCCAGCGCCAGCCGGAGGGCGTCGACCATTTGTGCGATGCTCGGTAGATTGCGGGATCGAGAGAGAACCGACGGAACGGTGACAAGAGGCGGAATGACGAATACGCGGACCGCGACACGCCCCCGCGCGCGAAAGCCGCGCGTGAAAAAGGAACAAGCGCCAGCCACGCAGGAAACGCTCGCCGAAGACGCAGCTGCAACGGACGAGCCGCCCATGAGCGAGTCGGGAAGCGGCGAGTCTGCAAACAGCGAGTCGCTCAGGAGCGAGGCGGTCGCCGGCGAGATTGCAGACAACGAGTCGCCCGCGAGCACGTCGCCGACCTTCGCGTCGCTGGGACTGGCGCCGTCGATTCTCGACGCCGTCGCGGCCGCAGGCTACGTCGCCCCGACTCCCATTCAGCGCGATGCGATCCCGGTCGCCCTCGTGGGGCGCGATGTGATGGGGCTCGCGCAGACTGGGACCGGCAAGACTGCCGCGTTCACGCTGCCGATCATCCATCGCTTGTTAGGTGGCCCCAAGCGACTGCGCGCGCTCATCCTCACGCCAACGCGCGAACTCTGCCAGCAGGTCGACGAGAGCTTTCGGAAGTATGGGCAGGGCACCGGTATCGAAGTCGCGCCGATCTACGGCGGAGTCGCCTACGAACCGCAGGAGCAGGCGCTCCAGCGCGGCGTAGACGTGATCGTCGCCACGCCGGGACGATTCATCGACCACATGGAGAAGCGCAACGCGTCGCTCGATTCGCTCGAGATCCTCGTGCTCGACGAGGCGGACCGCATGCTCGACATGGGCTTCGCCCCGCAGATCAGCCGCATCGTGCAGGGGATCCAGCCGTATAGACAAACACTCCTGTTCAGCGCCACGATGCCCCCCGAGGTCGAGGCGCTCGCCCGCAAGTACCTCCGCCGGCCGGTGGTCGTGCAAGTCGGACGTCGCTCGGCAGCTGCAAGCACCGTGCGGCATGCCGTGTACCCCGTGCCGCGCGGCCGCAAGAACGATCTCCTCGTCGCATTGCTGCGCGAGCCGGAGATGGATTCCGTCCTCGTCTTCACCCGCACGAAGAGCGGCGCAGACCACGTGGTGCGCGATCTGCACGACGCCGGCGTCGAGGCGACCGCGATGCACGCCGACAAGTCACAGTCGCAACGGACCCAGGCCATCGAACGCTTCAAGGCCGGCGAGATCCGCGTCCTCGTCGCCACCGACATCGCCCAGCGCGGCCTCGACATCTCCGGCATCTCGCACGTGATCAACTACGACGTGCCGGCGCAGGCCGAAGATTACGTGCATCGCATCGGACGCACCGGACGCGCGGCATCGACCGGGGACGCCTTCACCTTCATGGCCCCGGACGAGATCGCGATGGTGCGCACGATCGAGCGCGTACTCGGAAAACCGATCGAGCGCATCTCGATGCCCGGGTTCGATTTCGGGACGGTCGCCGAACCGAGCTGACGCGAAGCGCGCGACTCATCGCTTCACGCGCCCCGCGCGCGACACCGTGACCGTTTCGGCAGACGCTCCTCGCGCAACGATGAGACGCGCGTTCGCCGCGCCGTATCCGAGACCGGTGGGATAGAACGCGACCGAGTCGCGCGAAACGTCGAGCGAGACCTGGAACAGCGCACGCAAAGGCACACGCTGCAACGTGTCGATGCCTGCGTGCACCACCGCCACCCCCGCCGCAGTGTCGAAGCGAATGGCCGTGCGACGCTGCCAGCGCAGTGCCTGATGCCGAGCATCGGCGAGTGCCGATACGAGCGCCGACGTCGCGCCGTGCACCGCCGCGCGGTCGCGTGCGCGCGCGACTCCACCGATCGCCATCGATGTGAAGACTCCAATCAGCGAAAGAACGATTGCCATTTCGGAGAGGGTGAATCCACGCCGCATGTGCGCTCCCGTTGAGGTACGCGCATCATCGCCGCACGTGGTCTCGAGTGCATCATCGTTTTCCTGCATGCAGTGCCCGAATCGCTGCATCCGTCTCTTTCGCGATTCTGGCATGGGGGCGATAATGCTCGCCCATGACGCCCTCTCGTGCCGCTCGCCGGATCCGTGCGGTCAAGCTCTGGCCGGTGATTGCACTGGTCTTGGTGCCGGGGTGCGCGCCGCCGTCGCAGCAAGACATGCAGACCGCGCAGGCGCTGCAGGACCTCGGAGACGCCTACAACGACATCCGCCTGCAACAGCAGGAGATGCAGGACCAGCTCGACTCGTTGCGCCTGGTGGTGGCGCGCCGAGATTCGGTCATCAGGATCCTTGCCAATCTGGCGGGGGTGCAGGTGCCGCCGTGATGGTGGTTTCGAGATCGTTCCCCGAGGCACGGGCGTCACGCAGCGGCGTTGCCGGAGCTCCCCGCCCTGCACACGCTTGCGGCCACGATTTCGTCGCGCCGGGATGCGTCTCGACTGTAATCGTTTACCTTTGCTGATCGTTCGGAGGGCGCATTTCGAAGGGGTCGCACACCGTGCGTGATCCCTGCAGAGTCGCGCCTTCCATCACGTCCTCTTTCCCCCTTGTTCCGAGATGCGCATCGCGATCTCTACCGGCGGCGGTGACGCCCCGGGGCTCAATGCGGTCATTCGCGCCGCTGTGCTGTCCGCTACTAGTCGTGGCTGGGACGTGCTCGGGATCTGTCGCGGATACTACGGCCTCCTCGGCGAAGACGACATCATCCCCCTCACGCGCGACTCCGTGCGCGGCATCGCCCACCTCGGCGGGACCATCCTGCGCACGACTAACCGCGGAAACCCATTCGAGTTTCCCGTGCGCCAGTCCGACGGTTCGTATATCGAGATCGATCGCTCCGGCGAGATCTTCGACAACGCCGCGCGCCTGGGAATCGATGCGATCGTCACGATCGGTGGTGATGGTTCGCTGAGCATCGCCCAGAAGCTCTACGAGCGCGGAATGAAGATCGTCGGCGTCCCCAAGACGATCGACAACGACGTGAGCGGGACGATCACCACCTTCGGCTTCGACACCGCGGTCAACACCGCAATCGAGGCGATCGACAAGCTGCACACCACCGCCGAAAGTCACGACCGCGTTATCGTGATGGAAGTGATGGGGCGTCACGCCGGCTTCATCGCGCTCCATTCGGGCGTGGCCGGTACCGCCGACGTCATCCTCATTCCCGAGATCCCGTTCGACATCGAGAAGGTCTGCGCCAAGGTGCGCGCCCGCGATCGCGCCGGTCGTCAGTTCTCGATCGTCGTGGCCGCCGAGGGGGCCTATCCGGTCGGCGGGCAGGAGTCGATCCTCGGTGAGTCGCTCCCCGGTCAGGACAAGCGCGTCGGCGGGATCGCCGGACGCCTCGCTTGGGAGATACAGGAGCGCACCGGAAAGGAGTCGCGCTCGCTCGTGCTCGGTCACCTGCAGCGTGGTGGCGGGCCGACCGGCTATGACCGCCTCCTCGCCACGCGCTTCGGCGGAGCGGCGATCGAGGCCGTCGAGCAGGCAAAGTGGGGGCAGATGGTTGCTCTCCACTCGCCGCACATCGTCACCGTCCCCTTCATCGACGCACTCAAGGAGACCAAGCGCGTCGAACTCACGCACGACGTGGTGCGCACGGCGCGCGCGGCGGGTATCTCCTTCGGCGACTGATTTCGCCAGTTGCGGTCCATAGCGCCGCAGTCGGTGTAGCACCTGCCGAGTGTCCCCGTGTCCTCGCCGATCGTCTGGCGAGCGGGACGCGCGGGGCACGGTGCAGAAGAACCGCCATCCTCAAGGTGTTCTGTGGGAGGCGGTTACGGCGATCGGGGAGTCGCGGTGCGCGGGGGCACCATGTGTGCAGCGGATTGCGGCGTGTCGATCGAGTCCTTACGGGAGCAGCGGTGAACCTTCGAATTCTCGCACTCACAGCGGTGGCAGCGTTGGCGACGATGTCCGTCGCCGCGCAAGCGCAGTCCTCACCGCCCCCGGTGCGCTCCCTGGTCCCTATCACCAGCAAGGGATCGGCGAAAGACGATATCCCCGAGAGCCACCTCCCGCCGCCGGGAATGTGCCGGATCTGGATCGACAACGTCCCCCCCGCGCAGCAGCCCGCGCCCACCGACTGTGCCAGTGCGATCAAGAATCGTCCCCCCAACGGTCGAGTGATTTTCCCTGAAGACGGCGGGCGGTCGAAGGGTGATCGCGCCAAGGGCGCCAAGCGCGACGGCGACGACAAGGGCGACAAGGACGACAAGTCGTCGAAAGAGAAGAAGCCGGGGAAACCGAAGCGCCCGTAGCGTCCCAGCCAGTAGATTGCGGCGTGCTACGCGCCGTTCACGATCGATCCCTCCCGCCAGACCACGACGCCTTCATCGCGGCTGAACCGCCGACGGGGCGCGTCATCATCATCGCGCCGACGCGGGCGGCGTGCGAAACCATCGAACTCGCCCTCGGGCTCGAGATCGACACCGTCATCGAACGCGAGCATGGCGCCGAAGTGCGCGCGCTCGCGGCGTCGGGTGACGGATTCGGGATCGTCGCCGGCACGGGAACCGGGAAGACGCTTGCCATACGCCCGATCGCGCAGGCGATCCTCAAGACCGACGTACTCCGCGTGGGCGTCATCAATCGCGAGCGTGAAGCGACCCCCGAGACACCAAGCTGGAACGTCATCGTCGTGACCACGGGAATCGCGCGCCGCTGGTTCCAGGACGGCGACATCCTCTCGCGCGACACGCTGGTCATCGACGAGATCCACCAGACCTCGGCCGAACTCGAACTCTGCCTCGCGTTAGGCAAGCGCGTCGGCTGCCGCTTCATCTGGCTCTCAGCGACCGTCGATCCGAGTTTCTACTCGGAGTATCTGCGTTCGTCGGCGGTCATCCAGTCGACCGCGTTCGATCCGCGAAAGGCGGCCGACGTGCGCATCGTGCGAAAGGACCCCACCAACTTTCTCGACGACAAGTTCCTGCAGCAGGTCGTGAAGCAGCGCCGCGGCGTCGGGATGTTCCTGCCGACGCGCGCGGCGGTCGAGGAGGTGGCCGAACTCGTCGGCGATCGTTTCCGGCGCATCACCTCGGCATTCTACCACGGGGGGGAGCCGATCCGGGTGATCCGTCCGTTCCTCGAGGAGGGGGTCGAGAAGCCATTCTTCCTCTCCATGACCGCGGCCGGACAAAGCGCGCTCAACATCAAGGGGCTCGATACGGTGGTGATCGACGACACGCGCTTCACCAACGTCGTCGAGCGCGGGAAGAACGTCCTCACCCGCACGCACCTCGGCACTAACGAGATACTGCAGATGGCGGGGCGCGTGCATGGGCGCGTGGACGACGGCAAGGTCTACATCCTGAGCGATCGCGACCTCCACTGGCCCTCGATGAAGCCGACCGCTCCCGATTTTCAGCTGGCGGGGGATTCGGAGCGCGTCGCGCTCACCTGTGCCGACCTGGGCGTGCGCGCCGACGAACTCGACCTCCCCGTCCCGCTCGATCGCGCCGCGTATCGCGAGGCGCTGCGTCACCTCGAGTCGCGCGGGGTGATCGAGAACGGGCGCCTCTCACGCTACGGGCGTTTGGTCGAGCAGCTCCCGGTCGACCGGGCGTGGGCCGAGCTGATCGTGAACGGCGAGGACGCGCTCATGCCGTACCTCGCGGTGATGGCGAGCGCCGAGTCGCTGCACCGCATGACGCGCGAGGAGCGCGACCTCACCGGGCTGGTGATCGCCGGGAGCGACCACCTCACCGCCTACAACGTCTATGCCGACGCCTTCGCGACGGCGGGCTACATGGGAGAGGTGTACGGGCTCGCGCGCCATCTCTTCGAGAAGGAAGCGATCACGCGATGGGCCGACCGGCGCGGTGTCCTGGTGAAGGCGATCGAGGATACGGCGCTGGCCATGGCGTCCGTGTATCGCGGCGTCGGACTCCCGCTCCCCACGACGATGGCGCTCGCCCGCGACGACGTGCGGCGGAGCTTCTGCGATCTCGTCGCGCGCATCATGCCGTTCGACCTCGTGATCGACGAAGAGACCGCCGACGGCGACAACGCGCGCGTTTCCAAGAGCAGCGTCTGCGGGTCGTGGGGGCCGGTGGCCGGGACGCTGCGCTACTTCGCCGATCGCTTCGGGATCCCGCGAGCCGCAATCGAAGGGACGCAGATCCCGGTCGGGCTCGTGCGCAAGTACGCGCAGCGCGGCGAATCGCGACTGGCCTATGACGCGCGCGGCAAGCGCGACGCGCTCATGCGCGAATCACGATTGACCTACTTCGGCTTCGAGCTCGAGCGCGACGAGGAACTCCTCGACGACTTTCCGCCGGAGCTGCAAGCTGAGGCGCGCCGGGCACTCGCCGAGGCGCTCGCGCGGGGCGGGACGCGCCACGTGGCGGTGAAGCGCAACCGCCCGGCGATCGAGGAAGTCCGCGAGCTGTACCGACGCTCCGGCGGGACGACGCGCCGACTCGGCTTCGCCGACCTGGTCACGCTGTACGAGGAGTCGTTAGGCGAGGTGACGTCGATGCGCGACTATCGTGCCGCCCCGCTGCGCCTCCCGCTCACCGACTGGGTCGACCCGGAGGAGCGCGACCGGCTGATGGCGCTTCCCGAGTACACCGAGGTGCGCGACAAGCCGGTCGGGATCGACTACGACGTCGAGGAAACCAAGGTGCCCGGTGCCGCCACGACCACGCTTGGCGTCGCCCGCCTGGTCCTTCCCGAAAAGCTCGCGCGTTCGCTGACCGACGCGGAACTCCCGCCGCTCGATCGCCCGCTGCGATTCGTTGTGCATCGCGGGCAGCGCGGCAGCGTACACGCCGCGACGCTGGACGAGCTGCAGGAGTTGCTCGATCGCCCATGGTCGCCAGAAGAGCGCGACGGAGAGCGGCGTGAGCGCGACGACGCTCGGGAGCGGCGCGGGCGTGAACGCGACCTCTCGCACGTGCGCTCGCAGTTCGCGCGGGAGAAGCGCCACGGCCGTGGGCGCGACGATCGTCGCGGACGCGATGAACGTCGCGGACGCGATGATCGCGGCGACCGCAAGGGCGGGAACCGCCGTCGGCGCGGGCGCTGACCTGCGTATGGCGCCAGCTGCAACGCGCTGCACCGGCGACGATCGCCGCCCTCTTCTCTCCGGCACGAGGTGCGCGAGCCACACGGAGACCGCGCCCACGGGCGTGGCAACTTTCGACACGCGTTACCGGCGTCGCGGGACGCGAGCCGCGGCGATCTACGAAATCACGCCGATCCGTCGTCGGGGAGCGTGGTCTCGTACGTTTCGCGCTTGAACGGGACGAAGCCCCGCGCCCGGTAGTTAGGGAGCGCCTGCGGCGCGTCGAGGGTGCAGGTGTGCAGCCAGACGCTCGTTGCGCCCCATCCCGACGCCTCGGCGATCGCGTGCTCGAGGAGCGCGCGCCCCAACCCTCGGCCGTGTCGCGACGGGACGAGCCCGAAGTACGCGATTTCGACGGAGCCGTCGTCGGCGCGCACCAACTCGAAAAAGCCTCCGTCGCCCGCCGCGTCCTCCAGCACCCAGATGCGCACGTTGGCGTCGGCGAGGTGCGCACCGAGCTGCTGGTCGCTCCACGCCAGGCGGTCGCGCCAGTGAAAGCGCTCGCCTACTTCGGCGTAGAGACGCCGATAGCGCGCAACCGTACACCGCGTCGCTTCCACGATGCGCACATCCGGCGGGAGCGGAGGGAATGGCGGGGCGACACTCGGCGCTTCCAGGCGCAGGTACGTTCGCTCGACGGTCACGATCGGCATGGGGCGAAGCTAGCGCGGCGGCGATCCGTTTCCACGAGGGTCATCGCCGTACCGCTCCGCGTGGAAATCGTCAACCAGGCGTGCGTTCGAGCCATTTCCGGGCGACCGTGTCTGGCATTCGCGCGATGGGTGGACCGCTCGGTCCGCCGATCCAGAGCCGAGTAGTATGGCGCAAATATCAGCAGGATAAGCCTTTACGGTGGTATTGCTGGAGGTGCGTACAACGCGATTAGATCTTGTGGCTTGAATTTCGGACTGCATGGTCCTATCATCGCCATGTGAACGAAACGCGATCTCGCATCATCGATTCAGCGGCTGCGCTAATCGCCGAGCGGGGGTTCAAGCGGACCTCCATCGACGACGTGATTTCGCGCGCCTCGCTGAGCGGCAAGAGCCACTTCTATCACTACTTCAAGTCCAAGGACCAGCTCGGGCTCGAGGTATTGAGCCGGCAGTTCGAGAAGTTCGCCGAGCGCGGATTGGCGATCCTGCGCGAGCCGATGATCGATCCGGTGGAGCGCCTCAACCTCTTCATCGATTCGCTGGTGTCGCTGCAGACCGAGCGCGGGTTCCGCATCGGGTCGCCGTTCGGAAACCTCGCCTCGGAGATGGCCGACATGCACGAGGGCTTTCGCGAGCGATTGACGCTCGTGTTCGAGCGCTGGGCGTCGCAACTGCAATCGCTGCTCTGGGAGGCGCGCCCCTATCTCAACGATGACGCCGACACTGTGCGTCTCTCGCGTTTCATCATCGCTACGCTCGAAGGCGCCTTGATGATGTCGAAGGTGAGCCGCGACGCAGAAATGCTGCGGGGAATCGCCGCCGACCTCAAGCGATTCATCGGGACCCACATGCGCGACGGGGTGACGGCATGAGCTTCAACGTCAGTGAGAAGGCTGCGCCGCACGATGCGGGAACCGTGCAGGCGAGCGACTTCGCCTATCCGCCGCGACGCATCTCGATGGCCGATGCCATGCGTCGCGCGGCATTCGAGCGCGAGGCGCTGTTGCACCTGGACGCGCTGTTCAGCTTTGCGCTCAAGCTCTCGCGTTCGCGCGACGACGCCGAGGACCTGGTGTCGGACACGATGCTCCGCGCGCTGGAGCGGTGGGAGCAGTATCGCATGGGGACGAACATCCGGGCGTGGCTCTTCACGATCCTCTACCACCTCTTCGTCAGCCGCAAGCGGCGCATCGACGCGCGCGAAGTGCTCGCGGCCGAGGATGCCGACGGTCACGCGACGTTCGAGCCGGTCGGAGAGACCGACCCCGAGGGACGCTACTACGACTCGTTCATCGACGAGCAGGTGGTCGCCGCGATCGAGGCGCTCCCCGACGAGTACCGCTCCGCGGTGATGCTGAGCGACGTGCAGGGGATGCGCTACGCCGAGGTTGCCGAGGCACTCAACGTTCCCGAAGGGACGGTCAAGTCGCGCCTCTTTCGCGGGCGCCGCATCCTGCAGAAGAAGCTCCGCGCCTACGCCACGGCGATGGGCTACGTGCGCAGCGCCCCGCAGCCTAACGACTAACTCGGCTGGCTCGGCGCCAGCGTGCCTAGCTGGTGTGCGGCTCGCGCCTGCGCGTGGAGAGGGTCGTCGTCCGTTCGCGCGCGCGGAAACGCGCCGCTTTCGCGCGGTTGCCACAGGTGGCCATGTCGCACCAGCGACGGCGCCCGTTGCGCGTGCCGTCGTGGAAGACGCGTGAGCAGCGCGGATCGCCGCAGCGCCGCACCCGCACCAATTCACCGGCGATCAGTGCGTCGGCGGCCGACTCGACGATCGGGATGATCAGGCCGGCGAAGGCATCGCCCACAGGGACGAAGGCGCGCGCGAACGATCCGTCGGCGCGCGTCTCGAGGCGTCGAATTCCTGCGCTGCGCCCGAGGACGCGATTGATCTCCGCGAGCGCATCGCCACGCACCTTCTCCGAATTCGCACCGCGCTCGGCGAGCGCGCGCAGCGCCGCACGTACGCGGCGCGCGTCGACGAGCGCCGCGGCGGCGCCCGCCGGTTGCTGCTGCGCCCGGCGGCGCATTCCCTGTGAACGTTCGGCATCGAGGATGCCCGCGACGTCGAGAAAGCGCACCAACGACTCGAAGTCGCGCAGGAGATCCAGGCGCGCGCCGCGTCGCACGTCGTCGGTGTTCACGAAGTCCAGCCAGAGTCGCTCACCGATGAGGATGAACGGCGATGAGGCCGGGCGCGTGAGCGACGCGCTGGTCGTATCCCGCAGCGGGGCGTGCGAAGGAAGGATATCCATGGGCGCCCTAGCATATCCCGCCCTTCGGGAGGGAGCAAGGAGCGCCCGCTCGCGTGGCGGCGCTTAGATTGTAGTCCGTCGGTCTCGCACGCAGGCCGGCGAGACCCGAACCCGACTGCTCGTAATGACCCTTCCGCACACGCCACGCGTCGCCGTGGGTTCCCGAAATCCCGTGAAGATCGCGGCGACGGCGAGTGTCGTTAGGCAGTGGGCGCCCGAGGCGTCAATCGAGGGAGTCGCCGTTCCCTCCGGCGTCCCCGATCAACCGGTTGGCGATGACGAGACGATCCGCGGCGCCGCCGAGCGCGCGCGCGCGGCGCGTGCCGCGCTCGACGCCGACATCGGCGTGGGGCTCGAGGGGGGCGTGGTCGAGCTGGAAGATGGCGCCATGCGATCGTGTGCCTGGGCCGCGATCGCGCTTCGAGACGGGCGCGAGTTCGTCGGCGGGTCGTTGGCGATGCCGTTGCCCCCTTCGGTGGCCGCACTCGTTCGCAGTGGCGTGGAACTCGGACACGCGATGGATGCGCTCACCGGCGGACGCGATACCAAGCACGGGGCGGGCGCAGTGGGAATTCTCACGAACGGGATGATCGACCGGCAGCGCGCCTACGAGGTGCTCGTGACGTACGCGCTCGCGCCGGTGATCGCCGGCGAGTTCTGGGCGCCACAGACCGCCAGCGCAACGACCGCCTGATGGGCACCGCACCGTTCACGATTCAGGAGCGGGTGCGCTGGGGTGACTGCGACCCGATGGGAATCATTCGCTACGACGCGTACACCCGCTTCTTCGAGTTGGGGGAAGCGGAGATGTTCCGGGCGTGCGGCATCGGCTACAGCACCTTTGCGGCGCGGTTCGGGATCACCCTCCCGCGTCGGGTGATGCATCTCGAATATCCTTCGCCTCCGCGCCTCGACGATCTTCTCGATCTCGACGTGTACATCTCCGAGCTCGGCGGGCGTTCGCTACGGCTCAACTTCGATGCCTACAGCGACGAAGGCGTAATGCGAATGGAGGGATACCTCGTCCTGGTGTGCGTGCACGACGGGCCGGACCGCGGTGATGCGATCCGCACGAAAGCGTGGCCGAAGGAGTTCCTCGACTGCATCGCGCCGGTGCGCGTGACGGTCGAGGAAGCGCGCGCCTGGCGCGCCGAGCGAAAGACTCAGCGCACGGCGGTACGCACATGACCGGCGCGGGGGACTCGTACTTCCGCAAGGGATTCGGGCTCGGCGCGCAGGTGAAGGACGACCTCGCCGCTGACTACTCGGGGCACCTCGTAGACCTGCTGCGCGAGCGAGACTACACGCTCGAAGCGGGCGGGGTCACGGTGCGGCTGGCGCGCGAATTCGGCTTCTGCTATGGGGTCGATCGTGCCGTGGAGTACGCCTATCAGGCGCGCAAGAAGTTTCCCGATCGACGCACGTTCCTCCTCGGCGAGATCATCCACAACCCGCACGTGAACGACAACATGCGGCGGATGGGGATCGAGATCCTTCCGCCGCTCGAAGGGGCCCGCGACGGCGAACCGCGCTTCGACTTCTCCGTCGTCGATGTGGCCGACGTCGTCATTCTCCCGGCCTTCGGCGTCACCGTGGCCGATTTCCAGGCGCTGCGCGCGCACGGATGCGTGATGGTCGACACGACGTGCGGGAGCGTGCTCAATGTGTGGAAGCGCGTGGAGGTGTACGCGCGCGATGGCTTCACGGCGCTCATCCACGGGAAGTACTATCACGAAGAAACGCGCGCGACGGCGTCGCAGGTGCTCAAGTATCCCGAAGGGCGCTACCTCGTGGTGCGCGACCGCTCCGAGGCCGATGCGGTCTGCGACTACATCTTGGCGATGGGCGCCGGGACCAACGACGCGCCGCGTCGCGAAGCATTCCTCGCCCGCTTTGCACACGCGGCCTCGCCAGGCTTCGATCCCGACCTGCACCTGCGCTCGATCGGCGTGGCCAACCAGACGACGATGCTCGCGCGCGAGTCGCTCGAGATCGGCGAGGCGGTCGGCGTCGCGATGGCACAGGCGTTCGGCGATTCGTATCGCGCCGAGCATCACCGCACCTTCGACACGATCTGCTCGGCGACGCAGGACCGGCAGGACGCGGTGAATGCACTGCTCGAAGAACCTCTCGACGCCATGATCGTCATCGGCGGATTCAATTCGAGCAACACGATCTCGCTCGCCGCGTTGTGCGCGGAGCACGTGCCTACCTACCACGTCGAGGATGCGGAGTCGATCGACCCCGATCGCCGAGCGCTCCACTATCGCGTCGCCGGCGTAAAGCACGTCGAGGCGGACTCGTTCGACTGGCTCCCCGCCGAAGGGGCGGTGCGCGTCGGGATCACCGCTGGCGCGAGTACTCCCAACAACAAGATCGGTGCAGCAGTGGCGCGCATCTTCGCCACCCGCGGCGTACCGGCCGGGTCGATCGGGTGAAGCTTCCGTTCCTCGGTCGTCCCCGCAAGACGTTTCCCACGCCGGCCGACTTCGGCTTCCTCGAACTGCACGGCGGCGACACGCGCGTGGTCCTCGTCCCTTCGTTAGGCGGCAAGATATCCTCGCTCTTCATGGGGGGGCGGGAGTGGCTCTGGACGAGCGACGTCATCCCGCTCGCCCGCGGCATCGAGGGGACGTCGTACCTCGAGTCGGGCGACAGCGGCGGCTTCGACGAATGTTTCCCGACCATCTCCTCCTGCCGAGTCCCGGGGTGGGTGCGTTCGTTCGGCGGGATCGAACTCCCTGATCACGGCGAGCTCTGGTCGCAGGAACCGGCGCTCGAGGTACGGACCGGGAGCGATGGCCAGCGCGCGATCTTCACGTGGCAGGGACGGCGCCTCCCGTACCGGCTGCAACGCTCTGTGCGCGTGGCCCCGGATGGGAGCGTGGTGATGGACTACGCCCTGTCCAACGATGGGACCGAACGCCTCCCCTTCGTCTGGTCGTCGCACCCGATGTTCCCGCTGTCGCCGGAGACACGCTTGCTCGTTCCGGAGGGAGCGCGGATGCGCGTCTTCGCGCGGCACGAGATCGAGCTGGGCGAGGTGCGCTCCGAGCATCGCTGGCCGTATGTCCGCGGGAGCGGGAAGGTGCACGACTTCGTGGTCCCCTTCGGCGTCGCGAAGAAGTATGCGTGCAAGCTCTTCGTCGACCTGCCGGAAGGGTGGGCAACGCTGCGCGAAGGGACGAGCGAGCTGGCGATCACCTTCGACCCCGAGCAGGTGACGCACCTCGGGATCTGGATCAACAAGCACGGGTGGACCCCGTTTCGCCGCGAGTCGCGCTACCTCAACCTCGCCTTCTCCCCGTGCATCGGGGCGCCGGATTCGCTGAGCGACGCGCTGGGCGACTGGAAGAGCGCGGCGTGGGTCGATCCGAAGAGCGAGCGACGCTGGTCGACCACGTGGGTCGCGCGGCGCGTGGAACCAGAGCAGGGCGCGACGGACGGCTAGCGCGTTGCTTGACGCGGTTCGCCGCGCGCGCCATGCTAGCGGCCCGCGTGCGCCCCGTGCGCCGCGGATGACCTCCCTCAGCCTTCGGAGTTTCAGCATGGCAGAGATCAACGTCTCGGTGAACGGGCGTGCCTACACGCGCGACGTCGAGCCGCGCACGCTCCTCGTGCACCTGTTGCGCGACGAGTTGGGATTGACGGGAACGCATGTGGGGTGCGACACGAGCCAGTGCGGCGCCTGCACTGTGTTGTTGGACGGACGCGGCGTGAAGTCGTGCACCGTCCTGGCGATGCAGGCCGACGGGTGCGCGGTGACGACCATCGAGGGGATGGCAACTGACGGCACGCTCCATCCGCTGCAGGCGGCCTTCCGTGAGACGCACGGCCTGCAATGCGGCTTTTGTACGCCGGGCATGATCATGTCCGCGGCCGACCTTCTCTCGCACAATGCGAATCCATCGGAGGGGGAGATCCGGGCCGCGCTCGAGGGCAACCTCTGCCGTTGCACCGGATACCACAACATCGTGAAAGCGGTGCAGCAGGCGGCCCACACCATGGCAGGCGGCGCGTCAGCCGTCGCCGGCGACTGAGGAGCGACTATGGCCACGACAGTTGATCCGGGCGCGTCGCTGATCGGCGCGAGCATCCGGCGCAAGGAAGATCCCCGCTTCATCACGGGGAAGGGGCGCTACACCGACGACATCAAGCTCCCCGGGCAGACGTACGCCGCATTCGTGCGCTCGCCGCATGCGAACGCCACCATCAACAGCATCGACGCGAGCGCCGCGCTCGCGCTCCCCGGCGTGCACGCAGTGCTCACCGGCGAAGACATGAAGGCGGCCGGCGTGAACCCGATCCCTCCCGGCTGGCTGCACGCCGGGATCAAGATCGCCGAGTATCGCGCGCTCGCCGTGGGGCGCGTGTCGCACGTGGGGAACGCAGTCGCCGTGGTGATCGCCGACTCGCCGCGCATAGCGCGCGATGCCGCCGACCTGGTCAACGTCGACTACACCGATCACCCGGCAGTGGTCGACGGCAAGGCGGCACTCGCTGTCGGCGCCCCGCAGGTACATCCGGAGATTCCGGGGAACGTCGTCTTCTCCTGGCAGTTAGGCGACGCCGCCGCAACCGATGCGGCGATCGCCGGTGCGGCCAGCGTCGTGCGGCAGCACCTCGTGAACCAGCGCCTCATCGCCAACGCGATCGAGCCGCGCGCGTCGCTCGCCAACTACGACGCCGCGAACGACGAGCTCACCCTCTACGTCACCTCGCAGAACCCGCACGTGCACCGGCTCATCATGGGTGCATTCGTGCTCGGTCTCCCGGAGCAACGCTTCCGGGTGATCGCTCCCGACGTGGGGGGTGGCTTCGGCTCCAAGATCTTCATCTATCCCGAGGAGGTCACCGTCGCCTGGGCGTCGAAGACCATCGGGCGCCCGGTGAAGTGGACGGCGACTCGCAGCGAATCGTTCCTCACCGACGCGCACGGGCGCGACCACGACACCGACGTCGAGATGGCCTTCGACGGGAGCGGGAAGATCGTCGCCCTCAAGGTGAAGACAGTTGCCAACCTCGGCGCCTACCTCTCGCTCTTTGCACCGGCGGTCCCGACGTATCTCTACGGGACGCTGCTCTCGGGACAGTACAACATCCCGGCGATCCACGTCGACGTGACGGCGGCGTACACGCACACCACGCCGGTCGACGCGTATCGCGGCGCCGGGCGCCCCGAGGCGACCTACGTGCTCGAGCGTACGCTCGACGTGGCCGCGGCGCAGATGGGGATCGACCCGGCGGAGCTCCGCCGCCGCAACCTCGTCGCCCCCGACGCCTTCCCGTTCCAGACCGCCGTTGCCCTACAGTACGACAGCGGGAACTACGAGCCGGCGCTCGACAAGGCGTTGCAGCTGATCGACTACAAGGCCCGCCGCGCCGAGCAGGACGCCGGGCGCAAGAGCGGCAAGTACCTCGGGATCGGGCTGTCGGCCTACATCGAGGCGTGCGGGCTCGCCCCGTCGCACATCGTCGGCTCGCTCGGCGCGCAGGCCGGACTCTTCGAGTCGGGTGTGGTGCGCATCCACCCGACGGGGAAGGTCACCGTGCTCACCGGTTCGCACTCGCACGGGCAGGGGCACGAGACGACCTTCTCGCAGATCGTGGCGCAGGAGCTCGGCTGCTCGGTCGACGACGTGGAGATCGTGCACGGCGATACGGGGCGCGTGCCGTTCGGGATGGGGACGTACGGTTCCCGCTCTGGCGCTGTAGGTGGCGCGGCAATCTACGGCTCGCTTCAGAAGGTGAAGGAGAAGGGGCGGCTCATCGCCGCGCATCTCCTCGAGGCCGCGCCCGAGGATGTCGACTTCGCCGGTGGCAACTACTTCGTGAAGGGGTCGCCGTCCAAGGCGAAGGGATTCGGAGAAGTCGCGCTGGCCGCGTACCTCGCGCACAACCTCCCGCCCGACATGGAGCCGGGGCTCGAGGCGACGACGTTCTTCAATCCGTCGAACTTCGTCTTCCCGTTCGGCGTGCACATCGCGATCGTCGAGGTCGACGCCGAGACCGGGCGCGTGCAGCTGCAACGCTACGTGGCGGTCGATGACTTCGGGAACGTGATCAACCCGATGATCGTCGACGGCCAGCTGCACGGCGGCATCGCGCAGGGCGCCGGCCAGGCGCTGTGGGAGGGGGCGCAGTACGACGGCAACGGCCAGCTCCTCACCGGTTCGATGATGAACTACGGGCTGCCGAAGGCCGAGTTCCTTCCGATGTTCGAGACCGATCGCACGGTCACTCCTTCCCCGGTGAACCCGTTAGGCGTCAAGGGCGCTGGTGAAGCCGGGACCATCGCCTCCACCTCGGCGGTCGCCAACGCGGTGATCGACGCGCTCTCACCCTTTGGAATCACCCACCTCGACATGCCGCTCACGCCGTCGCGCATCTGGTCGGCGATCAACAGCGCTCGCGGGGGGAACTGACCATGTATCCAGCATCATTCGACTACCACGCAGCAGCAAGCGTCCAGGAAGCGCTCTCGCTTTTGGCGCAGTATGGCGATGACGCCAAGCTCCTGGCCGGGGGACACTCGCTCCTTCCGGTGATGAAGCTGCGCTTCGCGTCGCCCTCGCACCTCATCGACATCGGTCGCATTGCCGGTCTCTCGGCGATCAGCGAAACCGGGAGCGCCGTGCACATCGGTGCGACAGCGCGTCACGCCGACGTGCTGTCGTCGCCGGTCGTGAAAGGGAAGGCGCCGCTTCTTTCCGAGCTGGCCGGCCACATCGGCGATCCACTCGTGCGCAACATGGGGACGATCGGTGGGTCGCTCGCCCATGCCGACCCGGCCGCCGACCTTCCCGCGGGCATGCTGGCGTTAGGCGCGTCGATGGTCATTACCGGCGCCAACGGGAGCCGCACCGTGTCTGCCGACGACTTCTTCACCGACGTCTTCACCACTGCGCTCGGCGAAGGGGAGATGCTCACCGAGATCCGTGTCCCCGCGTCGGGCGCGGGGAGTGGCGGGGCGTACGAGAAGAACCCGGACCCGGCATCGGGTTATGCGATTGTCGGGATCGCCGTTCAGCTGCAAACGAGCGGAGGGAAGATCACCGCGGCTGGCGTAGGAATGACCGGGCTCGCGCCGATGGTTACGCGGCTCAAGGGGGTCGAGGCGGCACTCGTCGGGCAGCCGGCGAACGCCGCCACCGCCGCGGCAGCGGCGGCGCATGCAGCTGACGGGCTTTCGTTCGATGACGATGCGCGCGGGAGCGCGGCGTACAAGGCGAACCTGGCCAAGGTGCACGCAAAGCGGGCGATCACCCGAGCGCTGGCGGCCAGCGGGAACTGAGTCGGCGGGCGCGCGAGGCGCCAATCAAGCGCGCGTCAGAAAACGCGGACCCCGGACGGGAAGTCATCCGTCCGGGGTCCGTGCGTCTTGTCGTCAGTCGCGCCCCATCGTCAGTCGCGCCCCATCGTCAGTCGCGCCCATCGTCAGTCGCGCCCCATCGTCAGTCGCGCCCCATTGTCAGTCGCGCCCCATCGTCAGTCGCGCCCCATCGTCAGTCGCGCCCGTCGCGGGCGCTTGCCTAACGCCTGGCGCCGAAGAGCCCCTTGAGCCAGCTCACAAAGACCTTCCAGAGGAGCGGGAGGGCGCGCAATTCCTGACCCTGCGCGATCGGTGCGCCGGTGGGAGGGGGAGCGCTGCGCGGCGGAGGAAGGGGAGCGGGCGGTGTGATCGTCGCGGAAGTACTCGCGCCCATCGAATCCCCTGTTGCAGCTGGAGCGCTTGCCGACGACTGAGCGGGCGCGGTGGCTGCGTCACCGCTACCGGTGTCCGTCCGCGTCGCAGGGGGCGCGCTCGACTCGCTGGCGTGCGCTGCTTCCAGCTTCGCCTGTACCGACTCGGCGAACTGCTTGAAGAGCTGCTTGTTCACCGACTCGATGAGGCCGCGCCCGAACTGCATCACGCGCCCGGCGATGTCGATCTGCGCGTCTACGCTCACTTCGCTCGCGCCATCGGGGAGCGCGGTAACTGAGCCGGTCATCGTCATGCGTGCCGAGCCCGAGCCGCCGCTTTCCTTCCCCTCGGCGACGATCTGCATGCGGCGGGCGCTGTCATCGACCTGCGCGAGCGTCGCCTTTCCTGCGTACTTCGCCGTGATGGGCCCCACCTTCACCTTCACGCGACCGCCGTATGTCGTGGCGTCGATCGTGTCCGTCAGCTCGGCTCCTGGGAGGCAGGTGACCACCTGCGCCGGATCCTTGAGGAATTGCCAGACGCGATCGGCCGGGGCGGCGACGCGGAATGTCTCGTTGAGAGTGAGCGACATGCCGAGGCGAGAGGGAAGGCGACGCAGAACGAGCGACCACACGCAATTTCGCCTGTGCGTCCACCGCGTCAAGCAATCGCGCTCGTCATCCTAATCACGCACCATCCGCGTGAACGCCGCCGGCCGGCTCGCGACACGTCAGCTCACAACTAGTCGCTGTTCGCGCCGGCCGGAGGGCGTCGACCAATGGTGAGATGACCGCTAGTAGTTGAACTGCGCCTGCAGCCGCAACAGGTTGCCCTGCTGCCGATTGTTGGTGGCGACGGCGTCGGAGGTGACGCGGCTCGAGCGCGTGTACATCGCCGTCAGCTCGAGGTTGGCGAAGGGGAGCCACTCCACGCCTCCCTCCGTCTCGTGCACCTCGTGGCGGCGCGCATCCAACTCGAGCTTCTTTCCCCCGTGATAGCCCTGGTAGCGCACGAAGGGTTGGATGACCTGGCCGCCGGCGCGATAGCGGTACATCGCCTGCACGAAGCCGCCCTGCAGCTTGTGCTGCGCGACCGACTGCGTCGACGCATCGTACTGCGGTCCGCTTCCCCAGTTGTACTCGGCGACGAGACCCACGGGCTGCGCGTACCACACGAACGAGAGCGCCACGCGCTCGTCGCGATACTCGGGAACGGTGCGCACTCCCGCGCTGGTCGAGGGAAGCACGAAGCGCCCGCTGTACCCCGAGATTCCGGTCTCGATGAATTGCCCGCTCTCGAGACGCCACGGATACGTGAGGCGCACGACGTTGTGCAGCGAGTTGTTGGCCTCGGGACGATTGGCCGTCTGCCCGTTCATCACGCCGGCGCCGAAGACGCCGTAATCGCCGGACCCCTTGAGCCCGCTGTCCACAAGGACCTTGAATCGCGCCCGCGCTGTCGTGGATGCCCAGTAGTAGAAGACGCCGAGGTCGCGCTCGTTGGGAACACCACTGTTGAGGGCGTCGTTGCGGTCGAGCGGGAGGCGGTTCTGCGATGACTGCAGGTTCTCGAAGCCGAACGGCACCTTGCTCTGCCCGATGCGCAGTCGGTGCTCCTTCTTGTTGTCGAGCGAGAGGTCGAAGTACGCGTCGCGGATCTGGAGGTAATGCAGCCCTCCGGCGGCGTCGGTCCCGTAGTCGGGCTGCACGTAGATCGAGAGTCGCGGGTGCACTTCGCCGCTCAGGACGATGCGCCCGCGCCGCAGAAAGATTCCCCCGTTGTTGCCGATGGAGCGATCACACTGCGAGCAGGTGAGGCGACTGTTGGTCTCGAGGAGGCGGTTGTAGCGGATCTGCGCGTACCCGCGGAGCGAGAGCCGCTCGTACCAGGCACGCGGGCGCTCCTGTGCCGGAGTCGCGGTGGGTCGACGCGTCCCCGTGAGCGTGTCGGGGCCGCCGGCCGCGGCGCTCTCCCGCGCCCGCACCGTGCGAAGGGAGTCCTTCCGAGCGGGATCAGTCTCTTCCCCGGTCGTCGTCTGTTGGGCGGCGATCGTTACGTTGAAGATCGTCGTCGCCGCGATGGACAAGGCGACGCGGAATGCTGAAGGCATGTGCGGTGACGGAGCTGGAAGAGAAAGTGCTCCGATGTCACACGCCAACGTGTGACAACGGGCTCGTTACAATTCGGGCGGAAATCTGTTACAAACGGTGGCAGCACCAACGCGCCGCGCGACGTGTGACGGACTCGTTACACGCCCCGCCAGCGACAACGCGCCGGAGCGGGCGTGCCTCGCCACCGATGTTCGCGTCGCGCGCTGCCCATCAAACCCGCAACACGAGGAACCGCTGCGGTGAACGACGAGATTCGCAGGATTCAGGACGTGATGGAGCGCGAGGCGTACATCACCGACCGGCAGATCGCGACGTCGGTCTACCTCGCGTCGGCGCTGGGGAAGCCGCTCCTCGTCGAGGGACACCCTGGCGTCGGCAAGACGGAGATCGCCAAGGTGCTCGCGCGCACGCTCGGCGCCGACCTGATCCGGCTGCAATGCTACGAGGGGCTCGACGCCACGACGGCGTTGTACGAGTGGAACTATCCCCGTCAGCTGCTCCACATCAAGCTCGACGAAGGCTCGAGCGAATCGCTCGCCGAGAAGGAGGCATCGCTGTTCAGCGAGGCGTTCCTCCTCAAGCGCCCGCTCCTTGCGGCGATTACGCACGTCGGCGCCCCTCCGGTGCTCCTGATCGACGAGGTCGACCGGAGCGATGAAGAGTTCGAGGCGTTCCTCCTCGAAGTGCTGAGCGACTTCCAGGTCACCATCCCCGAGCTGGGGACGATCAAGGCCGCGGCGCGCCCCGTGGTGGTGCTCACCTCCAACCGGACGCGCGAGCTCTCCGAGGCGCTGCGTCGCCGCTGTCTCTACCTCTGGATCGACTATCCGTCGTTCGAGAAGGAGTTGCGCATCGTGCGGAGCAAGGTTCCCGGGCTCAACGAGCAGCTGGCGCGCGAGGTGACGGGGGTGCTGCAGTCGCTCCGGCGCATGCGGCTGGCGAAGCATCCCGGTGTCGCCGAGTCGCTCGACTGGGCAACGGCGCTCGTGGCGCTGCATGCCGACCACCTCGACGAGGGGGTCGTGCGCGAGACGATGGGATGCTTCCTCAAGGACGACGCCGACTTCAAGGTGCTGGAGCGCGAGCTGGAGGCGGGTCGCCTCCCCGCGTTAGCGTCCTTCTCGGGTTAGGGTTGCGGCGTGCCGCCTAACGCTCCCTTTCCGTCGCCGGATGCGGCGCCCGCCGAGCTCTTGGCCACCGTCGTCGAGACGTGCCGGCTCCTCCGCGATCGCGGCGTCGCCGTCACCCCGGCGGAATCGATCGACGCCGCCCGCGCGCTCGGCTTCGTCGATTTAGGGGATCGCGAGGACGTACGGCTGGCGCTCCGCGCGGTGATGGTGAACCGGCGCGAGGACCACGACGCCTTCGACGAGGCGTTTCGCGAAGTGTGGGCGGCGCGCGGGGGAATTCCGCAACCGATCCCGCTCCCCGGGCCGCGTCGCGACATGACGCGCCCACCGCCGCCAACGCGGGCCAAGTCCCCCTCGGTTTCGCTGCAGAACTGGGGAAAGCCGGGCGACGCCGACGATGGCGACCCGCTGCGCGTGCGCACCGCGAGCGACCGCGAGGCGTTAGGCGCGCGCGACTTCTCGACCTTCGGTGCCGACGACACGGCCGCCTTCGAGGCGCTCGCCCGCCAGATCGCTCGGCGCCTCGCGCTCCGGCGCAGCCGGCGGTGGAAGGCGAAGCGCCGCGGCGAGCGGATCGACCTGCGGCGCACCGTGCGCTCGTCGCTCCGCACGGGGGGCGACGCGATCCGCCTCGAGCGCCGCTCGCGAAAGCTCCGCCGCACGCAACTCGTCGCCCTCTGCGACGTCTCGGGGTCGATGGAGCTCTACGCCCGCTTCCTTCTCCAGTTCCTGCACGCGCTGCAGAACACCTTCGCTCGCGTCGAGACCTTCGCCTTCGCCACGCGGCTGAGCCGCATCACGCAGGTCATGCGCGGCCAGCGGTATCGCGAGTCGCTGCGCGAGCTCGGGCGCGAAGTGCAGGACTTCTCGGGAGGAACGCGCATCGGCGCTTCGCTCTCCGCCTTTCTCGAACGCCACCCGCGCCTCGTCGACCGGCGCACGATCGTGGTGATCCTGAGCGATGGGTGGGACGTCGGCTCTCCCGAGGTCCTCGCCGACGCCATGCGGACGCTGCACCGTCGCGCGGGACGCGTGATCTGGCTCAACCCGCTCATGGGGGCCGCCAACTACGCCCCCGATACGCGGGGAATGCAGGCGGCGCTTCCCTATATCGACGTACTTGCGCCGGGACACAACCTGGAGTCGCTCCGGCGTCTCATCCGTCATCTCTCGCTCTAGGAAGAGCGCGGGAGGGCCCTGTCCGGCCACGATCGGCGGTGCGGGCACTCCCCGCCGCGCCGCCCCACCCGTCATCTTCCAGACATGCCTGATCCCTTCGAACTCCCGACCGGGCGCGCCGCGGTGGCGACGCTCATCGCGACCGAGGGCACCTCGCCCAAGGAGGCGGGGGCCAAGATGTGGGTGGACGCCGACGGCAAGATCCTCGGCGCCGTGACGATCGGCGGGTGCGTCGATGCTCGCGTGATCGAGGAGTCGGCCAAGGTCCTCGCCGAGGGGCGCCCGCAGCTCCTCGAGATGTCGTTAGGCGACGAGGATGCGTGGGCCCTTGGCATGACGTGCGGTGGCTCCATCGAAGTCCTCATCGAGCCGGTGAACGGCGCCGCGCAGGGCGACCCGGTCGCGCAGGCGATGCGCGCGGCGCGCGATGAAGTGGAAAAGGGGCGCCGCGTGGTGATCGTGGCACCGCTGGACGGGCGTGCCGACCGTCTCGTCGTCTACGAGCGCGGGCAGCGCGCCGGGACGCTCGGCGATCCCGCGACCGACGCACTGGCGATGGCGGCGAGCCAGGAGTTCTTCTCCAGCGGCCGGTCGGGAACGGCGCCGCTTCCCGCAGCCGGGGGAGGGGCGCGACACTACTTCGAGCTGCACGCGCCCTCGCTCACCCTCGTCGTCTTCGGCGCCACGCACGTGGCGATGCCGCTGGTCGACATGGCGCGTGTGCTCGGGTTGCGCACGGTCGTTGTCGATGGGCGCGATCGCTTCGCCACCCGCGAACGCTTTCCCTCGGCAGACCAGCTCATCGTCGGGATGCCGTCGGAGATCGCCGAGCAGCTCTCGCTCGGCCCGCAGTCGCTCGTGGTCCTCCTGTCGCACGACTACAAGTACGACTTGCCGGTATTGCGCGCGGTGCTCGCCTCGAATGCCGCGTACGTCGGTTGCCTCGGGAGCGTGCGGCGCGGGAAGGCGATGCTCGAATTCCTCGCCGAGGAAGGCGTCGTCGCCGAGCAGCTGGCGCGAGTGCGCATCCCCGTCGGGCTCGACATCGGTGCCAAGAGCGCGGCCGAGATCGCGCTGAGCGTCCTCGCCGAGGCCATGGCGGTGCAGCGCGGACGTGCCGGAGGCGCGATGCGCGACCGCAAGCGGCAGGAGTCGCGCGGCGATGGCGATGGCGCGGGCGACGCGGCCAACGCAGGAGAAGGGAAGGCGAACGCCGGCGACGCGGGGAGTCGCGGCGCGGCGTGAAGGTCGTTCGTCACGTTCGAGCGGTAGACGGCGACGCAGTCCCCGTCGGCGCGCTCCTCACGCGCGACGTGCGCGATTCCGCCGGGCGCATCCTCCTCGCCAAGGGCGCACGCGTCGACGCCGAGGGAATTCTCCAACTGCGCACAGCCGCGTGGGACGAATTGCACCTGCTGGTGCTCGAGGGCGGGGACGTCGACGAGCGCGACGCCGGGGAACGCCTGGCCCATGCGGCTGCCGGTGCGGGGGTCCGCGTCGGTGCGCTCTCGGCGGGCGCATGGCCGCTCGATGCGACGCACCGAGGGATCCTCGCGGTGCGTCGAGCGGCGCTCGAGCGCGTCAACTCGATCGATGGCCTGTGCGTCTACTCGCTCTTCGACGGGCAGGTCGTGGATCGCGACGAGATCGTGGGGCGCGCCAAGATCATCCCGTTCGCGATCGAAGGCACGACGCTGGCGAGCGGCGAATCGGCGGCGCGTGCAGCTGGCGGAGTGGTGGCGGTGCTCCCGTTCGTGCCGCTCCGCGTCGGTGCGCTGGTGCAGGAATCGTTAGGCGCGCGGGCCATGGCGCGTTTCGAGCAGGCGCTGGGCGAGAAGGTCGAGTGGTTCGGCTCGACGCTCCTCCCCCCCGCCTTCGTGCCAGCCGAGGCGGGGGCGGTCGCCGACGGACTCTCGCGACTCCTCGCGCAGGGGGCCGATGTCGTCGCCCTCGCGGGATCGCGGGCGATGGACCCGCTCGATCCCGCCTTTGACGCCCTCGACCGCGTAGGTGGGAGCTTCGTTCGCCGAGGCGTTGCCGCGCACCCCGGCTCCCTCGTCTGGCTCGCCCGTGCCCAAGGCGTTCCGATCGTCGGGATGCCGGCGTGCGGGCTCTTCTCGCAGGCATCGGTCTTCGACCTCATCCTCCCCCGCCTCCTCACCGGCGAGCCAGTCGACCGACTCGAACTGGCGGCGCTCGGCCATGGCGGTTTTCTTACGCGGGACATGGCCTTCCGCTTCCCCCCGTATCGTCAGGCCCGCGAGCGCGGCGCCGTGGAGTGACCATGAGCACACCGTACGGTCCCGTGCTCATCGATCACTTCCGGCATCCCCGCAACCAGGGGGCGTTGCCGCATGCCACGATCTCGCAGGAGGGGGCGAATCCGCTCTGCGGCGATCGCGTCCGCATCGAACTGCGCCTCGATGGCGACGTGGTGAGCGAGGCGCGCTTCACGGCCAACGCCTGCGCGATCTGCGTTGCGTCGGCATCGATGCTGACCGGATTGGTGCGCAACGCCCCGCTGGACGAGGTGGAGACGCTCGTGGTCGACGACATCGTGCGCGCACTCGACGCGCGGGTCCCGACGGCGCGCATGAATTGCATTCGCCTCCCGCTGACGGTGATGCACGGTGCCGTGAATCTCTACCGGCGCGCCGGGCGCGAGGGAGCCCAGTGATCGGGGCGATCGTCCTCGCCGCGGGTGAGGGGACGCGATTCGGCGGTGACAAGGTGACCGCACCATTGCGCGGGACGCCGGTCGTTAGGCACGTGGTCGACCGGCTGCTGGAGGCGGAGCTCGCCCCGATCCTGGTGATCGCCGCGCCGGGCGCGCAGGGGGTGCGCGATGCACTTGCGGGGACCGCGGCCCAGGTGGTCGAGAATCCGGCGCGCGACGAGGGACTGAGTGCATCGCTCCGCCTTGGCGTGGAGACGCTGGCCGAGGGGGTGGCGGGCTTCGTGGTTGCACTCGGCGACCAGCCGGGAATCGACGCGGCGGTGATTGCGCGGATGGTTGCAGTGTGGCGCGACTCGAACGCCGCCGCCGTGGTGCCGGAGTATTCCGACGGACGCGGGAATCCGGTGCTCTTCGACGACACCATGCGACGCCACCTGGCGAAGCTCACGGGCGACGCCGGGGCGCGCGCCCTCCTCGAGCGCATGGGAGACCGTGTCGTCGTCGTCGCGGTCGACGCGCCCGCGCCGCGCGACATCGACACGCCCGAGGACCTTCGGGCGCTCGAGGGATAACGCCACGGCGCAGCTGCGCGTGGCAAGGTCGCACCCTCTCGAGCAACGAGTCGGCGATTGTCTGGTGCTTCTCGCCCTTACACATGGCGGGACTGGTCGGTATGCTAGGCGCGCACGCCCCACTTCTCCCTCGCCGCCTTCCCCATGGCCGACACGCTCAAGCGCACGTTAGGCACGACCGACCTCACCCTCCTCGTGATCGGGAACGTGATCGGGAGCGGGATCTTCCTGGTTCCGTCGTCGGTGCTGCGGCAGAGCGGCGAGTCGGTCCCGATCGCCAGCGCTGTCTGGTTGGTGGGCGGGCTCCTGTCGCTTCTCGGCGCGCTGTCGTACGCGGAGCTGGGGGCGATGGACAAGGGATCGGGGGGGCTCTACGCGTACATACGCGACGGATTCGGTCCGCTCCCCGCGTTTCTGTACGGGTGGACGCTCTTCTTCGTGATCGGTGCCGGGACGATCGCCACGCTCGCGGTGGCCGCGTCCAACTACATGGGGCAGTTCGGCGCGCTCTCCGACCCGGCCAAGAAGGTCATCGCGGCGGCGTTGATCGTCCTGATGATGGTGATCAACGTGCGCGGGACGCGCGAAAGCGCGTCGGTGCAGAACGTCGCGACCGGGATCAAGGTGATCGCCATCCTGGCGATGAGTGCGATCCTCTTTGCGTTAGGCACCGGCGGGGGCGATGCGGCGGCGGTGGCCCCGACCCCGACGTTCTCCGGCGTCGGGCTGTCGATCATCGCCGTGCTGTGGGCGTACGAAGGGTGGCAGTACGTGACCTTCGCCGCCGGTGAAGCCAAGGATCCGCAGCGGGCGCTGCCGCGCGCGATCGTGATCGGCACGGCGTTCCTGATCCTCATCTATCTCCTCGCCAACTCCGCCTACCTCGCGGCCCTGGGACCGGCGCGGGTCGCGGCCTCGGATCGCGTGGCCGGTGAGGCGGTCGCGCAGGTCCTCGGCTCCGCCGCCGGGAGCGTGATTGCGCTGGCGATCATCATCTCCATGTACAGTGCGGCGCACGCCACGGTCATCACCGCGCCGCGCGTCTACTACTCGATGGCGCAGGATGGCCTCTTCTTCAAGAAGCTCGCCGAGGTGCATCCGAAGTACGGAACGCCGGCGCTCGCGATCGTGACCAGCTGCCTCTGGTCGATCGTCCTCGCGATCAGCGGGACGTTCGAGCAGCTCCTCACCTACGTGGTGTTCGTCGGGTGGATCTTCTACGCGTTAGGCGCGGCGGCGGTCATCGCCATCCGCATCAAGCGCCCGAACGCCGAGCGACCGTTCCGCGTCCCGCTCTATCCCCTCACGCCGGCGCTTTTCGTGCTCGCCGCCGCGGCCATCGTGATCAACACGATTGTCGAGCAACCTGGCCAATCGGCGATTGGGATCGGGATGGTGCTGTTGGGCGTGCCGGCGTTCCTCGTCTGGAGAAGCCGGAGCGCCGGAGCAGGGCGATGACGTCGATGCGCACACGCGTCGCGGCCTTCGCCCTGCTGCTGGCCGCGTGTAGTGCGCCGACGCCGGAGTCGCGCGCCGCCGCCGATTCGGTAAAGGCGGCCGATCCGCGGTACGAACAAGTTGCGACTGCGCTCGACGCCTTCATCCGCCGCGAGATGGCGGACAAGGGAATTCCCGCGCTCTCCATTGCCCTGGTCGATGACCAGCAGATCGTCTGGTCCGCGGGCTTCGGGATGCAGGATTCCGCGAGCAGGGTGCCAGCGACCGCGGAGACCGTCTATCGCGTAGGATCGGTGTCGAAGCTCTTCACCGACATCGGCGTGATGCAACTGGTCGAGAAGGGCGACGTTCAGCTGGACGCGCCGGTGTCGCAGTACATCCGCGAATTCAAGCCGCGCAATCCGTCGGGGACACCGATCACGCTCCGGCAGCTGATGTCGCACTACGCGGGACTCGTGCGCGAACCGCCAGCCGGCAACTACTTCGACGACACCGGGACGACGCTCGCCCAGATGGTGGCGTCGCTCAACACGACGACGCTCGTCTATCCGCCCGAGACGCATCGCAAGTACTCGAACGCCGGCATCGGCGTGGTAGGGTACCTCCTCGAGCGCAGGGCGAAGGAGCCATTCGCGCAATACCTCAAGGCGTCGGTCCTCGCCCCGATGGGGCTGCACTCGAGTGCCTTCGAGCCGGAAAGTGCGCTCGTCGCGCGGATGGCGCACGGGATCATGTGGACTCGGCATGGGCGCGCGTTCGCCGCCCCGAATTTTCAGCTTGGGATGGCGCCGGCGGGGAGCATGTACAGCAGCATGCCCGACCTCGCCCGCTTCATGTCCATTCTCTTCGCTGGCGGACGGAACGCGTCGGGGACGGCGGTCCTGCAACCGGCCACGCTCGACTCGATGTGGCACCCGCAGTTTGCAGCTGCCGGCGCGACGACCGGCGCGGGGCTGGGCTTCGGCATCGGTGCGCTCGACGGTCACCGCGCCGTGAGTCACGCGGGTGCTATCTATGGCTTCGCCACCCAGCTGACCGCGCTCCCCGACGAGAAGCTTGGTGTCGCGGTGAGCGCGGCGCGCGACGGGATGAATGCGCTCACTGCGCGCATCGCGCAGGAAGCATTGCGTCTGATGCTCGCCGCGCGTGAAGGAAAGCCGCTTCCGGAGATCGCGTCGACCGGAGCGCTCTCTCTCGCCCGCGCGCAGGCGCTCGCCGGGCGCTTCGCGCGCGGCGACACGCTCGTCGAACTCGTCGCGCGTGATTCGACTGTCACGTTCACGTCGACCGCGCTCGACCACGCGCAGGGGCTACGTGCGTGGCGCGGCGACACCCTCATCGCCGATGACGGGATGTCGTATGGCACGAAGGTCTGGCGCGACGGCGACGCCCTGGTGATCGACAGCATCCGGTACGACCGGCGTACGGTCAGCGACACGCTCCCACCGCTACCGCCAACCGAATACGCCGGCCTCATCGGCGAGTACGGGTGGGATCACAACGTCCTCTACATCCTCGAGAAGGAGGGGCGACTCACCGCGCTCATCGAGTGGTTCTTCGAGTACCCGCTGACCCGCATCAGCGACGACGAGTACGCCTTCCCAAACTCCGGGTTGTATGACGGCGAGCGGCTGCGCTTCACCCGCGACGGGCGTGGGCGCGCGACGCAGGTCGAGGCGGCCAGTGTCGTCTTCCCGCGGCGCACGTGGGTGGGCGAGGATGGCGGAATCTTTCGCATCACGCCACGACAGCCGGTCGAGGAACTGCGGAAGGCGGCGCTCGCCGCCACGCCGCCCGCCGAGACGGGAGATTTCCGCCCCGCCGACCTCGTCGAGCTCACCTCGCTCGACTCCACGATCCATCTCGACATTCGCTACGCGAGTGACCGAAACTTCCTCAGCGTCCCGGTCTACACGCAGGCGCGTGCCTTCCTGCAGCGCCCGGCCGCCGAAGCGCTCGCCCGCGCCAACAAGCATCTCGCGTCGTTAGGCTATGGCCTCCTGATCCACGACGGCTATCGCCCGTGGTACGTGACCAAGATGTTCTGGGACGGGACGCCGGAGGACAAGCACCAGTTTGTCGCCGACCCAGCCAGCGGCTCGCGCCACAATCGCGGGTGTGCCGTCGACCTCACGATGTACGAGCTGGCGACCGGCGCGCCCGTGGTGACGACCGGTGGCTACGACGAGATGTCCGACCGCTCCTATCCCGACTACCCCGGGGGAACATCTCGGCAGCGCGCGTTGCGCGAGATCCTGCGCAAGGCGATGGAAGCCCAAGGATTCCACGTGTACGACGCCGAGTGGTGGCACTTCGACTACAAGGACTGGCGGCACTACCGCATCGGCAACCAGCGCTTCGAGGACCTTGGGCGCCAGTGAGCGGGCGGCGCGCGCGTCGCGGAGTCGCGCGCGCCGTTCGCTGCGTCAGAACGCGAACATCTGCGTGAACTTGACCATCACCGCGCGCCCGGCGACGGGGCTGTCCGGCGTGAGGATGCGCTGGTCGTTGTAGACGATGAACAGGTCGCTCAGCGGGTGGTGGATGATGTTGAAGCGCACGTTCGCGTTGAACTGCTTCGACGTCTCGTCGTACTGCGACAGCGCGTCGACGAACATGTTCGTCGTGAACGAGTAGTTGACGCGCGCCGTGAGCAGGTTGTTCACGAAGGCGAGGTTCGGGCGCTCGAGCTCCGCGGCGGTGCGCTGCATTCCCAGTGTGGCATAGAAGCGGTAGTTCGGGCGGAACGTCGCACTTCCGTTGATCGTGCGCTGCGTCCCCGAGTACAGGCCGCCCAGCGTGTACCGCACGCTCGTCGAGATGACGCGCGACTGGTTGGAGACGAGGTAGTACTGCCACTCATTCCACGTGTAGAGTCCCGGCGCGATCGGTGACGACATCTTCGCGTTGGGATAGAAGTTGCTCGTCAGGCGATTCGCGGCGGGATTCACCGAGATCTCGAAGACGGTCCCGTCGTTGAAGAACGTCGAGAAGCCGGTGTGCAGCTTCTTGAAGACGATGTCTCCCTCGAGGTCTTCCTGGTAATCCCACGTGAGGTGCGGGTGGAACTCGCGAATCCCATGCGCTCGCAGCCACGGTGATCGCGGACGAAGCCCGGTGTCCATCAGGTACTTCCGCACGTCGATGCGCCGATAGAACCCCAGGTCGTTGTTGAACCCCGGCCCGAGCTGCATGACCCCGCCCTTCCCGTGGAAAAAGTTGCTTTCCCAGTTGAGGGTGGACCGCAACGCGTAGTCGCCGGTCTCGATCCCTGGCGTCTGCGAGCGAACGGCGTACGAGTTCCAGTCGAGGTTTCCGAAGAGGCGGATGTTGCTGTCGATCCCGTACACGCGGTTCACGTAGCCGTCCTGCAGCGACTGCGCGCCGCTGTCGGCCCCGCTCAGGTTCGCCCGCTGCATCACGAAAAAGCCCAGGTCGTTGCCGATTCGCCCGAGGTTCTGCCGGTAGCGAAGCACCGTCGAGTTGGCGCGCGGGAGTGCGCCGTCGCCGCGCTCCTGGATCGAGAGGAAGCCCAGGCGCGCCGACTCCGTCAGCTTTCCGGTCACGCGCACGCCGCCGTCGATCGGGATCTGCTGTCCGCCGCGGCTCAGACCGATGCGCCGCGAGAAGAAGAGGAGGTTGTCCTCGTCTGCCGTCGGTGTGTTGGTCACACGATTGTTGCGCGCGGCATCGCCGATGTAGAAGACGCCCGAGTTCTCGAGGAAGAAGTCGCGCTTCTCCGGAAAGAACTGGGAGAACTGCGTGAGATTCACCTGCTGCTCGTCGGCTTCGGCCTGACCGAAGTCGGGGTTCACCGTGACGTCGAGGGTGAGCCCCGGGGTGAGCGCTGCCTTGAGGTCCACACCGACCGATCCCTGGTTGTGGAACGCAGGACTCGGCTGCGTCGTGGTCCCCAGCGCGCGCACCGTGTTGTCGGCGACGTATGGCTTGATGCGGAGGTCGCGTCCCGCACTCCCTGTTTGGAGCCCGGCGAGATTCCCGGCGAGCGATACACGGTTCATGTTGAACGCACGCGGGACCGGCGACCAGAATACCACCTCGTTCTTGCGGCGGATGTGGCGCGAGAAGTTGATCCCCCACATCGGCCCCCCCGACGCGTCGAAGCGAAGCGCGCGGAACGGGATGCGCAGCTCGGCGCTCCATCCATCGGCGAGACGCTGCGTGCGCACCTCCCACACCGCGTCAAAACTCTGGTTGATCTCGCGCCCCTCGAGCGCGACCTGGCGGTCGTGCCGCGCCCCCTCGACGTTGGTGCTGAAGACGTAGCCGTTGCGCCGGTCCCCAAAGGTGTCGAGCAGGACCTCGAAGTCGTCCTGGTCCTCTTCCTTGAAATCCTTGCGGATGTCGTTCACCACTAGTCCGGCGGGATCGCGGTCGTGCAGGTAGGCGGCGATGTAGAGATTCTCGTCGTCGAACGCGACCCACACGTCCGTCCGCTCCGTCGCCGGCTGCCCCGTGAGCGGCTCGCTCTGCACGAAGTCGCTCGACGGCTCCGTGCGCTTCCACACGGCCTCGTCGAGCACCCCGTCGATGCGGATCGCTCCCCCCGCCGGCACAGCGAGCATCTCGCGACGCCCGTCGGCTGAGCGGCGGGTTCGCGGCGTTGCAGCTCCCGTCGCCGGCTGCGTACGCTCGTGCGACGTATCGGAGACCGCCTGTGCCCCCTGCTGCGCGTTGGCCATCGGCGCAGATGCAACCATCGCCAGCATGGCGAGTGGCGCAGCGAGCCGGGGCGTGATTGCGGTGTGGGCGGCGAAACGCGTGTGGCGGGCGAGACGAGTCATGCGGCGGGAAGGGAGGGAACCTGGAGCGGGCATCCACGGAGTTTACGCAGCTGACGGCGTGCGGTCACGTGTCAGGGCAACTTCAGTGGCATTCACTGGCGGCGATGGACGTTTCTGCCGGGTCGGTGCGTGTCCGACGTGAATACGCCGTCCTGCCGCCTCGCGATGAGTGTCGGGCCTTTCCCCACTGGGCACTCCGCTCGCTCTCGCGTCGCGCTCAACTCCGAACGGTCGCCCATTCTGCATCCACTTTCGCTTTCACGTTCGCTTCATCTTCGTCGCTCCGGTGCGTCGCTCCGGTGCGTCGCTCCGGTGCGTCGCTCCGGTGCGTCGCTCGGGCACGTCGCTCGGGCACGTCGCTCGGGCACGTCGCTCGGGCACGTCGCTCGTGGGCGCGCTTGCCTAGTGGAAATCGTGGCTTCGTGCCCACGCCTCCCCAGCGTCGGCGCGCAAGGCGCGAAACTGCTCGGCGCGCAGGTTCACCACGCCCTGCTCGACCTGCAGCGTTCCGCGGATCAGGAGGAGCGGGGTCGTCGAGATGAGGAGCGCCTGTCGCTCGAAGCGCTTGGGCGTCACCACCACGTTCAGGATCCCCGTCTCGTCCTCCAGCGAGAGGAAGACGAACCCCTTGGCCGTCCCCGGGCGCTGGCGGCAGATCACGAGCCCGGCGTGCGCCACCTTTTCGCCGTCGCGCCCCGCGCGTTGCAGCTCACGGGCCGTGCGGACGCCGTTGGGGCGCAGCAGCTCGCGCAGGTGGCGCATCGGGTGTCCGTTGAGGGAGAGCCCGGTCAGGCGATAGTCGGCATCGGTCGTCTCCAGCCGCGACATCGCGGGGAGGGGCGGGGGATCGAGGCGCGGGCGCGACGGTGCGAGTGGTCCGGCATCGCCACGTACCGTCTCGAGGATCCGCCACAGCGCAACGCGCCGGCGATCCGCGGGCGGAACGTCGGACACCATCGCGTCGAACGCCCCCGCCTCGGCGAGGGCACGCAGGGCGCGCTGGTCGAGCGAGGTGCGACGGACGACATCGGCGATGTCGCGGAACGGCCCGTCGCGCAGCACCTCTTCCAGCTTCTCGCGCGTCGCGGCGCCGAGTCCGTGCACCAGGCGCAACCCGAGCCGCACCGTCGGTGCGCCACTGCGCGACCGCGGTCTCGCACCAGTGCCTGGCGCTCCTGGCGTCACCTGCTTTGTCTGTCTTGTCTGCGCGCTCTGCGTGTCCCGTGTTCCCTGTGTGCTCCGCGCGCCATGCGTGTCCCGCGTGTCCCGCGTGTCCCGCGTGTCCCGCGTGTCCCGCGTGTCCCGCGTGTCCTGTGTGTCCTGAATGCTTTGTGCGCCCTGTGTGCTCCGCGCGCTCTGCGTGTCCCGCGCGCCCTGCATGTCCTGTGTGCCCTGCGCTGCCGACGGCGTGGCGCGCCGCATCCCCACGTACTCCCCCTGCGGCACCACCACGTCGCCGTTCGCCAGTTCGAGCGAGTGATCCCACGCCGAACAGGTGAGGTCGATGGGGCGCACCTCCACGCCGTGCCGCTTGGCATCCTCGATGAGTGTCCCCACCGAATAGAAGCCCATCGGCTGCGCGTTGAGGATCGCCGCGGTGAACTCCGGCGCATAGTAGTGACGCAGGTACGCGGAGGCGTAGACGATGAGGGCGAAGCTCGCCGAGTGCGACTCGGGAAAGCCGTAGTCGGCGAAGGCATTGATCTGGTTGTAGATCCGGCGGGCCACGTCCTCGGGGATCCCGTTGCGCGCCATCCCGGTGATCAGCTTCTCGCAGATCGCCGCCATCCGCTCGCGCGAGCGCTTGTGTCCCATGGCACGCCGCAGGTTGTCGGCCTCGCCGGGGGTGAAGCCAGCGGCGGCGATCGCCACCTGCATCCCCTGCTCCTGGAAGAGCGGGACGCCTAACGTGCGCCGGAGGATCGGCTCCACCGACGGGTGCGGATACGTGACCGGCTCCTCGCCGGCCCGCCGGCGCAGGTAGGGGTGCACCATCTCGCCCTGGATCGGTCCCGGACGGATGAGCGCCACCTCGACGACGAGGTCGTAGAAACAGCGCGGCTTGAGGCGGGGGAGGGTGTTCATCTGCGCGCGGCTCTCCACCTGGAAGACGCCGATCGTGTCGGCGGCGCAGAGGTCGTCGTACACCGCCTGGTCGGTCATGTCGAGCTGCCCGAGGTCGAGCGTCACCCCGCGCGCGGCGCGGATGTACTTGAGGCAGTCCTGCAGGACGGTGAGCATCCCCAGGCCTAACAAGTCGATCTTGACCAGCCCCACCGGATCGAGGTCGTCGCGCTCCCACTGGATCACCGTGCGCCCCGGCATCGAGGCCGGCTCGATCGGGACGACCGTGTGCAGCGGCTCGGCGGTAAGGACGAAGCCGCCCACGTGGATCGAGCGGTGGCGCGGTGCCTGGTGCAACCCGGCGACGATGTCGGGGAGGACGTGCACGCGGCGGTCGTTAGGGTCCAAGCCCGCCTGGTCGAGGATGGGGGACGCGGACGGGGGACGGGGGACGGGAGACAGGAGGTGGCCATCTTCCGTCCTTGCACCTGACGATGGTTCCCCTGTCCCGCTGCCTGCTCCGTCCTTCGCTCCACCTCGCGCCGCGCCGCTCGCTCCGCCGCTCGCTCCGCCGCTCGCCGCTCCGCCTAACGACTTCCCCTCGGCGGCCAGCCGGTCGACCAGCGCCTGGTTGCGGTTGTTCTGCTGCATGGTCACCTGGGCGTTGGCGTTGCCGAACGGTTCGTACCCCTTGGACGAACGCCGCCCGGTGATCGGCGGGGGAATCGGCTGCGGCATGTCCTCGGTCGCCCGCATGCGCGATCCCGCGTCCCACTCATGCTTGCGACGCTTGGCCAGCTCCGGCCGCCCGGCCCGTGCCCCTGCCGCGCGCGCGGCGTCGTGCGCGGCTTCGGCATCGTGCGTCGCCTTGCGTTCGCCTTCGCGCTCGGCGTTGCGGATATCCGCCCGCGCATCGCGCGCCGCCCCCCGCGCCCCCGCGCGAGCGTCGTCGAGCGCCATCTGCTCAGCGTTAGGCAAGGGTGCCTCATGCGCCGCCGCCCGGTCCTCCCGCGTCCGAATCTCGCCCCGTCCGCCGCCCCCATCCCCCGTCTGCCGCCCTCCGTCTCCCGTCCGCTTGTCAGTCTCCCGTCTCCTGTTTCCCGTCCCGTGTTCTGTTGCCTGCAACTCCTTTCGATGCGCGGCTTTTTCCTCCCGCGCCCGCGTCGTCGCCTCCGTTCCTCGCACCATCCCCTGCCCGAGCCGCTCCGCCATCAATCGTTCGGCGCTCCACTCCTCCTGCTTCTTGCGCGGATCGTCGGGGATCCCGGGGCGGTCGCTCTGCGGATCGAGGTCGTAGTCGCGGGCCAGCATGTCGGCCGGCTCCGTCCCGCTCCGCAGCGCCTCGGCCGTCGCCTTGGCCGAGAAGCGGTCGCTGAGGGCGCTCAACACGTCGGCCTGCTGCACCGAGAAGCCCAACACACGCGAAGCATCGCGCACCGCCGAGCGTCCGCGATAGGTGATCTGCTCGCACACCATCGCTGCATGCTCGCGTCCGTAGCGTTCGTAGACGTACTGCAGGACCTTCTCGCGGTCGCGGTGGGCGAAGTCGATGTCGATGTCCGGCGCCTCGGTGCGCTCCTCGCTCAGGAAGCGTTCGAAGAGGAGCTCGAGGCGGATCGGGTCGACCGCCGTGATGCCTAACGCGTAACAGACCGCCGAATTGGCCGCCGAGCCGCGCCCCTGGCAGAGGACCCCCTCGCGGTTGGCGAAGCGGACGATGTCCCAGACGATGAGGAAGTAGCCGGCGAGCCCCAGGCGCCGGATCGTGTCGAGTTCGTGGGCCACCTGGGCGCGGTGCTTGTCGGTGCACTGGTCTCCCCAGCGCTCGCGCATCCCCTGGTCGACGAGGCGGGCGAGGTACTCGTCGGCGCCTACTCCCGGCGGAAGGGGGAAGGTGGGGAGGGTGGGGCGCAGGTCGGCGAGGCGGAAGGCGCAGCGCTCGGCGATCGCCAGCGTGGCCCGGAGCCCCGTCTCGTCGCCGCGCCAGCGCCGGCGGAGTTGTGCCGCCCCCTTGAGATACCATTCGCCGTTTGGGCGGAGGCGCGTTCCCATCGTGTCGAGGGTGCGCTCGTGCCGGAGGGCGGAGAGGACGTCGTGCACGATGCGCCCGGTGGGGAGGGCGTAGTGCACGTCGTTGGTGACGACCCATGGGATGCCTAACGACCTCGCGAGCGGGATGAGGTGGCGGACGAGGGCGCGCTCCTCGGGGAGGTGATGATCCCAGACCTCGATGGCGAGGCGTCCCTCGAAGAGGTCGAGGAGGGTGGCTGCCGCGTCGCAGGCGCCATCGAGGTCGCCGGCGGCGATGCGCGAGGGGATCCACCCGCTTGGACAGCCGGAGAGGGCGAAGAGTCCGCGGGTGTGGCGCGCCAGTGTGTCGAGCGAGACGCGCGGGCTCCCGCGCGGGGAGTCCATCCGCCCGCGGGTGATGAGGGAAGCGATGTTGCCGTACCCCTCGCGCGACTCGGCGAGGAGGACGAGGTGGGTGGGGCGATCGGTCGTGCGGTCATCGACCGTTAGGGTGAGTTCGCAGCCGATGATCCCGCCGATCTCGGCGTCGCGCGCTGCCTGGGCGAAGCGCACGGCGCCGCCCAGGTCATCGTGGTCGGTGAGGGCGAGGGCTGGCATGCCTAACGCCTTGGCCCGTGCGACGAGCGCCTCCGGTTCGGAGGCGCCGTCGAGGAGGGAGAAGACGGAGTGGCAGTGCAATTCCGAGTACACAGAAGACGAGAAGACGAGAAGACGAGGGGCGATCTAGTCGTACCAGGCGTGGAGGTACCACAGCGCTTCGCTGGCGGCGCAGTCGCGGTAGAGGACCAGGTCGCTCGTGCCGCGGGCGTCTTCGCAGCGCCAGTAGTCGCGGGCGTAGCCGGCGGTCCACCAGTCACCGGTGAGGCGTTCGGGGCCGATGGCGCGGGAGACCGTGATGACCTGCTGGCGCCACCGGATGGCGCGCGGAACGCCGTCGACGGTGCGGACCTCGATGCGTTCCGGGGGGTCGAGCTGGCGCAGGGCGGGGGGATGGGTGAGGTACGGGCGCACCGCGGTCATTGCAGCTGGCGACTCCCGGACGAGCGCCAGGGGGAATGGAAGCGGGGAGGGCACTGCGCGCGCGGGCGTGCGCACGGGCACGGTCGCCGGGGTATGCGAGGGAGAAGGGACGAGCACCGGCCCTGTCTCGCTGCCAGTCGTATCACCGCTGGCGCCGCCAGCTGCCCCGCCCGCTGCCCCGCCCGCTGCCCCGCCAGCTGCCCCGTCAGCTGCCCCGCCAGCTGCCCCGTCAGCTGCCCCGTCAGCTGCCCCGTCAGCTGCCCCGTCAGCTGCACCGCCAGTAGTTCTGCCAGCCGCGCTGCTGGTCGCACCGCCTACGGTAACGTCCGTCGCACCGCCAGCGGCACGGACAGCGGCCGGGGAGGGCGCATGGTTGTAGCGCACGCGCTCGTCGTCCTGCACGCCTCGCGCACCACGCCGGCGCCCCGCACCAACCCCTCCCCCGTCTCCCGTCCCCCGTCCCCCGTCCCCGGCATCCTCCACCTGCACCCACCCGCCGGCACCCTCGGGTCGATGCGTGTCGTGCAGCACCGGGCGGACCACCGCCCCCGTGCCTAACGCGGAACGCAGGCGGGCGAAGGCGGCGTCGGCGGCGGCCGGGTCGCGCCACGCCGGGTCGAGGAGTTCCCCCTGTGCTCCCTGGAGCGGCGTCGTCGCCGTCACCGCCACCGTCACGCCGCACACCGGTGCCTGCAGCGTCCAGGTCTCCAGCAGGGCGCGACACCGCTCCAGCAGCGGGACCGCCCGGGCCAGCGCGCGCGGGAGGCGGATCTCGCGCGTCACCGTGTGGGTGCGCGTCGGAACCGGGAGTGCCCCGCGGGCATCGTCGAGCACGAGGGTGATGGCCACCACCGCCGCCGCCCGCCCATCGCGCACCAGCTCCTCGACCAAACGATCGAGAGCTGCCCGCACGAGGAAGAGGATCGGCTCCATCGACGGGACGCTCGGGCACAGGTCGGTCGCCACGGCGCGCGGGGCATCGAGGCGGGCCAGCACCGGGCGCCGCAGGTCGTCCCCCCGTGCCAGCTGCCACGCGCTCATCCCCAGCGCCCCCCAGCGCCGTTCCACATCCTCGGCGGCGAGCGCGGCGAATGCCCCCACGGTCCGCACCCCAAGCGCCTGCAGCGTCTCGCGCAGCTCGTCGTCCATCGGCACGAGTCCGAGTGGTGCAGGGGCGAGGTAGGGGGCACACCCGCCCGGCGGGACGATCACCGCGCCGGGATCTCCAGGCTCGGGGAGCGTAGCGATGGTGCCGCGCACGGCCGCCGCCGTCGCTCGGGCGTCGGCATTGGTCGTGTGCGTGCTCTGCGTGTGCGCGTCGTGTGCGCGCATGGGGTTTCCACGCCCCGCGCCGGGTGCGCGGCGCCCCCCACTGGGCGTCGCCCAGGTGGCGGCGCGCGCCGCGACGCATGAGTCGGCGATCCCCACGCGTGCCGCCGGGTGCCAGCGCCGGGCGATCGCCAGCAGCTGGCGGGCGAGCCACGCCTCGCCGCCTAACGATTCGAGTCCGCTCGCCCCGATCCACCACGTCCCCGGGCTCCCCGCCGCCGGCGTCACCTGCGGGCTCGCCTGCACGAAGGCCGCCGTCGCCCGCGTCACCGCCCGGGCCACCGTCTCGTCCTCCCACGACGCCACGCGCAACTCGGCGCACCGCGAGCGCGCCTCGGCGATCGTCATCCCCGCCTTGATGCGCAGGCGCCCCGCCGCCGAGGTGGCGGCGCGCACCCGCTGTCCGTCGAGGAGGACGATCGGGATCTCGTCCCAGTGCGGAGCATCCATTCTCCCAAACGGATAGCGGAACTCGTCAGGCGTCCTCCCCGCCAGGTCTTCCATGGACCGGATCGGGGCGGGGCGACTTCCGCGGGGCACCAGTGCCGATGACGCGGGACCGCCGGACTGGGGGGCGAGGGCGTTCCCGTTCGCCCCCTTCCCACTCGTTCCTTCCCGGGGGGGAGCTGGGGGGCGCGAGGAGGAACTCGTCGCGCCCGATGGCCGGGGTTGCAAACCGCCGTTTGGGTGCGAGCGTCCCTCCGCTCCCGCCCCCGCTCGCGATTCCGGTTCGGGCATCGACGGGCGCGGCCAGGCCACGTCCTCCATCGGGAGGAGGAGTTGGGTTTCGCTCCCCGGCGCCATGAGGAGCGACCCGGTCCCCTCGGCGATTGCGCGTTGCCACGCCGCGCCGATCGGGAACCTGGGAATCCGTACACACGCGACGCGCCACTGCGATTGCACAAGCCACCTCCACGACGTGATGCGTTCCGCCTTTTTCCACCGAGACCTGCAGGACGAACTGCGGACGGGGGACGGGAGACGAGGGACGGGGGATCAAGGGCGAGTTCTGGGGTGATGCGAGCGGTGCGGGCGACTTTCCGTCCTGCAATCCGCCATTTGTCCTGTGTGATGCCCGACCCTGCACGTCGGCCAGGCGCCAGCCGAGTGATGTCCAGCGGGCGTCGGGGCGCTCGTTGGCCGAGCGGGGATCGGAGGTGTCCTGTCGTTCTTGCTGCCGTTCCCGCTGCCGCTCCTGGCGTTGGACCCGCAGTCGCACGGCTCCGCCGACCACGCCTCCCTTGCGGTGCGTGTGCGCCGATTCGCGCTGCAGGCCATGCTTTGTTCCACGCGACGAACCCGGGGCGGAGGGGCGCTCGCGGTGGGCGTCGGGGTCTTCCTCATCGCGCATGACCACGAAGGCGGCGTGGCTCTCGCGTGCCAGGCGCGTGAGGCGGACCGCCACTCCGGGGGGGAGCGACTCCGCCCCGTCGAGCACCACCAGCCCAAACGCGCCGCTGCGCAAGAGGACATCGGCGCACCACGGACCGAGGGCGCGCGAGCGATCCCCTGGTGGGGACGATCCCTTCGTCTCTCGTCCCGCGTCTCCCGTCCCGGGAGGCGGCCGGACGATCCAGAGCCGGTCGGTGGTGGCCAGCGAGGCCCAGTCGGCGGGGGCGAGGGTCCGGGCGGCGTCGATATAAGCAACCCATCGTTTGTCGGCGAGCGCCTGGGCGACGATCTCGCGCACCAGCGTCGTCTTGCCGCTCCCCCGCGGTCCCACGATCTCCGTCAGCCGCCCGCAGGGGAGCCCCCCGTCCGACAGCGCGGCATCGAGCGCCGCGATCCCGGTCGAGACGCCGCCACCCGTCCCCGGTGCATGCTGGGGGACGGGAGCGACGATCGCGGCCAGTTGCTGGCGAAGAGCGGCGAGGGAGGACACGAAAAAGGGACGGGAGACAGGAGACGGGGGACGGGAGAGGAGGGGCGAGGGTGCCGTCTCCTCTTTAAAACCGAACAAATACCGAAAATCGGGAGGTGGTCGAAGGCTCGAGTGGGGTGGGGAGGTCAGTCGATGTGGGAGGTGGAGGCGATGCTGCCGTCGCGTGGAGGGCGCGGACGGCGCGCGCCTCACCGCGCTACGGTCAACGCGCGATCGTCAGACAGCTACTGTATTCGCTAGTTGGGGCAAACGGTAAACAGCATACCGCCGCCCAGGATGCTCGCGTACTCTGCCGATCGGTGGCTCACGCATCGGAAGCGTCCAGGACCTTCGAGTAGCAGACGATCCGCTCCACCTCACGAAAGCCGAGTGCCGCGTGGGCCGCCTGGCTCCCCGTATTGTCGAGCGTGGTGTCCGAGGCAAACTCTCGGCAGCTGCGCGCCCTGGCCCATCCCTCGCCCGCCGCCACCAGCGCCCGCCCGACGCCCGCGCGCTGCCACGCCGGCATCACATACCACCCCTCGAGGTAGCCGATGCGTTCGGTCTCGCACCCTTCGGCGTATCCGCGGATCGACAGCTCGGCGAAGCCTACGATCCCCTGCGCCCCCTCGGCCACCAGGCACCCCACCGTGTCGTCGCCCGACCAGAAGAAGCGGGCGATGTCGATGGCATGGTCCTCCGCCGATCCGTGCGGCCAGAGTGCGACGCGCAATGCGCCCCACGCCTCGGCGTCTGCGGGGATGGCGGGGCGGATCACGATGCCGGCCGCACGCCCCAATGCGGTACCCGCGGCACCAGCGGCACCCGCGGCATCGTCGATGGGTGAACCGGCGAGGGGGGCGGTCATGAATGCGCGGCGCCGTCCACCGGCGGCGTCCCTCCTTCCCCGGGGATCTCGATCACCCCGACCACGTTCCCGAACGGGTCGCGCACCGAGGCCACGCGAATTCCCCCGCCCACGTCGCGCACCGCTCCCGATTCCACTCCACCGATCGACAGCAGGTGAGCGAGAGCGACATCGACGTTCTGCACGCGCCAGTAGGGCGCGCTCCCGCCACGCCCCGACGCGCCGGCCTCGGGATCGGGGTCGAGCCCCAGCTCGGTCCCGCCGATGTCGAAGCCGACGTAGAACGGCTCGTCGAAGTAGGGGGCGGTCCCGGTGGCCTGGGCGTACCACGCCTTGGCGGCGGCGATGTCGGGGACGTGCATGATGACGGTACGGAGGGTCTGGAACATGGGAGGGACGGGAAACGGGAGACGGGAGACGGGAGGTTGTGGACGCGAACGGCTAAAGACCCAAAGCGAATTGGGGGTCGGGGATTGGGACGGAGTCGTCATTGCCTGTACCCCCGTCCTCGTCGTGCGCTTCCTCTTGCACGACAGGGAGGGTGCGTGAGTTGGCGGGAGGGCGGGGCGCACTCGCGCGCACCGGATAGGTGCCCCCGTCCGCGGGAGTGTCGTAGGACGAGCCGTAGCGGATCCCCGCCTTGCGACAGGCGCGCTTGAGGAACTGGCGCAGCCCTTCCCGGTAGCGATCGGTGATCTGGTGATCGCGTCCGTAAGCGCGCTGGTAGCGGGCGGTGAGCTCGGGAAACTCCTGCTCGAGCCAGGGGAGATAGCGGCGCCTGGACGTCACGCGCAGGCGCAACGCACAGGCGTTGATGTGCGAGGCGCCCCCCTCGGCGACCGCGCGCACGAGGGCGGCGAGGGCATCGGGGCGATCGGTGATGCCGGGGAGGACGGGCATGATGTTGATCCCGACGTCGATCCCGGCGGCGCTCAGGCGACGGAGGGCGCGCAGGCGCGACTCGGGAGTGGGGGCGCGCGGCTCCACGCGGCGCGCAAGCTCGCGATCGAGGGTGATGAGCGAGAGGTGGATCGTGAGGCGCGAGCGCTGGGCGATGCGTTCGAGGAGCGCCACGTCGCGGGTGATGAGCGGACTCTTGGTGATGATGACGAGGCGCAGCCGCTTGGCCTCGGCGAGCACCTCGAGGATCTCGCGGGTGACGCGGAAGTGGCGCTCGGCGGGTTGATAGGGATCGGTCGCGGTGCCGATGACGATCGGCTCGCCGCGCTGCACAGCTCCTAACGATCTACTGCGCCCCTGCAGCGTGCGGCGCAGCGCCTGGGCGGCATTGCGCTTGACGAAGATCCGCCGCTCGAAGGCGAGCCAGGGGGGGAGCTCCTCGATGTCATCGGCGAGGGAGGGGACCTCAGGGACGGGGGAATGCGTATCTCCCGTCTCCCGTCCCCCGTCCCCCGTCTGCCGTTCCATCACAAACCGGTGCGCGTACCTGGCGTAGCAATACGTGCAGCCGAACGCACAGCCGATGTACGGGTTGATGGACCAGAAGGACATCCCGGTGGTCTCGGGGCTGTTGAGCACCCCGGTGACGGTGGTGCCGTAGTAGCGGATGTCCTTCTGCTCGCCGACCACCGGATGCCGGGGGGGCGGGGGGAGGAGTTCTGGGAATGCTGGAGCCTGCTGCATCGTGCCACCTGTGCCGTGGGGCGTGAGCCCGGGGCGATGACAGATACCGAAGAAATCCCGAAAATGCAAGAGAACAGAAGACGAGTTTTCTGAAGACGAGAGGACGAGGGGTGGGCTTCTCGTCCTCTCGTCTTCCCCAAACTCGTCTTCAGTTCACTGCACCGCCGCGCGGTGCGCGCCGAACCACCCCGCCAGCGTCGTCAGCTTCGCCGCCTCGTGGCTCGGGCGGCGACGGATGCCGTGCGGTTCCTCGGGGACGCGCACCAGTACCGACTCCACGCCGCGCATCTTGAGCGCCTTGTAGTACTGCTCCGACTCCGACATCGGCGTGCGGAAGTCCTCCTCGCCGGTCATGATCAGCGTCGGCGTCTTGACGTTCTTCACCACCGAGAGCAGCGAGCGCTTGTCGTAGTTCTCCGGGTACTCCCACGGGAATCCCGGAAACCAATCATTGACAGCAGTCGACGACATATCGGCGGTGAGGACGAAGCTCTCCCAGTTGATGACCGGATAGAAGGCGAGTGCGGCGCGGAAGCGGTCGGTGTGGCCGATCATCCAGGCGGTCAGCACGCCGCCGCCGCTCCCGCCGGTGACGAAGAGGTTGCTTTCGTCGACGTACCCCTTGGCGATCACGGCATCGACGCCGGAGTTGAGGTCGTGGAAGTCGTCGCCGGGATACGCGTGGTGGATCAGGTTCCCGAACTCCTCGCCGTAGCTGGTGCTCCCGCGCGGATTCACATACAGCACGACGAAGCCGTTGGCGGCCATCACCTGCTTTTCCTCATCGAAGCGATCGCCGTAGTTGGCGAACGGCCCGCCGTGGATCTCGAGGATCAGCGGATACTTGCGCGACGGGTCGAAGCCCGGCGGCTTGATGATCCACCCCTGGATCTTCCGCTGATCCTTGGACGACGGATACCAGATCTCCTCCACCGCCCCCAGCGTACGCCCGGCGAGGACGTCGGCGTTGAGCGCGGTCAGGACGCGCCCCGCCGGGGGCGCAGCGCTCGCGGCGGCAGCGGTCGGCGCGTTAGGCACGAGCGCCACCTCCGACGGGATGCTGGGCGTGCTCAGTGTGTAGGCGATGCTCCCGTCGCGCGCAACCGAGAAGCTTCCTCCGCTGTACGCAGAGTTCCCGGTGCCGAGGTCGCGGGCGACCATCCGCCAGCTGCCATCGAGGGAAACGCGCGCCACCTTCGTGTTCCCCTCGTCATCGACCACGACGTAAATGCTGCGCGAATCGGCGCTCCATTCCGGCGACGACACCGAGCGATCCATCTTCGTCGAGATTGCGCGCGTGCCGCTTCCGTCGCGATTCATGACATACAGCAACGCGTTCTGGTATCCCTGCTTGCGATCGTCATAGCCGATGTAGGCGATCGATCGACCGTCGGGTGACACTGCCGGGCTCTGGTCGGGGCCGAAGCGATCGGTCAGTCGGCGCATCGCGCCGTTGGAGACGGCGAAAGCGTAGAGATCCGCCTCGCGCGAGTTCCACTCCGGGTTGTCGCCGCGGCGCGCCGCCAGCACCAACTCCGCACCATCGGCGGTCCAGGTCACCGCACCGCCGCCGTACGCCTGCCCGCCGTGCTGGTAGTCGCCGCTCGTGACCTGTCGCGGCGTCCCTCCTTCGGCAGGTATGACGAACGCGTGCACGAACCCTGTCGGGAGCTCGCCCAGCTGATCCTGCCGAAAGACGAGGCGGTCGGTGTACTTGGGAGGCGGCGACCACGTGGCCCCTGGCGGTGGGGTGAGCGGTGTCCCGATCACCAGCGCAGGGCGCGGCACCAGCTGCAAGAAGGCGAGCTGCGTTCCGTCCGGCGACCACGCCGGCGCACTCGGTGCCTGGCTCCCGTTGGTGATCGCCAGTGCGTCGCCGCGATCCATCCAGCGCACCCAGAGTTGTGCACTCCCGCCGCGGTTGGAGACGTAGGCGAGGCGCGATCCGTCGGGCGCCCAGGTGGGAGAATCCTCGTTGTACTTCCCGGAGGTGAGCGGGCGATTCCCAGTGCCGTCGCGGCGCACGAGCCAGATGTTGCTGAAGCGCCGGTCGGTCATGGGGTCGCTCCAGCGACGCACGTAGGCGATCCACATGCCGTCGGGGGAGATCTGCGGATCCGCCGCGTACTCCAACTGGAAAATGTCGGCGGGGGTGAGCACGCGCGGCGGTGCGCCGGGTGACTGCGCCTGGAGCGAAAGCGCTGCGGCGGCGATGCCGAAGAGCATCGCGTGCGTACGACGACGAATGGAACGGCCCATGACGACACCTGGGGGAGGAGAGTGGGACTCGCCCGGCGCAGGCAACGCGCACCGCCTGCATCCAGCCTGCGTGCGGTTGCCGCCGAGCGAACAAAGGCCAACGACGAAATGCCATCCCGCGCCCGACGCGACTGTACGGGGTGTTGTCGCGCTGGGCCCGGAGGCGCGGGAGAAGCTGGGCCGCGCTCCGCGCCTCGGCAACACCTGCGCATCGGGGGCGCCGTCGCGCGTGCGCGTGGCCACACCGGCGCAGCCGCGAACATTTCGCGCGGATTTCCCCCGATGATTCGCCTAATGGGCGGCGACCGATCATCTTTCAGGGGTCGCCAATCCTGCGGCGGGGCCGACGCCCACGCACCGCCGCCTGCACCGACGCTCCAAATCTCACGCATGTCCGCACTGACGCCGTTCACGGACCTCCAGGATATCGCCAAGGCCGTCACGCACCGCCAGGTCTCAGCAGTCGACCTCGTGCGAGACATCCTCGATGCCATCGACCGCCACAACCCGTCGCTCAACGCCTACATCACCGTCTCCGGCGACTCGGCCATCGCCGCCGCCGAGCGGGTGGAGAAGGCGGTGGCGCAGAAGAAGGATCCGGGGCCGCTGGCCGGCGTCCCGGTGGCGGTCAAGGACCTCCTCCTCACCGCAGACGCCCCCACGACCGGCGGATCGAAGATCTTCGGCGACGGCATTCCGGCCGGCGACGACGCGACGGTCGTTCGGCGGCTGCGCAAGGCCGGGGCGATCATCCTCGGCAAGACCAACCTGCACGAGGTGGCGTTAGGCGTCACGTCGGAGAACGAGCACTTCGGCCCCGTGCGCAACCCGTGGAATGCCGACCACGTCGCCGGTGGCTCGAGCGGCGGCTCGGCGGCCGCGGTCGCCGCCGGGCTGTGCGCCGCGGCGGTGGGGACGGACACCCGCGGCTCGATCCGCATCCCGGCGGCATGCTGTGGGGTGACGGGCTTCAAGCCGACCTACGGTCTCCTGCCTAACGACGGCGTCGTCCCCCTCTCACCGTCGCTCGACCACGTGGGGCCGATGACCCACACCGTCGCCGACGCCGCGCTCCTCCTCGGGGCGATGACCGGCGGTCGCGCCGGCGTCGAACGCTTCCTCAAGGCGCTGCGGGTCAGCAGCAAGGGGCTGGTCATCGGAATCTCCGAGTACCACCTGCGCGACCTCGACGACGACGTGGGGAAGGCGATCGACAAGGCGCTCAAGGTGCTGCGCCCGCTGGTGAAGGACATCCGCGACGTCGAACTCCCCGCGCTCGACGGGGCGCAGGAGGCGTCGGCGGCCATCACCGCCGCTGAGGCGATCGCGTATCACGACCGCTACCTCAAGGCGACGCCGTCGCTCTACGGCCCGCAGGTGCGCAAGCGCCTCGAGGGAGGGTACAAGGTCTCGGCGCTAGACTACCTGCAGGCGATGGCAAAGCGCGAAGCAGTACGCGCTGCCTTCGCACAGGCCTTCACCGAGGTCGACATCCTGGTCGGCGCCACCCTCCCCGCGCTCCCGCCGGCGATCGACGAGCGCGGCGTTCGTATCAACGGGAAGGAGGCGAACACGATCGAGGCGTTCACCCGCTTCAACGCTCCGCAGAACCTCGCCGGTCTCCCCTCGCTGAGCATTCCCTGCGGCCTCGCCAAGGGGCTCCCGATCGGGCTGCAGATGATCGGCGCCGAAGGGGCAGACGATACGGTGATCTCGATGGGGGCGGCGTTCCAGCGGGAGACGCATTGGCATCAGCGCAGACCTCCGATAGCGCGATGACCTCTTGCTAGAAGACGAGTTTTCTGAAGACGAATCTCGAGAAGACGAGTTTTCAGCCGACGAGAAGACGAGGGGTGGGCGTGACTGGATCCTTGACTCTCGGTTGTATCTTTGATCTAGCTGTCTGATTCCTCTGTTTCACTCCTGAACTCATGCCTGCGTCTCCTTCTCCCCTGCTCTCCGATATCGAGATCCAGCGTGAGCTCGGGACGTTGCCCGGGTGGGCGCGTCGGGGCTCGGCGTTGGTCAAGACGTACACGTTTCCTGCATTCCCGGCAGCGGTGGACTGGGTGCGGCGCGTGGCCGATGTCGCCGAGTCGAAGCAGCATCACCCCGACATCGACATTCGCTACACGAAGATCACTGTGTCGCTCTCATCGCACGACAGCGGGGGGATCACCGGCAAGGACATCATGCTGGCGCGGGCGATCGAGGGGGTCTGAACGGCGCGGCGGCGCCCACCGTCGACTCAAAGCGTTCAACAATGCGAAGCGGCCCCGATCCGGTGTGGATCGGGGCCGCTCGCCTTTGCGGGTATTCTCGTGTCTCCCAACGATCGCCCTAGTTGCGACGTCCGCCGAGGAGGTTGAGGATGGCGAGGAACATGTTGAGCAGGTCGAGATAGATGTTCACCGCTGCCATCACGTAGTCATCCGGGCCGTAGACATTGCGCAGGCGCCAGGTATCGAAGACGAGGAGCCCGCTGAAGACGAGCACCGTCGCGCCGGAGAGCCAGAGCGACGCGGTCTGGTTGCGGAAGAACATGTTGAGCAGCGAGGTCGCGATCAGGACCCAGAGCCCAACGGTGAAGAATGCCCCCATCGCCGAGAAGTCACGGCGCGAGAGGAAGGCGTAGAGGGTGAGGACGCCGAAGGCGCTCCCGGTCAGCATCCCGGCCTGGCCGACGATGCCGGGATTGTTCTGTCCGTAGAAGTACATGATCGGCGAGATCAGCAGCCCTTCCACGAAAGTGAAGAGGAAGACCAGGCCGATGTTTGCCGGGAAGGCGTCGCGGAACTTCATCGCCATGAGGAGCGGCGCGAAGGTGCAGATCATCGCGATGAAGGGGTGCTCCATCACGCTCTGCATGAGCCGTGGCTGCGTCTGGCCGAAAGCAGCGCCGGCGATCGTCACCAGGACGCTGGCGAAGACGAGCAGATAGGTGCGCCGGATGAGCGTCGCGCGCTCGGCACCGGTGCGGACTGCGACGGTCGGGAACGGGCGGGCCGAAATGCCCATGAGCAAGCTCCTGCGGGGTTGGTCTCTCGAAAGCTATCGCGCCGACCCCGGCGAGGGGTAGCACGCGCGGCCGGGTGATCCCGGTCACGCGATTCGTACCCTGTGGTCGCGGCGGCGATCCGTGGAGGTTCGCTCAGTCAGGGGACCGAGAGCGTCGCCCGACGCAGTCGCGGCGCCGACAACTCGGCGCCGCGAGATGATGATCGAACGCCCGCGCGAAACGATGTCCCGCGAGTCCGGTTGGGGAGCCTGATTCGCGAACCTGGTTCGCGAGCGTGGTTCGCGAGCGTGGTTCGCGAGCGTGGTTCGCGACCTACCGCTTACGGATCTCCACCGAGCCGTTGACGGTGCTCAGCTTGAGGCGCTGCCCCCCCTTGCCGATCGTCGCGCGGATGTGGCGCGGATTGATGCGGCCGGAGATGGTCAGCGGAAAGTCGGACGAGACGCGCCCGTTTACCGTGCGCATGTCGAGATCGACATTCATGTCGGCGGGGACCTCGAGTTCGATCGAGCCGTTGACCGTGTCGAAGTCGAGATCCTCGGTTCCGAGGTCGCGCATGCTGACCTCGATCCCGCCGTTGACGGTCGAGGCGTGCACCGGGCCGCCGCTGGTGGTCGCCGAGATCCCGCCGTTCACCGTCGAGGCCTCGACCACCGACGTCGCTCCTTCGATTCGGAGCGAACCGTTGACCGAGCTGGTGCCGAGCTTGACGCCTTCGGGGAGGCGGATCGTGAACTCGACCGAGACCTCGTTGCGGCGGTTCCAGTTGTCGTTGCCGCGCGTGCGATAGCCGTCTGCGTCGCAGGTCGTGTTCTCGTTCCAGATCGCGCAGATGAGGACATCGTCGTTGCCGACCTTTCGCATCTCGATCTTCACGTCGTCGCCCTTGCCGCGGCGGACGCGTTTCTCGGCGGTCACGGACGCCTTGTCACCGGAGGCGCGCTCGACGCGGATGCCGCCGTTCAGGTTGCGGACGTAGAGCCAGCGCCCGCGCGGGATGACGCCATCCCAGGAAAAGTCGGAACTACCCTGGGCGGCGATGGTGCGAGGTGCGGCGAACAGCGGGAGCGCAGCGCAGGCGGCGATCGCGAAGGCGACGGGGGTGCGCACAGGGCGGAAGCGTGAAGTGAGTCGCTGGATGTTCATGGGAAGTGACTCCGGTGCCTAACGCTTGCGGATATCGAGGTCGCCGCTGAAGGTCTCGGCAATCACGCGAGCGCCGCCGCTACCGACGGTGAACTCGAAGCGGCGCGGGCGGCGCGACGTGCGGTCGCCCGGCTGGATGGTGATGGGGAAGTCCGAGTCCAACTCGCCGCTGAAGGTCTCGACCGAGAAACGCGCATTGGTCGACGTTGGAACGGTGAGCTCGATGTTGCCGGAGTGCGAGTGGAACTCGTAGCGCCCGTCGTTCGACATCGTGCCGGAATACGTGACTTCGCCGCTCGTGGTCGACGCTTCCACCTCGCGAGAGGTGAGGCGCGTGAGGGTGATGTCGCCACTCGTCGACTCGGCGCGGGCGTCGCCCTCGATGTTCTCCAACTCCACGCTGCCGGAGACCGAGGAGGCCTCGACGTTCCCCTTCACATCGCGCACCGTTGCATCGCCCGAGACCGACGTCGCCTCGACGCGGCGCGTGGCATCGACGACCGTGACGTCGCCACTCGTGGAGCTGGCCTCGACCTGCCCGCCGGTTCCCTTGACCGTGACGTCGCCGGATGTGGTGCGCGCGACCACTCTTACGCCGCGCGGGACGGAGACTTCGTAGCGTGTGTCGTCGTTGCGGTTGCCACTCCAGTTGCGCCCGCGGCGCTCTTCCTCGAGGGTGATGCGCGAGCCGCTGATATCGAGCGAGAGACCCGTGCGGTCGCTCGACGCCTTGACGTGCGCCTCGCTCCGGCTCCAGCCATTCACGATGATCTCGCCCGAGAGCGACGAGAGGTCGATGGTGCCGTCTGCGGAGAACGAAACGGTGGTATCGATCCGCGAACGAATCTGCTGCTGCCAGTCGTCGTCGCGATCGTTGCGCGAGTCGCTGCGGCGGCGCTTGCTGTCGGCCTTGCTCCGGCGCTCGTACTCGCGCTCGAAGCGATCGGCCATGAGGGTCGCGTGCTTCTCGACGCGCGCAGCCATGCGCTCGGCGGCGGCGGTGATCTGTTCGGCCATCCGCTCGAGCGAGCGTTCGGTTTCGCGTTCGGACGACTGCGCGGCAGCAGACATTGGTGCGACGTGTAGCGACACCAGCGTGCAGCTCGCGAGCAGGAGACTAGGGATGCGTAGCATGGGTTTCGGAGTGCGGTGCGTGCGGCGTGTATGATCAGGTGCGAGACGGGAGAAGGGCGACCGTCCGGAGGAGGCCGAGTTTCTTCTCCAGCGCCTTGTTGAGCTGGGAGGAGAGGAAGCGCGAGGCCGGGTCGGCCTCGAGAGCGCGGCGCGCGTCGGCGATAGCCGAGTCGATCGTCGCGATGGAGGATTCCAGGATGGCGATCGTGCGCGGATCGAGCTGGTCGCGCCGTTCGGCGACGATCCCGCGCAGCGAGGAAATTTCCGATGTGTAGGTCTCGCGTGCCGGGAGGCGCGTGGCGTTGTTCACCGCGACCGTCGACGGCGTACCGACTGACGGCCTTCCGGTGGACGCGGCGACTGGCGTTTGCGCGCTGGTCGTTGCCGACGACTCAGCGGTGACCGGAGCAGCTGCGAGCGACGGCGCAGGTGCAAGGGTCGCCGTATCGGTTGCGGGGCGCTCGGCGAGTGCAGCGGCCGGTGCGCGATGGGAAAGGAAGTACGTCGTGACCGCGGTGATCCCCACGAGCCCCGCGGCCATCGCGCCAGTGCGAACGCGGCGCCACGAGGTAGTTGCGGCGTGCGCACGACGCTTGGCGGCGGCATGCGCGCCAAGGTCGGCCACGGGCGCCTGGATGCGCTGCGCGATGGCCGGCCAGAGGTCGTGCGACGGAGTCAGCTCGGGGAGTGCGGCCGCCGACCGGGTGATGTGCTCGAAGTCCCCGACCAGCGCCCGGCACTCGGCGCACCCCGACAGGTGCAATTCGATCGCCGCGGCGGTGGAGTCGTCGAGCGCTCCCTCGAGGTAATCGCCGAGGCGCTCGTCCAGTTCGGGACAGGTCAGGTTGCGGTGGGTCATCGGTTCAAGGTCTCGCGTAACAGGTGCCGGGCGCGATGGAGCTGCGCCTTGCTTCCGCCAGCGGTGATGTCGAGCATCTCCGCGATCTCTTCGTGCTTGAAGCCTTCCACGTCGTGCAGGACGAACACGCGCCGTGCGCCTGGCGGGAGCATCCCGATCGCCTCTTCGAGGTCGATCGCGGCACCGGGGGCCGACGTTCCCGCCCCCTGCGGGAGCGAATCCAGCATGTCCCCATCGCCTTCGAAGCGGGCGCGCTGCCGCCCTTCGGACTTTCGCGCATTCAGGACCACATTCACTGCGAGCCGGTGGAGCCAGGTGCCGAACGCCGAGTCACCCCTGAAGAGGGAGAGCTTGTCCCACGCGCGGACGAAGACGTCCTGCGTGAGCTCCTCGGCGTGCGAGCGGTCGTGCACCATCCGCGCGCAGACTGCGAAGACGCGACCCACATGCGAGCGATACAGCCGTTCGAATGCCCGACGGTCACCCGCCGCGGCGAGCGCCACATCGGAAGGGTCGGTCGCTACGGAGTTTGAAGGCTGTTCCAGGAATTCCACCGTCACGATCGATCCGGTCATCGTCATCTCACCCACTGAGATAACGGCGAAGTCCGGAAGGTTTGAAGGAGGCAGAGCCGTTCCCGCGCGCTCGCCCGTGCAGGGGGCGGCTGGCCGACTTGCCTCCTCCCTACGTGCCGAACCCGTCCCGGAGTTTTAGAAGAATCTCATCGAGCGCCGCCACGGACGAGACCACGTGACGCGGTTCACCGGGGCGAAGCTTTTCCTCGGTAGAAGCCCCCCACGTCACGCCGATCGAGAGAACACCGGCGGCGTTCGCCGAGATCGTGTCGTAGGGAGAATCGCCGACATAGACACTCTCATCGCGAGCGGCGCCAAGTTCGTCGAGGGCGAGCCAGATCGGATCGGGGGCCGGTTTGTGGCGCGTCGTGCGATCGGCCCCGACGATGACCGGGAAGTACTGGGCGAGCCCGACGTGCTCGAGGGAGCGATGCGCGAGCTGATCGCCCTTGCTCGTCACGACGCCGAGCGGATGCCCATCGGCGTGGAGGCGCTGGACGAGATCGGGGATGCCGGGAAAGGTTGTTGTGAGGCGGTCGTGGTGCTCGTGCTGAAAGGTGCGGTACGTGCGCACGAGCGACTGCACCTCTTCCTCAGTCGACGCATACTGCCCGAACTGCCAGACGAGCGGGCGCCCGATCGTCGCGACCCATTCCTCCTCGGTCGGGCGTCGCCCGTTCCACGAGTCGAAGGCGTGGTGCATCGAGGCGATGAGCAGCTCCAGCGAGTCGATCAGCGTGCCGTCGAGATCGAAGAGGACGATGGGGCGGCGACGCGTGGGTGACGCGGACGAGAGATCGGCTGGCATGAGAGGAAGAATAGCTCAATCGGACTCGTCGACGGGAAGGAGAGTGAGCATGCCGATCAGTGCCACGCCCGGCGCGCTTGGTGCCGAGCCGACGTTCATGGCCATCGCCTCGCGTGTCGCGGCGAGCGATTTCTCGATTCGTTCGAGCCAGCGGAGCGCGTGATCGATGGTATCTCGGGACGATGGTGCCGCATCGGCGAGGGTGTTGAGCAGGCGTTCGCTTCCCGCTCCACGTTGGGCGGCAATCAGTGCGCGGGCGCGGCCGGCCGCCGCGACGACGTGAGCGCGACGGGTGCGCGGTGCACGGGCGGCGACGCGATCGATCGTGTGGAGGAGGCGGCGATGACTCGACGAATTGCGGGCGTCAGGGAGTGACAACAACCCGGCAGCTGCGCGCGCGGCGCACCAGTCGCGCACCAGCGATTCAAGTGAAGTCGCTCTAGGCACGCGCGCGTCGGGCGCCGGTGGCTTGCGCGTGTGGGCGTTCGCGACTACCGCGACGAGTTCGGCGAGTACGGCCGCAGGCTCAAGGAGCACCTCGTCGTCGCGAGCGCAGACGAGATGCGGTTCACCGTCGAGCGCGACGAGTGCCAGCACGCGCTCGCGGGCCTTGTCGAGCACGCGCCATCGCAGCAGGATCGGCGTCGCGCGCTCCGAAGGCGTGCGCTCCGACGGCGTGCGCTCCGACGGCGTACGCTCCGACGTCTGCATGGCGATCGTTTCGAGCGAACGCAACGCCGCAATGAGCGAGCGTCGCACGGTGGCGGGGGCGATCGTCGGCGTTTCGGGGAGGATCCCGTCCCAGACGCGCGAGTCGCCGAGGATGCTCGAGCGGCCGACGGTGTTGCCAGCGATCGTGGTCTTTCGCGAGAGGTGCGCGAGGGTGAGCTGCAACTCCTCGGCGTCGACTGGTGGCGTGATGAGGTGCGACGCCACGTTCGCGTGACACGACCCCAGCCGCCGCACCCGTCCGATGCGCTGCTCGAGGCGGGCGACCGTCCAGGGAAGGTCGAGGTGAACAACGACCGCTGCACGCTGCAGGTCGACTCCCTCACTCACGACGTCGCTCGCGACGAGTACGTCGACGCGCGCGGCATCGTTAGGTAGGGCATCGCCAACGGCTCGCGCGTGGAACTGCGCGGAAAGCAATGGAGGGGCGTCATGCGTCGCCGCGTCATCGCGTCGCGAGGTTGTGGGTCGTGAGGCCCTGCTTCGCGGCGTGCCGACGCCCCCTTTCCCCGAGTTGTCAGGGGCGAATTGGCAAAGGACGTCGGCGCGGGGAACCGGGCCGCTGGCGATGCATGCACCGCGACCCGTGAGAAGGGCGACGCGATGCGTATCGCGCAGCGCGCGAAAGGCGAGTTCGGCGGTCGCGGTGCTGTGCGTGAAGACGATCGCCTGCCGCCCCGCACGAGCATCGATCACGCGCGCGAGCGCGGCCATGCGCGCGTCATCGCGCGCGGCCGCCCCCCGCACGAGCGCGCGCAGGCGGCGCAGCGACTCGGCGTGCTCGCGCACGATCGACAATGGCACTGAACGCTCGTTGCCGACAGGTGGAGCCGCGATCAACTCGGCGAAGGCGAGCTGCACGCTACCGTCACTCCCGGCCGACCAGCTGGAGAGATCGCGGCGCGAAGGGAGTCGCCCGCTCGAGAGTGCGTGCTCCAGTGCGGTCGCGGTCGCGAGCCGGTTGCGAATGGCGGCGAGAAGCGCGGCGTCGCTCGAGCACCAGGCGCGCGTCAGCTGCAAGCGCACGAGTGCGTGGGCGATTCCGCCGTCGGCAGGGGGGAGTGGCGGAGGGAGCGAACGGATCGCGGGGAGGACCCCCTCGGCATGCGGCACCGGGTGGCGGAGGAGGGCGTCCAGCGACGGAAGCCGCCGGTCCAGATCGCGCTCGCGCCGGCGCACGATAAGCGCGCTGAGCGCGGCGCTGTCAAGTCGCTCTGCGCCCGCTCCAAGGAAGAATGCAAGGAGTGATTGCAGGTCGGCGAGCCGGTTGTGGATCGGTGTTGCGGTGAGAAGAAGGACGCGCGCACCACGGGTGAGTTCGCACAGCGCAGAATATCGTTTGGTCGCCGGCGATCGCGCGTGATGGGCTTCGTCGAGGATGATGAGGTCCCATCGACCATCGCGGGGGAAGGTCCCAGCGCTCACGCGTTCGTAGCTCGTTATCGTCGCGGAGACTTCTGCGCGATTGCACGCGTCTTCCCACATCGAACGGAGAGAGGCGGGAGCCACGACGAGGATGTTTCGGGCCTCGCGAGCGACGTGCAACGCAGTGAAGGTCTTACCCAGACCGACTTCGTCGGCGAGGAGGGCGCCGCCGTGGCGGTCGATCGTCGCCCGAAGTCGTCGTGCGCCGGCGAGTTGGTGCGGGAGCAGGGTGATCGCGCCGAGTACGGCGGAATCGCTGTCAGTTGCTTGTCGTGGCGCTTCGCCACCATGGGACGTGAGCGCCATCGAGCTGAGCGCCTCGCCAGCGAGTCTGTTCGCCCAGTCTCGCAGCAGGCGCGCGACGGCTACGTGCTTCATCGCCACGTCCACTCCACCAGTGCGCGCGCGACGGCCGGGCGCACGCGATAGGCGGCGATGGCGGCATCGAGGAGCTCGTCGCTTCCCAGCGTTTCGCCGCCCACGCCCCGACGCCCCAGCGGTGCGAGGATCGTGCGCGCGCGATCCCAGTCGGCAGGAAGTGGGAGGCGAGCGACGGTCCATCCCAGATAGCGCCGAAAACCGCCGCGCGCCGGCTCGGCGAGTGCGTCCAGCCACGCGGCCGCCAAGGGTGAGTTGAGGAGCACGGCGAGCGTGGCGGCGTCGATGTCGTCGCGCGCAACTACTACGTAGCAGCTGTTGAGCGGAATCACCAGCGAGCGCGCCGGAAGGACGCACGCGCGCGGACCTCGACTCATGTCGGCCCAAACGACACGCGGACGATCATTCGCTGCCCCCTCGACGCGATGGAGCGCCCACCACGCCTGACGACCGCGCAGGTCGGTGCGACGAGTGAGCGGGGCGCGCCAGCGCGCGAGCCAGCGCGCGGCAAGCGGAGGAAGCGCGTCGAGCGCACGCCCCGCCATGTCGTGCGTCCAGACTATGCGTTCGCGTGTGCGCGTCGGGGTCCACGCGCGCACCGACTCACCGCGCAGGACTGGACGCAGTAGCGCTCCCTCCACGGCGCCGCGTCGTCCCGAAGACGAGACCTCGGCATGCTCGACTCCCCCCGACTCGCAGTGCACGAGGAACGCGTCGTTGCAGCCGCACTTGACCCCTAGCGAAGGGCGACCGAAGGGCGAGTCGGCGAGCGGTGGGCCCGCGCGAGCGAGTCGTGCGAAGGCGTCTCTCGCTGGAGGCGGGAGGATCAACCACGGCGCACCCGGGGTGTTGTCGACGGGGAGCTCGGCACGCTCGCAACTCCACCCGATCGCGAAATCCTTCCGGTGGACGGCGAGTTGCACCTGCGACGAACGCATCTCCTCGGTGATCGGGCGAAGGAGGGCGGGAACACCGCGTCGATGGAGCGTCGCCGGAAGTGTCCCCGAATCGCGCGCCTCGCTGCTGGACGCGCGTCGCGCGACGACGAGCGACGGATAGACCGCCGCATCGAAGGCGGAGGGCGCGGCGGACCAGTCCTCGAGAAGGCGCAGGTGATTGGCGTCGCCGAGGAGTCGTCGTACGCCGCCGCCGGCGAGTGAGCGCCAGAGCTTGAGTGGGAGGAGGAGGGCGAGCGTGCCGCCAGGGCGGAGGAGCCCGATCGCGCGTTCGGCGAAGAGCGCGGCAAGGTCTACCTGCGCGGCGAATCCGGCGCCGACGCCGGCCGCGTTTGCACCGGCTTGCCAGGCGGCGTGCCGAAAGACGGCGAACTCGTGGCGAAGTGCGTCGCGCCGGTCGGGGTCGATGCGGTGCAGTCGCACCCACGGCGGATTCCCGACGACGATGTCGAAGCCTCCACTTGCACTCACGTCGGCAAAATGGGAGGCAAAGCGAAAAGGGAGGGCGCCACCGCGGGCGAGCGAGCGTTGCGCCTGGCGGAGCGCGCGCACCCGCGTCCGGATGTCGGCGAGCGACTCGCGTTCCTCGCCGACGCTCCCGCGTCGCTGGCCGAAGAGGTCTCGACCGCGCGCGGCGGTCACGAGCGCCCTGCGTTCGGACGCGAGCAGTTCGAGTCGGAGGGAGAGGTCGCTCAGCGCGCTCGCGCGCTCGGCGCGGTCGAGGGCGCGGGCAAGTGAGAGCTTTCGCGGTCCGGTTGCACGTGTGTAGCGAGCGCGCAGGCTACCGAGCGCGGACTGCGGGGCGCGACCTGTCGCGGGCGTCGACGTGTCCCCACCGGCGATCGTGTCGCCGACACGAATATTGCGATCCAGGTTGGGGAGCGGTGGAACGTCGAGCGGGTCGGTCACGTCGAGATCCATCACGACGGAGAGCCAGAGGCGGAGTTCGCATAGCCAGACCGCCATCGGATTGACATCGACGCCGAAGATCGACGACGTGAGGACGCCGCGCCGGATGTCGGCCTGGGGGCGCGCGTCGCCAGCAGCGGCGAGAAGGTGGGCGACTCGTTCGAGCGCGTACACGAGGAATGCGCCCGATCCACAGGCGGGATCGAGGATGCGCAGGTGCGTCAGGGAAGCGCGGAACGTGTCGCGCTCGAGTGGTGCAAGCGACGCTGGATCGTGGAGCGCGTTGCGTATGGGTTGAGGCGCGACGACTGGTCCTCGATCGACCATGCTGAGGCCGTCGGCAAGCGCCTCCTCCAGCGCGGCCTCGGTTACGCGCGCGACCAGGACGTGCGGCGTGTAATACGAGCCGCTGTCGCGCCGCTCGCGCGAGGCCATCAACGACTCGAAGGCGCGTCCGAGGATTTCCGGGTCGACGGCGCTTTCGCTCCAATCGGACTGCTGCTCGCGCGCACTGAACCTGTAGCGCGCGAGGACCTCGTCGAAGAGCATGCCGAGGTCTTCGTCACGAAAGCGCAGCGTGCGATAGCGTCGCTCGAGTGGGCTCCGCGCGAAGAGCCCGCCGTTGAGGAACGGGACGCGCCCGAAGGCGCGTGCCGCCGCGGCGCGCTGCGACACGCGCGTGTTGAGCGTGCCGAAGAAGAGCGGCTCGAGGAAACGGCGATGCGCCTGGCCGCCGGCGCCAAGGGCGCGATCGAAATGGCGGGCGAGGAAGTCAGCGTCGCTCGCCAGCCAACCGCGCGATTGCAGGAAGGCGAGGAAGAGGAGCCGAGAGGTGGTGAGGAGCGCCAGCTCGCGCCGAGCCTCGGTGGGCGCGGCACCGGTCGCTCCCTCGCCAAGGGCGAGGACGTGGTGCTCGAGGGCGCGATAGAAACGATGCGACAGCGCCTCCCGTCCGAGGATTTCACACCAGCGCTCGTGGACGATGAGGTCATCCCCGTCCGACGCGGCGTGGAGCGCGAGGAGCGTTTCGGCGTCACTTGGGAGGAGTCGCGCGGGGGTGAAGACGAGCGCGCTGACGCGCGGGCGCACGTCGTCGCTGCGCCAGGCAGCGAGCCCGCCGCTCTGGCCGTCTTCAGAGGCCGCCAGGAGCAACCAACGATGGTGTGCCGACTCCCGATACAGTCGCGCGGCGCAGGCGGCAAGCGCTTGCCGCATCGGGATGTTCGAGGGGACGACCACGGAGAGCGCGCGCCGGATCCCCGGTCCCGCGCTCACGCTTGCACGCCTCAGCGGGAGGTCGCGCAGGAGCGTGACGTCGGCAGCGAGTGGGAGAAGCGGGGCGGGAAAGGCGACATGCCCGAGGAGGGCAGGTGCGGGTTCGCCGTCGGCAAAGCGGGCGAGCAGGTCGGAGGCGAGGCGTCGTGTGAGCACGCCCGCAGCTTGCGGGCCTCGGTGGCGCGGACCGTTACCGCTTCATTGCGCCCGGTGCCATTCGAGCGCACGTCGAGTGGGAGAAGGTGTCCGCGTGTGTGGATCGCACTCTCCCTCACCCGCGGCTCGAGGTGTAGGTTCGGTCGGGTCGGTCCTCCCCCCACTCCCACCGTCGCAATGCCGTCGCCACGTCCTGGCATCGCATCGCTCTTCCAAGGGCTCGTCTCTCGGCTCGTCGTCTACTACGCCGTCCTTGCCGGCGCGTCGTGGGCTGCGTGGTCGCTCCTGTCCGCGGCGTCGCGCGCGAACGTGCTCGAGGCGCTCGCGCCGATCCTGGGGATGGGAGGGGGGAGCCATGCAGTGGATTCGGGGGAGAAGCTGACGAACGTGGTCGCGCAGGCCACCGCGCTCCCTCCGCAGCTCGTGGCGCTCCTCGTTGCGGTGTCGTGTGTCGGGGCGTTTCTCCTCGCGCTCCCGATCGCGTGGACTTACATGTTCACGCGGCAGAAGAAGGGATACTCACAGTCGGTCGTCCACACGCTCGTCTTGCTGCCGGTCGTTGTAGCGGCGGTCGCGGTCCTCGTGCGCAACAGCATCGCGCTCGCCTTCTCGCTCGCCGGTATCCTCGCGGCGGTGCGCTTCCGCACCTCGCTCGAGGACTCGAAGGACGCGGTCTACATCTTCGTGGTGAGTGCGCTCGGACTCGCCTGTGGCGTGCAACTCGAGGTGGCGCTCGTCCTCTCGCTCCTCTACATCGGCATTGCACTGGCACTCTGGCAGACCGACTTCGCCCGGACGCCGCCGGCGCTCGAAGGGAAGCGCGCGCAGCAGCACATGCAGCGCGCCGTCGCCATCGCCAATCGCACGAGCCAGTTTGTCGCGCGGCTCGACCGGGAGATCCTCGAGACGCTGGCGCCCGAGCAGCTCGATGCGCTGGCGGATCGCGTGCGGCGCCGGCGAGGCGACGTTCCGGTCGCCGGCGCCGACACCTCCGAGGACCGCCCGCGCTTCGATGGACGCATCACTGTCGTGCTCGCGGGGACAGACGACGCGCGCCCCACGATCGACGCGATCCTCTCGGCGCGCGCCAAGCGCCACGAACTCGTGAGCTGCAATTCCGAGAACGACGAGACCACGCTCGTCTACGCCGTGCGCGCTCGGAAGAGCGAGCGGCTCGAGCAGATTGCCCGGCAGGTGCAGGAGGAGGGAGTCCCGCACGTGGCACGGGCGTCAGCCGAGCAGTGGACCTGAACCAGGGGAGACGGACGATGATGCGCACGCTGCAATGGCTTGCATTGCCACTGGCGATGTCGCTCCTCGCGCCGGTCGCGCCCGGCTGCGGAAACGGGGGCATCTCCGTACTGCACGCACAGCAGGATTCGGCGTCGAAGAAGTCGAAAGCGAAGGGAGGCGACAAGAAGGAAGCAAAGAAGGAAAAGAAGAAGGACGGCGACGACCCGACCGTGCCATCCGGCGTTCGCGACCGCGGCAAGGTGATCAAGGACAGTCTCGAAGCGCTCCACCGCCCGCTCTTCGCGTCGATCGAGCCGCTCCCCTTCACGCTCATCGCTGACTTCCGCGCGATCGCGAAGAACCGCGACTCCACGAGCAGGGTGCGGCATCCGGGGACGCTCGTGGTCACCGACTCCGCCGGCGCCGAGCGACGCATCCCGGTCGAACTGCGCACCCGCGGCCACTTTCGACTCAAGGCCAGCACGTGCCGCTTCGTGAATCTCCTGGTGAAGTTCCCTAACGAGAAGAAGCTCCTGCGCGGGACCGCGTTCGATGGACAGAAGTCGCTCAAGCTGGGGGCGCACTGCCAGGACGATATACGCTACGAGCGCTTTCTCCGGCGCGAGCACCTGGCGTACCGCATCGGCAACGTCATCACGCCGCGTACCTTCCGCACGCGCCTGTCGCAGGGAACCTACATCGACTCTGCCTCCGGCAAGCAGGTGGCGTCGCGCCTGGCGATGTGGATCGAGAGCGAGGACGACGTGGCAAGCCGACTCGGATCTCGGCTCCGCGAGTTCAAGCGCGCGCTCTTCGCCGACCTCGATGCGCGAACCCTCGATCAGATGGCACTCTTCGAGTACGCCATCGGGAACACCGACTGGTCGATCTACGCGTTGCATAACGTACGGCTGGTCGCGACGGACTCGGGAATCGTCTTTCCGATTCCGTACGACTTCGACTTTTCCGGGTTGGTCAACGCGCCCTACGCGTCGCCAGCGCCGCAGCTCGGGATCCGCTCCGTGCGCGATCGGCTCTTCCGCGGCCCGTGTCGCACGTGGGACCAGATGGCCCCGAGCATCGCCCGCATCGTCGACCGCGAAGCAGCGATCATGGCGCTCCTCGACGAACCTCCAAAGCTCGATGACGGCGAGGCGCGAGACGTGAAGCGCTACCTGGAAGAGTTCTTCCAAACAGCGAAGGACCCTCGCGATGCGAAACAGGCCTTCATCGATCGCTGCCTCGACAAGCCGGGCGCATAGCCGAACGCGTACGCTCGCGCGTCAGCTCGCGATGTCGTACGCGCGCCCCTTCCACTCCACGCGGTCACCGCGCGCGACCGCCCGGACAGCAATCCAGAGGTAGACCAGCGCGCCGAGGGGAAAGGTCAGCGCGTACCACACGGGGAGACGGAACTCGCGCCCGATCGCGAGGAAGCAGAGCACGAGCCCCGTGGAGGCCGACGCGCCGAACCACAACGCCGCTGTCCCCAGCACGCCTGCCATCCCGCCCGCCTGTGCGACGAGCGGAACGATGGCTGCAAGTGCCGGCGCGGGCACGAGGAAGCGCGCGAGCCACTCTCCCGCGCGCCCGCCAGGGAGCGTCTCGCGCCCCGCCGAGTAGACGTTCTTCCCCCACCCGGCCACGATCTCGCGCAACGAGCCGTACATGCGCGTCGTCATCTGCTCGCTGCCTAACGCCAGCCGCACCTGCATCCCGGCCGCGGTCATCTGTTGGGCGAAGGCGAGATCCTCCGCCGGCCGCCCGCGCACCGCCGCATGTCCGCCGAACCGCTCGTACGAGGCACGCGAGAAGAAGAGGCACTGCCCGTTGGCGATCTTGCGACGCGGATCGCGCGTGCGATTGACCGCGCCCGGTCCGCCGTACCAGAGCGCGAGGATCGCGAAGACGAAGGGCTGCACCACGCGCTCCCAGAACGTCAGCGTCTCCTGGAAGCCGGCGACCGACAGGAGGTCGGCGCCGCTCGCTCGCGCGCTGTTGAGCAGGCGTACGTGCAGGTCCGGGGCGTGTCGCACGTCGGCATCGGTGAAGAGGAGATGCTCGCCCTTCGCGACCGCCGCTCCCGCGTGGCACGCCCACTGTTTTCCCAGCCACCCCTTGGGGAGGGGAGGTGGCTCGACCAGCGTCAGGCGCGCGTCGTCGCCGGCACCGGCCCGCGCCGCCGCTGCCGTTCCATCGGTCGAGTGGTCATCCACGACGATCAGCTCCAACGATGGATAGCTGCTCGCGAGTATGGACCGGACGCACGCTTCGATGTGGACGACCTCGTCGCGCGCCGGCACGAGCACGCTAATGCGCGGCGCGTCGGGCGGCGCGTCGCCGGGCACCTCCGCCAACGACGGAGAGCCGCGCCAGCGCCAGGCCGTCGCCACCAGCGTCAACCACCACGGCGCGCTCCAGGCGATCCCCTTCCAGATCGCCGGATTCATCACAGTTCCGCGGGATCGTCCGACCCTTCGCCGCGCGCGAGAACTGTGGCCGCGACCATGTCACCAGTCACGTTGGCCGTCGTGCGAAACATGTCAGGGATGGTGTCGACGCCGAGCAGGATCCCCATCCCCTCGACCGGGACGCCGGCCGCGAGCAGCACGGGAACCATCACGACGATCGATCCCCCCGGGATCCCCGGCACGGAAAAGGTTGTCAGGATGACGGTGAGGACGACAGACGCGAGTTGTGCCGGGCCGAGCGACACGCCGTAGAGGTGCGCGATGAAGACGACGCCGGTCGTGACGCCGAGCGCCCCCCCCACGCGAAAGGTCGACGCGGCGAGCGGAAGAAAGAAGTTCGTGATCTGGTCGGGGAGTGCGAGGCGCGCGTGAGCGCTCTCCATCATCGCCGGGAGCGAGGCAAGCGACGAGCGCGCCGAGAAGGCGACGGCTTGTGCCGGGAAGATCGCGCGCGAGAATCCGGCCAGCGGGCGGCGACCCGCTACCACCGCGAGAGGATACAGTACGACGATCCCGAACGCGACGACGATCACCACGGTGACGACGACATAGCCCACCAGCGCCCCGGCCGCGCTCACGCCGAGCCGCGCCGCCAGCGGGACGGCGAGCGCGAAGACACCGATGGGTGCCGCCGCCAGCACCCACCCCACGAGGACGAGCGCCGCATCGGCCACACCGCGAAAGAAGCGCACCATCTGCTCGCGCACGTCGCCCGTTAGGCGGGCGAGCGCCAGCCCGAAGCAGAGCGAGAAGACGATGAGCGGTAGCATCGCCCCGTCGGCCGCCGCCCTGACCGGGTTCACGGGCACCAGCGCGATCAGCCAGTCGGTGAAGTCGGGGATCTTCTGCACGCTCTCGGCGGCGGCATTCGTTGCCTGGGCCCCACTCTCACGGAGCGCCGCGACCGACGATGGATCGAGCGGAATCAGGCGCATCATCGGCGGCGCCAGGAGCGCGGCGAAGACCCCGCCCACCACGAGGAGCGCCAGAAAGAGGACGAGTGCGCGTGACCCGACACGACCGATGGTGCGCGAATCCGGTGCGGCGGTCACGCCGACGATGATGCTCCCGACCACGAGCGGAACGACCGTCATCCGAATCGCGTTGATCCAGAGCGTCCCGATCGGTTCGATGACCGCCACGAGTCCGGTCAGCGCAGGGCTGCCGGACAGGGAGATGATGACGCCGAGCGCCATCCCCAACGCCAGCGCTGCGAGGACTTTCGTTGTCAGGGACACGCGGCCAAACTACCGGAGCGGGTGCGCGGACGCGAGAGAGGCGACGCAGCCCTTCGCGTTCCCCAGGTCATCCCCCCGGAGAAGAGCATGCCATTCAAGACGGCGACGGAGCTGTTCAACGAGTCCCGCGCCCGCATCACCGAGATCTCGTCCGAAGCGGCGATCGAGCTGCGCGAGGCGCACCCCGATACGGTCTTCCTCGACTGCCGCGAGCCTAACGAATGGAACCTCGGGCGGGTGATGGGGGCACTGTTCATCCCGCGTGGCATCCTCGAGACCAACGTCGAGGCCGCGATCCCGCGTGATCGCAAGGTCGTGATCTACTGCTCGAGCGGGAACCGGTCAGCGCTCGCCACCGAGACGTTGCTCCTGCTCGGCTACACCGACGTCGTGTCGCTGGCGGGAGGATTCCGCGGCTGGGCCGAGGCCGGCGGCGAAATAGACGACTGACGGAGCGCACGCGTGGAGCACGACGACCCGCGCCTGTCACATCCCGAGCTGCGCCACCTCGCCCGGGTCCTCGCGGCGCAGCCGGGGGCGCTGGTGACAGTGGAGAGCGAGACGGCGCGCGCGGCGGTCGCCGTCACGCTCCGCCCAACCGTGGGCGCGCAGGTGGAATTGCTGATGATCCGTCGCGCCGAGCGTGAGGGCGATCCGTGGAGCGGACAGATCGCGCTCCCCGGAGGACGCTGGTCACCTAACGACGAATCGCTCCAGCAGACGGCGATGCGCGAGACCTGGGAGGAGACCGGGATCGACCTCGCGAGCGAAGGGCTCGTCCTCGGGACGCTCGACGAGTTGCACCCGCGCACACCGCTCCTCCCGCCGATCGTCATCACTCCCGTCGTCGTGGTGCTCGACGCCCCGGCACCGCTCGTCCTGAGCGACGAGGTGGCCGACGCCTTCTGGGTCCCGCTCGGCACCTTGCGCGCGCCCGAGAGCACGCGCGAGTCGCAGGTGCACGCGCGTGGCGCGACCTTTCGCGTCCCCAGCTTCGTCCTGGGCGAGCGCGTCGTGTGGGGGCTCACCGAGCGGATCCTTCGCCAGCTGCTCGCGCGCCTCGGCTGACGGGGCGTAGATTGGGCGGCCACTCGCCCCCACTCCTTGCCGCCCATGCCACGCTCTCGCCGATTCTCGGTACTCGCCCTCTTCCTCGCGCTCGTTGCGCCTAACGGTGGCGCGCAGCGCCCCACCCGGGCCGCGGTCGACGCGTTCGATGCCTACGCGGCCAAGGCCGTGTCGACGTGGCAGGTACCAGGGCTGGCGATCGCGATCGTGGTTGGCGACTCGGTGGTGTTCGCCAAGGGATACGGGGTGCGCGAGCTCGGGCGTCCCGATCCAGTCGACAGTCACACACGCTTTGCCATCGGGTCGACGACCAAGGCGATGACGTCGCTCGCGCTCCTGATGGCCGCCGACTCGGGAGTGGTCGACCTCGACGCCCCCGTGCAGCACTATCTCCCGACGTTGCAGCTGTACGATCCGGTGATGACCCGCGAGATGACGGTGCGCGACCTCCTCACGCACCACACCGGGCTCCCGGGGGCCGACCAACTGTGGTACGGCACCGACTACTCCATCGGCGAGATCATCCGCCGCATGCGTTTTCTTCCTCCCGCGACCTCCTTCCGCAACAGCTACGCGTATCAGAACGTGCAATACGCGATGGCGGGGCAGGTGCTCGAGCGCGTCGATGGTGCGAAGTGGGCGGATATTCTGCGCGCGCGCATCTGGGAGCCGCTGGGGATGCGCGAGACGCTCCCCACGCTCTCCGCGACCGTCGGCCAGCCTAACGTGGCCTCGCCGCATCAGCTCATCGACGACACGCTGCGGGTGATCGAGAATCGCGCGGTCGACGCCGTCGCGCCGGCAGGTGCCGTCTGGTCGAGCGTCTCGGACATGGCGCGCTGGATGCGGTTTGTCCTCGACTCAGGGCGCGTCGGGGGAAAGCGGCTCCTCTCGCAGGCACGCTTCATCGACTGGCTCGCGCCACAATCCATCGTCCCGCTCTCCGATTTCTACCCGACCACCACGCTGGCGGGCGTCCATCGCGTGAACTACGGGCTCGGCTGGTTTCTGCACAGCTACGCAGGTGACGAAGTCGCGATGCACACCGGAAGCATCGATGGGATGAGCGCGATGATTGGTCTTATTCCGTCGCGCCGAATGGGTGTCTACATCCTCGCCAACCGCGATCACGCCGAAGTGCGTCACGCGCTCCTGTATCGTGCCTTCGACCTCGCCGCGGGGCGCGCGCCGCGCGACTGGTCGACCGAGATCAAGGCGCTGTACGACGGGTTGGACGCGAGGGGTCGCGCCGCGCAGGCCGCCTTCGTCGCGGCCCGCGCCAAGGGAACGTCGCCGTCGCTCCCTCTGGAGCGCTACGTGGGAGAGTACGCCGACTCGCTGAATGGTACGTTCCGCATCAGCCTCGACGGCGACAGGCTGGCTGCGCGCTGGGGCGCGGGCTTCAGCGGTCCGATGGAGCACTGGCACTACGACACCTTCCTCGCGCGCTGGTCCGACAGGCGCAACGCGCCATCGCCCGTCTCGTTCGTCCTCGACGCGTCGGGCGCGGTCGCCGAGCTTCGGGTCGGTGACATGCGCTTCGGACGCGTCGCCAGCCGCAATCGGTAGCTGCACGACCGCAGCGCACACGCTCAGTGCACGACTCGATCGCTTCGGCGTCCGCCAGCGAACCACCCTCGGAGTTCACACCATGATTCGTGCCTGCCGACCACTCGTTGCGTCGCTCCTCGCCTTCGTGTCGCTCGTGCCGATGACGCGCGCCAGCGCCCAGACGCCCGTGAAGCAGGGATGGGAATGGAGCACCGATACCGTGATGCGCGTCGTGCACGCGGTGCGCGCCGGTCGCTCGTTGCAACCGAAGAGCTGGCCTAACGGGGCACGCGTCGCCGTCGCCCTCTCGTTCGACGTCGACAACGAGACGGTCAACCTCCGCTTCGGGCAGCCCACGGTCGGCGAGCTGTCGCAGGGGCAGTACGGCGCGCGCGTCGGGCTCCCGCGCATCCTCGGGCTTCTGGACCGGCAGGCGATCCCGGCGACGTTTTTCGTCCCGGCCATGAGCCTGATGATCGATCCCAGCCAGCTTTCGCTCATCAAGAAGTCAGGGCATCACGAGTTCGGCGTGCACGGCTGGATCCACGAGATGAACACCGCCGTACCCGGCGACGTCGAGCGACGCCTCGTGCAGCAGGCCGTCGACACGCTCACAGCGCTCACCGGCACGCGCCCTGTAGGGTACCGCGCCCCGTCATGGAATTTTTCGCCGAATACGATGTCGATCGTGCGCGACCTGGGCTTCACGTACGAGTCGTCGCTCATGGCCGACGAGCGTCCGTATGAACTCGACCAGAACGGCCAGCCCACCGGGATCGTGGAGCTCCCGGTCGAGTGGATCATGGACGACGCGCCGCTCTTCTCGCCGCGAGGCTCCAACTACGCGTCGCCGCGAGAGGTCGCGCAGGTCTGGATGGACGAGTTCGACCGCGCCTATCAGGAGGGAACGCTCTTCCTGTTGACCATGCACCCGCACGTGACGGGGCACCGGTCGCGGATCACCGCACTCGAACTCCTCATCGCCCACATCAAGTCCAAACCGGGCGTCTGGTTCGCCACGCACCGTGCCGTTGCGGAGTACGTGAAGGCGCAGGCCGGAATGCACTGAGCCGCGCGCGGGGGCGCGCACCACCAGGCTCCTCGAACCCCGGCATCCCGGCCATTCGAGCGCAGATTTGCGTTTCAGGACGTGACGACAATAGATTTAGGGCGTCCTAAATCTTGAGTTCCCGCGTGCGAAGTCTCGCGCGTCCGCTCGAAACGCCTACACCCGAATGAGTTCGCCCCCAATCGCTCCCCAGTCCGAAGCTGAGTTCAAGCCTCGCGCCGCCGATCCCGGCTGGCGCCGAGCGCGCGTCACGCCATCGCTCGCCGAGGTGCACCGCACGATCCCGGTGCATGGCCTGTCGTGGTGGCGCAAGCTCCTCGCCTTCGCCGGTCCCGGCTATCTCGTGGCAGTCGGCTACATGGATCCCGGCAACTGGGCCACCGACCTCGCCGGCGGTTCGCAGTTTGGCTACGCACTCCTGAGTGTCATCCTCATCTCGAACCTGATGGCGGTGGTGCTGCAGGGACTGGCCAGCAAACTCGGGATCGTGACCGGGAGAGACCTCGCCCAGGCCTGCCGCGATCACTACTCGCGCCCGGTTGCCTTCGTCCTTTGGGTACTCTGCGAGATCGCCATCGCTGCATGCGATCTCGCCGAGGTCATCGGCACTGCCATCGCCCTCAATCTCCTCTTCCACATTCCGCTCTCGTGGGGCGTGGCGATCACGGCGCTCGACGTTCTCCTGGTGCTCTATCTGCAGAACAAGGGGTTCCGCTTTCTCGAAGCGATGGTGATCGCGCTGGTGATGGTGGTCGGCGTCTGTTTCCTCTTCGAGATCGTCATCTCGCGCCCCGACATGCTCGCCGTCGCCAGCGGCTTCATCCCATCGACCGAGATCATCCGCAATCCCGCGCAACTCTATATCGCGATCGGGATCCTCGGTGCGACGGTCATGCCGCACAACCTCTACCTGCACTCGTCGATCGTGCAGACGCGGAAGTACGAGGAATCGGCCGCGGGGCGGCGTGAGGCGGTGCGCTTCGCCTTCGTCGATTCGACCATCGCGCTCTCGATCGCGCTCTTCATCAACGCGGCGATCCTGATCGTCGCCGCCGCGACCTTCCACACGAGTGGCAACACTGGCGTCGCCGAGATCCAGGACGCCTTCCAGCTGTTGTCTCCGCTCCTCGGCGTGGGCGCTGCCAGCACGGTCTTCGCACTCGCGCTCCTCGCGTCTGGACAGAACTCCACGCTGACTGGAACGCTCGCCGGTCAGATTGTGATGGAAGGATTCCTCAACATCCGCATGCGCCCCTGGCTACGGCGACTCATCACGCGTGGCATCGCCATTGTGCCCGCCGCGACCGCCGCCATCTTGTATGGCGAAAGCGGGACGGCCAAGCTCCTCATCCTCAGCCAGGTGATTCTCTCGCTGCAACTCTCGTTTGCCGTCTTCCCCCTGGTGATGTTCACGTCCGACAAGCACAAGATGGGCGAGTTCACGAACTCCACGTGGCTCAAGTTGACGGCGTACGCGATCGCGAGCGTGATCGCCGTCCTCAACGTGTGGCTGATCGTGCAGACCGTTACCGAGTGGATGCGCTGATGTATCGCCGAATCCTCGTGCCGCTCGAGCACACCCCAACGGACGATTGCATCCTGTCGCACGTGCGCGAGCTCGCGCGGCACTGCAATGCGTCGATCGTCGTGATCCACGTGGCCGACGGGTGGGCCGCGCGCAACCTCGCCGCGCTCCAGCTGCGCGAGTCGGAGGAAATGAAGCAGGATCGCGACTACATCGAACGCATCGCGCACGAACTCACCGCCGAGGGCTTCCGCGCCGAGGCGATTCTCGCCAACGGCGAACCGGCGCGCGAGATCACCGCGGCCGCTGAGCGAGAGCACTGCGATCTCATCGCCATGGCCACGCACGGGCACAAGTTCATCGGTGACGTGATCCACGGGAGCGTGGCCAGCGACGTGCGCCACACGACGTCGATTCCGGTACTCCTGGTGCGTGCGCCGGCTGGCGGGCGCCGCGCCCCGGTCGCGTGAGCGCGCGGAAGACCAAGCCGGCGACTCCTCGCCGCAGGAATTCGTCGACCATCGCCCCACTGGCAAGTACGCCGGGTGAGCTCACCGCTCCGGTCGAGGACTATCTCAAGGCGATCTATGGAATCGAACAGGAGGGCGAGGCCGCCGCGACGACGGACATAGCCGCGAAGCTCTCGATCGCCGCCGCGTCGGTGAGCGGGATGGTGCGCCGGCTCGCCGATCAGGGACTCGTGTCGTACGAGCGCTATCGTGGCGTGCGACTCACCGACGCCGGTCGGCGCGCCGCGCTGCGCACGATTCGCCGCCATCGCGTGATCGAGACCTATCTCGCCCAGGCGTTAGGCTACGCGTGGGATCGCGTACACGCCGAGGCCGAACGGCTGGAGCATGCCGTGAGCGACGAGTTGGTCGATCGCATGGCGTCCGCCGTCGGCGAACCGGCGACCGATCCGCACGGGCACCCGATCCCCACGCGCGAAGGGGTCATCGACGAGACTCGGCACTGCACGCTGTCTGATGTCGCGCGTGGGCAGCGCTCGCGCGTAACGCGCGTGAGCGACGAGGACTCCGAACTCCTGCGCTACCTGGCGCGCATCGGGATTCGGCCGGGAGTGGTCGTGCAGCTCTCCGAGCGCGCGCCTTTCGATGGTCCGCTCACGTTGCAGGTGGGAAAGGGGAGTTGCCAGGTCGGGCCGGCGCTCGCCTCACGCGTGATGGTCGAACTCCTCCCGGATTGATGCGACGCGGCGGCCGCGAGCGGGGGGAACGGAGTGCACGCACCCCTCGTTTACCGTCGCCTCCATGACACTCCCTCTTCGCCGACTATTGCGACTCCTGCTCGCCGCGTCCTCTCACGCGGCGGTGGTCGCGATGTTGTGCGTGACGTCGGCGCGTCCGGCGCATGCGCAAGCAGAGATCACATCGTCGCGCGCGAATACCGATTCGACTCGTTTGGCGCCTCTCCGCACGATCGCCATCGACGAGCGTCTCGTCGCCGACAAGGGGATCTCGCTCGGCGACACGGTCACGCTGGCCGCTGCGCCCGGCGAAGAGGGAGAACGCGCCATCGTCGGCGCCATCGTCAGGCGCGCGGCCGATCCGTCGGAGGTGGCGCGCGCCGAGTACCGCGTGCGACTCCATCTCGACCAGCTGCAACGCCTGGCCGGGATCGGCGATCGCGTCGACCGCTTCGCGGTCGCCACCGCGCCCGGCGCCACCGAGAAGGCGCTCGAGGAGATCAACGCGCGCAGCTTCGGCTTTCGTGCACATCGCTCGCGCGAAGTGGCCGCGAAGTCATCGCGCACCTTCGCCGTCGTGTCGCGATTCAATCGGGCCATCGGCGTCATCACGATTGTGGCGAGCGCGATCTTCCTCCTCTGCATCATGCTCCTCAAGGTCGAGGAGCGTCGCCGCGACGTAGCCGCGTTGCGATTGCTGGGAATCTCGCGACGCACCGTCACCGGGGCCGTGGTGCTCGAGGCCTCCTGCATCGCGCTGTTGGGGAGTGCGGCCGGTGTAGCCTTCGGCTACGCAAGCGAGGCGCTCATCAACTGGCACTACCGCGGTGTGTATCGCACGCCGCTCGCCTTTTCCATCGTGACGTCGCAGACCGTCGCGTTCTCCGTGGCGCTCTCGCTCGCCCTGGGGATCGGCGCCGGATTCCTCGCCGCGCGTCGCCTCACCGGCGTTCCGCCACTCTCCCTCTTCGGTCGCTGATGCGCGCGCGCCTCGCCTGGACTTCGCTGCGGCAGCATCCGCTGCGCACGACGCTCGCCGTCCTCGGCGTCGCGGTGTCGGCGGCGATGCTCCTCGACATGGTGATGCTCTCCAGCGGGATGCAGGTCTCGTTTCGCGCCCTCCTCACGCGCCAGGGCTTCGACGTGCGGGTCACTCCCAAGGGGACGCTTCCCTTCGACGCCGAGGCGCGGATCGCTGGCGCAGCGGCGGCCGAATCGACGATTCGACGTGTGGCCGGAGTTCACGACGTGTCGCCGGTCCTCGGGACGACGCTTCACCTGGTGCGCGGCGACAAGGGTGACGTCGTATTTGCGTTAGGCATCCGCCCCGAGGCACAGGGGGACTATTCCGTCGAGCGCGGCGAGGATGCGCTCGCACCCGACTGCATGGTCGCCAACGACGCCGTCCTCTCGCGCTCGGGGCTCGCGGTCGGCGACACTGTCATCGTCGCCGCCGGCTATGACGCCCAGCTGCAACGATGGACGGCACGCCGTCGGCTTGTCGTCGCAGGCGTGGCACGTTTTCACTATCTCGCGTCCGATCAGCCGGCTGTCGCCCTTCCGCTCGCCACCGCGCAGGAGTTGGTCGCCGAAGGAAGCGGGAACGCCGGCGACGTCGTCTCGCTCCTCATGATCAAGACGAAGACAGGGGTCGACGCCGAAGGCGTGCGCAGCGCCGTCGAACGAGCGCTCCCGCGGGTCACCGCCATCGCTACGGCCGACGCGGTGAAGTCGGTCGAGCAGCGCCTTGGCTACTTTCGGCAGTTGGCCTTGATCCTCGGGACGGTGAGCCTCGCGGTCGGCTTCCTCCTCGTGAGCACGCTCGTGACGGTGAGCGTGCAGGAGCGGGTGGGGGAGATGGCGATCATGCGCGCGATCGGGATTTCGCGACCGCACATCGCCGAGCAGGTGATGCTCGAGGGGCTGATAATCAGCGTCGTGGGCGCGGCCGGAGGACTCATCCTCGGACTCGGTACCGCACGCTACCTCAACACGATCCTGCGAAGCTTCCCGGGCCTCCCGGCGGCGATCGACTTCTTCGTCTTCGAACCGATGGCGGCCTACCAGTCGTTTGCATTGCTCATCGTGACCGCCGTCTTCGCCGGCGCATTCCCCGCATGGCGTGCGGGGTCGCTCCCGATCGCCACCACGCTGCGGACCGAGGCGGTGTCGTGAGCGAGCGCACGACGGGGGCGTCCCAATCCGTGCCGTTGCTGCAGGCGGTGGACGTTGCGCGCGAGTATGCGCTCGCCGGCGTGCCGGTGCACGCCGTGCGCGGCGTGTCGCTGGAGATCGCCGAGGGAGACTACGCGGCGATCGTCGGACCGTCGGGGTGCGGCAAGTCGTCGTTGCTCAATCTCCTCGGCGCAATCGACCGGCCCACGAGTGGTCGGATCCTGCTGCGCGGGCGCGACGTGTCGGGGATGAGCGATCGCGAAGCGACCGAGTTCCGGTTGCGGCACATCGGCTTCGTCTTCCAGCGTTTCTATCTCATGCCGATGCTGACCGCGCTCGAGAACGTCGAGCTGCCGATGGCCGAAGCGGGGATGGCGAAGGGGGCGCGCCGAGCGCGGGCGCGCGAGCTGCTCTCGTACGTTGGACTCGAATCGCGCGGCGGGCACCGGCCGGCGCAGCTGTCAGGTGGCGAGCAGCAGCGCGTGGCGATCGCGCGGGCACTGGCGAACGAGCCGGCGTTGCTCCTGGCGGACGAGCCGACCGGAGAGCTGGACGCGCGGACCGGGCTCGAAGTGATCCGCCTCTTCGACCGGCTGCATCACGATGGGGTGACGATCCTCGTCGTGACGCACGACGAGTCGCTGGCGCGGGCGGCGCGCCGAGTCGTGCACATGGTCGACGGGCGTATCGTGGCGGATCAGCGGGCGGGCACGGACTCGGGAGAGAGCGCGACGACGAATGGCGAGGGGAGTGGCGGCGCGGGGGGCCCCCCCCAACAACAACATCCCCCCGCCAACGCCCCCGACCATCACCATTCGGACGCCCCCCGGATCATTCCATCTCCTCGGCGATGATCCTCACCCTCGCCTTCCGCAACCTCGTCCTCCGGCCGTGGCGCTCGCTCCTCCTCCTCGCCGGCTTCGGACTCGGCGTCGGCGTCATGATCACCCTCCTCTCCATCGGCGACGCGATGGTCCTCCAGTCGGCCGACGAGTCGCTCGTCGGCGGCGGCGAGGTCACCGTCCTCCCCGAAGGCGTCGACCTCGAAGTGCTCAAGACCGGTGGCGTGGGCGGGATGTGGTTTTCGGTCACCAACGCGCGTTTCGTCCAATTGCAGCTCCTGGCGGCGCCACGCTTCACGTCGATCGTGCGCGCCTCCGCGCCGCAGCTCGAGAACAAGCTCCTCTATCTCCGCGGGAGAAACGTGCCGGAGTTCGCGGTGCGCGCGAGCGGTGGCATCCCGTCGCTCAACCGCGCCGTCGGTTCAGCGCCGACCGTGGTCGACGGCGCGTGGAACGACGACGCCGGCGACCGGCGCTGGGCGTCCCCTACCGATCCGCAGCTGCGCGACGATATCGATCACTTCCACGAAACGCCGGCCGGCGTTCGTGATCCGAACAGCTGGGCGGAGTGGCACTACTTCAACTTCCTCTCCGCCGACCGGAAGCGGTGGGCCTTCCTCACCTTCATGCTCGCCGGTGAGGTGCCGAACGGCGACTGGGGTGGACAGCTCCTCCTCACCCTGCACGAGGAAGGGCGCCCCGCGCGCCGCTTCTCGCGCCGCATCGATCGCTCCTTCATTCGCTACTCGACCACTGGCGCCGACCTCCAACTGGGCGATGCCGCGGTTCGCGTGCTCGACGACGGGCGCTACGCGGTGCAGGCCCGCATCCCCGCCGAGGAGGGGGGCGAGGTAGCGACCGTCGACATGATCGTGACGCCGGCGCGGGGCGCCTACTTCCCGGGTACTTCGTTAGGCGCGGGAGACTTCGTGTCGGGATACGTCGTCGCCGCCCTTCGCGCTTCGGCGACCGGCACGCTCTGCGTTTCCGGGCGCTGCGAGACCTACAACGCAGCCCAGGCCTATCACGACCACAACTGGGGCACGTGGCGCGGCGTCACCTGGGACTGGGGGGCGGCACGCGCGGGGAGCTACACCTTCCTCTACGGGCGCGTCGATGCCCCCGACTCCCTCCTCTCGACGGCGCCGTACTTCCTCTACCTCGTCGACTCCGCCGGATTCCAGACCGTCTTTCGCCCCCGTGAGGTGCAATACGAGGACGGCCGCACCGTCGAGGTGGGGGGGCGACGTATCGCCGTGCCATCGCGCGCCGTGATGCGCGATGCGCGCGGACGCGACACGCTGCAGGTCGAGCTGATCATCGAGGACGCCACCGCCACCGATACCCGCGGCACACTTCTCGAGCGCGGCGAAGTCGGACTCGCGCGCGCCATCGAGCGCCCCTACTTCATTCAGATGAAAGGGATCGCCCGCCTCAGCGGACGCGTCGACGGACGCGTAGTCTCCGGCGAGGGAACCGGCTTCTTCGAAACGTATCGCTGACGCCCAGCCTGCTACGGATTGTTGAGCGCCCGGAGCAGGAGGGCGACGACCGCGCCGACGAGCACCACGCACCCCGCCACGACCACGGTGAGCGGCGGCTTCACCCCCGTGTTGCCTTGCGACATCGCGACAATCAGCGCCCCGAGTCCTGCCGCCAACCCGGCAGAGACGCCGACGATGGCGCGACGCTTTCGTGCGTCGCGCGCCTGCGACGTATCGTGCGCGCGCGCGATCGCCGCCTCGATTTCGGCATCGGTGAGTTTGGGCTCCCGGCGCCTGAACTCGGCGATCGTCACCTTGAGTGCGTCGGCCAGGGCGCGAGAGCGCGCCGACGTCGGGGGCGGTGTATGGGGTACGATGATCATGGCGCGAACTCCGACTCCAATCGCCCGCTGTTCATCGAAGGAGGAAGTACATGCCGGCGACCAGGATCGCCATCGCCCCTCCGATCAGCCCACCCACCAGGATCGGCGGATGGCCGCGCCGACGCAGCATTGCGATCATCATGTCGACTCCTCCTCGTTCGATTCCGGCGTCGCGGCGCTGGCGCCCTCCGCGTCGCCTCGTGTGGTGCGCCCGGCATCGCGGAGCGCCTTGCGCAGCAGGAACTCGATCTGGCCGTTGAGGCTGCGCAATTCATCGTTCGCCCATCGTTGCACCCCGTCGAGCACCGCCGGGTCGACGCGTAGCAGGAACGAACGACGCGTCATGTGTGCACCAATCCCGTTCCCTGCCGACGTCGCGACGCGCGGGGCGCGGAATGCGCGCACCGATCCACTGCCACTCCCGCGCGCCTAACGCTCACGCGCAACACCTCATGAATAAAGCGTCCCCGTGTTCATCACCGGCTGCGCGTCGCGGTCGGAGCAGAGCACCACGAGGAGGTTGCTCACCATCGAGGCCTTCCGCTCCTCGTCCAGCGCGATCACGCCGCGCTCCCCCAGCAGCGCCAGGGCGTTCTCCACCATGCCGACCGCTCCCTCGACGATCTTCGCGCGCGCCGCGATGATCGCCGCGGCCTGCTGTCGCCGCAGCATCGCACTGGCGATCTCCGGCGCATACGCCAGGTGACTCAACCGCGCCTCGATCACCTCGACGCCCGCCTTTTGCAGGCGATCCGATACCGCCGCCTGCAACGCCCCCGACACCTCCGCCGGGTGCGTGCTCAGCGCGATGTCGTTGGCGCCGTGCGCATCGTACGGATACGACTGCGCCAGCGCGCGCACCGCCGCCTCGGACTGCATCATCACGTAGTTGGTGTAGTCGTCGACTTCGAACATCGCCTCGGCGGTATCGACCACCCGCCAGACCACGACTGCGCCGATCTCGATCGGGTTCGAGTGGTTGTCGTTCACCTTGAGCTTCGCCGTCTCGAAGTTCCGCGTGCGCAGCGAGACCGCCTTCTTCGAATAGAAGGGATTTGCCCAGAACAGGCCCGACGAACGGACGGTTCCGACGTAGCGTCCGAAAAGCGTCAGCACCTTTCCCTCGTTGGGTTGCACCGTGAAGAGCCCGGTGAGGCCGAGGACGGCGACCAGCACGAGGGCCGCTCCAATTCCCGCGGTGAACGGTTCGCGCGCGTTGCCACCGGTGATGATGCGCTCGATGCCGACGGCGAGGACGATGAGGGAGACAATCAGTGCGGCGAAGCCATTGGTGCCGGGCTTGGCGATCTCGCGGAACATGGATCCAGAACTCCCCAGAAGTGGTATCGAGATGATATCACATTGATACCGATTCCCGCAAGCGCTCGCTATCCGGAAGCGACTGCGCCGATCGACGCGGCCATACGCCCGCCGACTTGACACCGCCTGCGCCGCCCCGAGCATTGCCAGCATGCAATCCACGATTCGACTCGGCGCCCAGGGATGGAATTACGACGCCTGGGTGGGGCCGTTCTTTCCGAGCGGGACCAGATCGGCCGACTTCCTCACCACCTACGCTCGCGCCTTCGACACCGTCGAGGTGGACTCGACCTTCTACGCCATCCCCCCCGCCAAGACCATCAAGGGATGGAGTGACCGCGTTCCCGACGGCTTCCAGTTCGCGCTCAAGCTCCCGCAGGAGATCACCCACGAGAATCGCCTGCGGAATTCCGGTGAGCTGCTCGCGCTCTTCGCCGATCATGCGCGCCTCCTCGGCAACAAGCTCGGACCGATCCTCGTGCAGCTGGGCCCGGATTTCGGACCGGTCGAACTCCCCGCGCTCGCCAGCTTTCTCCCATCGCTTCCGCGCGACCTCGACTTCGCCGTCGAGTTCCGGCAGCGCGGATGGATTCAGGACGGAATCATCGCCTTGCTGGCAGAACATCGCGTTGCCCTCGCCCTCACCGACGCGCGCTGGATCCCGCGCAAGTCGATGCTCGCGCTGGCCGAACGCCCCACGGCGGACTTCGCCTACATTCGATGGATGGGCCCCAATCGCGATCTGGTGGACTATTCGCGCATCCAGGTCGATCGCTCGCGCGAACTCGCCGCGTGGGCGGCGGTCCTCCCGGGTCTCGCTGCGCGCGCCCGCGTGTACGGCTATGTCAACAACCACTTTGCCGGGCACGCGCCGGCCTCGCTCCGTGAGCTGCAAGGGCTGCTCGGACTTCCGGTCGTGGCGCCGGAGGACATGGGCGACCAGATGAGCCTCTTCTAGATGCCGCGCCGCACCCTCGTCTTCGTGATCTTCGCGGTCGTCATGGCGGCCATCTGCATTCGGTTGGGGATCTGGCAGGTCGGGCGACTCGCCGAGCGGCGCGCGCAGAACGCCGCTCTCGCCGCGCAGCTCGACGCGCCACCCGTGCGCTGGCAGGACGCGTTGCGCGACTCGGCGAGCGCGCGATTCCGGCGCGTGCAGCTGACGGGGCACTACGACTATTCGCGCGAACTCGTCCTGACGTCGCGCGGGATGCACGGCGCCCCTGGCGTGCACGTGCTCACGCCGCTCCTGGTCGACTCCGGACCGCCGATCCTGGTGAACCGTGGCTGGGCCTACGCTGCCGATGGAATGTCCGCCGACTTGAGCAAGTGGCACGAGGGCGACTCGGCCGTCGTCGACGGATACGTCGACGCCTTCGTCCCGGTGCGCGGAATGGTCTCCACGGTGACGCAGCCGCGCGGCGTGCGCTATCTCGAGCGCGACAGCATCGAGGCGCATCTCGGCGAGCGCATCGCCCCCTTTCTCGTCGTGCAGCGACTCGGCGCCGTCCAGAGCGACACGCTCGACCACCTCATTCGCGTCGAGCTCCCTCCGCTCGACGAGGGATCGCACGAGAGCTACGCCATCCAGTGGTTCGCCTTTGCGGCGATCGCGTTAGGCGGGGCGGGGGTAGTCGCGTCGCGCGGGCGGCGCGGCGCTCAGCGCGAAGGGACGCGCGTGGCGTCGTAGCGCATCCGCCCCCGTCGGCGCGTCCAGCGTCGGGTCGCGAAACCTCAGGCCGGAGACGAGCCGGGCGCCGGACGCCCGGCATCTCGCGCGATCGAGCCTCCCTCGGGGCGTTGCAGCAGGAGCACCGCGGCGGCAATGCACGCTCCACCGGCGAGAGTGGTCACGGTCAGCGGCTGGTCGAGGAGTAGCGCCGCGAGGATCGCCGCCGAAAACGGCTCGGCGGTCGAGATGATCGCCGTGCGCACGGGCCCGAGCGTCTCGAGTCCCTTGAGGAAGAGCTGCATCGCCAGCACGGTGGGAATCAGCGCGAGCCACCCGATCGCGCCGAGCGTGGGAACCGAGAGTTGCCATGCCAGTTCGCCGCGTAACGCGCCATACGCCAGCATCGACAGGCACGTCCCAACCGCCACGTAGAAGATCGCGACCGCGGTCGTCGTCCCGGTTTGCAGCTGGCGGAGCAGGGGAATATAGAGCGCGTAAAAAAACGCTCCGCTGAGCGAGAGCGCCGCGCCTAGCGGGGAGAGCGTCCCCGCCTTGGGCCCGCCGATGATCACCACGATTCCGGCGAGCGAGAGCAGGAGTGCGACCAGCCGCAAGAGTCCCACACGCTCCGTGCGGCGCACCGCCGCGATGAGCGCGACCCAGGCGGGAAACGTGTAGAAGAGGAAGACCACCGTCGCTGCCGGGATGTAGGCAAGCGCCGAGAGATTGAGCAGGTTGACCACCGCCTGCCCGACGCCCCCCCACAGCACGATGCGCCATGCGTGCGGTCGTCCGATCGACAGTCCGCGGATTCCCCCGGCCAACGGAAAGAGGACAAGCGCCCCCAGCAGAAAGCGCCCGAACACCACCGTCGTGAGCGGCGTCCCGTCACGCGTCCCGATGACGGTGGCGATGGAGATCGTCGAGAAACCGAGCGCCGAGCAGACCACGGCGAGCGTCGCCGTGCCTCGCGCGAGCGGACGAGTGGACAGCGCGGCCGAATCGCTCATTGCAGTCGCAGGATGGCGCGGGCGACGTTGAAATAGATGACCAGTCCGGTGACGTCGACCAGCGAGGCGACAAAGGGTGACGAGGCCAGCGCCGGGTCGAATCCAAGGCGCTTGAATACCAGCGGAAGCATGGCACCGACGACGCTTCCGACCAAGACGACCATCACGAGGGTGAGCGCAACCACTGCCGCAAGCGTCGTGGTGTTCCCCCACATGAGCGCACGCACGAATCCGATGGCGCCCAAGCACGCGCCGAGGACGATTCCCTGGCCAAACTCTCGGAAGAGAATGCGCAGCACGTCGCGAATCTCCACGTCACCGACGGCGAGCGCGCGCGTGATCAGCGTCGCCGACTGCGCGCCGCTGTTGCCGCCGGAGCTGATCACCAGCGGAATGAACAGCGTGAGGGCGATCGCCTTGGCCAGCGTGTCCTCGTACGCGCGCATCGCCGTGCCGGTGAACATTTCGCCGACGAACAGGAAGACGAGCCAGCCCACGCGCTTGCGGGCGACGCTCCAGAAGCCGGCCATGAAGTACGGCTCCTCGAGCGGCTGCACCGCACCCAGCTTCTGCACGTCTTCGGTGTTCTCTTCCTGGATGACGTCGATGACGTCGTCGACGGTGATCACGCCGAGGATTCGATCGAATCCATCCACGACCGGGACGGCGACGAGGTCGTACTCCTGGATGATCCGCGCGACTTCGTCCTGGTCGGCGCTCGCGGAAACCTTGACCACCTCGGTCCAGGCGAGATTGAGGACGGTGCTCCCCTCGGGCGCGGCGACGAGTTCGCGCAGCGACATCACGCCCACCAGCGCGCCGCGCTCGTCGGTGACATAGATCGCGTGCATCGCCTCCTTGCGCGCCGACCGCGCGGCGGCACGCACGAGGTTGAGTGCCTCTTCAGTCGTTAGGCTCTGCGAGACGGAGACGAACTCCGTCGTCATCAGGCCGCCGGCGGTGTCTGCGCCGTACTGGAGGAGTCGCTCCGTCTCCTGTCGCGCCGCGTCGGGGAGATCCTGCAGGATCTCGTCCGCCGTCTTCTCCTCGAGCTCCTCGAGGATGTCGGCGCGATCGTCGGGCGTCATCTCCGAGATGAGCGCGACCGCCTGCTCGGTGGTCATCGCCTCGAGGAGCTCCGACCGCAGTTCCTCGTCGAGATACTCGAGCACATCGGCGGCACGCGCAGCCGGAAGCGCGCGCAGGAACTCTGGCACCCGTTCGCGCGGCATCGCTTCGGCGACATCCGCGAGATTCTTCGGGTGCAGCTCCTCCGTCTCCGCGGCCACGTCGCCCGGCGACTCCTCGAGCATGACGAGGATGTCGGGGGCGAGCAGCGCCGCGAGTTCGCTGTCCTGGTTGCGTTGCGATGGCGTCATGGCCGCCGTCCGGCGAAGTACAACAGGCGCGTGCGGGTGACCCGCCGCGGGGGCGCAAGTTACGGGCGTCGTATGGGGCGAACAAGCGCGCGCGGCGGAACGGGGCCAACCATTTCCGGGAACACGCTGTCAGATCATGCGTCGCGCGCCGCGAGTGCGCGCCAACTCCAGGACAATCGGCCTATCTCCCAAGGGCTCTGCGTTTTCATGCGTCCATTCTTTGTCACGTCCATGCTCGTCCTGTCGCTCGCCCCGAGCGCTCAGGCTCAACGACTTGCCTCGCACGCGATCGCTGCGGCTGGCGGCGCACGCACCACGAACACCACTGCGATGCGTGCACTCACACCGCCCGCGATCGACGGAAGTGACCGGGACGACGTCTGGCGGACGGCTCAGCGGATCGATGGATTCCGAGTCTTCGACCCCGTGGAGGACGGCGACCCGACGTTCCAGACGGAGGCGCGCATCGCCTACGACGATCGCAACCTCTTCGTGTTCGTGCGCGCCTTCGACGCGCATCCCGACAGCATTATGGCGCTCCTCTCGCGGCGCGATGAACGGACGCAGTCGGACTACGTGCGCGTCATCGTCGACTCGTACCACGATCGCCGCACCGGCTACGAGTTCATGGTGAATCCCGCTGGCGTGCAGCGCGACATCTATCTGTACAACGACTCCAACGAGGACGTGACGTGGAACGCGGTGTGGGACGTCAAGACCGCGATCGACTCGCTCGGCTGGACAGCGGAGTTCCGCATCCCCCTGAGCCAGTTGCGCTACCCTGAGAAAGGGGAGCACATCTTCGGCATCGGCGTGCATCGCGAGATCGCGCGCCTCAACGAGCGGTCGAGCTGGCCGCTCTGGCGCCGGTCACAGTTCGGTATCGCCTCGCAGCTCGGCGAAGTGCGCGGCCTGACGGGGCTCGGCAGCCCGCGCCGCCTGGAGATGATGCCCTATACCGTGCAGGCCAACGATTCGCGGCAGCGCGCCGACGGCTACGGCCGTGCGCAGCGCATGTCGTTAGGCGCGGACCTCAAGTACGGGCTCTCGTCCAACCTCACGCTCGATGCCACGATCAACCCGGACTTCGGGCAGGTCGAGGCCGATCCCGCGGTCCTCAACCTCGGCGCCTTCGAGCAGTTCTTCGACGAGCGTCGCCCCTTCTTTCTCGAAGGGACGGGGATCTTCCGCTACGACATCGATTGCAACGACGGGCAATGCACCGGGCCGTTCTACTCGCGCCGCATCGGACGCGCCCCGCAAGCCGGGTTCCTGAGCGAGGACCAGAACGCGGTCCCCCTCAACTCGACCATCCTCGGCGCCGCCAAGGTGACGGGGCGCCTCTCGTCGGGCATGTCGTTGGGAATCCTCGACGCGGTCACGGGACGCGAGTCCGTCGCCGAGTCGCTGACCGTGGAGCCGCGCACCAACTACTTCGTGGCGCGGGCCCAGCAGGACCTGCGCGGCGGTCGCAGCGGAATCGGCGCGTTGTTCACCGCAGTGAACCGCGATCTCGACCGCTTCACCTCGCAGTACCTGCGGAGCGAGGCCTACACGGCCGGTGTCGACGGGCGGCACCGCTTCGGTCCGGGGGGCAACTTCCAGCTGTCGGGGCAGTTCTACGGTAGTCTCGTGCGTGGCTCCGCCGAGGCGATCGCTCGCACGCAGCGCTCCACGGTGCATCTCTACCAGCGCCCCGACGACGACCTCGCGTACGACTCGACGCGCACGTCGCTTTCCGGCTTTGGATCGGGGATCGGCCTCTCGAAGAATGGCGGCGGGATCACGCGCTTCTACACGGGCGGGTGGTACAAGGGGCCGGGCGTGGAGATCAACGACGTCGGCTTCATGTCCAGCGCCAACAACATGGGATGGAGCAACTGGTTCGCCTTCGTCTTCCAGAAGCCCAACCTCTTCTATCGGCGCTGGCAGGTGAACTTCAACCAGTGGAACTCGTGGGTCCCCGGCGGGCCGAGCACCGGGCACGGCGGCAACATCAACATGAACGGGCAGCTACGCAACATGTGGTTTGTCTACGGCGGCATCGGCGGTGAGACCGGGACGTACTGCCCCTCCTGCTTGCGCGGTGGACCGGCGATCCTGCGCGATCGCGTCGTCCAGGGGTGGACGGGAATCACCGGCGACCAGCGTCACGCCGTGTATCCGTCGCTCAACGCCTCCTTCTGGCGCGGTGACGGCGGTCGCTCGGTGAACACCAACGTGAACGGATCGCTCGAGGGGCGCGTCGCCAGCTCCTTCTCCGCCTCGCTCGGCCTCTCCGTCTCGCGCAACACCAACGACCGGCAGTGGCTCGGCAACTATGGCGAAGTCGGGAGCGACACCACGCACTACACGGTCGCGCATCTCTCGCAGCGCACGGTCAACGTCACCACGCGCATCAACTGGACGGCGTCGCCTACGCTCTCATTGCAGCTCTACGCCCAGCCGTTCGTCACCGGCGGAGACTACAGCAACTGGCGAGACGTGACTTCACCGCGCGCGACGGCGTACGTCGATCGCTTCTCCCCGTTCACGCAGGAAGGCGAGCCGGGAGGCTTCAACTTCAAGCAGTTCCGCTCCAACACGGTGCTGCGCTGGGAGTATCGCCCAGGCTCGACGCTCTTTCTCGTCTGGGCGCAGGGGCGCGTGCAGGACGGGCTCGACGCCGGGACGTTCCGCTGGGGACGCGACTACCGCAACCTCTTCTCCGCCCACCCCGACAACACCTTCCTCATCAAGGCGAGCTACTGGTTCTCGCTGTGACCCAGCGCGCGACGGGATCGAACGCGCGGCGTTAGGCGCCGCCCTCTCCTCCGTGCGGCGCGGCGTCTTCCGGCAACATGGGAAGGCGCCGCGCTTCGCGTTCGACCGACACGACCGCGTACCCGAGCGGCGCCAAGGCCTCCTCGAGCGCGCGGGCTTCGACGAGGCCATCGTGCGTCAGTGTTGCGCGCCCCATCGTCACCTCGGCGCGCGCGACCCCGGCGACCCCGCCGAGCGCCGTGAAGACCGCGCGCACGCAGTGCACGCTCCGCATCCCGCCGATGTGCACCGTGGAGATCATGCCGAGGAAGATACGCGCCCTCCCGCCGAGCGGTCGATCGGGCGACATTGTGTGGATGAAGACCGCCTTCCTCGGACTCGGGGCCATCGGAACCCCCATGGCGCGCCACGTCGCCGCCAAGTCATCGCTCACCGTGTGGAATCGCACGGCCGAAACCGCCACTGCCTTTGCCGCCGCCAGCGGCGCGACCGTCGCGCCAACTCCGGCCGCCGCCGCGACCGATGCTGCCGTCGTCATCACCTGCCTCCCCACCTCGCGTGAAGTCGAGGCGCTCCTCGAGGGTCGTGACGGACTCCTGGCCGGGATGGGAGCCGGAACGCTCCTCATCGATTGCACTTCCGGCGATCCGGCCACCTCGCGCCGGATGGCCGCGCGCCTCGCCGAGCGCGGGATCGCCTTCATCGACGCACCGGTGAGCGGTGGCGTCTCCGGCGCAGAGGCCGGGACGCTCACGGTGATGTGCGGAGGAGACGAAGTCACCTTCGCCCGCGCCCGCCCCGTGCTCGAGTTCTTCGGACGCAAGATCGTCCTCGTCGGCCCGATCGGTGCGGGGGATGCACTAAAGGCGGTGAACAACGCGCTCCTCGCGGTACATATCTGGTCGACCGCCGAGGGACTCGCGGCGCTTGCCAAGGCCGGCGTGAAGCCGTCGGCGGCGCTCGACGTGATCAATGCATCGAGCGGTCGCTCCAACAGCTCGGAGAACCTCATCCCGCAGCGCGTCGTAACGCGCGCCTTTCCGCGCACCTTCCGCCTCGCGCTCCTCGAGAAGGACGTCGCAATCGCTGCCGACTTCGTGCGCGACCAGCGCGTCCCGTCGCCCGTGATCCAGCAGGTCGCCGAGCTCTTTCGCCTGGCGCGCCACGAACTCGGCGAGACCGCCGATCACGTCGAGGCCGTGCGACTGCTCGAGGAGTGGGGCAACATCGTCATCACCGACTGAATCCCGGATCAATCTTCGACCGACGTCATGACTTCCATCGAAACCGCTTCGCCAGCCTTGCGCCCTGTCGACGAGATTCGTGCGCGCTTTCCCGCACTCGCGCGGCGCGAGCAGGGGCACCCCGTCGCCTACTTCGACGGCCCGGGAGGGACACAGGTCCCGCGCGACGTGGTCGAGGCGATGAGCGACTACCTCTATCACCACAACGCCAACACGCACTGGGAGTATCCCACGTCGCAGGAGACCGACGCGCGGCTCCAGGCGGCGCGGGAAGCGGCGGCGGCGCTGCTCAACGCGTCGTGGGACGAGGTGTCGTTCGGCAACAACATGACCACGATCACTTTTCATGTCGCACACGCGTTAGGCAGGCAGTGGAACGCGGGCGATGAAGTGATCGTCACCGAGCTCGATCATCACGCAAACGTCGCGCCCTGGCGCGAGATGGCGAAGGATCGCGGCATGGTCGTGCGTACCGTGCGCATGGATCCCGTCGCCGGGGTGCTCGACTGGGACGACCTGCGTCGCGCCTTTACTCCGCGCACGCGCCTCCTTGCGATCGGTGCGGCATCGAATGCACTGGGGACCATCACCGACGTCGCCGCGGCCACGCGCCTGGCGCACGAACACGGCGCGCTCGCCTACGTCGACGCCGTGCACTACGCCGCGCACGGCATCATCGACGTCAAGGCGTGGGACTGCGACTTCCTCGCGTGCTCGTCGTACAAGTTCTACGGACCGCATGCCGGGGTGCTGTACGGACGCCGGTCGCTGGTCGAAGCGCTCCCGGTCGCGCGCCTCGATCCGGCGCCTAACGAATCCCCCGAGCGACTGGAGACTGGGACGCAGAATCACGAAGGGATCGTCGGTATCGGCGCCGCCGTGGACTTCATTGCGTCGCTCGGCGGGCTCGACGCAACTGCGCCCCGGCGCGAACGCCTCACACACGCACTGGGCGCCCTGCACGAGCGCGGCGAAGCGCAGGTCTCGCGACTCTGGCGCGGCCTGGCGGCGATCGACGGCGTGACGTTGTATGGCGTGACGCCTGGAACCGGGCGCCGAACTCCCACCGTCATCTTCACGCTCGCCGGACACACGTCGACCGCCATCGCGCGCGCGCTGGCGCCGCTCGGTCTCTACGTCTCGAACGGCGACTTCTACGCGGTCACCGTCATCGAGCGCATCGGTCAGGCGGCGGAAGGCGTGGTGCGCGTGGGGTGCGCGTGCTACACGACCGATGACGAAATCGATCGCCTCGTGAACGCTGTCGCCGGGATCGCCAGGGGGTAACGCAGGACGACTCGGAGTGCGTGCTATATTCTGCGAGTCATGACTGTGCTCCGGTCGTCGGTCAAACTGCGTCGTCGCCCTGGTCTGCGCCCGGGGCGTTGGGCTTTGGTGGCCGTCGCCTGCGCTGTCGGAGTCGCGTGCACCAAGCCGCGCGCGTCGGCCGACCGGCCGCCGCCGGCGTCGTTCCTCGTCTCCGCCGGCGACTCGACGTTCTGGGTCGAGAGCGACAGCAGCGGATTGCGCGTGCGCCGCTCGCCGATGCTCCTCACCGAGCACGATGGTCGTTTCTACGAATTGTACCTGACGGACTTCGATCGCTCGTACTACGACGCCGTCATCCTCGGACAACAGGTGTGGCGGCGCGACGTCGCGAGCGGCGACTCGCTCCTCCTGCTCGACGACTCGCTTCTCACGTCGATCGCCGACGACTACGCCGCGCGACATCCGGGCGAGGCACCGCTCGATCCCGAAGAGGATGCCGCAGAAGACCCATCGACGCATGCGACCACCGATCTCGCATTGCTCGATGCCGCCGGACCCTACGTCACGATCGAGCAACACGTCGACATCGACGTCGCTGGGTCGCGCGATCATCACGTGTCGCGCCGCGGCGTGCTCGACCTGCGCGACGGGCATCTCGTACGCATCGCCGATTTGGTCGGCGAGTCGCGCGCGCGCGACGTCATTCGCGAGGGAGAGCGACTACTCGCCATGGCGATCGACTCCATCCGCCTGACGCGCGACGAGCGGGCGCGACGAGCGGCGACCGCGCTCACGGGCTTCGTCTTCGATTCGCTATCGTTTGCGCTCGTCGATCAGGACGGCGCGCCCGCAGTTGCCTTCTCCGTCCCCGGTCGCGGCCTCCGCGCCGGCGGGTATGCGCTCCCGCTCCCGCCGATTCCGATCGTCGCCGGGCCATGGTGGACACCGATTCGACGCGACCTCCCCGCCGAAGCCGCATCGCCTGGGCGAGGGCTGCGTTGGGCGGGCGATCGGTACGACGTCGTGAGCCGCGAAGACTCCAGCGGGGAGGGGGCGACCATCGTACTCCGCCACCAGCCTAACGAATGGTTGGTCACCCGCGTCCCACTTCCGGTGCGCCGGGTCCATCGCCTCGATGCACCGGCGGCAGGCGAAGCGATGCTCGCGGCGCTGCGCCGTGCGTTCGAGGAGTCCGCACTCTACTCCGGTGAGGCCCGCACCGCCGCCGTTCCCGTGCGCCCACTCACGCGAGTTGTCACTCGCGCGGTCGCCAACCGAAATGCCCCCCTTGATGCGAAGGCGCCCACCAGCGTTCTTGCATGTAGTGCCGCCAACCCTGCCTCGCGCCGCGTCGCGCGGGCAACCTGCCGGGCCCGTGTTGCACCTGGAGACCGGAATGACGAAGAAATTCTCGATCGATGAAGCCAACCGCATGTTGCCGCTGGTATCGCGCATCGTGCGCGACATCATCGAGCACTATCGCGAATGGCAGCGCACGGTGGAGGCGTTCGAGATCGCGGCGACGCTCAGCCGCTCCGACAAGCCGACACCCGAGGCCGAGTCGCTGCAGCATCGCGCGCAGCATCTCGCGCGCGACATTCAAGGGTTTGTCGGCGAACTCACCCGGCTCGGGCTCGAGTTCAAGGGCTTCGAACTCGGCCTCGTCGACTTTCCCGCGGATGTCGAGGGACGCAACGTCTGCTGGTGCTGGAAGCATGGCGAAACGACCGTGGCACACTGGCACGACGCCGACGCGGGCTACAACGGGCGGCAACCGGTCGAGGCGATTCTCGATTCCAGCGTGCATGGTTGATCGTCCAGCAAAAACACGGCGCGCCCGCGCCTCCGTCCTTCCCCGCGTACGCACTTTCCACTCATGACCAGCTTTCGTTCGACCGATGGCACCGAATGGCACGTGGCGGTAGAGTCGCCCAGCCACTCGAGCGCGATGATCGTCTTCGTGCACCCCGCCGCCACGTCACGCCTCAATCGCTACGCCTGGCTCAACGCCCACGGCCCCAAGGTGAACGACCCGCGCGCGCGCCTCGAGCCGTCCGCGGTACTCGGCGGACTCACCGATCGCGACCTGGCGCGACTCTTTCGTCGGTCGTATCCCATCCAGACCGACCGCCCGGCGTACATCGCCTCCTGACGATCGCGCGGGCGCACGCCGCCGGCATCTAGTCGCTAGGCCTGCGCCTCGCTCGGCGACTCTTCGTCGTTAGCATCGCGGAACGGGACGTCGATTTCCATCCCGTCGCGGGCAATGCGCGTGCGCGGAAAGACGCTGCGCGCCTCGCGTTCGAGATCGCTGACATCTCGCGTGTAGCGCGCCGAGAGGTGCGTGAGCACCAGGCGCAACGCACCGGCGTCGCGCGCCAGCGTTGCCGCCTCGCGCGCGGTCGAGTGCCCCGTCTCCAGTGCGCGCTCCGCCTCCTCGTCGCCGAAGGTCGATTCGTGCACGACGAGGTCGGCGTCCTGTGCGGCGATCCGCGTCGCGTCACACGGGCGTGTGTCGCCTGAGATGACGATCCGTCGTCCGGGGCGCGTGGCGCCAACGAGTTCCTCCGGGAGCACGACGCGACCGTCGTCCAGCGTCACCGCTTCGCCCTTGTGAATCTTCCCCCACATCGGTCCCTCGGGGACGCCCAGCTCGCGCGCCCGCTCCGGGTTGAAGCGCCCGCGCCGGATGTCTTCCACGAGCGCCCATCCCAGCGCAAGCGCCCCGCGGTGATCCACCTGAAAGGCTTGCAGCTCGTAATCCTTGCGGCGCACCGATTCGCCAGGAGCAACTTCCCGCACCTCGACCGGAAAGGTGAGGCGATCGGCGCCGAGCGCCTCGCACTTCCCCAGGACACGCGCCGCCCCTTTCGGACCCCAGCACCGCAGCGTCTCCGTGCGCCCCTGAAGTGCCATCGTGCGCATCAGCCCGATTATCCCGAGGTAGTGATCGGTGTGAAAGTGGGTGAAGAAGATGTCTTCGACGCTGAACGAGACGCCGTATCGCATCATCTGCCGTTGCGTCCCTTCGCCGCAGTCGAAGAGGAGCGTCTCGCCCTCGCGGGCGAGGGCGATCGATGCCACTCCGCGTTCGACGGTAGGGCGGGAGGCGGAGGTGCCGAGAAACTTGAGCGAGAGTGGCATGGGGGGGTGAATATAGCCGCTGAGTTCGGCGCCCCGTGCGCTCCGTCACCAATCCATCGTGGCAGTCGAACTTCGTCTATCCCTCGCGAGATAACGCGCTTGATGCGAACTCCACGTTAGGTCTCAGAGTGTGATGTAGCTCGCTGAGGTTGGCAGACGCTAAGCTCAACGTTGAGCACGCACCCGCACATCGAGCGGGCAGGACCGTGGCGCCCGTCCGGGGACGGGATTCGCACTATGGCCGAGTTTGCTTGATTTATCAGGCACATCGGTGCGAATCATGGGAATGCTTTCCCGCACTCGTGCGTTAGGACGGTGGGCGAGAGCAACAACCTCGTCTGCCGCGCCGAGCGAGGGCGTTCGAGAGTGCGGCTCACGTTGTACGCTGGAATGGGAGGAGACCATGGGAAGCAAGAGCAAGCGCGGGTTCGCATCGATGGACCCGGATCGGCAGCGTGAAATCGCCAGCAAGGGCGGTCGCGCGGCGCACGAGAAGGGAACGGCGCACGAGTGGTCGCGCGACGAAGCACGCAGTGCCGGACGCAAGGGCGGCGAAGTCGTAAGCCGCGATCGTGCGCACATGGCGGCAATCGGCCGCGAAGGTGGCGAAGCGCGCGGGCGTTCGACGGCCCGGCTCCGCCAGACGCCATTCGCCGACCGCGAGTCGTCGAGGACTGTGGCGCGAGAGTCGACCAACGGCCGCGTTACCAGTGGCGACCGGCACGGCACGAGCGCGCAGGACGAGGCAACTCGTTAGGTGACCGAGGTCAGGACGTGAACAAGGGAAGGCCGGTCTCCGCGCCCTCTGGCGGGCGGAGCCACCGGCGGATGTAACTGTCGGCGTCCCACTTGGCACGGGCCCGCGAAATGGACATGGGCCGAATCACTCCGAGCACTGGACGGGCATAGAAGGGACGGTCGAACTTCCCGAAACACCACTGGATCCCGCCGTAGCTCGAGGGGTCGCGGCCATCCAGTCCGTACTTGTTGTTGAGGTGTACGAGCCACGCCAGCGCATCGGCGTAGTGCGCGCTCCACAGAATCAGGGTCTTCCCCCAGAGCATGCGCACGACGTTATGCATCACGCCGGAAAGTACTAGCTCGCGCTGGGCGGCATTCCACAATTCGTCGTGGGTTTCGGCACGCTCGAACTGCTCGAGCGTGTAGGTGGCCTCACGGACATCGCTGGCGTGCTTCGCCATCGCCTTGTGCACCCATTCGGGGAGCGCGTCGAGCGTCCCGTAGTTCGGGTTTCTCAGGCAGAAGTTGAGCGATAGCTCCCGCCAGGTCACCAACTCGTCGATGAACTTCTCCGCCTCTGCCGAGTGTGGCGAGTCGAGAGCGGCGCGTGCCACTTCGGCTGGCGAGATCTGGCCGAAGTGGAGATATGGCGACAGGCGGCTCGTCCCCTCTTCATCGTTGGGGTCCGAGCGCCGGGCGCTGTAATCCGACAGCGCGTCGTTGCAGAAGTCGGCCAGCCGCTGGCGAGCCGCCCTGAGGCCGCTCGCCAGCGTGACCGGTGGCACGTCATGGTCGATCTCGCAGCGCGCGATCTCGGCGTTCAGATCGGCGTGCGCGAGCTCGAGCACGCTCTCACCACTCATGTCCCGCAGCGACTCGGCGAGCGAGTTCCGGAGAGTGCGCTTCGGCGGACGCTCTTCCACCGGCTCGAGGGCGAGGGAGAGGAGCTTGTTGAGCTTCGGGCGAATCGTGCGCGCCGCGTACTCCTCCTTCTCGATTGCACCCGACGGAATCGCCCCGTGCGATTCGATGGCCACCACACGACAGTTGACGCGTTCGCCAAGGCGTTGCGTTCGCTCGGCGATACCGGCGGTTGGATAGCGATCGGTGACGACGAGGGCTGCGCGCGACGCCAGGCGATCGACCACGCGCCGGTCGTCGTCGCGACGGCGCCGCAAGGCAAACTGGTAGTGCAGTCCGGACGCTTCAGCACGGGCGGCCAGCTCCCGCGCGTTGTGAAGCACGAAGGAGTGAATGCGGTCGCTCGCGTGCTCGTAGGTCGGGTCGAGTCCCTGATGGACCACGAGTGGCTTGTTCAGGCGGTCCGCCTCGACGATCGCCATGCGGAGCGCCCAGTTCTCTTCGAGGCGATGGGTGCTCTGCATCCAGTACAGGACGTACTCCCCCTCGGGTTGCGTGCGCTTCTCATTGATGCGGATACCGCGCAACGAGAGCTGGTCGCGGACGTACTGGCTGCTGAGGGGGTGTACCGAAGCGCTCATGGTCGGGAAGAGGGAGTGGCTCGGGGTCTGCCGTCGTGACGAAGGCGTGACCGGGTGGTGATCTCGGCTAGTCAACGAGCGCCCAAGTTGTCCTTGTTCCAGCGCTTAGCTCGGGTCGGCTTGACATGGGCAAGGCGTCGGCTAGGTTTACCGCCCTGCCGAACCACCGCTTGGTGGGACCACCGCGACGTGAGTGGTCATGGGGTGTTCGGTGTGTTGCGCCGGGGTGCGACCGTCGTCAATACGGTGGCGCGTTTCTGGCAATACGGGGCTGTAGCTCAGCTGGGAGAGCGCTGCAATCGCACTGCAGAGGTCAGGGGTTCGATCCCCCTCAGCTCCACTGGTGCCGGGAACAAACCGGCGCCCTTGTGGATAGAAGAGTTCGGAAGCAAAGGTGGCGACCGTGTGTCGCCGTGGCCGAATAGACAATTCGCGGTACGCTCGCCGATTGGGTATTCGCCAGCCGTTGACCGGTAGGACGTAGAGTTCCAATGGCAACTGGCTTGGCAATCCCTTCGGGGGCAGCCGCAACGTGACCCAGGGTCGCCGATCAATCGGTGGCCCTGTTTCGTTTTCGGGGGTCGAGCGGGGCGAATACGGCGATTCGACTCTTCGCGGCAGGCGCTCAAGAGCCGATCGCCGTAACGTCCTCGCGAAGGGCGCCGAACAGTTCGGTGAGAAAGCGGTTTTCCTCGGCTTCCGATCGACCGGAAAAGTCGCCGAAGGCCGACGATCCGAGCCCTCCGATCCAGCGCACGATGGCGCTCTCCTTCACGGCGGTCCGCACCTGTCGTTGGGAGATGGCCTGTTTGCCGAGGTCGTCGCGCACCGTCAGGCGCAATTCGGTGCCGCGCCCCTCGAATGGGCGGCGCAGCGGCGAACGAATCAACTTCTCGACGAATAGCGGAAAGTCCCAGTTGGGTTCGCGCTGGAAACGCAGGAACCAACCGCGTGCATGGTCGCTCTTCTCGACGATGAAGTCGGCGACGAGGTTCGTGTAGCCGACGTGGAAGAGCATCATCTTCATCGAGAGGTCGAACCGTGCGCGTAGCGTGTCGGGGCGGGGGCGCGGGGGGCCGCTGAGTGCGACGAGTCGCCCGTCGCGCGCCCGCAGCTTCACGTTGAGCGTCCCCCCGGCGAGTGTGAGGTCGGCGAACTGCGCGCCCTGCCGATCCGTCAGCTGCATGCGGGCGCGCGTGGGCATCACGTACTTGTCGACATAGGCAGCGAAAGCCGGATACTTCGCGCGCAACGAGTCGGGCGTTACTGCAGCGGCGAGTTGGAACGCCGTCGATCCGTCGGGCTGCTCGGCCGTCGTGAGCGAGGTGATGCTGAAGAGTTGGTGCATGTGGCGCACGGTGCGCGGGAAGTGCGCACGCATGTCGTCCCGGAGCGCCGACTCGGTGTGTCCCTCAAAGACCGTGAATAGGGTGCCGAATACCTCGCCGACTTCGTCGGCGCGCACCGGTCCGACGGCATGATCGACCGCGGTGTTCCACTCATACTCCCCGTCGCCGAGCTTGCTGAGTTGCAGCATGTGGCGTTCGTCGCCGAGCTTGTCGGGTATCGGAGCGGATGGGCGAGACGAAAAGGTGTACCCCTTCTCGGTCATCGTCCCCTGCAGGAAGAGCGCGCGCGACGAATCGGGGCGCGAGCTCACCGTCCAGACCGAGGTGTCGTTATAGATGCCGGACGGAACGAGCGCGTAGCGCGCCATGCGGGGGCGCGCGACGGTGAACTTGGCGTCGCGCTGCACGCTGTAGAAGCGGAACGCCAACGCCGCGAGGGCGTTGTCGGCGTTGTGCTTGGCGTCGTTTATCGAGGTCCCCCATGGCGGAACCGACGCGCTGCACGCGGTGAGCGTGACGACGAGCAGTCCGGAGAGGGGGCTAAGGCGGGGCATCAAGCGAAGTTGGAGGAACTGGGCTGAGTGCGGTGCGGGAACGGAGCAGGGGTTGCCCGGCATGTCGCGGCCCGGGTATTTTCTCCTACGCTTTCCGCTCCGCGGAAGGTCCAACTGCCCCTTGGTGTAACTGGCAACACGTCTGACTCTGGATCAGAAGAGTCCTGGTTCGAGCCCAGGAGGGGCAACTGTTCGAAGCGTTTTTCGGATCCGCTGCAGAAATGCGACGCCTCGGCTGACGCCGAGGCGTTTCGCATTTCGGGAGACAGCGTTGGAATCGGTCGAACGACGCCGGGGTTCCGCGTGAGGGTGGGCATCGACACGAGCTGCATCGCAACGCGCACGTTACCGAGCCCGTGATTGCCAAGAATTTCTAAGATGACTAATTTTCACGAGGCGTGTCCCGCGCCGTCGCGCCCGGGACAAGTTCCGCGATTCGGGGCCTGCCGATGCTCAAGCAGGCCCTCTGCGTATCCGGATTTCCTAGCGGTATCCCACCGCACGCACCCACGACGAGGATAGTGAATGAAAGAACAAGCCATCGAACTCGAAGGATCGGTTTCCGAAGTCCTGCCCAGCGCGATGTTTCGCGTCGACCTGGAGAATGGACACCAGCTTCTCGCCACGACGGCCGGCAAGATGCGCAAGTTCCGCATCCGCATCCTGGCTGGCGATCGCGTGACCGTCGAGGTCTCGCCGTACGACCTGACCCGCGGGCGCATCACCTTCCGCCACAAGTAAGCAGGCGAGGCAGGTGATCCGGCGTCGGATCACGCTGCACGAGCCTGTCGCACGCCCGGTCGGCGCGCTGCCGAACGGGCGCCCCTGACGCCGCGGAGAACGCCCGCGCGCGAGCACGTCCCACCAACGCATCGCTGCATCCCGCCAGCCGGCGCTTCCGCGAGGGAGTGCGCGGGGCTTTTCGAGCGAGCGTTCCCGGCTTCATCTTCCAGGGTACGCCCGACCACCGTTCCCACGGAGCTCGGCGCGCCCACGCCGCGCCGGATCGACGATGATCCGGCAAGTCTCTGTCAATGCGTGTCGATTCCCGAGGCCATGCCCTTCGCGATCAGCTGGCGATCGGAATCCGAACGATCGCGCGCGCGCCATCGCGCGCTTCGCGCGCGCTTGCGGCTGACGGCGTGGACGCGCGCGGCGTTCGTGCGCGCTTCGCTGCTCACGCTCATTGGCGCAGCGCTCGTGGCCGCGTGCGGTGGCGGAGGTTCTGGCACGACGCCGACGACGCCGCCCGCTCAGTCCACGGCCGTCGTGACGCTCACCGTGACCGCCCTGTCGACGACGGTGCATGTCGGCGAGACGTTGGCGCTGACGCTCGAGGCGCTGGATGCGCGCGGGAGTCTCGTCTCGCCGGGCGCCACGACGTGGAGTAGTGCAACCACGTCGGTTGCGACAATTGACGCTTCGGGGATCGTGACTGCTCTCGCGCCAGGGCGAACCACGATCACGGCTTCGGCGACGGGGAAGGTGGCGCGATTGGTGATCAACGTCGTGGACGTCGAGATCGCGCAGGTCGTGCTCTCCGCCGATTCGGTCGCCCTCGTGCCGGGGCAGACGCAGGCACTCGAGGTCTCGCTCTTCGATGAGTCCGGGGCGCGAATCACCGGGCGCGGCGTCAACTGGAGCAGCGATCGCCCCACGACGGCTACGGTCTCGTCGACCGGGGTCGTGAGTGCGGTGGGGGGAGGGGTGGCGATGATTACGGCGTCGAGCGGCGACGCGATGGCGACGGCCACGATCATCGTGTCGGGAGAAGCTGGCGATCCTTTGCTCGTGCGCGTCTCTCCTGATCGTGCATCGCTCGTGGTCGGCGCGACACTGCAGCTGACGGCGTCGGTTCTCGATGCGTTCGGAGAGGTAGTCGAGACGGATTCCATCGGTTGGCAGGCGACGACAGCGAGCGGTAGTGAGGTGGCGAGCGTCTCGGCGACCGGTGTGGTGACCGCTCTCTCGCCTGGGACGGTGATCGTCGAAGCGACTGCGGGCGCCGCGCGAGGAGCTACGGCGATCGTCGTGCGACGGGACGTCGATGAGTCGATGGTGGTCACCTTCGCGAAGCCGCTGCTGAATCAGGCGGTGGGCGATTCGGTGAGCATCTATGTCTCGGTGCAGTCGAGCGCGCCGCTCGACTCGGTGGTTGCGACTGTCTCGCGTCTCTCGCGCCGCCTCGTCGCGACGCCCGTTGGCGCGATGGGGACGGGGATCGCCTGGATTGGAACGATCGATCTCACCGACCTGCAGTTCGGTCCGTACGTGGTGACGGCGACGGCGTACGATCAGCGTGGGGGGACCGGAATCGCCGCGGTCACATTCGTGCGCAACAGCCGCACTGGAAGCGGCGGTTCGAAGCCCCCTCCGAAGAACAAGTGAGATTTCTGCACTCGCGTTCGCCAAGCGTCCGCAGCAGGCGCGAACGGGTGCATTCGGAGCGGTCGACGTGCGATCTTGTGCGTCGTTACGTTCCCGCCGCGCAGAACGTCTTCGCGCAGCGTTCATCCCTTCTCGCGTGCTGATGTCCCCACTTCGCTTGCTTCAACGCTCTCTGCGCCTCGCCGCCGGCGCCGCAGTCCTCGCGCTCACGGTTGCCATTCCGTTCGACTCCACGCATGCCCAGCAATCGGGCGCGGGGACCAAGAAGGCGAAGACCGCAAAGAGTACGACAGTCAAGAAGAAGGCGCGCAGCGACACGACGCGCGCCGACACCACGCGCCCCAAGCGTCCCTCGGGATCGCTTGGACGCACGTCGGGGGATCGACACCTCGCCTACCGCGACATGGGGAGCGACCTCGACTCGCTCTGGCCTCCGAAGATGCCGGCGCCGCTCCCGGGTTCGATCCTTCCCGCGAAGCGCATCATCGCCTTCTACGGCAATCCGCTCTCGCGGCGCATGGGGATCCTCGGCGAGTTCGATCCGCCGGAGATGCTGCAGAAACTCGACGCCGAAGTCGCCGAGTGGAATTCGCTCGACCCCAGTCATCCGGTGCAGCCAGCGTTGCACCTGATCGCCGTGGTGGCGCAGGGGAGCGCGGGGCGCGACGGGAAGTATCGCGCGCGCATGGACAGCACGATGATCGAGAAGGTGTACGGTTGGGCCAAGGGGCACAACGCGATTCTCTTCCTCGACGTGCAGGTGGGATTCAGCACGTTGCAGGCCGAGCTCCCGGTGCTCGAGCGATTCCTCAAGCGCCCCGAAGTGCACCTGGGGATCGATCCCGAGTTCTCGATGAAGGATGGAACGCGCCCGGGGAAGAAGATCGGGACATACGACGCGGCCGACGTGAACTACGCCTCGCGTTTCCTCGCCGAGTTGGTGGACAAGTACAAGCTGCCGCCGAAGGTGCTGGTGGTGCACCGCTTCACGCAGCGCGGGGTGACGAACGCTTCCAGCATCAAGCTCGACCCGCGCGTGCAGGTGGTGATGGACATGGACGGCTTCGGCCCGCCCTGGCTCAAGCGCGACTCGTTCTACTCGTACGTGAAGAAGGAGCCGGTGCAGTTCGCGGGATGGAAGCAGTTCACAAAGACGCGGAACGACAACCCGGCAACCGGGAAGCGCGAGATCCTGCGCCTGTGGCCGGTGCCGCTGTACATCCAGTACCAGTAGCGGATTAGGCCGGCCCCCGGACCGGGGGCCGGCGTTCCGCGTTTGGCACCGAACGCCTAACGCGCCTCGCGCTCGTCGTGCGAGTGCAGGTTGAGTGCCCGCTCGTGGACGACGCGCTCGTCCACGGCGGGCTCAGTTTCGGCTGGCTTGGCGATGACGCGTTCGCCGGCCACCTGTTCGCCGGCCACCTGTTCGCCGGCTGCGTCTTCGACGGCCACACTTTCGTCGAGAACGCGTTCGAAGTAGCGCAGCGCGATTCCGCGAAAGTGTGATCGCCCCACATTGCGAAAGCCGCACCGCTCATAAAAGCCGCTTGCACCTGCCGGAGAGTCGTAGGCGTCGAGGCGGATCGACGAGGCGGGCCACGCCAGCGCGCGCCGAGCGGCTTCGACGAGGCAGGCGCGTCCCACACCCTGCCGCTGGACCTCGGGATCGACCGCCATGTCGACCAGGTAGAGCGCACGTCGCACCGGGACGAAGGCGTCGAGGGTGATCGCCCACGGCTTGCGCGTCTGCAGGCGAAAGGTTGCCAGCACGCTGTTGTCAGCGCGCGCGACGATCACCAGCGGCGTTCGCATCGACCGCTCGACCGAATCGATCGTGGCGGCCCACGACCAGGGCCCCTTCCCGAACTTGGCCGTCAGGTGCTCCGCCGCGGCGATGCGGATTGCGGCAATGGCCGGGGCGTCCTCGGGGCGCGCGCGGTCAAAGGTGAGTTGCATCCCGAGGGCGGCGAGAGGCGTTACTGCGCAGTGATCGCGGCGCGGCCGCCGCGCAGCACGTACTTCTGGATCTTCCCGGTCGCGGTCTTGGGGAGCTCGTCGAGCACGGTGAGCCCCTTCGGGACCTTGAAGCCGGCGAGGCGCTGGCGCGCAAAATCGCGCATCTCGTCGAAGGCGAGCGAGGCGCCGGGGCGCAACACGGCGAATGCATGCGGCGCCTCGCCCCACGTTTCGTGCGGGAGGCCGACGACGGCGACCTCGAGGATCGACGGGTGACGGAGGAGCACACCCTCGACCTCGATCGACGAGATGTTCTCGCCGCCACTGATGATCACGTCCTTCAAGCGATCGCGGATCTCGACGTAACCGCCTGGGTGCACGACGGCAGCATCGCCGGAGTGGAACCACCCACCCATGAAGGCGCGCGCGGTGGCGTCGGGATCTCGGTAGTAGCCCTCCATCACCACGTTGCCGCGCACGACGATCTCGCCCACCGTCTCGGCGTCGTGCGGGACTTCGTTCCCCTGCTCGTCGACGACGCCGAGTTCTCCCGAGGTGATCAGCTCGACGCCTTGCATCGCCTTGATGCGCGCGCGCTCGGCGGCGGGGAGCCCGGCGTGCTCAGGGCGCGGCTCGCACACGGTGATCAGCGGCGACGTCTCGGTGAGGCCATACACATGGGTGATCGTCCAGCCGAGTTCTTCCTCGACGCGTTCGATCGTCGCTGCAGCTGGCGGCGCGCCGGCGGTGAGGACGCGCACGCCGCGCGGCGTGCCGGCGCGCATCTCGGCGGGGGCATTGGCGACGGTGATGAGGACGGTCGGCGCAGCGCAGAGCATGGTGATGCGTTCCTTCTTCGCGAGGTCGAAGACACCCGCCGCATCGACCTTGCGCAGGCAAACGTGCGTCCCGCCCGCGGCCGTCACGATCCAGGTGAAGGTCCACCCGTTGGCGTGAAACATCGGGAGGGTCCAAAGGTAGCGGTCGGCGCACGACATCGGGTGGTGGATCAGCGTCCCGACCGCGTTCACCCAAACGTTGCGGTGCGTCACCATCACGCCCTTCGGGCGCGACGTCGTGCCGCTGGTGTAGTTGATCGCGAGGACGTCGTCCTCGTTCACCGGGTGCGGTGCGACTTGCGGCGACGATTCGGCAAGGAGCGCTTCGTACGACAGCCACCCCTCGGCGCTCCCCTCGAGGGCGACAAAATGCTCGACCGCCGGCATCTCGTGCCTAACGCTCTGGACGAGGTCGAGGTAGTCGGCGTGTGCGCAGACGACGCGGCACCCGCTGTGGTTGATCATGTAGACCCAGTCCGCCGGGAGGAGGCGGTAATTGAGCGGGACGATGATCGCGCCCACCTTCGGGACGCCGTAAAACCCCTCGAGGTTCGCGTGCGTGTTGGGAGCGACGTAGGCGACGCGATCCCCTGGCGCGACGCCGAGCCGCTGCAGGGCGTTAGACCAGCGATCGCACCGCTCCATGAATTGCGCATACGTCCACCGCTCGCTGCCGTCGACGACCGCTTCGCGATCGGGATAGAGCGCGCGGGCGCGGCGGGCAAAGTGGAGCGGTGACAGCGGCGTCTTCATGTCGCACCCTCGAAAGCGTGAATGGCGTGCGCGTGCATCAGTCGATCTGGCGCACGCCCGAGCCGAATCGCAGAAAGAAGAGTGCGCCGACGACCGAAACGGCAGCCGTGAGGACAAACGGCGCAGTGTAGCTTCCCGTGCGCTGGACCAGCCACCCGGTGACGGCAACGCCGACGATCCCCGGAATGGTACCGAAGGTGTTGCTGATTCCCCAGATCACATCGGCGTAGCGCGGGGCGATATCGAAACAGTTGGGGCCGAAGCCGGCGAGACAGAACGCGAGCGTTCCTGCCGCCCCGCTCATGAGGAGCACACCGATGGCCGCGGTCTTGGCCAGCGGGAGGAGGAGAAGAAACGTTGCGCCGCCGAGAAGCCCGATGCACTGCATCAGTTTTCGAACGACGGTGGCGCTGGTGCCGTTCCGCAGCATGCGGTCGGCGATGGATCCGGCGACGTTCGCCATCACGAAGCTCGTGAGCCATGGTGCGGCCGACAGCAATCCCGCATTGGCGAGCGAAACCTCGAACGTCGACTTGAAGTAGGAGGGGAGCCAGGCGAGGAGGACGTAGAGTGCCCAGTTGTTGGCGAAATGATTGACGATGATCGCCCAGACGGCAGAGCTTCCGAGGAGGCGCGCCCAGGGAATCGTGCGATGTTGCTTCGCGTGCCGTGCCTCGACCGACTCCTCCTCGGTCCCGCGTCCCCCTTTCACGAGGAAGTACCAGGCAGCGCCCCAGACGATTCCGAGCGCGCCAAAGGCGTAGAAAGGGACCGGCCAGCCGTACGCGCGTATCAACCACCCGGTGATCGGGAGCGAGAAGACGGTGCCGATCATCAGCCCGCTCGAGAAGAGCGCGACTGCTCGCGATCGTTTGGCCACGGGGACCCATCGACCGACCATGTTGATCGACGCGGGGAAGACCGCGGCCTCCCCGAGCCCCAGCGCGATGCGGGCGCCGATGAGCATCGGGAGCGACATCATCGCCGCTGGGGGTGTAAGCACGGTGAACAGCGACCACCAGACGACGGCGGTTCCGAGGACGAGCTTTCCGCCATAACGATTGGCGAGCGTTCCGCTGGCAACCTGAAGGACGAGGTAGCCGGCGAAGAACGACGAGAGGACGATCCCCTTGGTGGTCTCCGTCCAGGCGAACTCCTCCTGCATCGCGATCGACGCGACCGAGATGTTCGTGCGGTCGAGGTACGAGATGAAGACCGCGGCGAAGCAGAGGAGAACGACGGTCTGGTAATGAGACCACCGCGTGGACGTCGACTGGGAAGGGGGGGATTTCATGGCGGCGAAGCTATCCCCGTCCTGCAGAGACCGCGAGCAGCGCACGTCGCGCGACTTACCGCTCGGTATGCTCGGGGCTGGCGTTCTTTCGCGGTACCTTCCCGGGGCGTATCCTTGAGATCCTTCCAAGGTGCAACGCCCGCACCGCCCCGCCGCCTCACGCCGTGGACGATATCGTAGCAGCGCTTCAGACCGCTCTGGGGGACGCGTACGTCATTCAGCGCGAACTCCCGGCTGGGGGCATGAGCCGTCTGGTGCTTGCCACCGACACCTCCGCCTTCGGCCGGCCGGTGGTGATCAAGGTGCTCCCGCCCGACATGGTGAGTCCGCAGGCGACGGCGCGCTTCAAGCGTGAAGTGGACGTCACGGCGCATCTCCAGCACCCCAATATCCTCCCCGTCCTCGGCGCCGGCACCCGTGAAGGGCTGCTGTACTACATCATGCCATACGTGGAGGGGGAGTCGCTGCGTCGACGACTCGAACGCGGGGAGCGCTACTCCGTGGTCGCGGCGCTGCGCCTGTTGCGCGAAATCGCCGACGCGATCGCCTACGCCAACGAGCGCGGCGTCATTCACCGCGACATCAAGCCGGAGAACATCCTCCTCTCCGCGGAGCACGCGCTCGTCGCCGACTTCGGGATCGCGCGCGGGGCGATTTCGCCGATGTCGGGGGGCGAAGCGGTGACGGCCACCGGTGTGTCGCTCGGGACGCTGGGATACATGGCACCGGAGCAGCTCTTCGGGACTGCGGTTCCCGACGCGCGCGTCGACATCTACTCGCTGGGCGTGCTCGCGTACGAGGTGCTCACCGGGAGCGCGCCGTTTGCCGCGGTGTCGGGACTCGACCTGGCCAAGGCGCACCTGCAGGAGATTCCCAAGACGCTCTCCGAAGTGGCGCCACAGGTGCCGCGCGCGGTGAGCGATGCGATCGCCAAGGCGCTGGAGAAGTCGCCGGACAAGCGGCAGCAGAGCGCCGCCGAGCTGCGCGACACGTTCGAGACGGCCATCGCGTTGCTGCAGAGCGGCGCCGTGATCCGGCAGCCGGAGCCGGCGCGCCCGGTACGGAGTCGCCGCCCGATGCTGATCGCCGCGGCGGGAGTCCTGCTCGCTGCAGTCGCCGGCGTGGCGCTCTGGACTCGGCGCCCGGTTGCCGACGAGACGAACCGCGACCGAATCCTCGTCGTGCCGTTCAACCTTCCCGATGGCGGGCGCTTCACGTCGTGGGACGGTGCCGACCTCTGGTCGCAGACGCTGCTCAACGTGGTGACGCGTTCGCTCGACGGCGTGGGGCCGCTCACCACGGTCGATGCGGCGACGGTGCTGCGCGACTGGAAGGGGCGGGGGGATGCGGAGAGCGCGCGCGCCGAGGCGCGTGATCACGATGCAGGGCTCGCGATATACGGCGAGGTGGTGATCGCCGGGAGCGACTCGCTCGTGGCGCGGGCGCAGCTGCTGGACGTGGCGAGCGGGAAGACGATCGACTCGGTCTTCGTGGCCGGGGAGGAGGCACGCCCCGACCGGCTGGCGTCGGCGCTGGCGTTAGGCATCCTCGACGTGCTGCGCAAGGTGCGCCCGGTGACGGCGACGCCTAACGCCGGACTCGGTTCGCGCTCGCCGCCGGCGGTCAAGGAGTTCGCCAAGGGGGAGGGATTCTACCGCCTGTCGCAGTGGGACTCGGCGCTGGCGCACTACGAGCGGGCGATCGCGATCGACTCGTCGTTCGCGCTGGCGTTGCGGCGTGCGGGGCAGTCGGTGGCGTGGCTCAAGCACAGCGACGACTCGCTGTCGCGGGCCTACCTGCGGACTGCGGGCGCGCTCAATCGCAACCTCGGGCGGCACGATTCGCTGCTCATCGCGGCAGATTCGCTGAGCTCGACGCTCCCCGACGACTACGCCGACCCGCGCTGGCTTCCGCAGGCGCGCCGGCTGTTCGCGTTGCTCAACACGGCGGTGCGACTCTATCCGTCCGATCCCGAAGTCTGGTTCGCGCGCGGCGATGCCGGCTACCACTACGGTTACGGCCCCGGGGTAGGGATCGGGGACCGGCAGGAATTGAGCGATTTCTCGCGGGCGATCCGCCTCAATCGCGGCTTCGCCCCGGCTTACCAGCACGTGATCGAGCTGGCCTTCTCGCTCGACATGCCCGACACGGCGCGCACGTACGCCGAGTGGTATCTGGCGCTCAACGCCAAGCGTGAGGACGTGTCGACCATCGGGACGGCGCTCCGCATCGCCGACTACGCGACGCAGCAGTCCGCGGCGCTCGACTTCCTCCTCGACTCGGCCGATGCGTCGCAGCTGGCGGGGGCGTGGCTCCTCCTGCGGCGCTGGCCCGATTCGGAGGAGACGGCGGTGCGGATCGCCCGTGCGTTGCTCAAGCGGGAGTACCACGACGCGCTCTTTCCCGATCCCCGGGTGCGGCTCTCGTTGCAGCTGGCGTATCGCGGGCACACGCGCGAGGCGGGGGAGTTGTGGAACGCGTTAGGCGACGTTCGTGCCTCGCTGGCGGTGGACTACGCCCTGGTCGAGGCGTTTCCACGCGACTCGGCGACGACGCGATTTCGTCGCTGGCTCGAGGAGTACTCGGGTGATCACACGCGCCCGTTCCCGTGGTGGACGCTCCCCTGGTGGGTGCGTGAGGGAGATGCGCTGACGATCGATCGGATCGCCGGAATGGCCGAGGCGGAGTCGAAGGAGAAGGACGTCCAGCGGTCGCGCATCGGGAGCTACGCGGCGCGGGCGGCGCGCGGCTACCTGGCGCTGGCGCGCGGCGATTCGGCCGGTGCGTTGACGATCCTGCGGGCGCTCCCCGATTCGCTCTGCGTGGACTGCTATCAGGAGCGGGTGGAGACGGCGCGGCTGATGGCGCGGCTCGGGGAGCTCGAGCGGGCGGCGTTGCTTCTGGACGAGCGGCCGAACCGGCTGCTCACCCCCACCGAGATTCCGCTCGCGCTCGAGCGGGCGCGGGTTGCCCGCCAGATGCAACGCGACGAGAAGGCACTGCAGAATTTCGCGCTGGTCGCGAGCGCGTGGTCGCGCGCCGATGCGACGCTTGGCGAGATCGTGAACGAGGCGCGCGAGGCGGCGACCGCGCTGCGCGCGAAGGTACAAACGGCGACAGCCGGAAGTTGACGGAAGGACGCTGGCGGGGGAGATTCTCCTGCTGGTAGGCCCCGCGATGGGGAAGGTCGTACTTGAACAGGGAGGAGCGTCATGAAAGTCAGATCGATCGCGGTGGTCCTGTCGGCGTGCTGGCTCGCGGCGTGCGCGAGCGAAGGTGCCATCGCACCCTTGGTACCTAACGACGCGTCGCTGTCGACGGCATCGGGGAATCCGCCGCCGCCGCGCGTGCTCGGCACGGCGCTGGGCACGTTCAGCACCTCGTCGCCCGCCCTCGCGGCGCAGCAGACGTACACGTTCCGCGGCGAGGTGTACTACAACCGCAACCTCACCACCGGGATGAACTTCTTCGAGGTGGCCACCGGTGAGGGGAGCATCCGCGCCAACGCCAGCGGAGTGGTCATGGCGAAAGGGACGATGGTCCTGACCGACGGGGGATCGGGGGCGACGCTCTCGGTCGACCTGTCGCAGCTGATGGGCTATCAGGGGACGCTCTTCGTACCGTGCCCGGCCGGCTCGCCGGTCAACTGCTTTGCGCTGGCGGCGACATTCACCGGGACGGTGACGCCGGTCTCGGGGCCGCCGGTGCAAGTCACCGGAACGTTCAAGTACCGCTGGGACACCTAAGCACGAAGTGATAACGGCGCCCGTCGGTTCGGGACGGGCGCCTGCTCAGGCGGCGAATCGGCGTGCCTAACGGTCTTGACTCAGGCCGATGCCACGTCTCCGCCAGGGAACCGACGTCGCGCCCCGCGGGCCTTGGCCTTGCGCGCCTCCTCCTCTCGCGAGCGGGGAGGCGCGTTCGTCTGGAGGGTGTCGATGAGGCGCTGCGCGATGAGCGCGACCTCGTCCACGGCCTGGTTGAAGGCGGCCTCGTTCACGCGCGACGGTCGCGTGGTCCCGCTCAGCTTGCGCACGAACTGGAGCGCCGAGGCGCGCACCTCGTCGCTGGAGGCCGGCGGTTCGAAGTTCGCGAGCACCTTGATGTTGCGGCACATGGTGGACTCCCTGCCTAACGACCGCCGAGCCGGATCGCCGTCCCGACGTAGAGCGAGAAGACGCCGTTCTTCGCCGACTCCTTGACGTTCCCGAGCTCGAAGTCGGCGACGCTCGAGACACCGAACGAGTAGCGCGCGCCACCGCTCAGGACGAGCGGCCCGAAGTCGTAGTCGAGCCCCCCGCCCGCCATCCCTCCCACGTCGACGGTCTTGGTGCTGACACCCGGAATGTCGTTGCAGCTGGTGGAGGTGCCGCGCACGCTGCAGTCGATCTGGATCCCGAGATACGGCCCGAGGTAGATGTGCGGGCGGAGCCCCAACTCGCGCCTGAGCTTGATGCGATAGAGGAGCGGGATCTCGAAGTAGCTCAGCTTGAGCCCCTCGGGGTCGCCCGTGGAGGCTTTCGCTCCCTTGTTGACCCAGAGCGCCTCGGGCTGGAAGGCGAAGATCCCGTCGTTGGGAAGGACGATGGAGATGCCGCCCACCAGTCCGGTGCGATTGCTCAGGCCATCGATACCGCGAAGGGTGGAGAAGGTGGCGCCGAGGATCGCCCCGACCTGTCCCTGCGCGCGCACGCGCGAGGCAGGGACGGCGAGGGCGAACAGGACGGCAATCGTCGTGACGAAGCGACGCATGGTGATGTGGCTCACGAAACGGATCAGGAGTGGCTCAAGGTGTCGTGGCTTTCGCGCGCGCCTTGCGCACGATCTCCCTAACTTCCTGGAGCAAGGTCGGACCATGATACGCGTAGCCGTCGCGAATGGTCCACTCCACGCCACCGGTCGCCACAATCTTCCCGTCGCGCACGGCATCGGTCCCCGAGGGATAGAGGACCTTGAGGTTCTCGAGCGGGTTGCCGTTCACGATGATGATGTCGGCGAGCCACCCTGGACGGATGCGCCCTATCTCGTTCTCCTTGCCGAGGACCTTCGCGCCGTTGCTGGTCGCGTGCTGGATGATCTTGAGCGGGTCGAATCCCGCCTCCTGCTCGAGCTCCAACTCGCGGATGTATCCCCAGCCATAAAGCTGGTAGATGAAGCCCGCGTCGTCACCCACGGCAATCGTCCCGCCGAGGCGCTCGAAGTCGCGCAGCGCCTTGAACCAGATCTGGTAGTTCTCCTTCCAGTACGCCTCGTCGACCGAGGTCCAGCCGATGAAGTACGAGCCGTGGTTGTTGGGGTTCGGCTTGAAGTACTCCTCGAGCGTCGGGTGCAGGTACTCGCGGAACCACGGCTGTCCCTGTGCGCGCTGCAGGTCGCGCGAAGCTTCGTAGATGTCGAGCGTGGGAACCCAGGCAACATTCGCCTTGACCATCGCGGCAAGCACCTCGTGCAAGCGCGCAGGATCGGCTTCGCGCCAGAGGCGCCCTGCATAACGAAAGCGGTCGACTTCGTCGGTGTAGTTGAAGTCGGGGGGGAACGACTGCACGCCGTCGATGATCGCGGCGTCGGGAATGCCGTACCAGTGCTCGATGCTGGTCGTCCCGAACTTGATGTCGTCCCAGGCGTTCGTCTCCTCGACGGCGGCGTGGTGCGCGACGCGCATCCCCTGCTTGTGCGCCTCGTCGAGCATCGCTTCCATCACGTCGCGCTTGGTGCCGAGGATCTTGATCCCGTCGGCGCCGGCCGCCTTGAGCGCGCGGACCTTGGCGCGCGCCTCGTCAGGCGTGTTCGGGACGGGCGGGAGGTTGAACATCGGGTAGTGGAAGATGCGCGGCCCTTCGAGCCCGTTGTTGATGCGGTCGCGGAGGGGGATCGTCTTGCGCGTGTCGCTCCCGACGTCGCGCACGGTGGTGATTCCCGAGGCGAGCCAGATCTTGAGCTCGTATTCCTGCTCCTGCGGCGTTCCGCCACGCTCGTCCTGCACGTGGGCGTGCGCGTTGATGAATCCCGGCAGCACATACTTCCCGCGCGCGTCGATCTCCGCGCCTCCCTGCGGGCGCCGGTTCTGCGCGCCGATCGCGTTCTGCACCGCGTCGGATACGGGGACCATCTGCGTGATGCGATTGTTCTCGATCACGATGTCGTAGGGGCCCGAGGCCGGCGTCCCCATCCCGTCGATGACGAGCGCATTGCGGATGATGAGGCGCGCACTGCGCTTCCCGTGGAGTGCGGGGACCTGTGCAGCGAGCGCGCTGAAGGCGAGGGCGGGGGCGACTGCCGCAACGAGCACGGCGCGGCGCACGAGTGGTGAAAGCGGGGGAATTCGGCGAGACATGGCGACGAGGCGGGTGGGTGAGTGTGCGCCCTCAACCTTTGCCGCGGTCGCGCACGGCGCAAGCGGAGCATTCCCTTGACGCTTGTGGTCTTAGCGCGACATTCGCAAAATGACTCTTCTTACTGCCTCCCGCCGCCTGCGGCTGCAATCGCGCGCGTGTACGATCGCGCTGACCGCGACGTTCCTCCTTCTGGGCTGCGATCGCGGTGGCGCGCGCCTGCCAGCGCCCGACAGCACGGTCGCCGCCGCTCCGGCGCCGTATCCACACGCGACCGAGGCGATCGGCACGGTGCGCGAGAGCTACGACGGGACGCTCTCCGACTCGATGTCGGTGCACACCTTCCGCAACATCGATCGCCTCTTCCCCACGCGCGCCATCGCGCCGAGTGCGACGCCCAGCGCGCTACCTAAGCGTGGCGTGCCGATGCCAGCGGTGACGTTCTCGGCGAAGGGGGAGACGCACACGCTCGACGAGTACCTCTCGGGCAATCGCGTCGCGGCGATCCTGGTGCTGGTGCACGACTCGATCGCGCTCGAGCGCTACTTCTTCGGGAACAGCGAGCGCACGCGCTGGATGTCGATGTCGATCGCCAAGTCGGTGACGTCGACACTCATTGGCGCGGCGATCCACGATGGCGCGATCGGGAGCGTGAACGACATGGTCACGCGCTACGTCCCGGCGCTCGCGGGAACAGCGTACGACGGCGTGAGCATTCGCGACGTCCTGATGATGTCGTCGGGGGTGAAGTGGATCGAGACGTACACCGACTCGAGCTCGGACCGGCGCCACCTGCTGGAGGCGCAGATCGGGCAGCACCCCGGCGCGGCGCTGGACGTGATGGCCAAACTCCCGAGAGCGGCGCCTCCGGGGACGAAGCACAACTACAGCACCGGCGAGACGCAGGTGGCGGCGGAGATCCTGCACGGGGCGATCAAGCGCCCGCTGGCGACCTATCTCTCCGAGAAGATCTGGCAGCCGATGGGGATGGAGGCGGAGGCGAACTGGTGGCTCGCATCCCCGGACGGGATCGAGATCGGGGGGAGCGGGATCAGCGCGACGCTCCGCGACTACGGGCGCTTCGGGCTCCTGATGCAGCACGATGGCGTGGCGAACGGCGTACGCATTCTCCCCGAGGGATGGGTGCGCGACGCCGGGAGCCCCAAAGTGCTCAAGGGGGGAGCGCCGCTCGACTACGGCTACATGTGGTGGATCCCCGAATCTCCCGATGCGCGCAAGGACGGCGCCTTCGCCGCCGAGGGGATCCACGGGCAGTACGTCTATGTTGATCCCGCCGCGCAGGTCGTGATCGTCGTGTGGTCCGCGCAGCCCAAGCCGCTCGGCGACGAGGTCTACGACGACCTTATCGTCTTCGATGCGATCGTGAAGGCAGTGCGTTAGGCAGCGGCGGGGGGGGGGCGACGCGCCTGAAGCGCCGCCCGCCGCCACGCTCACATCTTGTCCGAGCCCTGCAGCAGCCGCATGAAGAACGTCACCGCGGTCGCGAAGTCGGTGGACGAGACGCGCTCGTTCACACCGTGCACGCGCGAGCGGTCGCCCTCGCCTAACGGGATCGGAAGGAATCGGTAGACCCGGGCGCTGTGCGGCCCCCAGTACTTGGCGTCGGTTCCGCCCATCACGAGATACGGAATCACCGGGACCGGCTCGCCGCTCATCCCGCTGATCGTGCTGGCAATCAGCTTGTAGGCGGGATCGTTGGTGTCGGATACCGGCGATGGATCCACGCCGACGCTGTCGAGCTGCGCGACGTGCACCTGCGAATCGGCGATGACCTGCGTGACGCGCTCCATCACCGACTGCACCGTCTCCCCGGGCTTGATGCGGAAGTTCACCACCGCCGTCGCCTCGGGAGGGAGGACGTTGTCCTTGATTCCCGCGGAGAGCATCGTCGGCGCCGTGGTGGTGTGCAGGAGCGCGGCGCCGAGTTCGTTCTTCGCGAGCATCGCCTCGACCAGCGGCGCGGTGAGCCAGAGGTTGGCGGTGACCATCCGCTGCCCGAGCGGCTGATAGGGCGCCATCGCCTCGATCATCGTGCGCGTGGGGCCGCTCATCGACGATGGGAACTGATTCGACTCCAACCGTTCGATCGCTCGGCTCAATGCGCCCACCGACGTGCGCGACGTTGGCATCGACGAGTGCCCCCCTTCGGCGAGCGCCGTCAGCTTGAGCGAGACGTACCCCTTCTCGGCGATTCCGACGATCGCCGCCGTCCCGTTGATCCCGGGGAGCATCCCCTTCCCCATGAAGCCCCCCTCGTCGATCACCAGCGCGGGCTTCACGCCGCGGGCCACGAGTTCGTCGACGATCTTGCGCGCGCCATAACGACCGCCGACTTCCTCATCGTGCCCGAAGGTGAGGTACACGGTGCGCGCGGGGTGCACGCCGGCGCGGAGCAATCCTTCCACTCCTTCGAGCACGGCGAGGACGGTCGACTTGTCGTCGAGTGTCCCGCGCCCCCATACGTAACCGTTCGCGATGTCGCCCGAGAACGGGGCGTGCTCCCACTCCGTCAAGTTAGGCTCGGGAACAGGGACGACGTCGATGTGCCCCATCAGCACGATCGGCGGGAGCGTGGAGTCGCGCCCAGTCCACGTGTACAGGAGACTCAGCCCGTCGACGACTTCGCGCGTGAGCGTGCTGTGCACGAGGGGGAAGGTCTCGCGCAGGTAGTCGTGAAGGCCGAGGAACGCCGCCGTGTCGATCGGTCCCCCGGATGCCAGCGAGACCGTCGGGAACTTGATCGCTCCCGCCAGGTGCATCGCGAGCGCGGCGGTGTCGAGTGGCGGGAGCGCCGCGGGCGCGGCGGCAGCGGCAGGTGCGGGCGGCGGAGTCACGCGCATCGCGCGCACGGCCATGACGCCGAGCAGGACCACGACCACCAGGGCAATTACGGCGAGAAGTCGCTTCATCGATCGGGAGTGTGGGGAGGGGGAGATTGGGAATGTGGGGCGAAACGAGGCACGGCGCCAACGCCGGGGCCGCTGCTTCTTCGCGAAGGCCAGTGTCGGGTCCCCATACCGCTGGCTCCGTTGCCGCGCGGCGGGGAAGGGGGCATACTGCGCAGCACTCGCGCTCGGGCGAACTCACACCGGAGAATGGAGCATGATGCGCAGGGATTTCGTCGTCTCGTCGGCACTCGGAACGATCGGCGCCAGTGCCAGCCACCTCGGTCTCGGGGCGATCAACCTTCCCGCATCCGAGGAGCAACCCGAGTCGGTGACTGCCACGAGTGGCGCAGCCACGCGGAAGATCCTCATCGCCGGCGGCGGTTTCGGGACGGCGTTCATCCGCTACATGGCGCAGCTCACGGGGAAGCCGCGCCCGCGCATCTGCTACCTCCCGACCGCTTCGGCCGACAGTCCGTACGGATCGCTGTCATTCTTCCAGGCGTGTGCCCCGCTCAACGTCGAGCCGCACGTGCAGAACTCCTTCATCGAGAGCCTCTCACAGTCGCAGTCGTGGGCTGAAGTGTTTCTCTCGATGGATGCCATCGTGTGCAGCGGCGGGAACACGCTCAACCAGCAGGCGATCTGGAAGGCGCAGGGGATCGACGAGGTGCTGCGGCAGGCGTGGGATCGCGGGATCGTGCTCGGTGGCGCGAGCGCCGGCTCGTTATGCTGGTTCGAGGAAGGGACGACCGACTCGCGCCCCAAGGAGCTTTCGATCGTGAAATGCCTGGGCTTCCTCAAGGGGAGCCACTCGCCGCACTACGACGCCGAGCCGGGGCGCCGCCCGCTCTACCAGAAGCTGATCACGAGCGGCGAGATGAAGCCCGGCTACGCCTGCGACAACGATGCGGGGATCTACTTCGAGGACAACGAAGTGAAGCGGGTGGTGTCTTCGCGCGCCGCGGCTAAGGTATACTACGTGAGCATGGTCGACGGGAAGATCAACGAGCGCGTGATGGAGCCGGAGCACATCGGGTAGGCGCGCGGAGATGGGCGGCCGGGCGCAAGCGCCCCATCCGGCAGGATAGTCCCTACCAGAACTGGTATGGTCGAAGGGCGACCTCCCCGTTAACTCGGGGGGGGCGGCTGCGTTGCGCCTGCCCGCAGCGTTCTGACTCCCTCAATTCTGCCCCCCCTCGAACCTCAGGCGATGCCGACCGGCGGACGATCGACGCTCACGCAATACATCATCGAGGAACGACGACGCGCGCCGGGAGCCACCGGCGAACTCAACGCGCTCATCACCGACGTCGCGCTCGCCTGCAAGGCAATCTCGCGACGCGTCGCCTTCGGCGCCCTTGGCGATGTGCTCGGCGCGACCAACACGTGGAATGCGCAGGGGGAGCAGCAGCAGAAGCTGGATGTGCTCGCGCACGATCTCTTCATTCGTGCCAACGAGTGGGGAGGGCACGTGGCGGGGATGGCGTCGGAGGAGCTGGCCGATGTGTACATCCTCCCCAAGCAGTATCCGCGCGGGAAGTACCTCCTCGTCTTCGACCCGCTCGACGGCTCGTCGAATGTCGACGTGAACGTCTCGGTGGGGAGCATCTTCTCGATCCTCAGGGCGCCCGTGCCGGGCCAGGACGCGACGCTCGACGACTTCCTCACGCCGGGGACGGAGCAGGTGTGCGCGGGGTACGCGATCTACGGCCCCTGCACGATGCTCGTCCTCACGTTAGGCAACGGGACGCATGGCTTCACCCTCGACCCGCAGCTGGGGGAGTGGGTGCTGAGCCATCCGAACCTGCGCATTCCCGCGCGCACGAACGAGTTTGCCATCAACGCCTCGAACTCGCGCTTCTGGGAGCCGGCGGTCAAGCGTTACGTGGATGAGTGCCTCGCGGGGCAGGCGGGGGTGCGCGGTGCCGATTTCAACATGCGCTGGATCGCCTCGCTGGTGGCCGAGACGCATCGCATCCTGATGCGGGGAGGAGTGTTCCTGTACCCGCGCGACACGCGCGAGCATGTGCGCGCCGGGCGGCTGCGCATTCTCTACGAGGTGCACCCGATCTCCTTCCTCATCGAGCAGGCCGGGGGATTGGCGAGCACGGGAGAGGGGCGCGCGCTCGAACTGCGCCCATCGTCCCTGCACGAGCGCGTTGGCTACGTCTTCGGCTCGGCCGACGAGGTGGCGCGCATCGAGCGGTATCATCGCGAAGTGCCTGACGACGACTACGCCTCGCCGCTCTTCGGGCGGCGCGGACTCTTCGCCGCCCCGGACTGAGCGCATGTCGGTCAAGCACCCCATCATCGCCATTACGGGATCGTCTGGCGCAGGGACGACGTCGGTCACGCGTACCTTCGAGAACATCTTTCGCCGCGAACGGCTCAAGGCGGCGATCGTCGAGGGGGATTCGTTCCATCGCTACGACCGCAAGGACATGAAGCAGGCGATGGCCGACGCCGAGGCGAGTGGGAACTCGAGCTTTTCGCACTTCGGGGAAGAGGCGAACCTGTTCGAGAAGCTCGAGCAGCTTTTCCGCGAGTACGGCGAGAGCGGGCGCGGGACCGCGCGGAAATACCTGCATAACGAGGAGGAGGCGGCCCCCTTCGGCCAGCCGCCGGGAACGTTCACGGCGTGGGAGGAACTCCCCGAGAGCGAACTCCTCTTCTACGAGGGGTTGCACGGCGCGGTGGTGACCGGGACGGCAAACGTCGCGCAGCATCCCGACTTGCTCGTGGGGGTGGTGCCGGTGGTGAACCTGGAGTGGATCCAGAAGATCCACCGCGACCGGAGCACACGCGGCTACTCCACTGAGGCGGTGACCGACGTGATCCTCCGCCGCATGCCGGACTACGTGCACTACATCGTCCCGCAGTTCCAGCGCACGCACATCAACTTCCAGCGCGTTCCGGTCGTCGACACGTCGAACCCGTTCATCGCCCGCACGATTCCGACGGCCGACGAAAGCCTGGTGGTCATCCGCTTCGCCAACCCGCGCGGCTTCGACTTTCCGTATCTCCTGAGCATGCTGCACGACTCGTGGATGTCGCGCGCCAACACGATCGTCTGCCCGGGAGGGAAGATGGAGCTGGCGATGCAGCTCATCTTCACGCCGATGGTGATGCGGTTGATGGAGCGGCGGCGGAAGGCGCTGGGCGGCTAGCCTGCCTCGCCTGAAATCGCCGCGGTTCGCCTAACGCGGATCGGCCGGGAGCGCCGGCATGCAGAGCGCGAGGAGCTGGTACCGCGTCTCTCCCGGACGTGTGCGCAGCGAGTCGTTGACGATGGACTCGGCGTCGGTGCCGAGGGTGGCTTCGGCGTAGATGTTGAAGACGCAGTCGGTCTCGCGCAGGCGAAAGCGGAGTGACGCTTCGTGCGGGGCGTCGCGCGGGTCCGGGGTACGGGTCCAGCCGGCGGCGCGGAGGCGCTCGTAGAATCGCTTCGCTTCTTCTCCCACTCCGATGGTCGTCGCGCCTACGGCTGTGACGCGGCAGCCGGCGAGTCGCTTGTGGGTGCGCCAGTCGTCGATGGTGTCGGGGTCGATGCGGGCGATCATGTGCTGCGACTCCCGGGCGAACGCTGCGGCTTCGGTGCAGGAGGCGTTTTGAGCGGCTCGGTGAGGGGCGAGCGCGCGCGAGGTAGACGACGCAGGGGGGGCTGAGGGGGTGGGAAGAGCATTAACCGCGGAGTCCGCGGAGAACGCGGAGGAGACTTGGCGCGTTGCCCGCTGTGGGCGTGCGAAAGTAATGCTTTCGTGGGTTGTGTTCGCGGCGAACGCTGCGGACGCGAGCAACGCCGAAAAAGCATGAACCGCGGAGTCCGCGGAGTCCGCGGAGGAGAGGCGGCGAGTGACGCTTCCGGCAACGAGCGTGAGCAACAAGGCGACAGCGATCACTCGAACCGGTAACCTAACGAGCGACCAGCGCCAGCACCCGCAGCGGGCTCCCGCTCCCGTTCACCAGCTTGAGCGGGGCGGCGATGATGATGCTGCCGGTGGCGGGGAGCTTGTCGAGGTTGCAGAGCGAGGCGAGGCCGAAGCGGCCGGCGCCGTGCATGATGGTGTGGTTGGGGAAGGGGGGATCGAAGCGGCCGGCCTGACCCGCATCGGTCCCGATCGTCTCGACGCCGACGCCGAGGATGTCGCGTTCCTTGGTGAGAAACTCAGAGGTGTGCTGATGGAATCCCGGCGTGTGCGGGCCGGCGTCGTCGGCGTTGATGAATGCGGCGCCAGAACGCTTGCTCCAGTCGGTGCGCAGCAGGACCCAGGCGCCGGCGGGGATGCGCCCGTGCTCCTTCTCCCAGGCGGCCAAGTGTTCGGGGGTGAGGAGGAAGTCGGGATCGCTCGCCGATTCGCGCGAGATGTCGATTACGCACCCGGGTCCGACGAAGCGCCCCGGCGGGATCGTGTCGGTCGCGTTACTCGGGAGATCCTTCCCCGTCACCCAGTGCACCGGCGCGTCGAAGTGCGTTCCGGTGTGCTCCCCCATGGTGATCGTGTTCCAGTACCACCCCGGTCCCTTGTCGTCGTAGCGCGAGATGACGTCGATGGTGACACCGGGGGACGGCGCGAAGATCGGCGGGAGGCCTATGACCTGGGTCTCGCTGCCTAACGGGATCGTGAGGTCGATGACTTCCACGCGCCCTGAGGCGAGGTCGGCGACGAGTTGCGTGAGGGAGTTGCTCATGTGTGTGCGCTCGCAGTGCTCTGGAATTGCTCAGGGAGTGTCCGGGAGGCCGCGCACGTGGCGGGCGAACTGGAAGCGGTTCTCGAGGAGCCCGAGGTCGGTGACGAAGCCGGCCGGCCCCACCGCCTCGACCTTGGCGACGAGGGTCGTGAGCGAGTCGGCGGCGAGCGCCTCGTCGAAACCTGCGATGAAGTCCTCGAGCGAGTGCACCGTCGAGGAACGCGGAATGCCAGCCCCCGACGCCATCGCCGCGATGTTGCTCCCCGTTGCCGTCGCGGTGGGGAATCCCCCAACCGACAACAGCGACTCGTTGTCGAAGACGACGTGCGTGAGGTTGGTCGGACGGTAGCGCGCCAGCGTCGTGAGACCCCCGAGGTTCATCAGCACCGATCCGTCGCCGTCGAAGACGACAACGCGATGCCGAGGCTTGCTGAGCGCGATCCCCAGCCCCACCGACGAGGCGAGGCCCATCGCGTGCTGCAGGTAGAAGAAGTTCGGCCGATGCCCTAACGATTGCAGCTCGGCGGCGACCGCTCCCATGATGGTGACGACGATGCAGTTCTCGAGGCGGTCGTGGATCGCCGCCAGCGCGTCGAGACGCTTCATGCTTCCTCCCACATCAGGTCGCGCCCCAACAAGAGGGCAACCGGGCGATTGGTCGCGTGGGCGAGCGTCATCGCCTTGGCGATGCGCGGCGCCACGTGATCGGGGGCGTCGAGCCTCTCGTACGGGATGCGCAGCGCGTCGAGCACGGGGATGGTCACCAGCCCGCCTTCCGTCTGCCACGGGTCGCGCTCGCCGAACCAGCCGCGATGCGAGATGAGCATAACGAGCGGGATGCGATAGAGCTGCGCGCACGACACGATCCCATTGATCGATTGCAGGAAGCCGTGGTTCTGCATGAGCATCACCGACTTCTTCCCGGCGAAGTGCGCCCCTGCAGAGATCCCGACGCCCTCCTCCTCCTTGGCCAGGCGCACGAGCGTCATCGCCGGATCGTCCTCGGCCATGCGGATCAGGTGCACGAGCCAGGTCTCGGGGAGCGCCGAGACGAGGGAGACGCCGCACGCGGTGAGCGCGTCGTAGATCGTGCGGGAGGCGGAGACGGAGACGGGCAACTGCGGACGGGAGACGGGGGACGGGAGACGGGAGGTGGCTATTCTATCCCGCGAGATTGGCGTGCGCATCCAGCGGGGGCGAACCCGGTCGTCTCGGCGTCCGCTCGGTCGACCATTATCCCCCGTCCTTTTCCCGTCCTGCTCCGGTCCATCCCTCCACTGCCGTCTCGCGGAGCGCGTGCACCGATGAACGCGCCCGCGTCCCCGTGTGTCGGCGCGCGCCAGCGTGCATCTTCGTGCGGCCGATTCTCCCTCGCGCTTCCTCCGCTCCGAATGACCGTCCCCGATTTCGATATCGCCGCGGTGCGCGCGCGCATCCCGATCCTCGCGCGCATGATCCCGATGAACAACTGCTCGCAGGCGCCGCTGACCGAGATCACCCGAGCGGCCGCCGAGCGCTATCTCGCGTCATGGAACACGCGCGGAATGGACTGGGACGCGTGGATGGCCGAGGTCGACGTGGCGCGCGCGGCGTTCGCCGCGATGATCAACGCGTCGCCCGATGAGGTGGGCGTGGTGTCGTCCGTGTCGCAGGCGACGAGCGCGATCGCCACGGCCCTTCGATTTGATGACGGACGCGACACGGTGGTGGCGAGCGCGATGGAGTTTCCGACGGTGGGGCAGGTCTGGCTGGCACAGGAGCGGCGCGGGGCGCGCGTCCGCTGGGTGGACATCGTCGACGGGCGGATCCCCATCGAAGCGTATGACGCGGCGATCGACGAGCGCACCGCCGTCGTCTCGTCGGCGCACGCGTACTACCAGAACGGTGCGCTACAGGACGTCGCCGCGATCGCGGGCATTGCGCGGGAGCGTGGGGCGCTCTCGTTCGTCGACGCATATCAGTCGTTAGGTGTGATGTCCATCGACGTCAAGGCGCTCGGCGTCGACATGCTGGCGTCGGGGACGCTCAAGTACCTCATGGGGACGCCGGGGATCGCCTTCCTCTACGTGCGGCGCGAGCTGATCGCGCGACTCGAGCCGCTGACGACGGGTTGGTTCGGGCGGGCGAATCCGTTCGCGTTCGACGCGAAACGGCTCGACTGGGCGAAGACCGCCGCGCGTTTCGACGGCGGAACGCCGCCGATCATGCCGGCCTACGTGAGCGCTGCCGCCATGCAGTGGCTCCTCGAATTCGGGAGCGACGCGATCGAGCGCTGGACGCAGCACCTCTCGCGGCGCCTCGCCGAAGGGGCGGCGGCGCGCGGGTTGCGGCTGCACGGCCCCGGACTCGGCGCACCCAAGACGCCGAGTACCGCGATCTGTTGCGACGACTCCCACGCGGTCGAACACGCGCTGCTCGAGCGCGGCATCGTCGCCTCGGCGCGTGGGCCAGTCGTTAGGCTCGCGCCGCACTTCTACAACACCGAAGCCGACGTGGACGAGGCGCTCGAAGCGATCGCCGCCATACTGCGCCCGTGAGCGACGCGCGCGAGCATTTCGCCTCCCGCCTCGGGATGGTCCTCACCATGGTGGGGGTCGCGGTGGGGCTGGGAAACATCTGGCGCTTTCCGTACCTGGTGGGGCGGTACGGCGGCGCGGCCTTCGTCGCGTTCTATGTGCTCGTCGCTGTTGTCGTCGGGATCCCCGCGCTGTGCGCCGAGTGGACGCTCGGGCGCCACACGCGCCGCGGGACGCTGGGGGCGTTCCAGCGCGGCGGTTTGCCGGGAGGGCGCATCGTCGGCGGGCTCCTGTTCTGCGTCGTGGTTGCGGCGACGGCGTACTACACGAATGTGGTGGGATGGGTGCTCTACTTCGCGCTCGGTGAGGTGTTGTCGGGCGTTGGAGTGACGCTGAACGCGGCCGCGATCCTCCCGCCGGAGACCGGTGTGAGCGGGACGTCGGTCGCGTTGCAGCTGGTGTGCACCGGCGTGGTGATCCTGACGTGTGCCGTCGTCCTCGACCGCGGGTTGCGAAAGGGAATCGAGCGGGCGAGCACGGTCATCATGCCGACCTTGTTTGCCATCTTGCTGATCCTGATCGTCCGCTCGGTGACGTTGCCGGGGGCAGGGGAGGGGGTGCGCTGGTTCATCGGCAAATTCGCCTGGCAGGACTTGTCGCCGACCGTGATGGTCGCCGCCATGGGGCAGGCGATCTTCTCCCTTTCGTTAGGCGGTACGTTCATGGTGACGTACGGCTCGTACCTCGACGACGGCGTCACGCTCCCGTCGAACGCCGCCTGGACCGTCTTCGGCGACACCTCGGCGGGATTGCTCGCCGGCTTCGTGATCTTCCCGGCGGTGTTCGCCTTCGGCCTCTCGCCCTCGAGCGGCCCGGGGCTGTTGTTCGATACGATTCCCCGCGTCTTCGCCCGCATGCCCGGCGGGGCGCTGTTCGGGACGCTCTTCTTCCTCGGGCTGTTTGGCGCCGCATACTTGTCGGACGTCGCCGCCTTCGAAGTGCTCGTGACGAGCGTCGTCGACAACACCCGCCTCACCCGCCGCAGGGCGATCGTCCTGCTCTCGGGCGTGGTCGGGTTGGTCTCCATCATCCCGATGATCAACCTCAAGATCTTCGTGGTATGGGACCTGACCTTCGGCTCGGGGATGCAGGCACTCGGCGCCTTGCTCTCCGTGCTCACCGTCGGCTGGTTCCTGCAACGCGGCGCGCTCCTCGAACAGCTCGGCGACAAGGGACTCGGCACGACCGTCCTGATTACCTGCATTCGCTATTTGATTCCACTGGCCATGCTCACCGTCGGCACCTGGTGGCTTCTGACGGATGTGCTGCACTTAGTTGGCGCGGTGTAATGGGCGCCGAACTGGCGCCGTGCGCTCCGAACCCCCGTCTCCCGTCCCCCGTCCCCCGTCCCCCGTCCTTTCCCAGTCTCTCCCATGCTCGACCTCACCCAATTCGTCGAACACCACGACGGCATCTCCGTCATCCGCAACAGCGAAACCGTGCGCGCCTGGAACGGCATCCAGTACCAGGCCGGCTTGTCGTCCAAGAACACCAAGGCCAAGCAGCTGTCGATGAACATCGCCACCGTGCCGCCCGGGGCCGTTGCCTTCGCGCACGTGCATGTGGGCTTCGAGGTGATGCTCTACATCCTCCACGGTCGTGTGCGCCACGAGTACGGTGACCTTCTCAAGAAGTCGGTCGAGAACGGTGCGGGAGACTTCATCTTCATCGAGCCGGGGGTCCCGCATGAAGTGTTCAACCTCAGCGACACGGAGCCGGTGGTGGCGGTCGTGGCGCGCTCCGATGCGGACGAGTGGGCGCATATCGTCACCTACGACCGTGAGACCGGGGCGACGGGCGAGGTGCTCAAGCCCGCGTAGCGGGTCGGGTCGGCGGAAACCCATTCGTCCGTCGCCCCGTAAGCGGTGGCACGCCCGTCGCCCGTCGCCACCCTCCGAGTCCAGTCCATGCAACAGCTCACGCAGGACCTGCGCGTCGCGGTCCGTCGCCTCCTCAAGCGCCCCGGCTTCACCCTCATCGCCATCGTGTCGATCGCGATCGGGATCGGCGCCAACACCGCGATCTTCTCCCTCGTCAACGCGATCGCCTTCCGCAAGGCGCCGTTGGAGCGCCCGGGGGAACTCGTCGACATCTACAAGGCGCAGGACGGCTTCGACTACGGGACGATGGCCTTCCCCGACCTGCGCGACCTCGAGCGCGAGCACGGCGACGCCTTCAGCGGGATCGCCGGTTTCCGCCTGACGATGTCGCAAGTCGACGAAGGGGGGACCTTCGAGGCGATCCCCGGGGAGCTGGTGACCGGCAACTACTTCTCGCTCCTCGGGCTTAGGCCGGCGTACGGGCGAGGCTTGCTCCCGTCCGACGATGTCGCGCCCGGCGCGCACCCGGTCGTGGTGCTCTCCTACGACTACTGGGAGCGTCGTTATGCAGGCGACCCGTCGGCTGTCGGGAAGACCATCCGGCTCAACGCGCAACCGTACACCATCGTGGGCGTCGCCCCCAAGTCGTATCGCGGCGCAATGCGCATCATCGCGCCGGCCTTCTACGCCTCGCGCATGATGGTCTCGCAGCTGCAACCCGGGGGCGGGGCGAACGAGCTCGAGATGCGCAGTAACCAGAGCGTCTTCGGGATCGGACGCCTGGCGCCCGGCGTCACGATGGCGCAAGCCAAGAGCGTCCTCGAACGCATCGCGGCGACACTCCGCGTGCAGGCCCCCGACCAGTGGAAGAGCGACAACTCGTTCCCGATGGTCGCGTCGACCAAGGTCATCGTGAACCCGATGATCGACCGGGTGATCGTCCCGGCGGCGGCGCTCATGATGGCGGTCGTGGCGATGGTCCTCCTGATCGCCTGCGCCAACCTCGCTTCCTTCCTGCTCGCGCAGGCCGCCGATCGCCGCCGTGAGGTCGCGGTGCGCCTTGCCATCGGCGCCGGGCGCGGACGCCTCGTGCGGCAGTTCCTCACCGAGACGTTGCTCCTGGCGGTACTCGGCGGTGGCGCCGGCCTCGCGCTCGCCGCTGTCCTCCTGCGCTTGCTCGTTAGTGCCAACCTCCCCCTCCCGATCCCCATCGAGCTCGACCTGTCGTTCGATCCGCTGGTGCTCTCCTTCAGCATCGCCGTGACGCTGCTCGCGGGGATCGCCTTCGGACTGGCACCGGCGCTACAGGCCACACGCCCAGATATCGCCAAGATCATCAAGGACGAAAGCGTCGGTGGCGCTCGCAGCGGCAACGTCTCGCTGCGTGGGTCGCTGGTCGTGCTGCAGGTCGCCGTCTCGCTCGTCCTCCTCGTCGGCTCGGCGCTCTTCCTCCGCTCGTTCAAGGCGCGCCTGGCGATCGATCCCGGCTTCGGCTCGGCCCCCGCGGCGATGGTGCAGCTGCAAGAGCCGATCAGCACCCGCACGCCGGAGCAGATGTTCAACTTCTATACGCAGCTCCGCAACCAGATCGCCGCCGTACCGGGCGTGACCGCCGTCGGGATGATCGACGACTTGCAGCTGAACGCGCTCGACAACCAGTCGACCGATGTCGTGATCCCCGGCATCGACCCGCCCCCCGAGCGCGACGCCTGGTCCATCGATTGGGCCCGCGTCTCGGAAGGGTACTTCGACGCCGCCGCGCTCAAGCTCATCGCCGGCCGACAGTTCGGATCGCAGGACACGCAGGATGGCGATCAGGTCGTGATCGTCAGCGACGCCTTCGTGAAGAAGTTCTGGCCCGGCCAGAGTGGACTCGGCAACACCATTCGTGTGCGCGGGAAGGAGATGACCGTCGTCGGCGTCGCCGCCGACGCGAAGATCAAGACGTTAGGCGAGGATCCGCTCCCGTTCGTCTACCGCCCGTTCAACCAGAACCCCGGGGCGGGGATGACACTCGTCGCCCGCACGCAGTCCAACCCCGATGCGCTCATCCCGCAGCTCGTCTCGGCGGCGCGCACGCTCGACCCCGACGTGGTCGTGATGTTCACCAAGACGATGGATCGTCACCTCGCCGAGTCGCTGCTCCCGCACCGATTGGGGGCGTGGGTGATCTCGGCGTTCGGGACGATCGCGCTCCTGCTGGCGTCGATCGGGTTGTTCGGCGTCGTGAGTTACGCCGTGTCGACTCGCTCTCGCGAGGTAGGGATCCGCATGGCGATGGGGGCCAACGTCTCGCAGGTCGTGAAGCTGATGATGGGGGGCGGGATGCGCCTCGTCGGGATCGGTGCCGTGGTGGGACTCGTCCTCTCGGCGGTGGCGGCGAAGGTGCTGAGCGGGGTGCTCTACGGCGTCAACGCGACAGATCCGCTGGCCTTCCTGGTGGCGCCGGTGGTGCTGCTCCTGGTGGCGATCGTGGCCGCGTGGATCCCGGCCCGGCGGGTCACGCGGATCAATCCGGTGCTGGCGATCCGCGGAGACTAGCTGCGGTCAACGGAGACTAGCGGTTGGCAGCTGGTACGTGATGCGCGTCGCTCAGGCGGCGCGCATTTGCGTTTGCGTGAAGCGGCGCCGGTTGGCGTAGGCGAGCAGGAGCACGAGTACCGCCATCGTGGCGACGGTCAGACGGTGGGCAAGCGGTGCCCGCGCGATTATGTCGAGTGCGACGGCAAAGCCGCCCGAGATGCCGTAGAGCGCGATGGCCCAGGGTCGCCAGCGCCAAAGCCCTATCAGGGCGATGAGTCCAACGATCGCCACCGCGACAAACGCGTTGTACACCGTCGGTTGCTCGGCGCCTGGGAACGCGGCGAGGAAATCCGTGCGTCGGCCGATCGCGATCCACAGCGCCATGCAGGTCGAGGCGAAGAGGGCGGCGACCACCGCCCTCAACACGACGTCGACTCGGAGGCGCATCGACAGCCCTCAGTTCCCCCGCATCGCCAGTGTAGGTTCGATTCGTGACGCACGGAGCGCCGGGAGCCAGCAGGCGGCGATCCCGATCGCGGCCATCAGCACACCGACAACGACGAGCGTGATCGGATCGTACGGCGGGACGCCGAACAACAATCCGCGCATCACCCGCGAGACGAGGAGCGCGCCGGCGATCCCGATGATGAGCCCGGCCATGAGCAGGATCCCTCCCTCGCCAAGGATCATCCGCTGCACCCGCCCGGAATCGGCGCCGAGGCTCATGCGAATCCCGATCTCGTTCGTGCGGGCGCTCACCGAGAAGGCGAGCACGCCGGCGATGCCGACCGCGGCAATCAGCACGGCCAGCGCACCAAACGAGGAAACCAGCACTGCGTTGAGGCGGCGCGGCGCCACGCTCTGGTCGCGGATCTGCGCCACCGTAAGGACGTTCTCGATCGGGTCTGACGGTGTGATCTCACGGACGACCTTGGTCGCGGCGCCGGCCAGGTTGGCGGCGTTCGCGTTGGCCCGGATCACCAGTCCGCCGAACCAAACTGCCTCCTGCGAGAACGGCATGAAGACGACGCCGCGCGGCTCGGCGTCGAGCCCGCCGTCCTTGGTGTCGCCGACGACGCCCACGATCGTGCGCCAGTCGCCGCTCACGCCAATGAACTGCAGCACCTCACCCGTCCAGGCCAGGCGCTGCCCCACCGGGTCGCGGTCGGGGAAGAGCTGCTTGGCGAGCGTCTCGTTGACGATCACCACCTTCTGCGAGGAATCGCGATCGGTCGAGGTGAACTCGCGCCCCGACTTGAGCGGAATCCCGGCAGCGCGGAAGTAGTCGACGTTCGCCGTGCGGAACTCGGCGCGCGGCTGCGCCTCGCCGGCCGCGAGCGGACGCCCGTCGGCCTTGATGTCGAGGAGGACGTCGGCCGCACGGAGCGGGATCGTCGACCCGAGCCCCACGTCACTGACTCCGGGGATGCCGCGCAGCTGGTCCTGCATCCGCGTGTAGAGCGCCCGCGTGTCGGCATCGCTCCGCCCACCGCCGGTGAGCGGGACCTCCATCGTCAGCACTTCCTCGCTGGTAAGCCCGCTCCGCACCTCCGACAGCTGCAACATCGTGCGGGTCAGGAGCCCAGCGCCGGTCAGGAGGATCACCGAGACGGCGATCTGCGCCACTACGAGCCCGCGCTGCAGTCGCTGCCGCTTGAGTCCACCACTCATCCGGTTGATCCCCGACGAGATCAGCGTCCCCAGCTTCCCCTCTTCGGCGAGTGTCGGGGCGAAGGAGATGATCACCGCGACGAGGAAGCTCAGCAGGAGCGTGAAGCCCAAAACCATCCCATCAATGCGGATCTCGCCGGCGCGCGGCGAGTAGCGTTCGGCGAAGGTCTTGAGCAGGCGCACCCCGCCTAACGCCAGCACCAGCCCCAGCGCCGCGCCCGCGAGCGTCAGGACCAGGTTCTCGACCAGGAGGAGCTTCCGCAGGCGGCGCGTCCCCGCGCCTAACGCGGCGCGCACCACCAGCTCGTGCTCGCGCCGGATCCCGCGCATGAGCGAGAGGTTGGCGACGTTGGCCGCCGAGATGATCATCACGAAGGCCGCGGCCCCCATGAGGAGCCAGAGGGTGAAGCGCGCCTTTTCGCCCAGCACCTCGACGAAGGGCGTCACCGTCACGCGGAAGTTGGAGCCCGGGTCGTACGACTCGGGGAACTCCGCCTGCACGCGCTTGCGGATCGTCGCGACTTCGGTCCGTGCCTGCTCGAGCGACACGCCGGGGCCCAGGCGGCCGATCATGTCGGTCATGCGATGCGTGCGCCCGTTCTGCATCAGCGCGCTCGTGTGGTGCTCGCTGATCACCATGTTCATGAGCGCGTCGTTGCGCTGCGGGAAGTTTGGGGCGTCCTGCAGGACGCCGACGATCTCCGTCGCCTTCCCGTCGATGCGCACCGTCTTCCCGATGATTGCGCTGTCGCCACCGAAGCGGCGCATCCAGTAATCGCGCGTCAGGACCATCACCGGTGGGACGCCCGTGCCGTCGTCGCCGTCGTTGAGCGCGCGCCCGAGGATCGGCGAGAGTCCCATCACCGAGAAATAGTTGCCGGTGACGAGCCCGATCTGCATACGCACTGCGTCCTGCTCTCCCTGGAGCGTGAGCGTGACCGGCGAGTATTCGGCGATCCCCGAGAACGACTTGGCGTGGTCGCGGATGTCGACGATTTCGGGGACCGAGAAGGCGATGTTGTCGCCGCCGGGGCCGTCGATCGACTGGCGCAGGTAGACGAGCTTGTCGCCGTCGCGGTGCGGGAGGGGGCGCAGGAGCACTCCGCGCACCACGCTGAAGATCGCTGTGTTCGCGCCGATCCCGAGGGCGAGCGTGAGGATGACCGTGAGCGCGAAGCCGCGGGAACGCGCGAGGGAGCGGAGGGCGAAGCGGAGGTCGGCGGGGAGCATGGCAGTCACTCGACGGCTGAGGGGCGTCGCGAGGATCGCGAAAACGGTGGCGCTCGAAGCGGGGCCTGTCTAGGTAGACCTGACCGGGAGGGAAAACTCATCGGTCGGGACGCCGAAATGCGCGTCCTATCCATTAGTCGAACCAGACCTGCACAATTCGACATGGGGGGTGCATTCTCCGGCCGCGATTGGCGCGAGCGCCATTTCGACTCGCCTCGAAGAGGGAACGCACTGGGGGATCGATCGGCCGAAGGATCGTCGCCAGTGCGACAAGTAAACACTGTTTACTGTGGTAAAAACCTAAGTAATTCGATGTGCGGACCGCAACCTCGCTGGGCGTGAGGGAGGGGGAGCTGCGGCACGAACCTCGAGGTTGCGCCGAGTCTGCGGGTCGACCGCAACGTCGCTTTGCGAGGGCTGATGCAGCGGCACGGACCGAGAGTGTCGCGCCGAGTGCGGTATCGTTTCGTTGCGCGATGGCGCGGGCGTGCGACAATTGCACATGTTTTCGGCTCGATGCGTTTCTACCGAGCCACACTTTCGTTCGCGCTGCTCGCCCTCCCTGTCTTCGCGTCCGCGGCCGCCTTGCGTCGGCCAGACGCGCCGCAGCAGGATGAGTGTGAGTCGCCCGACGCTCGGCGCGCGGCGGTCGAGCTGTACTGTGCGGCGCTGATTCCGACCCCCGACCTTCCGTCGGCGTCGGGAGCGCTGAGGTTGCGGCCGGTCCCGACGCAGTTCGGTGTCTCGGTCACCGCCGACGGCCACCCTCGCCGACTCCTGACCGCCAGGATCTCCGGTCTCCCCGACCCGAAGTCGCTCGGCGACTACTCGGCGTACGTGGCTTGGGTGACGCCGCTATCGATGGACACCGTCGTTCGGGTGGGTGAGGTACGGAACGGGGTGACCGAGCTGGGTGAGGTGACGATGGAGCAGTACCGGATCCTGGTGAGCGCGGAGCGTTCGGCGCGGGTCGGGCGGCGTGAGGGGCGGTTGGTGCTCAGGGGAACGTCGCCGGGGGTTCGTCTGCTGGCGCACAGGGATCTCACGCAGCCATCGTCGCCGGGGGGAGTGCGCGATGATGGCGCGACGCAGGGCGCGAGTGGTGGGGATGCGATGGCGGGGCACGCGATGCATGGTGCGAGCGCTGGTGCTGCTTCGGGTGATTGGCGAATGCCGCCGATGCCCGAGTGGATGCGTCCGATGCCGGGGATGCACGCGCTGCGTCCGGATGTGGCGCCGTGGCTTCCGGCGGCTGGTGTCGATCCGTCGACCATTCCGTTGGCGCGCGAGCGCGAGGTGCTCGCGCTGCAGGATGGCGACACGTTGCACCTGACGGCAGGGCTCGTGCGCCGCAGCATCGACGGACACACGCTGGTGATGTACGGCTACAACGGCCAGGTGCCGGGACCGCTGCTCGAGGTGCACGAGGGGGCGACCATCCTCGTCGATTTCGCGAACGCGATCGACCAGCCGAGCGCCGTGCACTGGCATGGGATTCGGCTGGAGAACCGTTCTGATGGTGCGGTCGGCGTGACGCAGGATGCGGTGCAGCCCGGAGCGCACTTTCTCTATCGCGTACACTTTCGCGACGCCGGGATCTACTGGTATCACCCGCATGTCCGCGAGGACACGCAGCAGGACCTCGGCCTCGCGGGCAACATCCTCGTCGCGCCTAACGCGCGCGACTACTGGGGACGGGTGAACCGCGAGGAGGTGCTCATGCTCGACGACCTCCTGCTCGACGAGAAGGGGCTTGTTCCCTATGGTCGCGAGGGGCCCACCCACGCGCTCTCGGGGCGACATGGCAACGTCACCCTGGTCAACGGCGCTCGGCGCTGGACGCTTGAGGTGAAGCGCGGCGAGGTGGTGCGCTTCCATCTCACCAACGCGGCGAACGCCCGCTTCTTCAACCTCTCGTTCGACACACTTCGGTTGAAGGTTGTGGGGACTGATATTGGACGATTCGAGCGCGAGCGCTGGGCGACCAACGCCGTCATCGCACCGGCGGAGCGCTACGTCGTCGAGGTACGATTCGACAAGGCCGGCGACGTCCCGCTGGTGAGCCGAATTCAGGCGCTCGATCACATGGCCGGCTGGTTCTACCCGCAGGTCGACACGCTGGGAATGGTTAGGGTGTCGGACACGCCGGTCTCGCCCGACCTCGCCGACGCGCACGCCAAGCTCCGGACCAACGCCGAAGTCACCGCCGAGTTTGCGACGCTCCGTCGCGAGGCGTCTCGACCGGCGACGCATTCTCTGACCCTCGCCGTTCGCCTCGACCAGATCCCCACCGCAGTCTCAACGATGCTCTGGGGAACGCCGATCGCCGCCGACTGGAACGACGGGATGCCGATGGCCAACTGGTCGGTGACGAGCCGTCAGGCGACCTGGATCCTCCGCGATCCGGTGTCCGGCGACGAGAACATGCAGGTCCACTGGCGCTTCAAGCGCGGCGACCTCGTACGGATGCAACTCTTCAACGACCCTCTCTCCGCGCACGCGATGGCGCACCCCATCCATATTCACGGGCAGCGCTTCGTCATCCTCTCGCGCAACGGCGTCCCGAGTGACAACATGGCGTGGAAGGACACCGCCGTGATCCCGGTCGGGGAGACCGTTGAACTCCTGGTGGAGATGTCCAACCCCGGGCGCTGGATGATCCATTGCCACATCGCCGAGCACCTGGGCTCGGGGATGATGACTGTGTTCGACGTACAGTAGTCGTGCTCCCCCTCCTCCACCCGATACTCGTTATGCGACGCATTGCACGAGTCCTCGCGGCAGCTGCCGCGCTGATGGCGACTGGCACGTTAGGCGCGCAAGGCGCGGCCGGTGCGCGCACGCTGTCGCCCGCCGTCAAGCAGTTTGTCGCCGTCGATGCCCCGGTCGTGGCGCTCACCCACGTGCGGGTCATCGATGGAACCGGCGCCCCGGCGCGCGATGACCAGACCGTCGTCATCACCGGCGATCGGATCAGCGCGGTTGGCGCCGCAAATTCGGTCACCGTTCCGCAAGGCGCGCAGGTGGTCGACCTCACGGGGCACAGCGTGATCCCGGGGATCGTCGGGATCCACGACCACATGTATTACTCGTCGGTCAACGGCTCGCTCCGCCCGATGCTCACCAGCTATCCCAAGCTCTTCCTGAGCGCCGGGATCACCACTATTCGCACGACGGGAAGCGCCGACGCCTACCTCGAGCTCAACCTCAAGGGGGCGATCGATCGCGGCGAACTCCCTGGGCCTAACGTCGTCGTCACCGGTCCGTACCTGCAAGGGCCGATTGGGGCCGGCGTCGGGATCATGCACCCGCTCCGCGACGCCGACGACGCGCGCCGAGTCGTCCGCTACTGGGCCGAGGAAGGAGTGACCTGGTTCAAGGCTTACACCACCGTGAGTCGCGCCGAACTCGGTGCCGCGATCGACGAGGCACACAAGCGTGGCGTGAAGGTCACCGCCCATCTCTGCTCCGTCGGCTTCCGCGAGGCGGTCGCCCTCGGGATCGACAACCTCGAGCACGGCTTCCTCACCAACACCGAGTGGTATCCCGGCAAGGAACCGGACAAATGCCCAACAGCCGGTGACTCGGCGATCTTCGCGGGGTTGGACGTCAACAGCGCCGACGTGCAGCGCACCATCAGGGAGATGGTCGCGAAGAAAGTGGCGATGACCTCAACGCTCGCCGTCTTCGAGATCGGCTCACCGAGCAGAGTCCCGCGCGACCAGCGCGTCCTCGACGCATTGCATCCCGACGTGGCCAAGGTCGTCTCGGCGTGGTACGACCGCGCCCCGCAGGCCAAGGACTCGGTGGCGCGACAGGTCTTCAAGAAGCACATGGAGTTCGAGCGCGCCTTCGCCAAGGCGGGGGGACTGCTGGCGGCGGGGAGCGATCCCTGCTGCCTGAGCGCGATCGCCGGCTATGCCGACCAGCGCAACTTCGAGCTCCTCGTCGAGTCGGGCTTCACGCCGGAGGAAGCGGTCAAGATCATGACCTCGAACGGCGCGACCGTGCTCGGGATGCAGGATCGCATAGGAACGGTGGCCACGGGGAAGCAGGCCGACCTCGTGGTGCTGCGTGGCGACCCCACCCGCACGCCGGCCGACATCAAGAACGTCGTGACCGTCTATCGCGCAGGGCTCGGCTACGACGCCAGCAAGCTCACCGCGGCGGTGAAGGGGATGATCGGGATCAAGTAGCGGACGGGACTACGAGCGGTGAGGCGAAAGATCGCAGGAATCCCAACATTCAATTGCATTTTGCAGCACGCACCACTAGTTTCTGCGGCAGCGATAGGCACGCCTCGGCGCGCCGACAAGTTCCGAATGACACGGGCCTGCCACAGCGAGCAGGCCCGTTTTGTTTGGATCGCAGTCACCGAGTGGTGGCGCCCGTCGTGAGGGTGATCACGAGCACGATGTGGTCGGCATGTTTGCATCAGGTCTCCTGGCCGAGCTCCGACTTACACCGCACAACACCATTTCAGGAGTATTGCACATGCGTACGACCGGCACCGTCAAGTGGTTCAATGATGCCAAGGGCTTCGGCTTCATCACCCCCGCCGACGGTCAGAAGGACTGCTTCGTCCACCACTCGGCCATCCAGGGCAACGGCTTCAAGTCGCTCAGCGAAGGCGAGAGTGTGGAGTTCGAGATCGTGCAGGGGCAGAAGGGCCCCGCCGCCGAGAACGTCGTCCGGATGGGGCGCTAACCAGCGATCCCATGTCGCCATAGCGCTGATGCGCGGCGGTGCCTGACGAGTAGCAGCCGATTGCAACGAGCGCCGTGTGGCCGGACGATGTCCGCCGCACGGCGCTCGTCGCATCTCGCCGAGTCGAGCGAAGCACGCTCGCGCCGGCGTGCCTTACGAGAGAAAGAGTGCGGTGAACTCGGGGAGCGCCGCGAGCAGTCCAGCCGGAGGAGCGCCGGCGAAGTCGCGAAAGTCGCGCACCAGGTGCGACTGGTCGAAGTAGCCAGCATCGACGGCCGCGCGCGCAAAGGTCTGCGGATTCGCGCGCCAGGCGCGGAGGACGTGCTGGAAGCGAACGATGCGCGCGAGGTGCTTGGGAGAGATCCCCACCTGTCGCGCGAAGAGGCGCTGCATAGTCCGGGGAGAGAGGCGTAGCGAGTCGGCGAGCAACTCGAGGTTCTGCGCGCCGTGCGACGCGCGGATCGCGGCCACTGCCGCGACTACGCGCGCGTCCGGGTGACCGTGCTCGCGAACCAATCGCTCCAGCCACGACGCCGTCAGCTGCACGCGCCTTTCGGTCGTCGGCTCTCGCTCCAGCCGCCCTGCCAACTCCGCGATGCCGCTCGGCGGCAGCGCCTCGATTGGGGACCAGGTGTCGGTGAGGGGAGCGAGGTCGTCGCAGACGAGCGCTGCACCGTGCGCCTCGAAGCGGACCGCCACCAGGTCGACCGCGCCCGTCGGCTGCACAGAGAACGGGCGGGTGATCTGTCCCACCAGGAAGGCGCGCGGCTGGAGGACCCGCGATCCGTCGGCGGCGATGTATTCAAACGGATCAGCGAGGTTGATGATCAGCTCGGGAGAGCCGTCCGGAAGCGCGGGGTCGCCCCCGCCGTCACCGTCTACATTCGCATCTGACGCCCCGTGGTCTTCGGCCGTCGCCGAGTCGCGCAGCGTCCAGAGGCAGCGCACGTGCGCAGCGGTGGCGGTTGGGGGAGGGAACTCGCGGTACTCCATGCCCGGAAGATTCGCGGGGGTGTCGCATTTGTCCAAGGCGACCGAACCTGAGGCGCCTACGTTCTCGCCACGCTAACGTATCTCCACCCTGCACCTCCTCCCCCGAACGAACATGCTCACGATCCGTCCGCGCCTGCTCTCGGCCATCTGGATACCGATGCTCGCTGCGCTCAGCGCCACGTCGCTCCATGCGCAGACACCTAACGACATCGACACCGTTCGCTGGATGGCCGGCTGCTGGGAGCGCAACGCCGGCACTACCGTGATCGAGGAGCAGTGGATGTCGCCACGCGGTGGCGTGATGCTGGGGCTGGGGCGCACCACTGCATCGGGAAGGATGCGCGAGTTCGAGTTTCTGCGCATCGCGTCGATTGACGGAGTGCTTACCTACCTCGCGCAGCCCGGAGGCGCGCCGGTCACGCCGTTCGCGGCTATCGCCGTTTCCGACTCGATGGTCACCTTCTCGAATCCCGCGCACGACTTCCCGCAGCGCGTGATCTATCGTCGCCGCGCGGGCGGCGACTCGCTTCTGGCGCGCATCGAAGGGACGCAAGGGACGAGCGTGAAGGGGATCGAGTTTCCGATGCGGCGCGTGACCTGTCCGGCGGCGGCTCCCCCGCGTTAGTTGTACACGGCCGCGTTGGGTCGCGCTCGTCGCGTCAGATCGCTCTCGTCGCGTGAGTGCGTGCCCATCGCGTCAGTGCGCGCCGGTCGTGTGAGTACGCGCTGATCGCGTGGGCGCGCCCCCTCGCATCCGCGCGCCCGTCGCGTCAGTTCGCGCCTGCCGCGTTGCGATCCACGGCATCCTGCCGCGCCCGGGCAAGACGCCAGTCGATCTCCGGCGCCACTTCCTGATCCGCGAGCTGCAACGACGCCAGCGCCCGTTCCACCACCGGCGCGCCTAACGACTCCGGGAGCGACAGCCCGAAGGCCAACTCCGCCTTCCGGCACAGTCGCTCCTCGCGCGCCCTGTCCCGCCCCTCGGCGCGCACCCCCATACGATCCACGCGGGCGTGCATCCCCTCATGGATGATGGACGACGCCACCGGCGCTGCGGAGATGTCGCGCCGGTTGAGGAAGGTCAGCTCGGTGACGCAGACGCGCTGCCCCGGGACGTACGCCCCTCGGCAGGGGAAGCGGACGATATGGATGTGGC